>CAYQVW010000003.1:0-129163 GCA_964421245.1 uncultured bacterium | reverse complement strand
CTTATTATTCTAATATTACGAACTTTCACTGTCTACTAAAAAGGGGGAGGGTCACATTGAAGAGAGATGAGTTGATTGTGAAAGTTTTCACAATCAACTCCTTAGTAAGATCAATCCCTGGCTTGAAACCATTAAGCTTACCAGAATCATCTCTTACGGCATAATATTGATCAATTGGGGTCTTCTCGTAGATAAACTTTATTACATCGCCATCTTTTAAGAAGATTTGATATCTATCCTCAACCTGCAGCTTTGTAAAATCGAGAATTCTATTTAGAGAGCCCAAGATCTCGTTAGCCTGATCATTTTTAAGCTTTGACTCTACGAGAGAAGAGAAAAGATCCTGGCCAGACTTAATCTTTCCTTCAATTCTCTCAACTCCAGCATATTTTTGCCGATTAAAGTACCAGTTTGATCCAATCTGAAAAACTTTAAAACCTGACCATAAAAGCAATGCTATTAATAAAACAAAAACAATAATTGCTATTGTTCTGCGTTTCTTGAAAACCGGCTCATTTCGCATACTCTTATTATATAAGATATAATAGATATATGGAATTTATTTTAGCCTCTAAGTCACCACGCAGAAAAGAGCTATTAAAAAAGATTGTGAATCTTTTCACAATCTTCCCCAGTTCGGTTGATGAATCAAAGATAGAAAAAACCGATCCGGTTGAATTTGCAGTAGAAGCTGCTATTTTAAAAGCAAAGGATGTGGCAGAAAAACATCCCTCCTCTATTGTCTTGGGATCAGATACGGTGGTTGCGGTTGATCGAAAGATCCTTGGGAAACCAAAAGACATTGACGACGCAAGAAAAACACTAAAACTACTCTCTGGAGCAAAACATAAAGTTATTACCGGTGTAGCCTTATACAACAAAGATAAAGATAAGTTAATGTCTGATTATGAAATAACCTATACTGAGTTCAACAACTTAAGTGAAAAGGATATTGAAGAATACTTAGCAACTGGAGATTATAAAGACAAAGCTGGATCATATGCCATTCAAGAGACCGGTGATAAATTCGTTAAAAAGATAAACGGTTGCTACGATAATGTTGTCGGACTACCAACGACTAGATTAAAAAAACTGCTCAAAAAATTCAACCAGTCAGAATTATTTGTAGAAATCATTGATATCGCTCTACCAAACAATTATGGAGTAGCAAAACATGAAGGAAAAACCTATTTTGTTCCAGGAGCACAGTTAGGTTCAACAGTATTGATTCGTGAGGCTAAAAGGCGCAAAGGGGTTCAGTTTGCTGACTTAGTAAAAGAAGAACAACCCTCCCCTTTTGATAAAAAACCCCAATGTCCCCACTTTGGATCTTGTGGCGGCTGTATGTTTCAGAATTTAAAATACGAAAAACAATTGGAGCTCAAGAAAAACTATTTAGAGAGAACCCTTAGAACAATCGGAAAAATTCCTATCCCCTATACCCTAAACCCTATCCCCTCTCCAAATATATATCACTATCGCAATAAAATGGAATTTGCTTTTGGAGAAAAGAAAGGCAAAGTAATCTTAGGTCTTCGAGAACGCTCTCATCCTTTGAGAAAATACACTCGAAATGCGATTGAAATAAAACAATGCGAGATATTTAGCCCGATTGTTAAAAAGATTTTTCCGATCTTCCTTGATTTTGCCAATAAACATAAACTCTCCGTCTACAGCACCACAACCCAAAAGGGGCTACTGCGCCACCTTATTATTCGTGAGGGTAAAAACACTAATGAAATTATGATAATTTTAGTAACAACCCATGGAGAAATACCAAAACTACCAGAATTACCAAATGAAGTTAAAAGCGTTTATTGGGTCAAGAACAATCAAATATCAGACGTAGTTAATTTTGAAGAGACAAAACTATTATCTGGTGAGAAATTTATTGTTGACTTAATAGGAGGGAAAAAATACAGAGTATATCCGCAAACCTTTTTTCAACCAAACACTAAGGGGGCTAAGGTTTTATATAACAAGGTTCTTGAGTTTGCAAATCCAAATAAAGAGGATCAAATTCTTGAGCTTTATTGTGGCACGGGCTCTATCGGGATTTATCTGGCAGATCAAGCAAAAGAAGTTGCTGGCATAGATATTGTTCCTCAAAACATCAAAACAGCCAATGAAAATACTAAGTTAAACAACTTAAACAACTGTATATATTACGAAGGGAATGTTGAAAAAGTATTAAAAGCAAAGAGGTTCAACCCCAATATTCTAATACTTGATCCTCCACGGGGTGGACTAAGTAACAAGACTATAAAACAGGTAATTGATCTAAAAGCTCCAAAAATTGTCTATGTCTCTTGCAACCCAGCAACACTAGCACGAGATCTAGCCATTCTTCAAGAAAGAAATTATCAAGTTAAAAAGATCGAAGCAATCGATATGTTCCCACACACTGCACATTTAGAAAGCGTGGTTTTACTTCAAAAATAAACTGAAATTTACAGTAAAATAAGACGATAAATATATATGCAAATCGGAAAAGTAATCCTTGCCTCATACCTACAAAACACAACTCTACCTAAAATAACTTTAGTAAGAGGTTGGGGTAATAAAATAGGACTCTGGAGCGAAAGCCTATCAGAGGAACCGACATATGTACACGGTAGGGATACTATTGAGAGACAACCTTTCCACCTGCATCTTTTTGGAGGATCAGCCTCCTTTAATCCCGTAAAATCACGCTGGGTAGGATTAAAAGGTGATGAAGGAATACAGATAGATAAAAAAGTGTTAAAGAAAGCTGTAGACCAAATCTGGTTAGAAAATAATCATTTTGAAATAGATACTACAGAAAAGGGACAAGCAAAACTAATTGTCCACAGCGATCAAAGTGTTTTGGTTTTAAGAAAAGACCCAAACGATCCAAAGAAACATCTGCTTTTTGTTTTACACGAAGGTGGACAAAATGGTATTTGATTCAATAGAAAACCCAGCAGCAAAACCATCGATTGAAGAAGAACCACATACCAACAAACCAGCCCAAATACTTAATTTGGACATGGATGGACCATGTAGGATTGTTTCTTTGGACGATGGAGATCCTCAAACCGTAGTTGATAATAGCAGAAAAATAACCCAAGCTTCTTTTAATCAATGGGATAATCCTTGGTTAATATACAGTACCCTGGTAGATGCAGAATGCATTATTGACGGAGAAGTTCGTCCAGACTTTACGGAAAGAAGAGCAGAATTAAAAGAAGTATTTATCGATAAGTTATCTCGCCGTCAATTACCCTTGCCACTAGCTTCTCCTGAAATAGATCAAATCTTTGATCTTCTTGAAAGCTTTTAGCTAAACAAAATCTTCTCTTTCTTCATCCGCTCAATTGCTTCTGAAATACGTTCTTTCGGTAGTGTAATAGCAAATCTGACATAGCCTTCACCAGATGGACCATAGCCGTTACCAGGAACAACAAGTATCCCGGCTTTATCAAGAAGTTTTTCAGTAAATGAGGCAGAGGTCTCGCCAGATGGTACCGGAACCCACATATAAAAAGTAGCCTTCGGTTTATTTAATTTCCAGCCTAAAGAATTTAATCCATCAATCAATACATTACGGCGTTCTTCAAAAATTTTATTGCCTTCTTCTACACATTTTTGAGAAGCAGATATCGCTTCAATTCCAGCCATCTGAACAGCCTTAAAAGCACCAGAATCAACATTTGATTTAATCGTGGCTAAAGCCTGCACGGCCTCTTTATTTCCAACCGCCATTCCAATACGCCATCCAGTCATATTATAGGTCTTTGAAAGCGAATGGAATTCAATCGCAATATCTTTCGCTCCTGGTATTTCTAAAATACTCATTGGAACATATCCATCATAGCCCATCTCAGAATAAGCTAGGTCAGAAACTAACAGTAAATCATTATCTTTGCAAAACTTCACAGCTTTTTCCAAGAAAGCCTTATCACAAATAGCCCCCGTCGGATTGTTTGGATAGTTTATATATAAAAGTTTTGCCTTTTTCAATACATCTTTTGGAATACCGTCTAAATCTGGAATAAAATTGTTTTTAGCCGTTAATGGCAAAAGATATGGTTCTCCACCAGCAAGCATTGTACTTATTTTATAAACCGGATATGAAGGCTCTGGAATTATAGAAATATCACCAGAATCAATAAAGGCAAAAGGAAGGTGTCCTATTCCTTCTTTTGAACCAATTAAAGTGCAAACTTCTGTGCCTGGATCGAGATCTACATTAAAGCGTTTTTTGTACCAGTCGGCAACTGCCTTACGAAAAGGGAGTTCACCTTTAGAACTTGGATAGTTCGCAGCTTCTTTTGTCCCAATAACTTCCTGCATCTTCTTAATAATATGTTTTGGAGTAGCTAAATCAGGATCCCCAATCCCAAAATCAATAACATCAATACCATTTTTTATAAGTTCAGCCTTTTTTTCTTCGATCTTTACAAACAAGTACGGTGGTATCTTATCTAAACGTTTCGATTTTCTCATAACAAATAGCTCCCTTCAAAAACAGTTTCAGCCGGTCCACGCATTAAGATATGTTTATCGTCTCTGTTCCATTCGATATCAAGGTTCCCGCCTGGAAGTTTAACAATAACTTCTTGATCGGTCTTATTGGCAAGAATAGAAGCTGCCGCAACCGCACAAGCTCCGGTTCCACAAGCCAAAGTTACCCCTGCCCCACGTTCCCAAACCTTAACCTCAACGTGCTTTCTATCGATTACTTTTACAAATTCAACATTAGTACGATTTGGATAATTCTTATGGTTTTCAATTAAGGGTCCAACCTCTGCTAAGTTAATTGATCCTAAATCATCAACAAAAATTATCGCATGTGGATTTCCCATAGACACTTCGTGAACATCAAACTTCAAACCTCCAACTTCAATTGTCACATCTTTTCCTGTTTGAGGAACACCCATGTCGACTTCGACTGCCGAAACATTCCCTTTTTCAGCAATAACAGCAGGCAACATTATTCCAGCTTTGGTTTCAACCGAAAGTAGGGCTTTCTTTTCTTTCATGCTTTCGTATAAATATTTCGCAAAGCAGCGAATTCCATTACCACACATTTCGGGTTCTGATCCGTCTGGATTAAATATTTGCATCTTAGCATCGGCTTTATCTGACGGCCAGACCAAAAGCAGTCCATCTGCTCCTATTCCGAAGTGACGATCGCAGATATCTTGGGCAAGTTCTGCTAAATCGATACCATCAAGCTTCTCTTTTCTGGTATCAACTAAAACAAAATCATTCCCCAATCCATGCATTTTAATAAAGTTCATATATTTATTATAACACAGGGAGTAGAAGGGAAATTAGGGAATAGCAGGGATAAGCAGGGATAAGAAGGGATAAGAAGGAAAAAAGTGAAATTTTTGTCAGAACATTTCGATAAATAATTAGAGGAAAATGAAATGCTATCAACAAGAACCAATACAGCAGCACCAATAACCAGACGCCGAATTGTAAGACCCTTTAATTATCTTTGTAGACCAGGATATGTCGGTCTAAGGACCGATTTACCAGATCAGTTTGAGGCAAAACAAGAAAAAATCCAAGAAATCACCGGAATCCCTCCTCACAGACAAAAAGCATATGCAATTGATCTTGAGAGAAATAGATTTCATCCCTTAACGTTATTTGCACGTTTAGATAAAGCAAAATGCGGGATTCCCAGAGCTTTCAAACTTAGGACAGATCATGCTCTTGACCAAAACACTTGGCAAAACAGATGTCGGGCTCTCTATGCCAGGCTGAATCCAGAAGCAGGAACTAAAGTATTTTTGCAATACCCAAATGTAGCGGCGAATAGACTAATGATCGGTACCAATCCTTGGATACCCGGACATTGGTCAACAGTTGTTAACATAATAACTCTGTTTGGAGAGCAACCACCATCAAGTAGACCTATAGAAGGCACCCTAGCCGAAGTAATTTGTTGGATTAACGGGTTGCCAAATTCATCCTGGAGAGAAAAAGGAAGAGTTGTTGGAGAAATGGTTTTAGATTCTGTTGAAATAACTTACACAGACAGAGATACTGTTGATGAAAGGGTCTCGGTGGAGGAATATGCTACAGAAGATAAAAGGACTTTTATACATATAATAGCAGAAGCTATGGGATTGGAAAAAGGAACTGAGGAAAAACATACCTTTGTTCTATCTGCGCTGGAAACAATAATGTCTAGAAGAATAATTAAACGTAATCCAGCTTGGCATAGTGGTCAAACAGTTAACCTAAATCTTGGAATATCATTAGATATTGATTCTTTAGATAACTTTTGGGAAGAATAACAACCAATTTCTTAAAAGAAACTAGCCGAAGCCTTTTCTGATTCAAAAACTGTAACTTTAGAAGGATTCAAAGAGGATATTTTTTCATAAATTACTCTGGCTAAATTCTCAGCAGTCGGATTCTTTTCTTTAAACTCTGCTAATTCGTTTAAATTAGTATGATCAAATTTATCTAATACTTTTTTTAATTCTGCTTTAATCTTCTTAAAATCTACTAGCATTCCAATCTTATCTAGCTTATCACCGGTTAAAAAGACTTGGACTTTAAAAGTGTGGCCATGCAAATTTTCACACTTTCCTTCATAACCTCTCAATTGATGTGCTGCCGAAAAAGTGTCCTCAACCATTAATTCGTAAGTCAATTTGTTTTACTCCTGTAATCGGTCTTCCAAGTAGTTTTGATCCTAATTCTTCAAACTTTAAAGGCTCTGCCGTTGTGTAATAAGTATAATTTGCTGGGGTAGAAGCCTTTTTGAGCATATGAAGTCTGACTAAAATATCTCTTGCTTCTTTTACCACTTCTACTGCCGGATCAATCAACTCTGCCTTAATTATACCACCTAAAACCTTCTTTAAATGAGGGTAATGGGTACAACCTAATATCAAAGTATCCACATCAATTTTAACAAGTGGATCAAGATATTCTCGTGCCACCGTCTTGGTCTCCTCCGCCTCAATAAATCCACCCTCTATTAAAGGGACAAAGAGAGGACAAGCCTCGGCAATTACTCGAACCGTATCATCGTGTGTAAGAATTGCGTTTTGAAAGGCAGAAGAATCTACCGTATTTTGAGTTGCAATCACCCCTACTCTTTTATTTTTTGTCGCGGCCAAGGCAGCACGAACCCCCGGCTCAATCATAGAGACCATCGGAATCTTGTATTCATCTTTAATTTTTGGATAAGCAATGGCAGATGAGGTCCCACAAGCTATGATCACCAGCTTTACCCCTTGTTTAACAAAGAAGTTGAGTATTTCATGATTGATTTTCATAATTTCATCATGAGATCTGCCACCAAATGGAACTCGAGCAGTATCTGCCAAATAAATCACATCTTCATGCGGAAGTTCTTTTATAACCTCCGAAAGTACTGACAATCCCCCAACCCCAGAATCGTAGATTCCAATTGGAAGATGAGGGCGAACTCCCATCCCAACATGGGGAGTCAAGTGCTCAACTGTTAATTTTGGTATATTTCCTACTTCCGCCATTTAAAATATTCCTTAAGTCCCGAGGTAATCCCCCAGGCAATTCCCTTTAAAAATTGATCCGACTTTAACATCCTAGCCTCGGTCGGATTAGTCATAAAAACCGGCTCAACAATTACTGCCGGCATAACAGCATGCGAAATAGTATAGAGCCTTGCTTTTCTAACTCTTCTATCCGGCCGATTGGTCTTCTTTCTGATCCTATTATGTAAAAATTCAGCTAACTTCCTACTTCTATTAGTATAATAATATGTCTCGGTTCCATTTATTTTACGATTATAAGTTGCGTTATAATGAATTCCAACATAAGCATCTGCTTTAATTCGATTAGCAAAAGCAGCTACTTCCTTCAAATCTACTTTAACATTTCTTTTGCGAGTTAAATAAACCTTTGCCCCAGATTTTTTTAGGAAATCAACCAGCTTATAGGCAGTTCTTAGGGTTAAATCCTTCTCAACTAATCCATATAAGCCAATGGCCCCTGGATCCTTGCCACCATGACCCGGATCAACAACTATGACCTTCCCCTTCAAAACTCCTTTTATCGGCCTTTTGGTAACAACCTCAACAATTTGTGGTGTTATTTTTTTGGTCCTTATCTTAGGCAAAGCTTTTGGAGGGGATCCAGATGGCATTTTTGCCGCTGTATAAATACTAGGACGAGACCGATCCCTAATCTCAATAACGACCTGATTCTTACCAAAGATAGAGGCATTCTCATAATCAACCAAACGATTCAAGTAAACAACAACCTTTCCCGGTTTAGTAAAAATCTTTTTAATACGTTTACTCTTGAGGCTTGAAGAATTTATCTTTTCTCCTCTTAAATCAATAACCAATCTGGTCGGTTTTTTTAGAAGAGAAACTCTCGGGCGAATATATTCTTTAGTTTTAATGGTTAGAGTATCGTAATACTTGTGCTTATCTATCTCTATGTCTTGGGCCAAGGCCATTGATCCGACTTGGCAAAGCAACAAAATAAAAATTAATACCAGGAATTTATAAATTCTCATGCTCTTTTATAAGTTCAATCAATTTTTCTTTTTCATTCAAAGATGGATCATCTAAAACCTTTTCAAGAAGATAGCCTAAAACAACTCCAACCTTAGGGCTTGGTGGAATATTAAGAAGCTGCATTACATCTTCACCCTTAACTTTTAAATCAGAAATGTGTAATGCGTTCTCTTCGTCAATAATTTTATCCATGCGACCTTGAAGCTCCATAAGATAGGCTGAGTCAATCTCACGTTCCATTGCCTTAGTGTCGGAAAGGCGGAGCAAAAATAGATCCTTAGTATTTTCTACCCCTACTCTTCGCATAAAACGGCGTACTGCAGAATCAGACCAATTGGTTGCGTAGTTAAACATATGATTTTTGATCAAATTTTTAGTCTTTTTAATTATTTGGTTGCTAAACTTAAGTCGTTTTAAGATTTCCTCTGCAACATCCGCACCCTTCTGATCATGTCCATAAAAATGGTCTCCATCTTTACAGGCCGGCTTTGATATATCGTGTAGTAGTGCGGCCAGGCGAATCTCAAGGCTTGTCTTTGGAGCTGCGTCACAGGCATAAATCGAGTGATAAAAGACATCATATTTATGAAATTCTTTTGGCTGTTCTACTTTTTCACAAGTTACTAGTTCTGGAATAATAATCTCCAATAGATCGGTCTTTAGCATCAACTCAAAGCCGATAGATGGTTTATCCGCTTTTAAAAGCATCTTCTTGATCTCGTCTCCAATTCTCTCAGCCGCAACCTTTTGAGTTACTTTTAAAGTCTTTTGAATTGCGGCCTTCGTCTTCTTCTCTATCTGAAAATCAAGTTGAGCGGCAAAGCGGCAAGCACGGACAGAACGTAGTCCATCCTCTTCAAAACGCTCTTTTGGATCCCCCACAGCTTTAATCTGTTTAAATTCGAGATCTTTTACTCCATTGTATTCATCAACAAATTCGTTATTTGTCGGGTCGTAAGCCAGTGCGTTGATGGTAAAGTCACGACGAGATAAATCCTCTTTTAAATCTTTTGTAAAGACAACATTAGATGGATGTCTGCCATCAACATATTTTTGGTCTTTGCGAAAAGTTGTGACCTCATAGGATCCATCATCCAAAATAATCGTGACTGTACCAAAATCGATCCCGGTTGGAATTACTTTTTTAAATGGTTTTGTTACATCATTTGGCAAGGCATCGGTTGTAAGATCCCATTCTGCTGGATTTTTTCCCAAAAAGAGATCACGAATACACCCGCCAACCAAATAGCATTTATGGCCCTTTTTCTTGAGTGTTTCAATAATTTTAAGCACACCTTTAGGATAGTTTTTCCCTTCTAACATAAAGATAGTTTACCCTAATTTTTAGTTTAAGGCAAAGGTTGGACTAACTATATGATAAAATACTAACATGGTAAGAACAATAATCTACGCAATCCTTCTCGCTTTAATCATAATAATCATTGCCCCCTTAAGCTTATGTGAACCAAAAGAAGGAAGAAGGGACAGCTCGCGAGCTGTCCATACAAGAAAGGAAAAAGTCCTATCAGACAAAGGGATCTACGTTACCTATTGGACCACAGAGTATCCTCCTCGTTATACCAAAATAAAAAACCAATCGATAGAAAATGGCTACAATACCCTGGTAATCGACATAAAGAGAAAGATTGAAAACCAGGTTCTTCCAATAATAAAAAAAGAAGAGCTAAATTTCGAATTAAAAACTACTCCCGATCCCTGGCTTTCAAAACTAGTTAAAGATCTGCATGACGAAGGCTTTATAGTTGTTGGAAGAATAGTCGTTTTTAAGGATGACCACCTAGCCATTGCTCGACCAGACCTACAAATTAAAACTAAGAACAATAAGTATTATCGGGACCTCAAAAAGGGCCGCTGGGTTGACCCCTACTCTCCAGAAGTTAGGTTATATAACGAATATCTAGCCGAAATCGCAGCTAAATCTGGGATTGATGAGATCCAATTTGATTACATCCGCTTTCCAGCAGAAGGATCTGCCTACAATATTAAACTGGATTATCAGGATGAACGCTCCCGTGTAGATATAATCAATCAATTCCTAAAAGATGTACGAAAGCGGACAAAAAAATACAACACTTCAATTGCAGTTGATATCTTTGGAGTAACTGCCTGGCAAAAAGAGAACGATATTCAGCTGTTGGGACAAAGCATTGAAGCAATGGCTGAGTTAGTTGATGTAATATGCCCAATGTTCTACCCTTCTCACTTCCATTCTGGCTATGATGGAATAAAAAACCCAGGAGAACATCCCTATTACTTTGTAAATACTGGGGTTAAAAAAGCGTTAACAATGATCGGCACAAGAGAAGCAAAACTAAGTCCTTGGATACAAGGATTTGCCCTAGGAACAAATAATTTTGGAAGAAATTATATTCAACAACAGATAAATGCCTGTACCAATGAAGGAGTTACAAAATTCCTAATTTGGAATGCAGGGAATCGTTATAATTACCTACCCAAAATCAAAAATTAAAAAATCCCAATTAAAAACAATGAGCTATTTTTATAATCACATATAATAGCGCCGAGCAAAGCCGAGGCACACAATATTTTTAATTTTTAATTGGGAAATTTTTAATTCTTTCTTTTCTTTTTTATCATTTCCTGATAAAAACCGATAATCTTATCAGCAATTACATCCCAATTATATTTGTCTTCGCACATCTTGCGACCGTATTTACCCATCTCAATCGCTTGTTTTGGATCAGAGAGAACATTTATAATCTTCTCAGCTAAGTCTTTAGGATCAAATGGCTCTGCAATATAGCCAGCCTTGCCATTATCAATAACAGAATTAACACCACGAATATTTGAAGCGACCACCGCTGTACTGCAAGCCATTGCTTCTAATTGAACAATTCCAAAAGCTTCAAGTGAATTAATTGATGGAAGCACAAAACACATTGAATTAGCATAATTATCAATTAGCTGTTCAAACGTCAATATTCCATGGAACTCAACATGATCAGATACTCCAAGACGTTTAACTAAAGATTGAAGGTGAGCCTTCTCTTCCCCTTCTCCACAAATTAGAACCTTAAGATCTGGAAACTTTCTAATAATTATTGGAATTGCGTGAATTAAATAATCTAGCCCTTTGTTAGCTGCTAATCTACCGACAAAAACAACCTGATTTTTCTTCTTGGTCTTTTCAGATATCTTTAATTTCTTAATAATCGGATCGAAGTTTTCATAATGTACACCAATTGGCGCAACATAGTGAGGAACTTCGCGTAAAACTGGAGATCCAGCTGCATATGATTCAGTCGTAGCCAAAACCCCATCAGCTTTCTTTACCCAGAACTTGGAATATGCTGCCATTAAGTTATTAAAAAACGATTTTAAAAATCCAGGGATTGGAATTCCGATAAACTTATCAAACATCAAAATATCACAGTGATAAGTTACCATTACCGGAGCTTTTATCTTACCCGCAACCGCACGGACAAAGGAGGCAGCCGGTGCATGACAGTGAACCAAATCAAAGCCATCACACATCGCTTTGTTAAAAGACATGGTGATCGGAAGATAAGCAACGTCAATTGCAGATAGACGAACAACCTTAAAACCATTCATCTCTTCTTCTTTTGGAGCCTTTTTACTAATCGGGACATTATTTGTAATAACTGTAACTTCATGTCCTTTTTTAACCAACTCTGTCGATAAATCCTTAACATATTTTTCGGTTCCACCAGTATGTGGATAAAAATACGGGGTCAACATCAAAATCTTCATTTTACTAATACTCCTTTATTTTTCTTCCATTTATTTTTAGAATACCAATCTAAGAAGCGATATTTATCAAATCCGACTAAAAACGATGGTAACATGTATGGCCACCTCATACAAGAAGCACAGAGCAGCTCTTTTCCCTGTCTCCCCCCCTGATTAAAGAAACATGGTGAGACGATCTCTCCCGATGGCAGAAGCGTCACAACTGTCTCCGATGCTCTACAACGCGGCCAGACTATCCCATTCCCTTTTTTCTTTACAAATTCCAGCATGGCCAAATTAACAAAAACATTTTTTCTGCGGCCATAGTACCTAATATAATCTATCGAATCCCGATTAAATCCGGGCATTCCGGCAAAATCATAGACTGGATTTAAATATACGTCCAAACTAAATTTTTCACAAAACTCGATCGTCTCTGGAAGATATAAGATACTATCTCGAGTAACTGTATAAAATATAATCGGATCTTCTTTTAGGCGAGTTGCAACCTCAATGCTTTTAACCAAACGATTAAAAGAGGAGCGGCCGCGGCTGCGGTCATGTTTTTCTTTGTAGGGATAATCTAGTGAGAAAAATAATTGGTCAACCAAACCCTTTATCTCTTTTGCCCGTTCAGGATACAAGATACAATTAGTAAAAAGAACAGTTTTTAATCCAAGTTGCTTTGCTTTAGTTAAAACATAAGGTAGATCGTCATAGACCAGTGGCTCTCCACCGGTAATTCGCAATTCTTCTATTCCTTTTTCCTTTAAATCTTCTAATATTGTCGAAATTCTAGAAATTGGTGCTTCTTTGTATTTCTCTTCTTTTTTATATTCTTCTTTACTCCAAACATCGCAGAATTCGCAGAAGGCATTACAACGAAGTGTTATATAGAACTGACAGATTTTAGGTGGCATATGTTAATTTTAACATATAACCCTATTCAGAAATTGCATCTTTTAAGGATTTCTCTCTATTATCCCAAAGAAAATCGAGTATTTTATGATAGTCGTTTTTAGTTAAATGATTTTTAGGATCAAGGGACAGCTTTTGCTTAAGAAATTGTTTTAGACGCTGCACCACTGATGCAGGGCTTTTTTTATCAAGCAAGTCCATCTTAAACCCCTGATTAATTGCACGTACTGGTGAAGTCTTGAGCACTTCTAGGGGTACAGGAAAACTGGTAAGATTACAATGCTCAATTTGCGTCAATACTATTATGTAAAGAAATGTTCCACAACAAAAATGCCCGCGACTTGCAAATACAAAACGCTCAGCTGCCTTATAAGCCCCGAATTCTCCAATAATAGTACCTTCTACCTCAGAACTTATTTCAGATAAAACAAGGGAGGGTTTCGGAACATGAACAGAACTACCTAATCTATGTGCAGGCAAACCCGCTTTGGAATCTGAATCAATAAAAACTTCTTCCGGAAGCAAGCGGCCAAAGATAATTTCTGCCACTTTAAGTTTGCGTGGTGATCGTTCCTCTCTTCGCAAACCAAGTGCTTCTTTTGGAATCACATCTGGGAGACCAACCAACAACTCTTTACTTAACGATCCCGACACTAAAGGATCATTATAAGGGACTCTTGTTTCATCTACAAATAAATCAGGATGAGTTCTTCTATATAGTTCGTCTAAATTTTTCCGAACTTTAGTTTCATGTTGCTTGGATACTCCCAGAGATGAGGTAACACGATCTAGTAAATTATCACCTTGCGTATAGCGACTATCTATATGATAGCTGGGCCGCACCAACAATTTCCTTGAATGTAAATTAAATAGTTCCCCTCGCCTACTTCCAGTTATTCTAAATCTCATAGATTTATATCGAGAGGGTTTTTGAAAAATTTCACACTTCTTTGAATTTCGGAAGGAAAATACCGAGTAAACCCATCCCCAAGACTACCCATCCCAAAATTGCAAGAGAGAAAGGAACCCCCCACATATCTGCAAAGAGACCAAATAGAACTACCGGAAAGGTAAAAGCAGAATTGATAACCATATTCTGTACACCAAAGACTCGTCCCCGAATGTGAGCAGGTATTCTATGCTGCATGATAGTCTGAATTGACGATGTAATAAAAATGTTCCCCACACCAAGCAGAAAAATTAGAGCCAAGGCCTGATAAAGGTCATGAACATAAGACATCATAATAAGCACAATTCCTGAACCAACAAAACTCCCGACCACAATTGTTCCTTTTTTAACATAATGGCTTAACCGCTCTAATGGGGTCATCCCAGTCCCCATCCCTGCCCCAACAACTAGAATTAAGTATCCAAAATTCTTTTCTCCAATTTGCAATATATCTTTTGCATAACCAATAGCCAAAAGAGATAAAACCGCTATTGCTGCCGCTGCAACAAAAAGCTTTAATAAAGAAAACTGAATAATTTGATTGTGTTTGATAAAACTAAATCCCTCTCTTAAATCCTGCATAACATGAGTCTTTTTATTTACTAATCTCTGCTTCAATTTAAAAGGAATAAGCAGAATTGCACCTGCTGAGACAAAATAAAGGGAGGCCGAAATAACAAAGGTGGTACTCTTGCCAAAAAAGTTAACTAACGGAGCACCTAATCCAAAACCGACAACTGATGAGGCCATCCAGGTAATCATAAAAAATGAATTAGCCACAATAAGATGTCGCTTGTCAACAAAATCTGGAATGGCAGATGTTTCGGCCGGTGCAAAAAACTGAGTAGCTGTATAAACCAGAAAACTGATTAAAAAGAGTAAAGCCAACGATTTTGTGGCTAACGGAATTATGAGTAATATTAGCAATCCACGGACAAGATTGGTAACCAATAAAATCCCTTTGCGATCTAATTTATCAACATATACCCCTGCAAAGGAAGAAAACAATACAGATGGGATTCCAAAAGCTAAAAGAGGAAGAGATACACCAAGATTGCTCTTGGTTAATGAATAGGCAACGATCATAAGTACATAAACAAAAACACGGTCCGCAGTTTGCGATGTTACCTGACCCAGCCAAAGCAACATAAAACGTGCGTTTGATAATACTGCTATAAATCTTGAGTCGCTAGAACTTGATTTTTCCACCATCTCACATCTTTCTCTATATGTTCGGTTATTAGATCTTCTGTCATTCGATCCCCGCGATATAGCCCTTCAATCTTTAAAAAATTAACCTCAAAGAATTTTACTATATATTCTAAACTTTGACCAGGCGGGCCATCAATTATTTTTTTTAGGCTGGTTAGCAACAGTTTGAGCATCCTATTGTTCTTATGCCCTTGTAAACTGGCATTCTGAATTATCTTAACAAAATAAAAAGATAGGTTTAGCCAAGCCGGATTCTCCCTTATCGCTTGAAAAGACTCAACAACCTCCATTTGACTCAATATATCCAGACTTTTACCCTTGGCCAGCAATAATTCGGCATAGGTAAAGGTCTCGAGCCTCCCCCCAAACTTTGAGGTCGGCCTCTTGGCCCCTTTGGCAATTACCGTGATCTTTCCGTGGTCTTTTGCGAAGATCGTTACGAGTTTAGCGTTTTCGTCAAAGGGTCTACTGCCCAATACGATTCCTCTTGTTTTGTATAGTGCCATATTGAATGATTTTATCATAACGAAATAACATTTTGCACAAATTATCTCTCGAATTAGAATATCCCTAATCCCCTAATCGACTCGGTCTGATCGAACAAAAGTGTACGAAATGTCGGCAGTTAGAGGGTTAATAACAATCACACTATTAATATTTTTACTGTCATTATAATGAAAATTTGTTTTTGGGTTTCAGGAACAAAAATTGCTACATATACCCATTATGAGTGAATTGCTTCATCCAGAATTAAGCTACAGGCTAGTTGGAATACTATACAAAGTATACAATGAGCTTGGGGGAGGATATCAAGAAAGAATATATCAAGCGGCAATCAGAAGAGAACTATCAAAACAAAAAATTATTTTTATTGAAGAAGCCTGGGTTGATCTACTATACGACGGAAACAAACTAAGCAGATATCGTCTCGACTTTATTATCGAACAAAAAATAGTACTAGAACTAAAAGTTGCTCCCAGATTCACCCCAAGAGATATTATGCAAGTATTAGGTTATTTAAAACAAAGCAAGCTTGAGTTGGGAATTTTAGCCAGTTTAAACAGAAAAAACATGATTTATAGAAGAATATTGAGAGGCTATAATTAGAGTATTTAGAGATAAACAAAATTAGGGAGCAATATTAGTGACAATAAATAAATCGAATGCTAAACTTAATAGGAGAAAACAACAAATGAAAAAAGAAAAAAACAGAATTCTCATAATCGAAGACGAAGAGGTAATGCAAGAAACCCTAAAATCAGTGCTAAAAAAGGACTATTTGCCCATTTCTGTATCAAACGGTTTTGAAGGATTAGAAGAATTAAAAAAAGAGAGCTATTCGACAATTCTACTCGATCTACGTTTACCTAAGATGGATGGGATTGAAACCCTAAAAAAAATAAAAGAGATAGATTCAGAAATCCCAATTATTATCGTTTCAGCCTCAAATGATATTAAGTCTGCGGTTGAATGTATGAAGCTCTCAGCTCTTGATTATATTGCTAAACCTTTTGATGTAGAAGAATTATTAGCAGTAGTAGAAAAAGCTCAAAAAATAGCAAAATTACAAAAAGAAAATCGATATTTAAAAGAAAGCCTTAAAGAAGCATCAAAGTACTCGGATCTAATCGGAAAATCGGTACAAACAGAACAACTTAGAAAGCTGATTCAAACAACCGCCCCTACTCCAAGCACAGTACTCATAACCGGAGAATCGGGAACCGGAAAAGAGATTGTTGCAAAAGAGATTCACCGACTATCTAATCGTGCTAATCAACCTTTTGTCGCAATCAATTGTGCTGCAATTCCAGAAAACTTGCTTGAATCAGAACTGTTTGGTCATGAGAGAGGAGCTTTTACTGGAGCAATGGAGCGCAGAATTGGCAAATTTGAACATGCCAACCTTGGAACAATATTTTTAGACGAAATAGGCAGCATGCCAGCATCTATGCAATCAAAATTATTGCGGGTACTAGAGGAGAGAGCAATTGCTAGAATCGGTGGGAATAATACTATTCCTGTTAACGTTCGCATAATCGCAGCAACTAACATAGATTTTGAAAACGAAATTAAAAATGGAAAATTCAGAGAAGATCTATACTATCGAATAAATGTTATTCCAATTAAACTTGAAGCACTACGAGAAAGAAAAGAAGATATTTCTCTTTTTGTTGAGTATTTTATCAACAAATTCAATGCTATTCTAAATAAAAAAGTGAAGTCTATTAGCCCGCATGCCTTAAGTCAACTTATGAATTACAAATTCCCTGGAAATGTTAGGGAGTTACAAAATCTAATTGAAAGAGCAGTAGTGTTATCAGACCAAGATACAATTAAAAAAGAACATCTCCTGGGAATCAACTTTGAAAAAAGCGGGGCCGCAAAACCACTACAAGATGCCTGCCGTGAATTTGAAAAAAACTATATTGAAATGACATTAAAAGCAGCCAATGGGAATCAAACAAAGGCAGCCAAACTATTAAATATTGCACGTTCGACGCTAAACTCTAGAATGGAATCACTTTCGATCAAGCTTTAACTTGGCAACAGCCTGTTCACCAATTTTTATCAGGGTTTTTGCTTTATGAAAATCGGTGTGCCAAATCTCGGGAGGAATATCTGGTTCAATTAAAATATCGGCCGCTTGTCGACTCTCCTCCCCCATCTTTTTAATTACCAAATCAATCGCACGTCCCATTAATTGAATCGGATTTTTTGGATCTTTTTTCAAAGCCCTCTTTGGGAGAACATCAACCGCAATTGTAATACCGGCACCCATTTTAGACACAACCGAAACGGGAAGATTATCAGCACCACCCCCATCAATTAGGGTTTTTCCCGCTATTTTCTTTGGTTTAAATATACCTGGAAAAGCACAGCTAGCAGAAACAGCTTTTGCAACACTGCCACTCTTTAGAATAACTCTTTTGCCAGTCTTTATATCTTGGGCAACTACCGCCAAGGGAATACCCGCGTCACTAAAATGAGCTCTTCCAATTTCTCGTCTGATTAAAGAGGCAATTTCGTCTTCTGCAAAAGGATTGATCTGGTTAACAGAAACCTGAAAAAGGTTAATAATACTTTTATTTGCAATTTCTTCCATATAGGAGGGATCAATTCCAAATGCAAAGAGAGCACCAAAAATAGAGCCGGATGAGGTTGCAGCAATATAGTCAATTGGAATTTTTTTCTTCTTTAAGGCTTTTAAGACCCCGATATGAGCCAGGCCGCGGGCCACTCCTCCACCAAGAGCTATTCCAATCTTTTTTCGTTTACCCCAAAGAAACAACTTTTGCCTCAGAAATCCCATCAACCTTATTCAATTCTTCAATAACCTTATCGGAGACAGTATTATCAACGTTTAAGACCATTACTGCGTTCTGTCCCACTTTCTTTCTTCCAACGTCCATAGAGGCAATATTAATCTTATGTTTTCCCAGAAGAGAACCAACTTTACCAATCATTCCAGGTTGGTCAATGTTTGAAAGAATCAAAAGGTAGCCGGTTGGATCAGCATCAACCGAAAAACCATCCAAGACAACTAATTTCTGATCACCGTTACCAAAAACAGTTCCTCCGACTTCCCGAGTTCCCTTCGAACTGGAGACTTTTATCGAAACAAGATTAGTATAATCTTTTGAATCCTTTAACTTTGTTTCTGTTACAACGATTTTTCTATCTTTTGCAACAAGCGGAGCATTTACAAAATTAACAGTAGGTCCTAAAATAGGTGTAAGCATACCCTTTAGAACCGCAGTGGTTAAAGGTGCAACTTCTGATTCTGCAACCTCTCCAGAATAAGAGACTTCTACTTTTGAAACACCGCCATCAACTAATTGTCCAGCTAAAGTACCAAGTTTTTCAGATAGAGAAATAAAAGGTTGGATTTTTTTCAAAACATCTGGCTTAAAAGATGGAATATTAACCGCGGAACGAGCCATTCCTCCCTTTAAAACTTCTATTATCTGTTCAACTACATCTACCGCAACATTGACCTGAGCCTCAGCTGTTGATGCGCCAAGATGAGGAGTTACAATTGCGTTATCAAGTTCAAATAAAGGAGATGCAGAGCAGGGCTCTTTCTCGAACACGTCAATTGCAGCTGCAACAATTTTACCTGATTTTAAGGCCTCACAGAGATCAGCTTCGTTTACAATTCCTCCACGGGCAACGTTTAGAAGTCTAACTCCCTTTTTCATCTTATTAATAGAATCCTTATTGATCAAATTAAGAGTGTCTTTATTTTTTGGAAGATGCAAAGTAATAAAATCAGCCCTTGAATAAAGGGTATCAAGATCAGCCAATTCGATCCCTAAACTTTTAGCATATTCTTCAGATATAAAAGGATCATATCCTACAATTTTCATTCCAAGTCCAATAGCACAGGATGCAACATGTCGACCAATTTTACCAAGACCAATAACTCCCAAAGTTTTGTTTAAAACTTCAACCCCTTTATAAGATTTTTTATCCCATTTACCACTCTTTAACTTTGCACAGGCCTGAGGAATATTGCGAGCCATTGACATCAACATGGCAACAGAATGTTCTGCCGCAGCAACAGTATTCCCTTCTGGAGAATTAACAACAATAACTCCGTGTTTAGTAGCAGCAGCCAAATCGACGTTATCTACACCAACCCCAGCTCGTCCAACAATCTTGAGGTTTTTTGCCGCTTCAAGTATTTTTGGAGTAACCTTAGTAGCCGAACGGATAACCAACGCATCATAATCACCAATTATTTTTACCAATTCGTCTTCGGATTTACCCGTAATCATCTCGGCTTCGATTCCCGCATCCTTTAGCATCTTGAGACCAACTTCTGCAATCTTATCTGAGGCAAGTACTTTCATTTTTATTCCCCTTCCTTTGACATTTTTATACTTTAATTATATCATAAGTATCTGGAGGGTAAAATCATGAAAAAAATATTTGGTTTACTATTAATTTTCGCATTGGTAATAATGTCCATGTCTGGTTGTAATCAGGGCAGCGGCAGTGGTGCACCTCCAGAAACAACAGTTGCAGGTGCCTCTGGAACTCTGGCAAAATACAGCTTGAGCATAGATAACGCTATTATTGCTGTCGCAGCTACAACTCTCTCTACCGGAAAGGTAACAGCTAAGACCCCTGCAACCCCGACTTATGATAGTTCGGATGGTTGGTGGAGCTCTAGTAATAACTATTCTAGTGCCGGAATAACATTTTCTATTACTTATTATTTTAAAATGTGGAGATCTGACGTAGGATTGGTTGATACCGCTCTAAAACTAGATGGTGCAACAACCTCAAACTTAAGTGATTTATGGACCCATACAGCCTATAGCATCACAAATAGCAATGGAACTTTCTCTATGTCGCTTGGAGATAGCAAAACTACCCCATTAAAATTTGTAAACTATCAAACAGCCAAAGCAATTGATGGACCAATTACTTACACCAGTACCTACAATGCAAAAGATTATACCTGTACTCTAGACTATGACAGCTTTCTTGTTTCAACTTCTGGATACCCAACTGGAGTAGTAACAATTACCTGTACATATGATGGAAGTGTTGCCTATACTGCTCAGATGACCTTTAATGGCACATCATCGGCCACAATGACTTATCTAACTGGATCAACTGGAAGTTACGTTATTGACCTTGATTCTGGAGCAGCTGTCGCAACAAGTTTGAATTAATAATCAATCTTTGCGAGACATAATCCCTGCGCTGGGGCACAGCAGCGTTGGGATTTTTTACCGAGTCCAGCTTCAACTAATGAACCAACCATTAGACGAACCATTTTATACAAAAAGCCGCTGCCGGTAAACTTACAACTAACAACTTCCAACTTACAACCATCCCAGATTTTCACGAATTTCTTTTTAACTGAAACACTATAGAGGGTACGTACGAAATTAGTATCATCCCCTCCTGCAGCACAATAATCAGAAAAATCATGGGTTCCAACTAAGCTCTTTGCCTTCTTTTTCATCTTAGCTAAATTAAGCTTTGGCTTCACATGCCAAGCCAAATTTAATAGCGCTGGCGGTAATATTTCTCCATTATAAATTAAATATTCATAGTTCTTATTTTTAGCATCGTAGCGGGCATTAAACTGTACGGACATGCCATGGCATGTCTCTACTCTTATATCTTTTGGGAGCAAACTATTTAAGGCTTTAGCAATTCTCGAAATAGGAATAGAGGTCTTCTCAATTTTGAAGTTAACAACATTACAGAAAGCATGAACCCCAGAATCTGTTCTAGAGGCACTAATAAGTTTTATCTTCTCTTTAAAAAGCTTATGAAGGGCCTTCTCAAGCTCACCACGAACAGTTCGCTTATTAGGCTGTATTTCATAACCAGAAAACCCTGTACCGTTGTATTGGATGATTAGCTTTATATTACTTGATTTGCTCAAGCGCTGCTTTAACACCCTTACCTATCTCAATTTTGGCACCCATTTGAGAAAAGAGAAGTTCAAGCGCACCGATGGTGGCAACTAGTTCAAGCTTATCTACATAACCTAAATGTCCAATTCTAAATAATTTACCTTTTAGATCACCTTGTCCCGGAGCAAGCTCTACCCCAAAACGGTTTCTAATTTCTGAGCGAACCTTTTCTGCATCAATCCCCTCAGGAGGGAAAAGAGCCGAAACAGCAGGAGAAGCAGCCGCATCATCAGCCAACAACTTCAATCCCATTGCCTTAAATCCAGCACGAACTATTGCTTTATTATTTTCGTGACGTTTAAAGATATTCTCCAATCCTTCTTTCTTAAGCATTTCAATTGATTTGTGCATTCCAAAGATAATTGACTCAGGAGGAGTAGTATAGGTCTGTCCTTTATCTGCAAACTTCTTTTGGTTTTTAATATCCCAATAATGTTTAGGAAGGGTTGATTTTTCATAGAACTTCCAAGCCTTTGCAGACATTGAAACAGCAGCAATTCCTGGAGGGACCATAAATGCTTTTTGAGAACCAGAAACAACAACATCTAATCCCCATTCATCTGTCCTCAAATCTGCTGCTAATAATCCTGAAACAGCATCAACCAATATTAAAGCATCAGGATGTGATTTTTTAACTACAGAAGCTAAAGCCTTGATATCATTTATAACACCAGTAGAGGTCTCATTCTGTTGCATAAAGACAGCCTTAATTTCTTTATTGCTATCCTTGGCTAATTCGGCTTCCAAAACTTTTGGATCGGCAGCCGTTCCTCTTTCAAATTTAAGATCGATTACATTAACCCCATAGGTTTTTGCAATTTTGACCCAACGGTCGCCAAAGTTACCAACATTAACAAATAAAGCCTTGTCTCCTGCAGACAGGGTATTTACAACAGCCGTCTCCATACCACCGGTACCAGAGCATGGATAGACCATAATGTCATTCTTGGTTTTGTAGGCCCATTTTAGGCCATCAATTACCTCTCCTAAAATTTTAGAAAAACCGGGGCCTCGGTGCCCTATCATCTGCTGACTCATCGCTGCCAAAATCTCGGTCGGAATCGGTGTCGGTCCTGGGATCATTAGAAACTGTTTTAATGGTGCCATATGAATACTCCTTTTATTAAGATGATTTATAACTAATTATAATATAGAATAGGGGTATTGGTCAAACCGTAAAATTTGGTATATGAGGGAACATAGTCTACAGGTTTTCCACAGGGCCATGAAGTCTTGATATGATTCTGGAAGAGTCCCAAATTTTATCCCTAATCAACGGTCACGAATGAATTCGAAAAGGCTATCTCGAATTTGATTCCCGAACACCCAAATTTGTTCTCGAAAATCATCAAAAAAATGGTGGTGGGGAGGAGGTGTATTTCGGGAGTGCATTCGGATATTAGAGAAGTAGATTTGGAACCTGGGGATTTGGGAACATTTGGGACCCTTGATTCGTGAGAAAAATTTGAGACAGGGGGTGTAGACCATGTACCCTAATACTTCTCAAACCGTAAAATTAAGTGAAATTTCTGGGATTTAGTACCGAAATAAATCCGTAAAAATAAGGAGGATACAAAAATGCCAGTATATAGTTGTTTATCTAGCGCTCCACAATGGGGAAAATCTGATGCTCAATACATGAGAGGTTTTCCAACCAGATCACCAAAGGGTCCCGGATTTTTTATTAATAAACATGGGAACTTGCCAGCTGAACTAGCTGCACGTAACTTCTTA
Organism: uncultured bacterium; assembly: GCA_964421245.1. GTDB lineage: Bacteria > Margulisbacteria > WOR-1 > XYC2-FULL-46-14 > XYC2-FULL-46-14 > CAYQVW01. The sequence goes on along the minus strand of CAYQVW010000003.1, from coordinate 105,677 downwards.
AATAATCTTGATCCAAGAGTAGCGGAAAGAAGACCCTCCCGGGTAGTATACGGAGGTAGAGGAAGAGCCGCCAGAACCTGGTTTGATGCCAGAGATATCTTGTATCGCTTAAGTGAATTGAAACCGGGACAAACTCTACAGGTTCAATCCGGAACGGCCTCCGCAATTCTTACCTTACCAGGAAGCGGCACAAGTGTGCAGATTGCAAACACAAACCTAATTGGAAGTCACGACACCCAGGAACACTATGATTTTCTAGAAAAGCTGGGTCTTATTATGTATGGTCAATACACCGCTGGAAGTTGGATTTATATTGGGACCCAAGGAATTCTCCAGGGAACTTATTACACCTTTGCTGAAGCTGGAAGAAAAATAAATGGTACAGTCGATTTAGCTGGCACAAAAATTCTAACCGCTGGTTGCGGAGCAATGGGTGGAGCTCAGGGGCTGGCATCAACTCTTGGAAATGGAACAATTCTTATTGTTGAACCAAGACGAGATGCACTTGAAAAACGTTTAGCCTTTGGGCAACTCGATCAAATTGAGACTGATTTAGATAGAGCTTTAGGGGATATTGATCAAGCTGCAGGTAAAGGAACTCCCCTATCGATAGGATTGGTCGGAAATGTTGCAACTGTTTATCCAGAAATACTTGCGAAAGGTTGGATCCCAGACATCTTAACCGAACAAACCCCAGCTCACGATAAGCTTAAATACTTGCCGGATCAACTCTCGGTAGAAGAAGCAGATGCCCTAAGTATTGGGAATGAAGCTGATCAAACTAGATATAAAGACCTAGCTGGAGATGCATTAAGTAGACAATTAAATGCCATGCTTGAATTCCAAAAACAAGGATCTTATGTCTTTGATTATGGAACTGGAGCAAGACGTTGGGCAAGTGATTTAGGAGTACCAGTTATTGGCAACGATGGTTCATATAAATACAAAGGATTTGTTCCCGATCTTATAAGATCAGGTTACTTTGTTGATGGATCCGGACCATTTAGATTTATTGCATACAATGGACAACGCTCTTTAAGACGATTTGAGAATGCCCTGCGGCGTGAGATGAGAGAGGATCGGCATGAACTAATGCAAATTTGGCTGCGCAAAGCCCAAACACTAACACCACAAGGGAGTGCATCCAGAATTCTATGGTTAAATTGGCAGGACAGAGCTCGGGCCGCAGAGATTTTCCACGAATTGGTTCCAAAATACGGAAATGTCGGGATAGGACGTGATCACCTTGATGTTGGAGGAGCTGCTTCATTAGAAAGAGAGACCGAGGGGTTAGTTGGAGGAGCAATTGCCGATTGGGTACAACTAGGCTATGCCGGAGCAAATATGCTTGGCGCAGACGTTGTTTCAATTCATGGCGGCGGTGGTACCGGTTTTGGAAATGCTACAACTTATGGATATACCCTCTTTTTAACCGGGACACAAGACTCAATTGACAGAACCAGAAATGTCTTACTCTTTGATCCAACACAGGGAATAGGAAGATTACATGCAGAAAATGTCGAAGGAACAGCTGAGCGTGTAGCTGCAATCAATAAAGCTGGAGATATAGAACTCCCCCCCTATAGAGATAGGAAAGGATTGGTAACTTAATCTCTTTATCTCTTCGTATATTGGAAAGCTTTTCTGGCGCGTTTCAATCCAGCTTTCTTTCTTTCCTTTTCACGAGGATCGCGTTTTAGAAGATCGAGTGATCGTAATATTTTTCTATTTTTTGCGTCATACGCAACTAATGCTCTAGCTGCTCCCATTCTAATTGCATCAGCCTGTGCCGGAACGCCACCACCAAAAACCTCGGCCTCTAAATCAAATGCTGTGGCAGAAACAGCGGCAAATGGAGTTTCAAATTGAGCTAGAAGTACCGGACGATTGCAAAAATACACTTTAGCATCTTTTCCATTGACAGTCCTCTTACCATCTCCAGCAACTAGCCAAACTTTTGCAATCGCAGTTTTACGCCTTCCGGTTCCGTAGAAGAACTTTTCTTTCGCTTTATACTTATTAGCCTTTGATTTCGATTTTGTTTTCTTTTTTTCTTGAGTCGCTTCCATCTTATCCTCCTAATTCTTTCTTGTATGTATGTTTATCATTTAAAAATATTTTCATATTCTTAACTATTTGTCTTCCCAATCTTCCCTTAGGAATCATTCCAGCCACCGCCTGTCTTACCACTTTTTTAGGATCCTTTTTCATCATTTCATCAAAAGTAAAGTACTTTGCTCCACCTGGATAATCCGAATGCCAGAAATATATCTTCTGCTCTGCCTTCTTACCAGTAAGTTTTACCAGCGATGCGTTAATTACAACTACATTATCCCCACAATCCATGTGCGGAGTAAAAGTAGGCTTATTCTTTCCTCGCAAAAGACGAGCTACCTGATTGGCTACGCGACCCAAAACTTGACCCTTGCAATCAATAAGGTGCCATTCTTTCTTAATCTCTTTCTCTTTTATTGAATACGTTTTATTCCTTTTCATTACTTCCTTCCTCTTAAACTAACTCAAGCACAGACATTTTCGACGCATCACCTTTACGCATGCCAAGTCTAACAATACGAGTATATCCACCTGGACGCTCTTTATAACGGATCCCAAGTTCTATGAATTTTTTAACCTTATCCTTATTAATCAAGCGAGAAGCAATTACTCGGCGTGAAGCAACTGATCCATTCTTACCCTTTGTAATAAGTTTCTCAGCAATTTGACGAACCTGTTTAGCTCGAACCAAAGGGAGCTTAATTTTTTCTCTGTCAACCAATGCCTCAACCTGCGCAATCAACATCGCCATGCGAGCAGTTGACTTTCTACCTAAAGTTTTTTTCTTAACCCTATGTCTCATTACTCTTCCTCACCTTCTCCAACAAGATGTAATTTGTATTCGGATAATTTTACCCTTACTTCCTTCAATGATTTTAAGCCGAAATTCTTAAATTTCATCATATCAGCAGCAGAATAATTAATTAAATCACGAACAGTATCCACCTTAGCATTCTTCAAGCAATTTAGAGAACGAGCAGAAAGCTCAAGATCATCCAAATTCATGTCTAATACCGTAGATTCTACCGTCTCAACCTTCTCTGTAGGAGCTGCGAAGATTTCTGCTGGCTGACCAAGATTAATAAACATATTAACGTGGGAAGCCAAGATCTTGGCACTCTCTCTTACCGCCTCATCTGATCCAATTGATCCATTGGTCCAAACGTCTAAAATTAATTTATCGTGATTAATCTCTTGACCAACACGGATCTCTTCAGAAGTAACATTAACCTTTAAAACTGGAGAGAAGATGGAATCAATTGGAATTGCTCCAACTGGAAGACTGGCTTTCTTGTTTCCCTCAGATGTAACATATCCTCTTCCTTTCTCAACAATCATTTCCATTTCAATTTTGCCACCAGAATCAAGCGTTGCAATGATCTGGTCTTTATTGATAATTTCAATTTCGGCATCATGCTCAATATCCCCTGCCGTTAGCACACCCTTTTTCTTGCTATTTAGAGAAACAACTTTGGGAGTATCAGAATAAGATTTTACAACAACCTTCTTTAAGTTGAGAATTATTTGCAACAGGTCTTCTGCTACTCCAGGAATAGTTGAAAACTCGTGCGATACCCCCTCAATTTTTATAGAAGAAATTGCAGCACCAGGCAAAGAAGAAAGCAATACCCTACGTAATGCATTTCCCAACGTAGCACTATATCCTCGCTCAAGTGGTTCTACCACAAATCTACCGTAGCTTACATTTACCTCTTCAAATTTAACAAATGGTTTTTCTCCGAGTCTAATCATTAACGTTTTCCTCCTTTATTTTTATCTTGAATAATACTCAACGACCAATGATGTCTCTATCATACGATCAGTCTCTCCAGGCTCCGGAATATGCAGAACCTTGCCGCATGCAGGTTCAACTTGCAATTCTAGCCATGAAGGTGGAGTATATTCCTCAAGTTTTTCTTTTAATTTTAAAACAAACTTTTCAGCAATGACAATTTCATTATTTGCTTTTACTTGAAAAGATGGAATATTAACCTTTTTCCCATTAACCTTAACATGTCCATGACCGACTAATTGGCGCGCTTCAGAACGAGAAGAAGCATAGCCCAGTCTAAAAACAACGTTATCTAAACGTCTTTCAAGGAGCTGTAGAAGAGTATCTCCTGTTGATCCCTTGCTAGCCGCTGCGATATCAAAATATTTTTCAAATTGTCTCTCTCCAATACCATAGATCCTTCGAGCCTTCTGTTTTTCACGTAGACGTTTTCCATACTCTGTTGGACGCACTACTTTTGCACCATGTTGTCCAGGTGGATAATTACGTTTATTAATTGGACATTTTGCCCCCATACACTTATCACCCTTTAAAAAGAGTTTCTCTTTTTCACGTCGACAAAGCTTACAATATTTTATTGCTCTTCCCATCTAAACTCTCCTTCTCTTTTTAGGACGACAACCATTGTGTGGAATTGGAGTAACGTCTTTAATTGATAAAATATCAAGTCCGGCACCCTGTAATGCACGAATGGCCGTTTCTCGTCCAGAGCCTGGCCCCTTAACAAAGACATCAACCTCACGAAGCCCACCCTCAACCGCTTTGGTTGCTGCAGTTTCTGCTGCCAATTGAGCTGCGAATGGAGTTCCCTTTTTAGTTCCTTTAAACCCGACTGCTCCGGCCGATGAAGTTACCAAAACATTTCCAGCTGCATCAGTTATAGACACAATTGTATTATTAAAGGTCGCTTTGATACGAGCCATTCCTCTACTTACTCCTTTGAACTTTTTCTTTTTTTGTATTTTTGCTTCAGCCATTTTTATGTCTTACCCTCCTCTTTCTTTTTACCAGCGCCAACGGTCTTACGTCTTCCACGACGTGTCCTTGCATTAGTCTTACTTCTCTGTCCATGTGCCGGTAAATTCTTACGATGTCTGTTCCCACGATATGTTCCAAGATCTATTAAGCGTTTAATGTTTTGGTGCTGTTCTCGTCTTAGATCTCCTTCGACCAAAACTCCCTTAATTGCTTCTCGAAGAGCAACAATATCCGCCTCAGCCAAATCTTTCACCTTTGTAAAAGGATCGATTTTTAACTTTTCAAGCATTTCTTTACTTGAAGCTAATCCAATCCCATAGATATAGGTTAACGCTACATCTATATTTTTATTTACTGGCAAATCTACCCCAGTAAGTCTAGCCATCTTTTACTTCCTCCTTTGTATAGACATGCCATGGCATGTCTCTAACCCTGCTTCTGTTTATGTTTTGGATTAGTACAAATAACTCGAACGACACCATGTCTTCTAATTATTTTGCACTTATCACATATCTTTTTTACTGACGATCTTACTTTCATTATTTCATCCTATATGTTATTCGACCACGGGTTAAATCATATGGTGAGAGCTCAACTTTCACCTTATCTCCCGGCAAAATACGAATAAAATGCTTTCTGATCTTACCTGAAATATGCGCCAATATTGTTTGGCCAGTTTCAAGCGTAACCCTAAAATTTGCATTTGGTAAAGCCTCTGTTACTTTACCCTCTAACTCAATTACATCCTTAGGCACTTGTTAAAACCTCCGCTTTCCCATCTCTTACTACAATCGTATGTTCAAAATGAGCCGACAACCCACCATCTTCTGTTACAATTGTCCAACCATCATCCAGTGTCACCATTTTGTGCGAGCCAACATTCAACATCGGCTCCAGCGCAAAAACCATTCCGGCCTTTAGTTCTACTCCCTCATTCGGTCTTCCAAAATTTGGAATCAAGGGATCTTCGTGCAATTTCTTACCGATCCCATGACCAAACAAGTCTCGAACAACATTAAAACCACTTTTTCGAGCAGCAGCATCTATTGCAGCCCCTATATCTCCTAAATGGTTTCCTGCTCTAGCCTGTCTTATTCCTGCCGTCAAAGCCTTCTTGGTCGCAGCAATCAATTTCTTTGCCTTTTTTGAAATCAGCCCACAGGCAAAAGTTCTGGCCGAATCAGCATAATAACCTGAAACTATTACTCCGATATCCAAACTTACGATATCAGCCTCTTCTAGCCGTCTGCGACCCGGAATACCGTGCACTATCTCTTCGTTAACCGAAATACAGGTTGCGTGTTGATAGCCCCGATATCCCTTAAATGCTGGAAGAACTTTCTTCTTCCGCATCAAGTCTTCAACTCTCTTATCAATTTCTGCCGTATCAATCCCCGGCCGGATATATTCTTCAATCTCGGAAAAGATCTCCAATAAGACCTTTCCACCAGATCGAATTAAATCAATTTCCTGTTCTGTCTTCGTTGGAATCATGCTCCAATATCTAGAGCAGAAACCAAAGAATTAAAAACCTGACCAATTCCACCTTGACCAGGCACTTGTATTAGGTTCCCTTTCTTCGAATAACGATCAACCAATGGCTGGGTATTTTTTTCATATACACCATAGCGATCTTTTATAACTTCTGGTTTATCATCTTCTCTTTGATAAAGTTCTCCACCACATTCGTCACAAACACCCTCTTTTTCTGGAGGATTATTTTCTAGATTATAAACTGTTCTACAACTTCTGCAGCTAACTCTTTTTGAATTACGCGCAATAACCTCTTCTTCTGGAATATCAATGTAAACTACTTTATAATCCATATCTTCTAAAATCTCATCAAGCGCGTCAGCCTGAAGAGTTGACCTTGGAAAACCATCAAGAATAAAGCCATTATCACAATCAAGACGACTTACCCTCTCTTTTACAAGATCAATTGTAAGTTCGTCTGGAACTAGATTGCCAGACTTCATGAATTCTTCAGCCTTTTTACCTAATTCAGATTGAGCAGAAACTGCCTCTCGGAGCATATCTCCAACTGCAATGTGCGGCAAAGAAGCTTTCTCTGCCAATTTGACTGCTTGTGTCCCCTTGCCTGATCCTGGTGGTCCCATAAGTATAATTATCATGCCAATAGCCCCTCATACTGTCTTGTAACAAGATGTGTTTCAACTTGTCGAACGAGATCAAGTGCCACACCAACAACAATCAATAATGCTGTACTACCTAACCCTTGGAAACTGGTAATCTTAGTAACCCCTTCGACAACAGTTGGAACTAAGGCAATTGTTGCTAAAAACAGGGCACCAACAAATGTTAATCTACTAATTGTAAATTCTAGGAAATCAGCAGTCGGTTTACCCGGACGAATACCCAAAACAAAACCACCATATTTTTTAATATTGTTAGCTAACTCAGTCGGATTAAAAGTTAGGGCCGTGTAAAAATACGTGAAAAAGAAAATCAAAACAAAATAAGCGATCATATAAAACAATCCACCTGGAGCTAAAAATGAAGCAAATTTCTGCATGAATGGAACTGGAATAAACTGAGCCAAGGTTGCAGGAAAGATCAAAACCGATGATGCAAAGATAATAGGAATTACTCCACCCTGATTAATTCTAAGTGGAATAAAGGTATTTCCCCCACCCATCATCTTTCTACCAACAACTCTCTTGGCATATTGTACTGGGATTCTCCTCTGACCTTCTTGAATAAATACAATCCCAATAATAAGAGCAATGAAAGATAAAAGTAAAAAGATAACCCCAACAATACTGGCACCGCCAACAACCAAAGTAACTGTTCTTCCAATATACGATGGAATACGAGCAATAATACCGACAAAAATAATCATAGAGGCCCCGTTTCCAAGACCGCGTTCTGTTATCAACTCACCCAGCCACATAACCATGGCCGATCCCGCAGTAAGAGAAACAACCGTTACAAATAAAAACACTGGGAAACTGAATCCATCTTGAAGAACATTTCTCATCCAAAAAGCCATTGCGGTTGATTGGAAAGTAGCAAGGCCTATCGCTAAGTAACGAGTATACTGTTGAATTTGTTTGCGTCCTGCGTCCCCCTCTTTTGCAAGCTTTTCTAAGTGAGGAATAACTGCAGTTAGAAGCTGTACTATAATAGAAGCATTAATAAACGGAATAATTCCCATCGCGAATATTGAAAAACGCATTAGAGCTCCACCAGTAAACATATCTAAAAATCCCATTAAACTTCCCTTTGAAAACAAAGAAGCAAGCTTTACCGGATCAACACCAGCAACTGGAATATGACCACCCAACCTAAAGACAACAATCATCATAATAGTAAATATGATCTTCTTCTTTAGATCAGGAATTGTAAAAAATGCTCTGAGCAAATTTAACATTTAACGACAGATCCTCCTGCTTTTTCAATCTTTTCTTTTGCGGTTTTAGAAAATGCCTGAGCTGTAACCGCAAGTGCCTTTTTAAGCTCTCCATTTCCCAAAATCTTTACCGGTTTCTTGCTATCTTTAAAACTGATTTCTTTGTTATATTCTGCCAAATCAGAAACATTAATAACATCAAACACCTTTTTAAATAGAAAATTTTTAAATCCGCGTTTCTTTGGAAGCCTCCTGTAGAGTGGGGTCTGTCCACCCTCGAAGTATCTTCCCTTGGTACCACCAGCACGACTTCTTTGTCCTTTGTGCCCACGGCAGGCGGTCTTTCCATGTCCAGAGCCGGTCCCTCGACCAACTCTTTTAAAGTTTTTCTTTTTATGTTTTAAATTAGACTGCTTAAACATTTTCGGTTGTCTCCTGCTCTACCGTCTCCTGACGATACTTAACAAATACTTTTTTGCCTCTTAATGCTTCAAGATCTTCTCTTTTCTTAAGCCGTGACAATCCTTCAACGGTTGCCTTGGCAACATTCACCGCATTAGCTGATCCAATTGATTTTGCAACTGCATCACGAACTCCGGCAAGCTCGAGCACTGTACGTACTGCACCACCTGCAATAACACCAGTTCCAGATGGAGCTGGTCTCATAACAACTACGCTCTTACTTAAACGTCCTTTTACTTGGTGTGGAATTGTTCCAGATATTAAAGGCACATGAACTAGATTCTTTTTTGCTGTTTCCATTGATTTACGAATAGCAGCAACAACTTCACCTGCACGAGCCAATCCAATTCCAACTCTTCCCTTTTTATCTCCAATTACAGATAAGACTCTAAAGCCAAGTCTTTTTCCACCAGAAACTACCTTACATACTCGGCGTACTTGAATAACTTTTTCTTCAAATTCCTTTGGCTCTCTACGGTGTTCAAATCTTCCCATATTAAAACTCTAAGCCTCCTTTTCGTGCTGCATCTGCTAATGCCTTTATTCTTCCATGATATAAAAAAGTACCTCGATCAAAAACAACCTTTGAAATACCGGCTGCCTTCGCCTTCTTAGCAAGTTCAGATCCTATAGCTTCTGCAGCCTTGATGTTTGAAGATTTTTCTATATCAAGCTCAAGCGTTGAACATGCAACCAAAGTTTTTGCAGCAAAATCATCAATGATTTGCGCATAGATATGAGAGTTCGATCTAAATACAGAAATCCTTGGCTTTTCTGCTGTTCCAATAATTTTCCTTCTTCTAATTCTTCTAACCATTACTTAGCTCCTGTTTTTGCTGCTTTTCCAGCTTTTCTTCTAATAGTTTCACCAGAGTAGTGAACTCCTTTTCCTTTATACGGCTCAACCGGTCGAGAATATCTAATATCCTGCGCAACCTGACCAACCAATTGTTTATCTGCTCCAATAACAGTAATCTTATTTGGTCCATCAAGTTTAAAACTAATTCCCGCCGGCGGATCAACCTCGATCGGATGAGAAAAACCCAAAGCCAAAACAAGCTTCTTTCCCTGCATAGAGGCACGGTATCCTACCCCAACCAGCTGAAGAGTCTTTTCATAACCATCAGTTACACCCTTAATCATATTGTAAATTAAAGCACGATATAAACCATGCTTAGCACGAACTGTTGCGATTTCTTTTTTGCGAGTTACAAGAACTTGATTTTCTTTTAACTCGGCATTAATGAAATGAGTATCAATAACAAGACTAAGTGTTCCCTTGGGACCGGATACTTCCACTTGGTCACCAGTAATCTTGACTTGCACTCCCTTTGGAACCTCTATTGGTTTTCTACCAACCCTTGACATAAGACCTCCTAACTAACATGTAACAAAACCTCTCCACCAATCTTTTGCATTCTGGCTTGATTATCTGTTTTTAAGCCAGATGAGGTGGAAAGAATAGCTGTAACAAAACCACCCGAAATACGATTAAGCTCATTTGCATGTTTATAAACCCGACAACCTGGACTACTAATTCTCTTCATTTCTGTTATGGCTGAAGCGACAATCTTTCCATACTGATCTTTTGCATATCTAAGACGAATACGTAAAACTCGCTTTTTGCCTTTAGTCAACTCATCATAATTTTGAATAAATCCTTCATTTTTCAATACATCAACCAGCGCTTTCTTCAATTTTGAAGAAGGAAGGTCAACTGTATCCCTACGACGTAAAATCGCAGCTTTTATTCTTACAATCAAATCTGAAATCGGATCTGTCATTGCCATTAATTTTCTCCTTTTCGTACAGGCACGCCATGGCGTGCCTCTACATCACCAACTGGCTTTCCTCACACCAGGCAAAACTCCCTGATGCGCCATTTTTCTAAAACAAATTCTACACAAGCCAAATTTTCTAATGTAACTTCTGGCTCTTCCACAAACATTGCAACGGTTCTTTGCACGAACTTCAAACTTCGGTCCCTTTCTTTTTCTTTCTAACCATGCTTTCTTTGCCATATTTCTCCCCTTCTGTATAGACATGCCATGGCATGTCTCTATCTAACAAATGGAATTCCGAGTCCCTCAAGTAATCCCCTTGCTTCGTCATTAGAATCCGCTGTTGTTACAAGGGTGATATTCATTCCACGAGTTTTATCTACCCTATCATAATCAATTTCCGGAAAAATCAATTGCTCTTTTACTCCAAAAGAGTAATTTCCTCTACCATCAAAAGATTTTGGGTTTAATCCCCTAAAATCCCGAACGCGTGGCAAACAGATATTAATTAATTTACTTAAAAACTCATACATTTTTTTGCCTCGCAGCGTCACCATTCCACCAATCGGATCATTCTTCTTTAATTTGAATCCTGCAATCGCCTTTTTTGCTAGTTTTTTTACTGGAGCTTGTCCAGAAATTAAATTTAGCTCATCTAAAGCAACATCGCAGGCCTTGGAATTTGCAACCCCCTCTGGAACACCACAAGAAATAACAACTTTGGTCATTTTAGGAACAGCCATAACGTTCTTATATTCAAACTTTTTAATCAAAGCTGGAACAACTTTTTTAGTATATTTTTCTTTTAAATCTAATGCACTCATAATTTATCAACTACCTCTTTGCACTTTCTACAAAAGCGTACTCGCTTTTGATCAATAACTTTCTTACCGACCCGAGCGGGCGAGTTGCAACGCGGACAGATAAGCATTACTTTATCAACAGTCATTGCATTTGGTCTATCAACAATCCCACCTTTAAAATTTTGAGTTTGTCGTTGATGTTTTTTTATTATATTCACACCTTCAACAACAACCTTAGAGCTCTTAGGGAAAACTTTTAAAATCTTTCCTTTCTTGCCCTTATCTTTTCCAGAAAGAACCAAGACTTTGTCACCTTTTTTAATTTTTAATTTTTTATTTTTCATTTTTTACACTACCTCAGGAGCCAATGAAACAATCTTCATATATTTTTTTTCGCGCAATTCTCTCGCAACTGGTCCAAAAATACGAGTTCCGCGTGGATTGCCATCTTTATCAATAACCACTGCCGCGTTCTGATCGAAAGAAACGTACGAGCCATCTTCGCGTCGAATCTTCTGTCCTGTTCGAACAATTACAGCCTTAACTTTTTCTGCATCCTTAACCAACCCATTGGCCGATGCAACCTTAACAACTCCAACAATTATATCTCCAATACTTGCATAGCGAGAATGTGAATGGCCAAGAATTCTAATGCAAAGAATTTCCTTTGCGCCAGAATTGTCGGCAACGACTAATCTTGTTTCTGTCTGAATCATTTATTCTCCCCTTCTTGAACTGGCTCCTGTACGGACAGGTCGCGACCTGTCCCTTCTTCTTTCAATTCTTCTTTAACTTCTTCAACCTTCTTGTGCAGACGACCTGGTCGAATTCTAGTTTTAACCTTTTCAAAGCCTAAAATATTAGTCACCTTCCAACGCTTATCTTTTGAAATAGGCTTAGTCTCAATAATCTCAACTTGGTCCCCTACCTTGCACTTATTATCCTTATCGTGAGCTTTAAAACGAGAATACTTTTTAACTATTTTCTTAAATACAGGATGTTGAAAAACTCTTTCAACCCGAACCACAACCGTTTTATCCATACGGTCGCTTACAACAACACCCTTCCTAATCTTTTTCATTAATTTTCTCCCTCATAATTGTTAAGATCCGAGCAATATCCTTTTTAAAATGTTTCTTTGCCAAAGGATTTTTAATCTCGCCTCTTGCTGAATTAAAACGATGTTCCCTTAACTTCTTTTGTAAGTCAGCAAGCTTTTTTTCTAAATCAACTTTATTTAATTTTCTTACATCGATTGCCTTCATTGTCTTTCTACCATCCTAACTTCAAGCGGCAATTTAAATGAAGCAACTCGAAATGCTTCTACCGCTTGATCACGAGTAATACCAGCAACTTCAAACAAAATGTGTCCAGCGCGAACAGGTAAAACATATCCAACTGGCGCACCCTTTCCACCACCCATTCTAGTTTCAGCAGCTCGAGCAGTCTCTGGCTTATCTGCACATCCCCTAACCCAAACCTTTCCTCCACGTTTAAGTGAATGAGCCAAAGCCTTTCGTCCAGCTTCGATCTGGTTAGTCTTCAAATATCCGATCTCCATAATCTGCAGACCATACTCTCCAAAATGAAGAGTGTTTCCACGGGTAGCTTTTCCCCAAAGTCGCCTTTTTTGCGACTTTCTATATTTTTGCTTTTTTGGTGTTATCGCCAACTTTTTCTCCTTTTCTATCAGCAGGAGCTTTAGGCTTCTGATCCGCTCCTGGAATTAAATCTCCTGAATAAATCCAAACCTTTACCCCAATCTTTCCATAAATTGTCATCGCTTCTGTAAAACCATAATCAATCTTAGCTCGAAGAGTGTGAAGAGGAACACGCCCCATTCTATACCACTCTTTTCTTGCAATTTCTGATCCACCTAAACGTCCACCGCACTTTACCTTGATTCCCTTTGCGTGCGATCTTAAAACCTTTGAAACCGCCTGCTTCATCGCACGACGGAAAGAGATTCGTCTTTCAAGCTGAGAAGCAATTGACTCTGCAACCAACTGAGCAGAACGTTCTGCATTCTTCTCTTCATGAATGTTTAGCTGAACCTGTTTGCCAATCTTCTTAATCAAAGCATCTCGAACAATTGCAATATCTTTACCACCACGACCAATAATGAGTCCCGGACGTGCAGTATAAAGATCAACTGTAATCTGGTTAGCCCGACGAGAAAGCTTGATCTTTGAAACTCCTGCCCTATAAAGATGATTTTTTAAGTACTTTCTAATCTCTAAATCTTCTAGTACCAGCTCTGCATAATCTCCCTTGGCATACCAGGTTGTGTCACCTTCGTCTGTAATACCAAGTCTAAAACCTTTTGGATTTACTTTTTGACCCATCTATTTCTCCTCTATTGATACTGTCAAATGCGACATACGCTTTTTAATTGGTGCACCACGACCACGAGATTGAGCACGAAAACGCTTTAGCATTCCGGCCCCATCAACCAAAATCTCACTAACAAATAAACTATCATCTTTGGCATTCAAGTTATTCTTGGCACTAGCCATTGCAGAGGTAAGAATTTTCTCAACAATCCTTGCTCCCTTGTTTGGCATGGACTGTAAAAGAGATAAAGAATACAAACAATCTTTACCTCGAACTAGATTTACAACTCTCCTCAATTTGAGAGGTGAAATTCTAATATATTTAAATTGTGCTTTTGATTTTTTACTCATTTATGTAGGCCCAGCTGCTTCTTTAGCACCTAGTCCTCCGTGTCCCTTAAATATTCTAGTATGTGAAAACTCACCTAATTTATGTCCAATCATATTTTCATTGATATAGACCGGTATGTGCCGTTTCCCATTATGAACCGCAATAGTGTATCCAATCATTTCTGGAATAATGGTTGAACGACGTGACCAGGTTTTAATAACCTGCTTACTTCCGCTCTTTTCCATCTTTTCTATCTTTTGCATAAGATGTCCGTCAACAAATGGACCTTTTTTACTAGATCTTCCCATTATGTAGGCCTCCTAGACAAAATAAATCTATCCGAACGTCTCTTTCCTCGACGAGTTTTATAACCAAGAGTAGGCTTACCCCAAGGTGTAAGTGGACCAGCTCTACCAATTGGAGCACGGCCTTCACCACCACCATGCGGATGATCACAAGGATTCATTACCGAGCCTCGAACTTTTGGTCTTCTACCAAGAAAACGAGTTTTACCAGCTTTACCTAAGCTGACATTTCTTGCATCTGTATTTCCAACCTGACCAATCGTTGCACGACAATCTAGGTTAATCATGCGTTGTTCACCAGAAGGCATTCTTACAATCGCATAACCACTCTCTTTGGCAAGAAGCATAACTCCAACACCAGCTCCACGAGCTAACTGTCCCCCACGGCCCGGTTGCATCTCAACATTGTGAACAATTGTACCAGCCGGAATCAGACGCAAAGGTAGACAATTTCCTACCTCTATCTCTGCCTCTTTTCCCGAAGACATTACAGTACGCCCAACCTCAAGTCCCAATGGTGCAATAATGTAGCGTTTTTCACCGTCACTATATTTAATTAAGGCGATTCTAGCATTGCGATTTGGATCGTACTCAATAGCCAAAACTTCTGCTGGAATATCATCCTTGTCTCTCTTGAAATCAACTAAACGATATTTCTTTTTATTTCCGCCACCACGATGACGCATAGAAATTCGGCCACCAAAACCACGGCCACCCTTTTTCTTTAATACGCGAAGAAGTGATTTTTCCGGTTCGTGTTTAGTAATATCAGAATAGTCATCGACTATCTGAAATCTTTGTCCCGGGGTCATTGGTCGTTTTTTTCTTAGTCCCATTTTATACTCTTAACTCCTCAATTACTTGGCCTTCTGCCAATTTAACATATGCTTTTTTGAAAGAAGGGGTTCTTCCAACCTTCGCACCAAGACGACGGGTTTTTCCGGAAACCTTCATAGTATTTACAGAAACCACCTTAACTTTAAATATGGTCTCAATTGCTTTTCTAATCTCAATTTTATTTGCACTTGGGTGAACCTTAAAAGTATACTGGCCATCAGCTACTTTACCGTATCCTTTTTCAGTTACAATCGGTGCTATTATTATACTTTCCATTACAACAAAACCTCCGCTAAAACCGGTAAGGCACCTTGCTCAACAATTACCCAATCACTATTTAGAAGATCAGCAATATTAATATCAGCTGGAACAGCAACCTTTAACCTCTCAATATTTCGAGCAGAGAGAACAACATTCTTATCTTCTTTTGCTTTAATAATCAGTGTCTTTTGGTTAACTAATTTCAACTTATTTAAAGCCTTAAGCATTAGTTTGGTCTTAGGTTCTGAAACAGAAAATTCTTCAACAATTTTGACTTTTTCTGCTTTGGTTCGATCTGTTAAGACAGCCTTCAAACCGGCCTTTTGTATCTTCTTTGGAAGATTATAAGCATAACTTCTTGGTTTTGGTCCAAAAATTACTCCACCACCATTCCACAATGGAGATCGGATAGTTCCAGCTCGAGCACGTCCTGTCCCCTTTTGCTTCCAAGGCTTTCTTCCTCCACCGCGGACCTCAGACCTTCCTTTGGAAGAATGAGTCCCAGATCGCTTTGATGCAAGATACCAAGTCAATACTTGATGCACCACAGCATCTTTATGTTTCGCAGCAAACAATTTGTCTTCTGCTTTAACTATTCCATTTTCTTTGCCATCTTTATTATATAATTTCAATTCAACCATTTTGTATAGACACGCCATGGCGTGTCTCTCCTTTATCTTCTTTCTTCTTCTCCTTCTTTCCACTAACTGGAATAAAACCCTTAAGCTTATCTCCAGATTTAACAATTGTAACAATACCACTGTCTGATCCAGGAACTGCACCCTTAACTAAAACCATATTTTTTTCAACATCAACACTAACAACTAGAATATTCTTCTGGGTTACTTTTTCATTACCCATGCGTCCTGCCATCTTTTGACCCTTAAAAACTCTTGCCGGGGTCGTGCCTGCACCGATTGATCCAGGTAGACGATGACTTTTTGAACCATGAGTCATATCTCCACGGGCAAAGTTCCAGCGCCTTATTGTTCCGGCTGTTCCTTTACCAATTGAAGTACCAGAAATTACTACATATTCTCCCGCTTCTAACAGGTCTGCCTTAAATTCTTGTCCTCGATTAATTCCATCAACCTTATCAAGTCTAAACTCTTTGATATGTTTTGATACAACAGATAAATCCTTGGAATGGTTTTTTAATGGCTTCGTAGGCTTCTTATTTATTCCAAAACCAAGCTGAATTGCTGTATAGCCATCTTTTTCAATAGTTTTAACCTGAGTAACCACACAAGGGCCAACCTCAAGTACTGTGACCGGGATTAAAACACCCTCGGTGTTATAAACCTGAGTCATTCCAATTTTTTTACCAATTAATCCATTCATTTAAGCTTAATCTCCACATCTACCCCGGCCGGAAGATCAAGCTGCATTAATGCATTCACAGTCTCCTTAGGCGGGTCTAAAATATCAATCAGTCTCTTGTGAGTTCTGATCTCAAAATGCTCTCTAGATTTTTTATCGACATGCGGTGAGCGAAGAACACAGAAAACTTCTCTTGAAGTTGGAAGAGGAATTGGACCAGAAACATATGCCCCTACCCTTTTTACTGTATCAACAATCTTTACCGCAGATTGATCTAAGATTCTGTGATCGTAACTCTTTAGTCTTATTCTAATTTTTGATCTTTTTGCCATTTTATTTTCCTTGTACCTTTTCTATTAATCCTTCAGCTATATTTTTTGGAACATCAGCATATTCTAGAAACTCCATAGAATAATTTCCTCTTCCCTGCGAACGTGATCGTAAATCTGTTGCATATCCAAACATATTTGCTAAAGGAACCTTAGCTTTAATGGTCTGAACTCCAGCAGTTGATTCCATTCCTTCAATACGTCCACGTCGACTATTTAAATCTCCAATAACATCTCCCATGTATTGTTCCGGAACAACAACTTCAACCTTCATCATCGGCTCAAGCAAAACAGGTTTAGCCTTTTTTGCACAAGCCTTAAATGCCATAGAAGCCGCAACTTTAAAGGCAATTTCGGATGAATCGACATCATGGTACGATCCATCATACAATGTAGCCTTTACATCAATAACCGGGAAACCAGCCAAAACGCCGGTATTCATCGCTTCTTTAATACCAGCTTCACAAGGTGAAATAAATTCTCTTGGAATTGCTCCACCAACTATCTCATTTACAAACTCAAAGCCCTTACCCTGCTCAAGTGGTTCAAGCTTAAGATAGACATGACCATATTGACCACGACCACCAGTCTGTTTAATAAACTTACCTTCTGCATCCCCCACTGTCTTAATTGTTTCTTTATAAGCAACTTGTGGCTTACCAACATTAGCTTCAACTTTAAACTCTCGAAGTAAACGATCAACAATAACTTCAAGATGCAACTCACCCATACCAGAAATGATAGTCTGTCCGGTTTCTGGATCAGTTTTAATTCTAAAAGTTGGATCTTCTTCAGCTAATTTCGATAGAGAAATACCAAGTCTTTCTTGATCTGCCTTGGTCTTTGGCTCGATCGCAATAAATATAACAGGCTCTGGGAAAACAATTGATTCTAAAATAATTGGTTTACTATCAACACAGAGTGTGTCGCCAGTCCCGGTATTCTTTAATCCGACAACAGCCGCAATATCCCCGGCATAGACCTTCTTAACTTCTTCACGCTTATCAGAATGCATCTGAACAATTCGCCCGATTCTTTCTTTCTTTTCTTTGACTGCATTCCAAACGTAAGAACCGCTCTCCAAAACTCCGGAGTAGAGCCTAATGAAGGTTAGTCGACCAACAAATGGATCGGTCATGATTTTAAAAGCCAAAGAAGAAAATGGTTCACTGTCCTCAGCCTTTCTTATATCATCTTCACCCGTTTTTGGGTTTAACCCTGGAACCGGTGGAACGTCAAGTGGTGACGGCAAATAGTCTACAATACAATCTAATAAAGGCTGAACCCCTTTATTCTTAAAGGCAGATCCACAAGTAACCGGAATAATCTTTGCTGCAATAGTTGCAGCTCGAATCCCTGCCCTTATCTCATCATCTGTTAATTTATGACTTTCTAAATATTTCTCAAGGAGTGTGTCATCAGTTTCGGCTACTATTTCTACTAATTTTTCTCTATATTCTTTTGCCTTATCTAGTAGGTCAGCTGGAACCTCTTCAATACTAATCTCTTTACCTAATTCGTCCTTATAAACAATCGCTTTCATAGTAACAAGGTCAATTAATCCTTTTAATTGATCCTCGGCACCAATTGGAATCTGAAGAGGTGCTGGTTTAATTCTCATACGCTCTTCAATCTGTTTTACAACCCTAAAAAAGTCTGCTCCGGTTCTATCCATCTTGTTAACAAAAACCATACGAGGAACTTTATACTTATCTGCCTGTCTCCAAACAGTCTCGGATTGAGGCTGAACACCACCAACAGCACAGAAAATAATTACAACCCCGTCTAAAACTCTCATTGAACGCTCTACTTCAACAGTAAAATCAACGTGTCCTGGTGTGTCAATAATATTAATTCGATAATCTTTCCAAGAAGTAGTAGTTGCAGCAGATGTAATAGTAATTCCACGCTCTCTCTCCTGCGCCATCCAATCCATAGTCGCCGTTCCATCATCAACACTACCTAATTTATGTACCTTTCCAGAGTAGAAAAGCACACGCTCTGTAGTTGTGGTTTTTCCTGCATCAATATGCGCTGCAAAACCAATATTCCTATATTTATTCATTTCGTGTGAACGAGTCATTTAATTTACCACCTAAAATGCGCAAAAGCCTTATTAGACTCTGCTGTTTTATGCATTATCACTCGACTTGCGACTGCACCACCGGCATTATTATAAGCATCCATAAACTCTGCTGATAACTTGTCTATCATCCCTTTACCAGCTCGAGAACGAGACGAATCACGAAGCCATGACATTGCCAAAAGTATTCCACGGTCACGGCTTACCTCTACGGGAACCTGGTATGTTGCACCACCAACTCGGCGGGCCTTAACTTCCATAAATGGAGTTACATTCTTCAGCGCTTTTTCAAAAATTTCAAGTGGTGGTTTTTTCATTTTTTCTGCTGCTTTTGCAAGTGCCCCATAGACTATTTTTTCTGATTTACTCTTTTTTCCATCCCACATCATCTTGTTAATAAACTTTTGTAAAAGTTCACTTCTGTGAATTGGATCCTTTACTATTTTTCTTTTTTGTATTTGACCATGTCTTGGCATATTACTTTATCCTTTTGGCCTTTTCGCCCCATAGAGCGATCGACTTTGTCTTCTTCCTTCAACCCCAGTTGTATCTAGTGATCCCCGAACGATATGATATCTAACACCTGGCAAATCCTTAACACGACCGCCACGAACTAAAACTACTGAGTGCTCCTGTAAATTATGTCCTACTCCTGGAATGTAAGCTGACACTTCCATCCCTCCGGTTAAGCGAACACGAGCAACCTTACGCAAAGCAGAATTTGGTTTTTTAGGTGTTGTGGTATAAACCCTAACACAGACTCCACGCTTTAATGGATTTCCATTTAAAGCTGGAGACTTACTCTTTGCTTTCTTTCTTCCTCTACCTTTTCTTATTAACTGATTTTTTGTCGGCATTATCCCTTATCCTTTCTCCAATGGAGTTGTTACGAGTTCGAGCTCACGGTAGGCGGAAAAACCGGTACCGGCAGGAATCAACCTACCTATTATAACATTTTCTTTCAATCCGTACATCTCATCTTCTTTACCCTTGATCGCAGCCTCGGTTAGAATGCGTGCAGTCTCTTGGAACGACGCAGCAGAAATAAAACTTTCTGTAGTTAAGGAAGCCTTAGTTATTCCAAGCAATACATCTTCTCCAGTTGCTTTTTCTTTCTTAACTTTTTCGTTTATTTTTTCTAACGCTAATCCATCGACTAACTCTCCAGGAAGCAAAGTTGTATCTCCTGGCTTTAAAACTCTAACTCGTTTTGTCATCTGTCTTACAATAACCTCTATATGCTTGTCGTTAATTGTAACTCCCTGCGAACGATAGATCTTTTGAATCTCATCAACTAAGTGAGATTGAACAGGTATGATTCCAAGAATTTTTAAAATATCGTGCGGGTTCTTTGGTCCATCAGTTAAAGCGTGTCCTTTATGAATTCTATCTCCATTAGTTACTTTTAAACGAGTATCATAAGAAGCGGAATATTCTTTTGCTTCTCCCTTTGCAGCTTTAATTCTAATCTGCCTGAAACCCTCTTTATCACTGATAGTAACTTCACCATCGGCCTCTGAAAGAATAGCTGCTTCTTTTGGACGGCGGGCTTCGAACAATTCTTCTACTTTAGGAAGACCTTGAATAATGTCGCGGGTCTTACTTGGGTCACGTCTGATACTCTCAACCTTAGACAACATATCGTAAGCATCAACCGTATCTCCTTCATCAACGTAAAGTCGAGACCCAGCAATGATCATATAAGACTCACCAGGAACAACAATAATTTCATCCTTATTCACTTCAAGGATTGTTCCGGTTGTTTTTGATGTAACAGAAGTTGAAAGCTCATCTCCGGCAGCAACTTTATCCCCAACCTTCACAAAAACCTTTCCACCCTTACTTCTCTTATAAGATTTTTTAACCTTTGGAGTATAGACAAACAGTTCTCCATCTTTTTGAGCTATGATTTCCTTCTTTCTACGTAATGGGTCGATATTAAAGAAACAAACTTTACCATGAGTACTTGAAACAACATATTCATAAGTTGGATCATATTCTGCTAAAATATCTCCAGCGCTTACCATTGCTCCTTCTTTTACCTTTAGAATCGCTCCAACTGGCAATAAATAATTCTCATGTTTGGTTTTTATCTTTAACTCTAAATTACCCTGACGAGTAACAACCCCACCCTTTTTAAGTTCAACCCCTTCTCCCATTTTTACTTTTCCATTATGTTTGGTCTTGATTAAAACTCGAGCACCTTTATGCAACGCTACTCCACCAATATGGAAAGTACGCATGGTAAGCTGAGTACCAGGCTCACCAATACTCTGAGCTCCAATAATTCCGACTGCCTCTCCAAGACTTACCCGTCTTCCAGTTGCCAAATCTCTTCCATAACAAGCAGAACAAATCCCCTTCTTTGATTCACAACTTAGGGCAGAACGAACCTTAACTTCTTCTATTCCTGCTTCTTGAATTAATTTGGCAGTCTCTGGATCGATTTCAACTCCAGCTTTAGCGAGAACTTTTGAACTTAGTGGATCAGTAACATTGTGAAGAGGAGTTCTACCAATTAAACGCTGATCAAGAGAAATAACCTCATCATAACCTTCACGAACTGCTGATAAAACTATTCCTCTCTTGGTTCCACAATCATCCTCAATAATCAAAACATCTTGTGCAACGTCAACTAGACGTCGTGTTAAATAACCAGAGTCTGCTGTTCGAAGTGCTGTATCTACTAATCCCTTACGAGCTCCGTAAGATGAGATAAAATATTCAGTAACACTTAAGCCTTCTTTAAAGTTTGATTTAATCGGAATATCAATAATGTTTCCAGATGGATCAGCCATCAAACCACGAATCCCGGCTAATTGTCGAACCTGTTGAATATTTCCACGGGCACCAGAGAAAGCCATCATATAAACAGAATTTAACTTATCAAAACCACCGAGCAATGCAGAGGTTACATCCTCTGTAACAGAACTCCAAACGTCTAAGCTTCTAATAAATTTTTCTTTCTTAGATATTACTCCGTCTTCACATTGTTGATCGAGAGAAGAAATTTTATTCTCCGCTTTTTCAATTATTCCCTGTTTCTTTGGCGGAACCTTTAGGTCATCAATTGCAATAGAAACCCCGGCAATAGTTGCATATTTAAATCCGAGTCTCTTTATTTCGTCCGCAATTGCAGAGGTAACTGCCGATCCATAGCTGAAATAACTATCAACAATGAGCTTTTCAATGTCCTTTTTACTGAAAATTTTATTCATGTATGCCAATTTTTCACCTGGCTTAATTCTTTGTACCGCACGATTAATAGTATGATTGAATTTAAGTCTTCCGACTGTTGTTTCAATCATCTCTCCATTCATTCGAACGGAAATTTTTGTATGAAGATGTATCTTATCAAGATCATGGGCAATCATCGCTTCCCAGTCATCTGCAAAAACCAATCCAGCTCCCAATTTTTGTCTCTCGTCCAAAACGGTCATATAATAGGTACCCAAAACCATATCTTGGGTTGGAGTAACAACCGGTCGTCCAGATGCAGGAGATAAAATATTATTTGAAGATAACATCAACAAACTCGATTCTACCTTTGCCTCGGTTAATAATGGTACGTGTACTGCCATTTGGTCACCATCAAAGTCGGCGTTAAATGCAGAACAAACTAGTGGATGGATTTGGATAGCTTTACCTTCTACCAGAATTGGCTCAAATGCCTGAATTCCTAATCTGTGTAGAGTTGGAGCACGGTTTAACAATACCGGATGTCCTTTAATTACTTCTTCAAGCACATCCCAAACAATAATTTCTTCTTTTTCGATCTGACGCTTTGCAGATTTAACATTTTGAGCATAACCACGATCAACTAGTTTTCTAATTACCAAAGGTTTAAAGAGTTCAAGTGCCATCTTCTTTGGAAGACCGCATTGATGTAGTTTCAAGGTTGGACCGACAACAATAACTGATCGGCCAGAATAATCAACTCGTTTACCAAGTAAGTTCTGTCTGAATCTTCCTTGTTTTCCTTCTATTATGTCGGTTAGAGATCTAAGTGGTCGGCCATTTGATCCAACAACAGATCTCTTACGTCTGCGATTATCAATTAATACGTCAACTGACTCCTGCAACATTCTCTTTTCATTTCTGATAATCATGTCCGGCGCACCCATATTAATCATCTTTTTAAGACGATTATTACGGTTTAAAACTCTTCGATATAAATCATTTAAATCAGAGGTTGCAAAACGTCCACCCTCAAGCTGAACCATCGGACGCAAGTCTGGAGGAATTACTGGAATAACATCCATTATCATCCACTCTGGTTTATTAGCTGATTTATGGAAAGCTTCTGCAATACGTAAACGCTTAATAATTTTAAGACGCTTTTGTCCTTCCGTAGTTTTTAGGTCTCGACGAAGTTTGGCAACAAGAGCTGCAATATCGAGATTAGAAAGAAGTTCTCTAATTCCACGAGCACCACTCTCTGCTTTAAACTGATCTCCATAAGCTTCGCTCGCTTCAGCGTATTCTGCTTCTTTTAAAATCTTTCCAACTTTTAAGGCCTTACCTAGGCTATCATCTGATTCTGTTATAATATAGGAATCATAGTAGATGACTTCATCAAGAGCTCGTCCTGGGACATCAAGTAGTAGTGACATATAACCCGGTACAGACCGCAAGAACCATACATGCGCAACCGGAACCGCTAATTTAATATGCCCCATTCTCTCACGACGGACACGAGAGGTTGTAACTTCAACACCGCAACGTTCACAAACTATTCCACGATAGCGAACTCTTTTATATTTACCGCAATGACATTCCCAATCTTTAACCGGTCCAAAAATCTTTTCACAGAATAAGCCACGTCTTTCTGGCTTAAAAGTTCTGTAATTAATAGTTTCTGGCTTTTCAACCTCACCATAAGACCAACCAAGGATCCCCTCTGGAGAAGCTAAACCAATCTTTAAACGGTCAAAATCAATTTTTTCTAATTCGCTTACAAATGGAACCATTTATTCACCTCTTGCGTCTTGTACCAAGACGTTTCCTTTTACTATCTTCATCTAAACTAACTTCTTTACCTTTTGAAGTTAGTGCCTTTACATCAAGACATAAACTGCGAAGTTCCTTAACCAATACTTTAAATGACTCAGGCACTCCTGGTTTATCCATCGGCTTACCCTTGATAATTGCTTCATAAACCTTGGACCTACCGACCACATCATCAGATTTTACTGTTAGTAGTTCTTGCAAAGTATGTGATGCACCATAAGCCTCAAGTGCCCATACTTCCATCTCTCCAAATCTCTGACCACCGAATTGAGCCTTACCACCAAGTGGCTGCTGAGTGATTAAAGAATATGGACCAGTTGACCTGGCATGCATCTTATCGTCTACCAAGTGAATTAGTTTTAATAAGTACATGTAGCCTACTGCAACTTTTCTTTCGAATTTCTCACCATTACGACCATCTCTTAATTGGATTTTCCCACTCTCATCACACCAATCATGTTTAATCAATCCAAGTTGTTTTGTAACAAATTGCTCAGAAGATTCACCACAACTGATCTCATCGAATGGAGGGACTTCATAGTAATGTCCCAATTGACTTGCAGCAAATCCAAGTAATAACTCAAAAATCTGTCCAATATTCATACGAGAAGGAACACCAAGTGGATTTAAAACAACATCGACTGGAGTTCCATCTGGAAGATAAGGCATATCTTCTTCTTTTAATATTCTAGAAACTACTCCTTTGTTACCATGACGTCCAGCCAGTTTATCTCCAATACTTACTTTTCTAATCTGACCAATATAAACTCGAACTAGCTCATGAACACCTGGAGAAAGCTCGTCACCCTTTTCACGAGAAAAGACACGAACATTGATAACCTTTCCAGAATCACCGGATGGAACCTTCAGGGATGTATCTCGCATATCACGAGCCTTATCTCCAAAAATAGCTCTTAAAAGTTTTTCCTCTGCTGGAAGCTCGGTCTCTCCCTTTGGAGTAACCTTACCAACCAAAACGTCTCCAGGCTTAACTTCTGTACCTGGATGAATAATTCCACGTTCGTTAAGATTTTTTAAAGCCTCTTCACCAACGTTTGGAATTTCGCGAGTAATCTCTTCCATTCCAAGTTTGGTTGAACGTACTTCAACCTCATAACGCTCAACGTGAACAGAAGTAAAAGTGTCTTCACGAACGAGTTTTTCTGATAATAAAATAGCATCTTCATAGTTATACCCTTCCCAAGGCATAAATGTGACTAAAATATTCTTACCTAATGCTAATTCCCCACCATCGGTAGCCGATCCATCAGCAATAAGCTCACCCTTCTTAACTTTTTGCCCAACTTTAACTCTTGGTCTTTCGTGCACAAGAGTGTTTTGGTTAGAACGGGAGAATTTAATTAGATCATATTTATCTTTCTTGCCAGAAGTATTATTAACAATAACTTCTTCAGAGGTAACCTTGCTAACCGTTCCAGAGGATTGAGCTGTAACCAAGCTTCTTGAATCCTCTGCAACCTTTTTCTCAAGACCGGTACCAACAAAAGGTGCCTCTGGAACAAGCAAAGGAACAGATTGACGTTGCATGTTTGCACCCATAAGAGCTCGGTTAGCATCATCATGTTCCAAAAACGGAATCATAGCAGTTGATACACCAACTACTTGCTCCGGTACAATACTTATATAATCAATCTCTTTTGCTCTTGCAAACATAAATTCTCTCTTATATCGAACAGGAACTTGGTCATCTGTTATCATATTGTTCTTATTAAGACGAGTATCGCAAGAAGCAATTTTGTAAAGATCTTCTATATCTGCAGTTAAATAAACAAGTTTATTCTTAGTAGCCTTTCCTTTTTCTACCTTATAATATGGCGTTTCAATAAAACCAAATTCATTAATTTTGGCGTGAGTAGCGAGTGATCCGATCAAACCAGCATTTGGTCCTTCCGGAGTCTCGATCGGGCAAACTCTACCGTAGTGACTTGGATGGATATCACGAACTTCAAAACCTGCTCTCTCTCGAGTTAATCCACCAGGTCCAAGGGCTGATAATCTACGTTTATGAGTGATTTCAGCTAAAGGATTGGTCTGATCCATAAATTGAGAAAGCTGTGAAGATCCAAAGAATTCTTTAATAACTGCTGCCATCGGTCTAACATTTAATAAGGCTTGAGGGGTAACACCAGGTGTTGCTTTTGTAAGCATAGCCTCTTTAACCAAACGCTCAATCCTGGTTAATCCAATTCTAAAGCTGCGAGTTAATAATTCTCCAACTGATCTGATTCTTCGGTTACCCAAATGATCAATATCATCGGTTAACCCTTCTCCCGCATGAAGAGAAACCAAATACTTTACTATTCCTAAAATATCTTTCTTGGTTAAAACGAGTTGGTCGATTTCTAGGTTAATTCCAAGCTTGCGATTCATCTTATAACGTCCAACCTTTGATAAATCATAACGGCGAGGATTAAAGAAAAGATTGTTTAGGTAAAGTCGAGCTCCTTCATAGGTAGCAGGATCTCCAGGACGCATCTTTTTATAGATTTCGATCAATGCATCCTCTTTGGAAATTATTGGACTCTCTTTTAAAGTCCTCTTACGAAACTCTCCCTCAGATAGTGCCTCAAGAATTTCTTTTTCTGTGGCACCTATAGCACAAAGGAAGGTCGTAATACCAATTTTTCTGGTTTTATTGATACGGGCAAATACTGAAAGGTGGGCATCGGTTTCAACTTCTAGCCATGCTCCACGATCTGGAATAATTGAAGCATAGTAAAGAGTTCGTTTTAATTTCTCAATACGTTTACTCTTTTTAAAATAAACCCCGGGTGATCGAGTTAATTGACTTACAATAACCCGCTCCGCCCCGTTGATAATAAAAGTACCTCGATTTGTCATAAGAGGAAGATCGCAGAGAAATACTTCTTGAACCTTGATCTCCTTGGTCTCTTTGTTAACCAACTTGATCTCCGCATTAATTGGAGTAGCATGCGTAATCTCTCTAATCAAACACTCGCGAACAGGATATTTGGGTTTTCCGAATTTCACCTTACCAGTGAAATATAACTCATATTTTCCATCATAACTCTTTATCGGAGAAACACCTTTAAGCTCAATACTCAATCCTTTTTCACGAAACCAATCGAAAGAATTAAGTTGCATCTCCAAAAAGTCTGGTGGAGAAACCTTATTCTGATCCCCTTCTTTATACAAATTTTGTCTTTTTATCATGTTTATTTAATTTCTACCTTTGCCCCTTCAGCCTCTAATTTTTTCTTGGCTTCTTCAGCCTCTTCTTTCTTAATCTTTTCCTTAACAGGCTTTGGTGCAGAATCTACCAACGCTTTTGCTTCTTTAAGTCCAAGACCGGTCAATTCACGTACTACTTTTAATACTTGAATTTTCTTTGCTCCGGTATCTGCTAAAATTACATCAAACTCGTCTTGAGCCTCTTCTGCTGCCCCAGCTCCTGCGGCGCCTCCAGCCATTGCCATAACCGGTGCTGCTGCAGATACTCCGAATTTTTCTTCAAACTGCTTAACCAAATCCGCTAACTCAAGAACCGTCAATTCTCCAACTTGTGTCAAAATTTCTTCAACCTTTGCCATTTTCTCTCACCTCCTTTAATGAATTACAAGCATAAACAAACTTTCTAAGTACCCCAGCCCAAACATTTACCAATCCATACATCGGTCCATTTAGACACTGAACAGTCTTTGCCAACAATTCTTGTCTGGTTGGAAGCTTGGATAAAGCAACAATCCCCCTTTCATCTATATAGTTACCATCAAGAATTCCGCCAAGAATCTTTGGCTTTTCATTTTCTTTGGCAAATTCAACTAAATGTTTTGCTGGTTCAACAACTTCATCACCAGAAAAAAGAATTGCAACTGGACCCTTTAGCTGTTCGGCTAATTTGGCCTCTTTTGGTAATCCTCTTACAGAAACACTGTTTTTGATAACCCTGTATGAAGCGCCATTCTCCCTAACCGCACGGCGCAACTCAGTTATCTGCTTAACGGTCATTCCCTTGTAATCGGTTAAAATAATACTCTGAGATCCTTTTACGATCTCTTTTACAGAATCAACAGATTTAACTTTTTCCGGTCTAACTTCTACTCTTCCTGGCATACTACACCTCAATCAAGGAACTAAGCTCTAACCTAATCCCAGGTCCCATTGTCGACGAAATCGTTCCTCTTTTAATGAAAACGCCCTTCACATTAGAAGGCTTTGCCTGTTGAACCGCATTCAAAGAGACTTTTAGGTTCTCAAGCAATTGATCATCGTTAAAAGACTTCTTACCTATTAATAGGTGAAGCGCTCCACCCTTATCCATTTTAAATTCAGCTTTACCCTTCTTGAAACCAGAAACAGTCTCTTTAATATCCTTGGTTACTGTTTGACTCTTTGGGTTAGGCATCAAACCACGTTTTCCAAGTACCTTTCCAAGCTTTCCAACTTTTCCCATCATATCTGGGGTTGCGATTAAAAGATTAAAATCTAAAAATCCTTTTTCGATTTTTTTGATCAAATCTTCTGATCCAACAACATCAGCACCCGCCTCTTTTGCCTCAGCTGCTAATGAATCAGAACAGATGACTGCTATTTTAATCTTCTTTCCAGAACCATGAGGAAGATCCACTACTCCGCGCACCGGGGCGGTCCCTTTTTTCAAAATTACGTTAAGCTTTAATGCAAGATCAACCCCTTCATCAAATTTAGCAAAAGAAGCCTCTTTCATTAATTTGATTGCTTCAACCGGAACATAATTCTTATTACGATCAACTAATTTCTTTTTTTCTTTAATCTTATTGCCCATTACTCTATTGTTACTCCCATATTTCTCGCAGTACCGGCAACGATCTTCATCGCTGCTGGAATATCGTTTGCATTTAAGTCCGGCATTTTAATTTTAGCAATTTCTTCTAATTGCTTTTTATTTATTTTCCCAACTTTTTCCTTGTTTGGAGTTCCAGAACCTTTTTCGATCTTAGCGTATTTTAGAATTAGAGCAGCAGCTGGAGGAGTTTTTAGAATAAAATCAAAAGAACGATCCTTGTAAACCGAGATTTCAACCGGAACTATCATTCCGGCCTTATCTTTAGTGGCAGCATTATAGGCCTTACAGAATTCCATTATATTGATCCCATGTTGACCTAAAGCCGGACCGATTGGAGGTGCAGGATTAGCCTTCCCAGCTGGAATCTGCAACTTAATCAGCGTAATAACTTCTTTTTTCTTCTTTTTCTTTTTTGGTGGCATTTTAAATTATTTTCTCCGCATGTTCAAAATTAACTTCTACCGGGGTGTCTCGGCCAAAAATATTAATTAGAACCTTTAATTTTTCTTTATCAGGATTTATCTCGTCAATTATTCCGGTATAACCCCTAAATGGACCAGAAACAACCCTAACTGTCTCCCCTTTCTTAAACGCAATCTCTAGCTTTTCTTCTTTTGCACCAATCTGTTTCAAGACCCTTTGCATCTCACGTCCAGAAACAGGTGTCGGTTTAACCTTGGTTCCGATGAATCTTGAAACTCCTGGTGTCTGTCCTATTGCGTACCAAGTTTCATCGGTTAAGATCATTTCCAAAAAAACATATCCTGGAAACATCTTTCTCTTCTTCTCTATCCTCTTTCTTCCCTTTAACTCGACAATCTCTTCTTCAGGAATAAGGATTTGTGCAACAACATCCTTCAAATGCAACATTTCGATTGTCTGCTTAAGTGCTTCGAGCACTTTTTCTTCAGAACCAGAATAAGTTGAAATAACATACCAACGCATTTCCCCTTTAATCTCTGGCTTCTTTACTTCTTCTGCCTTAGGCTCTTCCTTGATCTCTTCAGGTACGGACAGCTCGCGACCTGCCCCTTCTTTCTCTTCCTCAATCGGCTGCTCTTGTTTTTTTTCTTCTTCCATTAAAATACCTGTGTTAGAGTCATCATTATTCTTGCAAACGCAAGATCCATCAACATTACGAACATTCCGATTACTAAACTAACTATTATAATTACAACTGTTGCAGAAGTTACGTACTTTCTACCAGGCCATGCGACCTTGTAAACTTCCGCTCGGGTCTCCTTCAAATAATTAGTAATCTTTTTTATCATAAAAAACCTCGGGCGAGAGAGGAGTTGAACCCCTAACCCCCGGTTTTGGAGACCGGTGCTCTAGCCATTTGAGCTACTCGCCCTCATAACTAATCACTACTTCTTTGTTTCTTTGTGCTTGGTGTGCTTTCTACATTGACCACAGTACTTCTTCAATTCCATACGTTTTGGGTTATTTCTTTTATCTTTGGTGCTAGCATAGTTCTTACGCTTACATTCTGGACATTCCAAAATAATTATTTCTCTATTGTCAGCCATAAAACAAAAAAACCCCCAAAAAACACAAACTTCCCCCTCCCAAAACTTTTCTATTCAAAAATTTTGGCAAAGAGAAGGCTTGCTACAACCTTACTTTGATGTTGGTCTTATAATAGTACATTATATATAGAGGGGTGTCAAGAGGGATCTTGGATATTTATTTACTTGTGTTATAATTAATTCACTATGGAAATCACTCTTATTCTACTTTCACTGATAACTATCTCTTCGGTTGTTTTTCTAGCAATAAAGTTAAATTCCCTAGGACAAAAACCAAAAGACGATAACTCTACCCAGCTAATCCAGCAACAAGTGGAAGGAATGAGAAATCAATTTGTAACCCAACTTGGACAAATTACAGAACAGGTAAATAAACTCTATTCCGACAACCAAACCACCTTTCAAAAAGTTAATACAGACCTAAACTCTAGACTTGATAACGCCGCCAAAGTAATTGGGGATGTAAGACAAAAATTAGCGGAAGTAAATGAAGGGTCAAAAAGAGTACAGGAAATCGGAAAAGATATTTCTTCATTGCAAGACATTCTACGTTCTCCAAAAATTCGCGGTGGAATGGGAGAATTGTTTTTATCTGATTTATTAAAACAGGTCCTACCCCCTTCTCGCTATAAACTTCAACACTATTTTAAAAGTCGCGAAGCAGTTGATGCAGTAATTATTCTTAAAGAAGGGATGGTTCCGGTTGATTCTAAATTTCCATTGGAAAACTTTAAAAAGATTATGGCCTCGGATAATGAACAAAAGAAAATTGCTGCTAAAAAACAGTTTGTGCGCGATGTAAAAAAACATGTTGATGCAATTCGCAATAAATACATTCTTCCCGACGAAGGAACTTTTGATTTCGCTTTGATGTATATCCCGGCCGAGAATGTTTATTATGAAACCATAATTAAAGATGAAAACCTGGACGAAGAAAAAGGAATTTTTCAATATGCCATCTCTAAAAAAGTTCTCCCTGTATCACCGAATTCATTCTATGCCTACCTACAAACCATTTTACTAGGTCTTCGAGGAATGAAGATAGAAGAACAGGCGCATGACATCTTAAAGAATCTCGCTCGATTAGCCGGAGATTTTAGCAAAATAACTGATGACTTTGGAAAAGTCGGAACACATATTAAAAATATCAACGCTGCTTATGAAAATACCGACAAGCGTTTAAATAAGTTTGGTACAAAATTAGAATCACTCGAAGAAAAAGAGACTCAGGCACTACCCTTGTAAGTCTGGAAATTTCTCCACCAATCTATTAAGAAAAACTTCAGCTGAATCTGGACGATTTTTGAAACTTCTTTCAAGACAATCCTCAAGAATATTAACGATGCGTGAATCTATCCCACTAAAATCAATTGGCATAAAATAATTGCTCCTCCTCATACCAAAACCATCAACGTCTGGATTATGTGGAAAGACTCCCTTCAGCATAAAATACAATAAAATCCCTAATGAATATATGTCCGTGTGAACCGATGGGGTTCTTGCCCCCCTAATAAGCTCGGGTGCTAAATATTCTTTTGTTCCAATTTCACTTGTGATGGTAGGATTCTCAAGAAGCATTGCAGCAATACCAAAATCAACCATAATCATAAAATTATTTGGTTGTACTAAAAGATCATTCGCCTTAATATCCCCATGGATGATTCCTCTTGTATGCATCCTTTTTAGCACTAAACCAACCTGATAAGCTCTAGTAGCAGCAACTTCGGGCTCTAAAACTCCATCCTGTTTT
Organism: uncultured bacterium; assembly: GCA_964421245.1. Taxonomy (GTDB): domain Bacteria; phylum Margulisbacteria; class WOR-1; order XYC2-FULL-46-14; family XYC2-FULL-46-14; genus CAYQVW01. The sequence continues at coordinate 73,541 of CAYQVW010000003.1, read as the reverse complement.
ACAATATGGTAAAGAGATCTTCCTAAAACAAGATCCATGAGCATATAGGTCATACCATCTATCATAGAACCGACTGTTTCAGCCCCATAACAATTAACAATGCCGGGCGTGTCGGCAAAAGATTCTATCAACCGAGATTCTCTCTTTATATTTTCTAGTTTTATCTCCGCTCTCATTCTTTCAAAAGCACCTAAACCATCTGCTCGAAGATGAGAAACAAATTTAGCCGCCCAAAGTCTATTATCCGCACCGTTTACTGCCCATACCTGTCCCTGAGCTCCTTCCCCCATTTTTTTTTGAAAGGTTAAGGAACCCTTAGCTACTGGAAGAGACGATCTCATAACATAACCTTCTCCTATTACCATATACATTTATCTCCAAATAAATAATAAAATTTCACTTTTTTTCTTGGGCCTTCTGTGTCATTCTGTCTTTCTATCTGTGTTGTCCTGTGTCCCTATCTGTGTTAATCTGTGTCCATAATGAAAACATTAATCGCCTTAATTGTCGCCTATTCCCTTCTACTGGGTTCTAGCCAGGTAATTTTAAAACTTGGGATAAATCATTTAGGTGGATTGCGCTTTAGGCAAATTTCCGACCTCGGTCCAATTTTTCTCAAATCACTTCAGAGTTTCCCCATAATGCTTGGAATTTTTATGATGGCTGTATCATTTCTAGTCTGGTTTTACATATTATCTCAATTTAAATTAAGCATTGCCTTTCCGTTATCATCAATGACTTTTATTTTTACAGTTATTATGGCAGGGTTCATTCTTGGCGAGCCGATTACTATATATAATGTAATAGGAACTTTGATAATTTGTGGTGGTGTAGCAGTTCTGCTATATAAATGAATTCTTTAAACCCTGATCCCGGATTCCATCCCTGATTTTGATTGTCCCAGGATTTCTCGGATCCGAGATATTAGGGAAAATCACTATCCAGGGATAAGATTGGGGTTAGCGGGATTAAAGAATTAACTGACTGATTCCGGGCAAACTTCTGAATATGCACAATACTGGCAGGAGAAAGAAGAAGGGGTAGCTTTATAATTTTCCGATCGAATTCCCTCTGCAACCTTTTGAACCTTCTCCCAAGTCTTATCTAGCTCCTTTGGTTTTTTCTCAACTGAACCAACTAATCCGGAATCTAAAAAGTGAAGCTCTACTCTATCTGGAATTTTTGAGAACATATGCTTCCAAGCTAGTGCATAAATTGAAAGCTGGAGATTGGATTTCGCCCGTTTTAGGGCATCTTCTTCCGTTCTAACATCAGACGATTTGAAATCAATAATAAAAACCTTACCATCTCGTTTATCTACTCTATCAAACCTTCCACGAACTCGAATATTATCCTGATTTATCGTAAACCACTCTTCTACATAAAATGGAATATGGCCAAGCTTCTCTTCTCTTTTATAAAAACTTGCTAAAGCCTTTTTGCCTGACTCAAGCCTTCTTTCTTCATGCTCTCTTGAGATAAATCCCTCTGAAGACCAGTTATTTAAAAATACTTCTTCTAAATTCTTGGCACTAAATTTCTGATTGTTCTTTTTTGAAACCAGATAGGCCTGTGCCGCTTTATGCAGCGCTGATCCATAAATTATTTGATGGTTTGGTAAAAGCGGCACCCTTAATATATGAACATATTTATATTTTAGAGGACAGGACAAATAATCATTAATATGATAAAAACTTAAACTTAAAAGACCCTCTTTCTTACTCTTTTTCTTTGAAAGATTGCGAGGCATTGGAGCAAAGAGTTCAATCTGCCCCATCGGAGAGCGTTTAATTGTCTCAACATCGGCCCTTGGCTTATCTATAGCTTCCAAAACAAATTGAGAAAGTTTACAAACTCGTTTACCACCGTAATCAATTGATGAAGTTAAATAAAGTTCTGTCTTGGCTCGCGTCATTGCAACATAAAAGAGACGGCGCTCTTCTTGAAGATGATATTCTCCTTTAGGAAGAATATCTTTTATTAATTTATCAGGTAATCCAATCGGATCCTTTCTCTTTCTACTTGGAAACTTATCGGTAACTAAGCAAGTTATAAAAACAACCGGGAACTCTAACCCCTTGGCCTTATGAATAGTTAAAATATTTACTGCATCAGAATCAAAGTCCGGCTGACTAGATGCCGGATCATCACCGGATTCTCTTAAAATATTTAAGTATTTTACAAATTCGGCAACCTTATCAACCTCTGCAACTTCATGAAATTCTCTTATTTTTTCAAAAAACTGCGCTAAGTTTTTTATCTTATCTTCTGATTCAAGATCGGGGCTTTCATTTAAACGTTTTAAATATCCGGTCTTCTTAAAAAAGAGATATAAAACTTCGCCGGTTGAATGATCTTTGGCATAATTTATGTATTCGGCAATATCCTGCATTATCTCTTTAATAGTTTCTCGAGTCTTAGGTTTAATATCATCTAGAACCTTAAAACCCTCCGACTGACCATCTAAATGGGTAAAAACATGGTGAAGGGTTAGATTTCTACGACTGGCAAAGGTATTTAGCTTCTGCAAATCTAGTGCTTCCAAACTATAGAGCTCGGAACAGGCTAAATCATAGAGACTGACACTATCTGCTAAATCTCCAATCACCCTTAAAAAGGAAATCGCCATACGAACCTCGGGAAGATAGTAAAGCCCTCCCCCACTGTATGACATGTTGGGTAAGCCGACCATATTTAGAGACTGTCGAAAGGCTTCGGCTTGAGCATTGGAACGAGTTAAAATCGCAACGTCCGACAGCTTATATTTTTCCTCTTTAATCTTTTGTGCCACCCAATCGGCCTCAGAGTAAACTGAATCGAAATTTTTATGTTCCAATATGGAACCGCGACGTTTAGTCGCAGGTTCCACGGCCACAAGACGCTTATCTACCTTACTTCTTACCTCTAGGCGATCGGGATTATTATGTTGAATAAGCTTATATGCTGCATCTAAAATAATCTGGCCAGAGCGATAGTTTTTAGTTAGGACAACCTTTTTGGTCTTTTTATAGGTCTTCTCGAAACCTAAAATATTAGAAATGGCCGCACCACGAAACTTATAAATACTCTGATCATCGTCTCCAACGACTGTAATATTTTTATGTTTTTTAACTAAAAGTTTTATTAGTTCGAACTGGGCATAGTTAGTGTCTTGAAATTCATCGACTAAAACATATTTATACTGTTTTTGGAATTTCTTTAGAATCTCTGGGTGCTCACGAAATAATTTCAATGTCAAATTTACCTGATCCCCAAAATCTAAGAATCCATTCTTGTATTTCAGTTCCTGGTATTTCTTATAAACCTGTGCAACTTCCTCTTGTATAGACATGCCATGGCATGTCTCTAGCCATGCTTCCGGTTCAATATCCTCATCCTTCGCTCTAGAAAAAACTCGAAGCAATGCATCAACATGTTTAACCGGATCACCAAGTGAAATATAGTGCTTAAGTGGAAGTTTAAAAATATGTTCACGCATAAAAACAGCTTGTTCAGCAAAAGATAAAACCCGATAATCTGGTCGCAAACCTAAATCTAGAGCGTAATCTCTTAAAATCCTGTCACCAAAAGCGTGAAAAGTAGAAATTGAAACATCAATATATCCATAAGGAACCAATTGATCAACTCTGGTCTCCATCTCATCTGCAGATTTGTCAGTAAAAGTTAAAGCAAGAATTTCTCCCGGCTTTGCTCTCTTCGATTCGATAAGATTGGCAATCCGACGAGTAATAACGGTGGTCTTACCTGTCCCTGCACCGGCAATTATTAAAAGAGGACCTTTATCATGTATAACCGCTTGTTTTTGTTCTGGGTTTAAACCATTGAGGACATCTTCGCTCATGAGTTTATTCTACTTGACAATAGTTATAAAGACAACTAAACTGTTAGAAATTTCATTAAAGGAGAATTGTCATGAAAAAAATTATATTGTTAGCATTATTGATCAGCCTCATCTTCGTCTCAACCTCATATGCAGAATATCTAACCACTGCCGATTGTTTGGATCAAGGTAAATGGGCGCTATCGTTGGCTTATCTCTCTGATACCTATGGTGGAGGATATGTAAGCTCTGCAAATGCCCTAACTGGCTCTAATGTCGTTGGAGCAACCGGATACGCTCCCCTAGTCAGTTATGGAATTCGCGATAATCTTGAATTGGGCCTTGCCTACGGATTGGCAGAGGCAAATGGAGCTGGAACAGACATATTAGCCGCAGTCTTACCTGGTGGGGGAAAGATTTCTATAAAATCAGACGCGGCAACAGCATCATTAAAGATTGGATTAAGACAAGAAAAAAATAAAGATCCATTTTCTTGTACTCTTGGAATAATCGCGAAACAGGGAACAGTTAAAACAACTATGCCAGCAGCAATGGCCCTTGATAGCATAAAAACAGTTAATAGCTACACCTTAGGATTATTAGTGAGTAAAATGTTTATCCCATTTATCCCTTATGCGGGAATAGGATATGAAGTTAACAGCTACAATCAAGCAGACACCGTTTATGGCGACTCTGAAACAAGTCTTGGTATTGTGCTTGGATCAGCAATATTCTTAAGAGAAAACCTTGGAACCTTTATTGAAGCAAGTTCTAGAAACTATACACCTAAGACTGGCGGCGGATATAATATTATGGAGTACGCTGCAAGGGTAACCTGGTTAATTAATTAAAACGCGGTCAACACCGTCAATTTCGAGCACTTCAACGCGAACCTGCTCTTTTCTTGCAGTGGGCAGAATCTTTCCTGTAAAGTCGGGGTGGATTGGAACCTCTCTGTGTCCGCGGTCAACCAAAGCACAAAGCTGAACCTTGTTGGCCCTACCATAATCCTTTAATCCATCAAGGGCAGCGCGAACAGTGCGGCCAGCAAAGATAACATCATCAACTAACACTACTATTTTACCGTCAATTGAGAAAGGCATATCAGACTTACGAACTTCAACGTATTCTCCCTTTAAAGCAAGATCATCACGATATAAAGAAACGTCTAGTGCCCCTATAGGAACAGAGACATCCTCATTCTTTTCAATTTCTTTTGCAACACGTTTTGCAATTGGCAATCCTCGATTAAGAATCCCAATTAAGACAATATTTTCTACTCCACGATTTTTTTCAACAATTTCGTGAGCAAGACGGCTGATTGCACGACGCACATCATGATCGTGCATTACAACCTTACCTTTTATTTTTTTTGCTTTTGGAACCATAGCTTATTATACCAAACCTTTCGCATATTGGGCAATCAAATCTAGGGTTTCTGGATTCTTTGATTCATAATAAATCCTAAGAACCGGCTCTGTTCCAGATGGGCGAACTAAAAGCCAACTCCCATCCTCTAAAACCATCTTTACTCCATCAATAGTTTTTACTTCTTTAACCTTCATTCCTCCTAATTCATTAGGGGGTGTTTTGCGCAATTTTTCCATCAAAGCTTTTTTCTTCTCATCCGTTGTTTTAAATTTTCCACGTTTAAATTCATATGGTCCATACTTTTTGGTTAATTCTCTCCACAATTGAGAAAGAGGTTTTTTAGTCTTCGCTAACATTTCAATAACCAAAAGATCGGCCAGAAGCCCGTCTTTCTCAGGGATATGCCCGGCAACTGATAGCCCTCCACTCTCTTCCCCTCCAATAATGACAGACTCCCTCATCATGATTTCTGCAATATATTTAAATCCGACTTTAGTCTCATGAACTTTAATATCATGTTCTTTTGCTATTTCATCAATCAAAGAGGTTGTTGCAATAGATCTAACTACTGACCCTTGACCCTTGGCCCTTGACCCTTTTGTAACAAAATATTCAAAAAGAAGAGGAATTACCTTATTGGCATCAAGAAAATTCCCCCTTTCATCGACAACACCAAAGCGATCAGCATCTCCATCGTTTGCCAACCCAACATCTTTTTTCATTTCAAGAACTTTAGCCTTAAGTTCGGTCAACTCGGAATCTCCAGGCTCCGGATTCTGCCCACCAAAGAGAACATCTCGGTAATTATGTATCTCATCTGTTTGACAACCATAGCTTTGCAATAATTTATCAAGATAGCCCCTACCTGACCCATACATCGGATCATAAAGAACTTTTAATTTTGCTTCTTTAATGACATCAACATTAATAAATTTTTCAATATATGAAAAATAGTGCTCCCGCGGTTCAAAGTGTTCTATCGTGCCTTCTTGCCCCTTGACCCTTGACCCTTGGCACTTTAAATTCTCCTCAATTTTCTTAGTAATCTCCTCATTCGCGGGTCCACAATAATCTGGTATAAACTTAATCCCACAATATTGCGGTGGATTATGAGAAGCAGTAAGCATTATTGCGCCCAAGGCTTTTTTATCTTTAACAGACCAGGCAACTAGAGGCGTTGGACAATCTCTTTCTGTTATTAACGACGAAATGCCGTTCTCCTTCATTACCTTAGCAATCTCAAGCGCAAACTTATCCGCCAAAAACCTCGCATCATACCCAATAATTATTATCTTCTTGCCCCTTGCCACTTGCCCCTTGCCACTTAAGTACAACGCAATCGCCTGTGCAACTTTACGCACATTTTCAAATGTAAACTCATCCGATATAATTGCCCGCCATCCATCTGTTCCAAATTTAATCATAGATTTTGATTATAACAAATTAGCTCTGATTAGTACATGAAGGGTAATTCAAGCCCTATATAATTATATATCCTTGCATTTAATTTTTCGTCTACGGCCATATTCTTGTAATTAAATTGTGTCAACTCAAATACCCAACCACCAGTAACTAAATACATCCAACTAGAATATTCGAAACTAAGACTAACAAACTCTTGGGAATTAAAATAGTTTTTATACAAGAATAATCCTCTTCTAAAGGGGATACTATCAGAAGAAGTCATGTAAGGCGCATGGTGCTCAATCCCAAATCCAAATCTAACTATGTTGGAATAGGGAGCGTAAGCGGTTGAACAATCAAGGGCAAGTCCAAAAAATTGCCTACCCGCTTTCTGAATTGGATAATATCCTACATGAAGATTAATATCTTCACCAATCCATCCTATACTCTCACTGTCTCCCGAAAGAAAAAAAGAGCCGTTACCACGAATAGCCAGAGAGAACCATCTTCTAATCTCATGTCGATAATCTGCGGAATAAACCGGTTGGACAAGTACAAAAAGGGAAACAGCAACCACAACAAAAATGAACCACGCTCGCCAACCATCTACTCCGAATTTAATCATAGATTATGATTATAACAAATCAAAGAATAGTGGTAAATTGAAAATAACAATCTTGATATTATTTCTTCATATTAAACTTATAATCAATTACTATCCCCTTTGCCCTCTTGGGGGTCCAATTAATTACTATCATCGCATCCTCTTTCTTTGCAAAATCCCTTCTGTTTAAAGCATTCAGTTTAATGCTAATTAGAGAATCAGACAAAAGCGAGGTTTCAAAGTCAGGGCTTACCGAATCAACCTGCAAACGAATTACATTTTCACCACTTTTAATTGCTTGCTGAGCCATATTATTACTCATGCTTCCACCTTCTTCATCAAATTCATACATTATCTCTCCATTCAAAAAGACCACTCCCTTTGCCCCTTTTCCAGCTATTGCATTGATTTGATAATACTTAAATGGGCCTTCATCCTTTGCCTTAAGCTTAATTGTCTCATTTGCCCTACCGGTACTCACTCTTGTGGGAGATAACTTAAAATATTTATCCTTGAGCATCTTCTTAAAAGCCTTGGTCTTATCATTTTTAAAAGATTCTCTAAGTCTGGCCATAGAATTCCTTTCGAAAAACTTATATGTTTGTCCATCTTTCTTAAAAACCAGAATATCCAACACAAACTCTTTTTTGCTTTCGTAAGAGGTATCGTAAATGAGCCCAACCTTATCGCCCCCCCTATTCATCTTAATAAATTTTGCCTTTGAGAAATCAAGTTTCATTGAACTAACCATCATTGCAAACATTTTCTTGTCTGAGGTTAATGACTTCCATTGCTCTTCGGGAATTGGTGTCGCGGAGATTGCCTTAAGTTTATTATAGTCTTTACTCTTTACTACTCTAACAAACTTTTTATATAGGCTCTCAAGCTTACTCTTTAAGGCCTTATCACTTGCACTCAATTTTGCCTCAGCACCAAAACAAAGAAGAAAAGAAAAAAAGATAATCAAAAAAACAACTAACAATTTAATCTTTCCCATAACGGCACCCCCCTAAAAAGATTTTTGTATTTTAACGCAATAACAAAGTATAACAAATTGAAGTGTCAGGGTAAATAAGTTAGAATTTATATATGCACGATTTTATGCTCACTGCCCTCAAACAGGCTCAAAAAGCCAATAAAAAAGAAGAGGTTCCAATCGGTTGTGTAATTACTAAAAACGGTAAGATCATTGCCCGTGCTCACAATCTTCGAGAAACAAAAAAAGACCCAATGGCACATGCAGAAATTTTAGCTATACAAAAAGCAGCAAAAAAGATCGGCGACTGGAGATTAAATGAATGTGAACTATATGTTACACTAGAGCCATGCCCAATGTGTGCCTGGGCTATTATTCAGGCAAGGATTAAAAAAGTTGTCTACAGCGCATCGGACCCGACACATAAGGCTAGTAAATGGCTCAAAAAACAAAAGGTTAAAGTAAAAGCTGGAGTTTTAAAAGAAGAGTGTCAAAAAATATTACAAGATTTTTTTAAGAAAAGGAGAAAAAGAAAATAGTGCAAGATAATTCATTTAAATTGAGTAAGAAAAAAATATTTACTACAATTATGCTTAATATATTAATGTTGTCGGTATCATTATTTTTACTTTTCATCGCAGACAAACAAACATTCGACGATCCAATTTATTTTAAGCTTTTTGCTTGGCCCAGTATTATTTTTTTTAGTTTAACTCTGACTCATCTTTTAATAAAAATGTTCGATAATAAACCGGGTCTTATTATAAATAATCAAGGAATAATCGACAATTCAGGTTCTGCCATAAGTGGGCTTATAAAGTGGTCAGAAATAAAAGAAATAAAAAAGTCCGAAGTTGTAGGAGAGAAATTTATAACCATTATCCTTTATAACCCCCAAAAAATAATAAAAAAAGCCCCCTGGTATAAAAGAACTCTCCTAAAAACTAATTTAAAACTATACAAATCCCCTATTCATATATCTGCCAATACTTTAAATACCAACTTTTCTGATTTACTCACTCTACTTGAGAATAGAATAGCAGCTTTAGAAAATAAGGAGGGGTGGCAGAGTGGTTGATCGCGCACGCTTGGAAAGCGTGTATATCGCAAGATATCGAGAGTTCGAATCTCTCCCCCTCCGTTTGAAGCTAAGAATAAATTGTCACTAAAAAACAATTATAAAAATATTTCAATATTCCTGCTAGTAATCTTGTTTGCATTTTCTAGCGGTTGCGGAAAAATCTACTCTCCCCAACCTAACAATCCTTTAGAAACAATTAGTTTTTTAGCTTATCAAATCCAAAACCAACATGAAGGGAGTAACCTCCAAACACTCATCAACTCGCATTATGATCTTTTAATTGTTGATCATACTCGCAGCATAATAGGAGAAGAAAACTATGATAGCAAGGCTGATGTTACCCTGCTTAAAAACAGCACAAACTCGTCTGGAGGAAAAAAGATTGTGGTTTGCTACATTGATGTTGGAGAGGCTGAAAGCTATCGCTGGTACTGGCAAGGTGGATGGGAAATAGGAAATCCCGATTGGATTGTGGCAGAGGATCCGGATGGTTGGGATGAAAATTATCCGGTCAAATTTTGGAAGGACGAATGGCTGACTATTATGAAACAATTTATCGATCGCGTAATTGAAGATGGATACGACGGAATATATCTTGATTGGTTAGAAGTTTATTCTTTTACAGAAGTAGCAAGCGCTGCGCAAAATGAAGGAATAGATCCCAAAAGCAAACTGATCGAATTTGTTGGAAAATTACGCGATTATGCCCTTTCAAAAAAATCAGACTTTATAATGATTGCTCAAAATGCGGCTGAGCTTGGAGATTCTAGCGAATATGTAAACCTGTTTGACGCAATTGCCCAGGAAGCCATCTGGTTTGATGGAGCTGGAGATCCGGATACAGGTGAGCAGCCCGGAGATGTTGCTCAAGATACCGAAACTTCGAACAATTATATTAATAATCTAGAGAAGTGGCAACAACTTGGAAAACCGATTTTTAACATTGAGTACGCCCAAAACTCTTCTAATGTTGCAGCTGCCTATCAATTAGGAAAGAAGAATAACTACAAAACATATGTCTCATTAAGATTGCTCAATTCGTTAACTCAAACACCCCCTCCAGAATACTAATAAGTAAGGTATAATTAGTCGCTATCAAAGAATGTGAGTAATATGAAAAAACTTTATCTTGAATGGATAACAGCCACTGCGATTGGAGAACTGGTTGGGTTCTCAGTCCCAATTGTGATTGGCATTATTGTTTTTCGGTTTATTGGTTTATTTTCTTCCCCTGTTTCTGAAATCATTATGCTATTAGCAATGATAATTGCTGGGATTGGAGAAGGTATTATTCTTGCTTTCGCACAATGGATTATTCTTAAAAAATATATTAAAGATATAAACAAGAACGAGTGGATCTTTTTTACTGCAATTGCTGCTGCAGCAGGTTGGGCTATTGGAATGCTCCCCTCTCAATTAGGAAGAACAAGTATTCATCCACTAATATTACTAATTGGAATAATCGTTCTAGCTCCAATCTTCCTTTTATCAATCGGCTTTGCTCAGTGGCTGGTATTGCGACATCACATAAAAAATGCCTGGTGGTGGATAGTAGCCAATGCAATTGCCTGGCCAATTGGCGTTTTTGTTTCCATTCTGGTTTTAGTCTTAGTTCCTGACGAAAGTCCGGCGGTTGTCTGGATAATTTCTGCAATTATGGCAGGCATCATGATGGGAGTAACCGTTGGAGCAATAACCGGAATAGCTCTAGTGAAACTTATCACAAAGTCTACTAAAATAGACGCACACAGATAAAATTTACATCAGAATTACTAGGATCGATGGTCAGTATGGATACGGCTAGAAAATCCGTTACTCCAAAAAGCCTTGTTTTCATAATTGATGAAAAAGCCATAGTTAGTAACGATAAAATTACACTAATAAAACTAGGGAACAAACTCGAAACGATCGATAATAAACTCAACTTCTTGTGAATCTGACGGAGGATATCCGTTAAATAACCAGAGATTAATTCTAAATTTTTCATTTCCTTTAGGAGGAACACCTGATCCAGTATAAGACCACTGATCCATCAGGTAATCACTGCTTGGCAAACTAGAATAGTGTCCATGAATGCTTCGAAAACCAATCTGGTTTGACTCCCATCTAAACCAATGAGTAGACAAATCTCCCGTCATAGAAATATCCTTAACCTGATAATTACCGACACCACCAGGTTGTACCGTATAATTCAAATAAGGAAAAATTAGAAGAATTGGATGTAGAATTTGTCTTTGTGCACCCAAAAAGAGAAAAAGATACAATTATCATAAAAACAAAGCCTAAAACAAGAAAATTATACCTTCTTTCCATATATATATTATATAATACATCTAGATAAATAAGGGGGGCTTATGAAAAAAAACACTTTACTGTTAGCATTAGTTTTTATCTTTATAATTAGTTCTGTTTCATACGCAATGATAGACACCTTTGCCTTCAAACTCACGGGAAAAGTACTCTCTATTAAACAATGGCCGGTTAATAAAAATGCAAAACTCAAAATAAAGCCTCAGTATGAAATGGAGATTGAAATACTTGAAGTCCTTTCAAAAAATGTCCGTCTTGGCCCCTATAGGCCAAAAACAAAAGTCCAGATCCACAATGCATACTCAAACAAAATTGATTTAAAAACGTTAAAGCGAGGAAATATAATTATCGGAGATTTCATGTCGATGGAGACTGAACAGCATCCTCGCGGAGGCTATAAGATTAATCGAAGTCTGAAAATTACAAGTCTAAAAGGAGACAAAAAGATGGCAGCAGATGGCATTAATCAATTTTCAATCGATCTCTATTCAAAACTAAAAGACCGACCTAGAAATTTATTCTACTCTCCCTACAGTATTTCAACCGCCCTATCAATGGTTTATGCCGGAGCAGATGGAGAAACAGCCTCCCAAATGAAAAAGGTTTTACATTTCGATCAATCTCATTCTGATATGGAAAAATTAATAAACGAGCTTAATACGCCAAACGAATACTATAAATTAATTGTTGCTAATGCACTTTGGGGACAAAAGGGATATAAGTTTAAAAACAACTATAAAAATATATTAAAAAATCAATATAAATCAGAACTAAGTCAACTTGATTTCATTAAAAAGACCGAAAAATCAAGAAAAACAATTAATCAATGGGTTGAGAAGAAAACCAATGATAAAATAAAGGATCTATTAAAACCAGGAACGGTTGATCCCCTAACACGATTGATTCTAACCAATGCGATCTACTTTAAAGCTAATTGGTCCGAACAATTTGAAAAAGAAAACACCAAAGAGGACACCTTTTATATCTCCAAAAAAGATAAAATTAGGGTTCAAATGATGCATCAAAACAATGCTCTCCCCTATTACGAAAACCGCAACATGCAGATGGTTGAACTCCCCTATGAAAGAAGAAAACTCTCAATGGTAGTTATTCTTCCTAAAAAAACAGAAGGAATAAACTCAATCAACATAAAAGATCTAGCAAAATGGGGAAAAGAACTAAGTTATAAAAAGGTTAATCTTTATTTGCCAAAGTTTAAGATTACCTCTGAATTTAGTTTAAAAAAGATTCTTTCCTCAATGGGAATGAAAGATGCCTTTTCTCTACCTCCAGCAGATTTTTCTGGAATTTCTGGAACAAAAGATCTATTCATATCCAATGTTATTCACAAAGCTTATGTTGATGTTAATGAAGAAGGGACTGAAGCCGCAGCAGCAACGGCAATTGGAATGGCAAAATCAAGCTTTGATCCATCTCTTCCCAAAAAATTCAAGGCCGATCATCCATTTATCTTTTTAATAAAAGATAACAACTCTGGAACAATACTATTTATGGGAAGAGTCGTTAAGCCATGAATAAAATAATCCTTTATTTTGTAATCGCTATTATTCTCTCGATTCTTGTAATTATGTGGTTATTATCCATAATTGACGAGAGCTATCCTGGAAAAATGGTTTTACATAATAGAGGCGTAGGAAATATTAGAATTGAAAAACCGATTCCAATTGGTTTTTTGAAAGAACAATATTTCTATTCTTTTTTTGCTGACGGCATTGCTTATGAAGGATTTGATCTTCTCTCCCCTCCCATCAGAGTTGCTATAAAAAATGGACCCTTTGAAAAGTGGGATATGATAACGACCAATCCTTTTGACAACTGGCCACCAAAAGAAGATATAACAACCGAGGCCCTAAAGATGGACCCAAAAGATATGATCATACGCTTTATTGTGATTGAATCAGATAAGGTAAAAACCAGTAAAGGGATTGGTGTTGGAAGCACTTTAAAAGAGATAAAAAATAAATACAAATTGATCGGAATTTATCGCGTTCCACCTAGTTTTGGAGGAGACCAATGTTCGGTAAAGGTAAAAGGATTAGAAAATGTTCTTTTTTATTTCGAAGACAAAAAATCTGCTGAGTCTGGTGGAAAAGTAGTTAGAATAAGCATTAGGAGAAGATCATAATGGAAGGGTGGCAGAGTCCGGTTGATCGCGCCGCTCTCGAAAAGCGGTATGCCGAAAGGTATCGTGGGTTCGAATCCCACCCCTTCCGTTTTGGACTCATCGGCACCTTTGGAATGTTTCTTGGACTGTTTGGCTTATGGCATGTCTATCAGGCAATAAAACCTGCCTCGGAAAAACTCTCTTTTGTTGCTCTTATCCTTGGAATATTTGCTTATATTTGTGGAATTGTCTTTCACACTTCATTTGCCTTTTTAACAATAGCTGAAGAAGTTTTCATTTGGCCAGTAGCAGGATTATTTATTACTTCAATGATAGCATCCGTTATTATTATGTTCTTTTTAATCTCAACTGGAAAAACACTCTATCCACGCAAGATTAATTTTGTTAATCCGTTGGTTTTGATAATTCTCTTCTGGCTAGCTGCTTTAATAAGCCCGGCAAAAACACAGATTCTTCTATTATTTATTGTTTATAATACTGCTTTTTGTATATTCTATTTGGCTTCAACAACTGTTTTGTGGAAAAAACTATAATTTAATTGCTCTCCCCACCCTTGAAACATTCATTCCATGTTCGCTAGCAAAATCAGTAAGACTATCCCCTTCCCCATGAACTAAAACGGTTTTATCTGGTTTTCTCTCATCAACCAAATCAAGCAAATCTTGCTCTGTTAAATGGTTAGTAGTAAAAACACTAAGCACCTGTCTTGGGCTAACATCTGCTGTTGCAGCTAATTCGAGCTTCCCTAAAACACGTTCCGGTCTATACCTATCGTCAACTATAACAGTTCCTTGATCGCGCAAAATCTGTTGAACAAACTTCCTAGGAAACCCACCATTAAAATTTGACGGTCCGGTAAAATAACAATAAGAACCGGACAAATCATAATAGGGCTCAATATGGGCAAGATTCATCCCAGGATTTGGTTTAAGATTCATTGAGCGGCAATATTTTAAATAAATTTCAAAAGTTTCCTTAAGCCAGCCATTTATAAATATTGGGAAAAGATCACCTTTATTTATCCCTTGCTGCATTGAGAGCATAAAAGCATACTCAAGAAACACCCCCAACGGATCAGCAACAACAACAATCTTTTTTTGAGCTCCAATATCAGCTTTCACTCTATTCATAAAGGCATCCCTATCATTTCCTGTATCTGGAATATTCATACCAACCAAACTTCCTTCTGTTACCATTGCCCGAAGTTCGGTATCTCTTGGTAAATTAAAGGCAGGAATCAAACCACGACTTTTTGTTGAATAATCCCCAGTAAATAAAAAATTGCCTTCAGAAGTATAAATAACTACTGAGGCAGAACCCAGTATATGACCAGCAGGGATTAAGGTAGCATAAATTCCACCATTAAGTTCGATTTCTGCATGATGACCATAAGTTTCTATTCTTGAAAGAAGACTCACGTTCGCACTCTTAATCCTTCCAAAATAATATTTTATTAATTCTTTGGTAGCTGGGGTACAATAAACAGATGCTTTGGGAGAGGCCTTCATAACCTCAAGCAAAGATCCAAAATGATCCTTATGTGCATGGGTAATAAAAATATGACTAAGTCCTTTTAGTTTTTTACGCTTAACCTTTATCCCTCTTCCATTCGAAAGTATTCCCGGATCAAAGAGAATATGAGTGTCTCCAAATTGAAAGCGCAAAGAATGCCGTCCAACATTATTACTTCCTGCCAATGCAGTAAATTTTACAGCTGTTCTATGAATTGCTTCTGATCGAACCATACATATTTTATCGGCCTTATATTAAATTAATTTCAGTGTTTCTTTGCTTAATTAAGTATAATTGATTGTATGCGAATTCTTATCTTATTGTTAGCATTAATTTTAATAACTGGTTGCGGACAAAGGAATAATCAAGCAACCCCCTCTCCTACTTGGAACAATATAGTAGTTGGGATACAACCCCTCCCGTATGGCTTGGACCGGTTAACCCAAGCTGGGCAGGAAATTACAATGGTAAATTTTGTTAAAGCTATTGCAAATTATGCTCGGGTAACCAAGGGAAAATCTAATTTTGCTGTGTTTCCAAATAACGGTGAAAACCTCTCTTCTTATACTGATTATGTACAAGCAGTAACCGGTATTGGCAAAGAATCTCTTTGGTACTCTGATAATACAGCACAAAGTGATTCTGCTACGGCATCTGCTATTAGCAAACTTGATATTTTTAAAAATGCTGGAAAAACTGTCTTGGTACTTGAATATCCTACTCAAACCGGCTTAATTAACGACTTTTATTCTAAGGCAATTGCAAAAAACTATATCCCCTATGCTACAATTAGGGATCTTAATGCATTAACCATTAATAGTAACCATGAACCAGATTAAATATATATTATTAATTTTATTATGCTTGATTTTTTCAGGGGAAGGTCATGCAAATAGAATATGGTACAACGACCTTTCTCTTAGAGAACTGATTAAAAGCTCTCCATATATTCTGGTTGTAGAAAAAAGAGATCCATTTATAACAACAAAAACTAAACCAATTCACTGGAATATTCTAAAATACAAACCCTATAAACAAAAAACATATCACTATAAAATAAATGAAGTTCTATACAGCCAAAATGGGGAATCGCTACCCTCAAATATCGATGTTTTACCGGCCAATAGCCAAAAAAAACTATATATATACAAGAAATACGAATTGGAAGGGATTGGAAAATCACCAATATACGAACGCTATAATACTAGTAGCCAATTCAATAAGGAAAATAAGCTTATTGTATTTTTATATAAGCCAGACAATAATTTTGAATTCTATTGTGAAGAAGCATATGAATCGTTTTCAAAAAGGAGTAAAATACTAAAAATAATGAAAAAATTCAACAAAACACCAAACAATATTTTAGAAAAAGAAGGCTATATTGAGATTTCTGGTGGCTGCGAGGTATACCAAGAAGCAAAAATCACTTTTAAACCACAAAGTGACAAGATTATAATATCTCTGGATAATAAGGGAGGATATTTTTGGAAAGACAATAACGATAAAATGCAGAGCTTTTCTACCACTATCGATCAGAAAACGGCAGAGAACTTCTTTAATGAGTTTAATTCTATTGTGAATAATAGAAAAGAGACCCAATCAGCCAGCACCAGAAATGCTACAGTAAAAACCCATCTTCCCTTGAAAGAAAAAACAATTGATCTTAGATGGAATGAACTAGAAGAAATCAATGGAAAAATGTACGAGATTGATCCTTTATTGGATTTAATTGACAAATTTATTCAAAAAAATCAACAATGAAAGAACTATTAATCGAAATATTTAAAAGTCTAAAAGAGACTATCAAGAATATCTTCAATATCATGGATCCTGGGGATTATATCGAAGAGAAAAAAGAAAAAGATGGAAAATAACTTATATCAAAACCCTAGAATATTATATATTGCCTTAGCTATCTTCTTCCAATTCTTATTTATCATTAAATACTTGAAAGGAGTAACCGGACTACTAATTGCTTCTATTTATGGGTTTGTTTTTGCGATTCTTGGAGCCTATTTTCTAGCCCCACAACACATAATGACAATATTCTGGTGGGGATCGGGAATATTAGTAATTATTATTCCACTATATTATATTTGGTACTATTTAATAAGAAAATAGATTCTATATTAATCCTAAAATTGCTAAAGAAAATGGCCCTAAAATTACCAACATAATTATTCCGGTAATTAAATAAAGCACTCCAAGGACTATTGCCCAAGTCCCCTCAATCCACCAACCACCCTTAATAACCTCTCCTCCAATTAATCTGGCCAGGAAGAGGGTTTTCTTTTTAAAAATACCCATAAGACCAAACCCAACAAAAAGCACAATCCCTACAACTGAAATAAGCGGTAGAAACATTCTCATAAACGGGAGATCATCAAAAACACGAGCTGCTGATTTCATTCCATTCATTTTCATCGCCTCCTTTTAAATTGTGTTAGAATTATAACACCGAATATAGTTGGGTGCTATAACAAAAATATCAGCCGGAGATGCTATGATGGAAAAAAGACCAATTGCAATAACTGTTATCGCCTGGATTTTGATTGTTAATTGATGCGATAAAAAGAATTCTTAATGAATACACCCCATCCACAGTTTAGTTTTCTTAAAATAGGCACTTTTATAGAAGGTTTTAATTTTTCTTAGTGCCTTGGCAGCATCCTCTTTTCTATCGTAAATACTGTAAACTATTATTATATTCCCACGGGAAAAGCCTTTATAGCTTGAGGAATTTTCCAAAGAGATAAAATCCTCTCCTGTGCTAAAATCCTTACCATATCTTCTTGGATAATAACTACCTGCATAAAGCGGGTCATTAATATCTTCTGAAAAATATATCCCCTTTTCTTTTGAATACAATATATTCTCGTTTTCAAACTTTACACCTAGTTTCTGACTCGCTTGCTTCGCAAAACTTACTGCCTCTTCATAGTTTTTAGTCTGTTTTATAACAAGAACGTATTTGTCAAAAAATGGTTCGGGCTCCTGGTTCTGCTTAAAAAGAAAATAAATTGTGCTAGGAATTATCAGAGTGAGTACCAGAACTACTATTATGATTGTCTTTTTCATATCTGCACTGGCCCCGCTATCCCTGCAGCTTCCCTTTAATCGCCCAATTTGATTTGTCTACATCCTCGAAAATAATATGGGTTGCTCCCGGCGGGCAGCCACAGCGCTTTTGGATCACTTGTTCAACATCTCCCGCAACCTGTTCTTTTTGTTCTTTGGTTCTACCCTTCCACCACGATATTCTTACAACTGGCATATAATACCCTCCTCTTGTGGTAAAATTATAGCATGGATTTGTTTGATCAAAACCTCAAGAAAAATACTCCTCTAGCTTTTAGAATGTCCCCATTGGTCCTTGATGAAGTAGTTGGCCAGGAACACATCATAGGAAAAGAAAAACTTCTTCGAAGGCTAATAGAAACCGATAAAGTATCATCAATTATATTTTTCGGACCACCTGGAACGGGAAAAACCGCATTAGCTCGAGTAATTGCAAACACAACCAAAGGAGAGTTTGAATGGCTCAATGCCGCAACTGCAAAAGTAGAAGATATTAGAAAAGTAAGTCTGGCCGCAAAAAACAGAAAAAAACTTCATCAAACTAAAACTATTTTATTCCTCGACGAAATTCATCGCTTTAATAAACTACAACAAGATGTGTTGCTCCCTGACGTTGAAGAAGGATTATTTATCTTAATCGGAGCAACGACTGAAAATCCGTTTTTCTATGTAAATTCTGCTCTAGTCTCTCGCTCACAACTATTTGAACTAAAACCACTTACAAAAGAAAACCTAAAAACAATAATGCAAAATGCTATGAACAATAAGGTAAAAGGGTTAGGAAAATTAAAACTAAAAATAACAGACGAAGCATTAACTCATTGGGCAAAAATATCTGATGGAGATGCAAGAAAAGCTCTTCAGGCCTTAGAACTCGCCTCCCTATCTACCACCCCCAATAAAAAAGGGATAATAAATATCGATTTAAAAACTGCCGAAGAGTCTATTCAGAAAAAAGCAATTGTATACGATAAAAAAGGAGATCAGCATTATGATACAATTTCTGCCTTTATAAAATCAATGCGCGGATCTGATCCAGACGCCGCACTCTATTATCTAGCCAAGATGATCTATGCAGGGGAAGATCCAAGATTCATTGCCAGGCGAATCTGTATTTGTGCC
This sequence comes from uncultured bacterium, assembly GCA_964421245.1. GTDB lineage: Bacteria > Margulisbacteria > WOR-1 > XYC2-FULL-46-14 > XYC2-FULL-46-14 > CAYQVW01. The sequence goes on along the minus strand of CAYQVW010000003.1, from coordinate 54,117 downwards.
GCAGAAGATGTTGGAAATGCAGATCCACTAGCTTTGGTAATATCAAACGCCGCCAGAGAAGTGGCCGAGTTTGTCGGAATGCCCGAAGCACGCATTCCATTGGCCCAAGCAACGACTTACGTTGCAACCGCTCCAAAGAGTAATGCCTCTTATGTTGGGATCGACGCAGCTTTAACCGATGTAAAAGAGAATCCAACCCTTGATATCCCAATGCATCTTAAAAATGCTAATTACGAAGGCGAAAAGGCTTTAGGCAAAGGCAGAGGATATAAATATGCACACAATTACAAAGGCGGAGTAGTTAAACAAGAACATTTGGCTGAAAAAAAGAGTTATTATAAACCAAAAGATATAGGGTTTGAGAAAAAAATACAAGCAAGGATGGAGAGCATTAAATGAAAAGACTACTCGGAGCCCACATGTCCATCGCCGGTGGAGTTGATAAAGCAATTGAGCGCGGAGATTCGATTGGCTGCACCACCATTCAAATATTCGTAAAAAATAATAACCAATGGTTTGCAAAGCCAATGCCAGAAGATGAAATTAAACGTTTTAAAAAACTAAAGAAAGAGACCGGTATTTTTGTCTTCGCTCATACTGGATATTTAGTAAACCTAGCCTCTCCTAAAGAGAATGTTTACACCAATGCAATGAAATCAATGTTGGATGAATTAAAACATTCTGAAAAGTTGGGATTACCGTTTATTGTGTTACATCCTGGTTCTTCTCTTGATACTCCAAAAGAAGAAGGAATAAAAAAGATTGCTAAAAGTATAAATGAGTTATTTAAAAAGACCCAAGGATCAAGGGTCAAGGTTGCCTTAGAAACAACGGCTGGAGCGGGATCGAGTATTGGAAGCAAGTTCTCTGAAATTGGGGAGATAATTGAGTTAGTGAAAGATAAAAATCGTATTGGCGTCTGCTTTGATACTTGTCACTCTTATGCTGCTGGCTATGATATTAAATCAAAAGACGGATACAAAAAGACCTGGGATGAGTTTGAAAAAGAAATCGGTCTAAAATACTTGGTAGCCTTCCACTTCAACGATAGTAAAAAGGAATTTAATTCTCACAAAGATAGACACGAGCATATTGGGAAAGGAACCCTTGGCCTTGAACCCTTTAGAATGATTCTAAACGACAAGAGGTTTAAGGATATACCGATGTGTCTTGAAACCCCAAAAGCACCTGATATGCAAGAAGATTTGATGAATCTTGAAATACTAAGAAAAATGTTACGATAGTTACGAGAAGTTACAAGTTTAGTAACCTTCCGTAACACTCCGTAACTTCCCGTAACCTCTTTAATGTATAATAAGAATATGAAGAGACACTACGAAGAACTCGGTTTCGCCAAAATCGACCACCATCGCATTAAGCGCAAAGGATTTCCGGAAGTAATTTACTGTCCAGGAAAAACCAATAAACAAATTGTTGAGATTGCTAAAAAAATCAATAAAAAGAAACATCCGGTTTTGATGACCCGAGCATCGGTTGAAGTTTTCAAAGCAGTTAAGAAAGTTTTGAAGAAGGCAAAGTATTATGAAGAAGCTAGGATAATTACAGTAGCAAGGGGATCAAGGGTCAAGGGTCAAGAAAAGGTTACAATAGTAACAGCAGGAACCGCCGACATTCCTGTTGCCGAAGAAGCTGCTGTAACTGCTGAGTTTCTTGGAATAAAAGTTGAAAGATTATTTGATGTTGGAGTTGCTGGAATTCATCGTTTAACAAAAAACTTACATAAACTTGAAAAAGCCAAAGTAATTATAGTTGTCGCCGGAATGGAAGGAGCTCTTCCATCTGTTGTTGGAGGACTGGTTTCCGCTCCAATTATTGCAGTGCCAACATCCGTCGGCTACGGAGCAAACTTTAAAGGATTATCCGCACTTTTAACTATGATGAATAGCTGTGCACCTGGAGTTGCAGTAGTAAATATAGATAATGGCTTTGGGGCTGCGGTGATGGCTTATTCGATCTTAAAAAGTTAAACTCCAACTCGATTTTCTCTAGGAAGTAGAAAAGCTAATTCAGGATGTGGATTATCAAGAGTTACCCAACTTCGTGTTTCTCCAGAAAGAGCTCCTTGTCTTTGCAAATCTAACATCTCCTTGGGAATCGAACTCATAGCATCCCTAACCTGATCTTGTGGACCATAAATTACATCGGTTACATGCTTTCCCCCACTCTTCTTCATTGTCCAAACATTTAATTCTCCATAATCCTTTAAACGATCTAGAAAAAAGAAGGCCGAATGCATTCCTCGAACTGTAACCGCACCAAGCGCTACTCCAGGAGCAGAAAGTCTTTGCATTAAATCCACCGGCATTGGTTGAACATGGTCAACTGCCTGCCATAATACTCTTGATCTTGCATATGGTACAGCATTCAGGATCATGTCGTGATTATTTTGCATCCCTTCACATGCCCTAAAAAGAAAATCTTTTGTAGTAACTTCTCTTAAATAATCCAATTGTCGAGAAGCATAATGCCAAATCTCTAATCCACTTCCCACACTGTAAGTAGAAACAGGTGAAATACCGGTGTGATGTAAGATAGCATTTGCAATGGCAATCTGCTGTGCCAAGCCAACTGTTTCAACAACAGCAAAAGGGTCAAGGGGACTATAATAAGGTTCTGGCAATGTATATCCTGCTGGCGCCCCCTCTATAAACTTCGACAAAGACTGCCAAGGCAAGACACGAAGCAGCTCCTCATGTGGATTTGCAATGATTCCCAAAGAATATAACTCACCAGTTCTTTCTTCCCTTGCAAGCTTCTGCTCTGCGTCTTTTGCAATTTCATCAAGTGCCATCTCAACATCTGCTTGTTTTCCTGCAAAACACATAAAGGCCTGTCTAGCGCCAAGTTTTCTAGTTCCAATAAACCTAACATTATACTTTTTCAAAATATCCAGCGCATCATATAATAATCCACGATGGACAGTATCAACTAATCCAATTGATAACCCTCTCATTGAAAATCTTGGGGTAGAAGGCTCAAGTTCAGACATTTGTTCTCCAAAAAGTTCTTCTGGGCGGTGAAACGTTCGAACATTGATAAGACTTTCTGCCCCGTTTGGATTTTTTGCGCAAGCTCTCTCTATTGCATCTTTATCTCCTGCCATATTAATATCTTCAACAGAAGAAGAATGTAGCACCCAGGCCTCTCTTCCACTTCCAAATTCTTGCGCCCCGATAAGTTTTCCCCCTCTCCATAGAGCGTCATTTGCTGCAGTAGTTAGAGCCGTTAATCCGCAGGTTTCCAGCACTAAAAAAGAGTTTTCCCCTTTAAATGGTCTTGGACTTGGTTTCCACGGCAAAAGAGCCATCATCTCAGGTGGAAGACTATCTAAAAACCACGAACCATGATATGAACCCTTTAGTTTCCTATCCCCAACCAATGTTCTTATATGGGTTTTCGCATCAAATTTAGTATGTTTGACCTGACCGTGTTCTCCGTAAAAATAACCAGATAGGTGTTGGCTTCCAACATCTCTATGACCAATATACTGAACATCCCCCTCTTTGCGCAAATACCTAAGCGCTTCAAGAAAGGCGGTCATTCCTTGCGCTTCAAATATGCCTAGAGTAAATTCTTCACCAGCTAAATCAACAGCATCGGCAGGCACCGCCCCTATCTCTCGCATAACATCCCACAAAGCTTTACTTGGACCTGCAAAACATTGGGTCCCTATAATAGGATTTGCTTTATGAAATATCCCAACGACACTGTCGTTATCCGGCATAAGTCTATTTTTATCAGTTGCTCTACTAACATCTTCAACTGATCCTGCAATAATTAAGGTGATAGTTCCGCTTCCCAAAATACAAGGTTGCAGAAGGGCAACATTATAATTTTCAAGAATCCATTTAGCAGCAACCATAGCAGGGGTTGCGGCATTAAATTCAAGAATACCAATAGCTGCATTTTTTCTAATTTTTGGGGCAACTGACATTAGCGCTTGAACCATATTTCTCCTTATAAACTTGCCTGAAAACTTTCTTCGAACTATAATAATATCATAGTTTTATTATGGAAATTTCACAGCATTTATGAAAATACTCTATTTCGACTGCCAATCCGGCATTGCCGGCAATATGATACTGGGGGCCTTACTCGATCTCGGAGTATCAGCAAACTATCTCAAAAAAGAGCTAAAAAAGATCTCTCTTCCTGCCTACAAACTAATCATAAAAAAGGCTGATCGAAATGGTTTGAAAGCTACCCATATGGATGTAGATGTAAAGCCTTGCCATGGCAAGACTCATCACGGAGCTACCCTCTCCTCTATCACCAAACTCATCTCAAAAAGTAAACTTGATAAGGAGATCAAAAAGAAGGCCATCGAGATCTACAAAAAACTAATCGCAGCCGAGGCAGAAGTACATGGCAAAACAATGGATACAGTCCATCTGCATGAAGTTGGAGCGACTGATGCAATAATTGATATTGTCGGAACACTTATTTGCCTTAAAAAACTAGAGATAAGCGAAATTTATAGCTCCCCTATTAACGTCGGCTCAGGAACAATAAAACACTCTCACGGAATCCTGCCAGTCCCAGCTCCAGCGACTGCAGAATTATTAAAAGGCATTCCATTTTACGGAAGCTCGGTTAAGAAAGAGTTAGCAACCCCAACCGGAGTAGTTTTAATTAAATCTTTAGCAAAAAGCTTTGGGGAAATTCCAAGAATTATCTTAGAAAAAGTTGGTGCTGGCGCTGGAAGACATATTATTCCAAATCTACCCAACGCTCTTCGAATTTATCTTGGAGAAAAAGAGCTACAAACAGAGACAGATACCGTTTTGCAAATAGAAACTAATATTGATGATATGAATCCAAAGCATTACAACAAAGCAATTAAAGCAATTATGAAAGCCGGTGCCTTAGATGCCTGGATTGAGCCAATCCTAATGAAGAAAAAACGCAAAGCAACCAAACTTACGGCACTTTGTGAAATATTTCACAAACAAGCTGTTTTAGGGGCTCTGTTCAAAGAAACGACTTCCTTAGGAGTACGCACATTTTTAGTTAAGAGAGAAAAACTAAAGAGAAAATTCATAACAAAAAAGAGTAAATATGGAAAATACAAGGTAAAACTGGGGATTTTGGGTAATAAAGTTATTACTGCTGCGCCGGAATACGAAGATTTAAAAAAGCTAGCTAAGAAACATAAAGTGCCTATCGAGAGATTGTGAAAAGTTTCACAATCTAAAACAAATCAGCGTCTTTTAGTGTGGGGTGAATTTTGTCTTTATCAGAAAGATTAGGCTCTCCATTAATCTGATCAAGCGGCCACTTTATGCCAACCGCTGGATCATTCCAGATCATCGCCCTCTCATCATCTTTGGCGTATAATCCGGTACATTTATAATAAACATAAGTATCGTCGGTTAAAGATAAAAAGCCATGAGCAATCCCGGGAGGAAAATAAATCATCTTCATATTTTGATCATCTAAAATCTCGCCAAACCATTTGCCAAAGGTCTTTGAACCTTTTCTAATATCTACACCAACATCAAAGATCTTTCCCTTTATACAACGAACCAGCTTTCCCATTGGAGAAGGATTAATTTGATAATGTAAACCACGAAGAACACCCTTAGATGATTTACTTAAATTATCTTGAACAAACTCATCTTTAAACTTCAAGTCAGAAAAGTTGCCCTTATTATAAGTCTCGGTAAAAAATCCGCGGTTGTCATGAAAGGCTTTTGAATCAATTACAATAACGCCCGGAATGTTTGTTTCTTTAAAACTAAATATTCCCATATTCTATATTATATGAAATTTTTCACCCAAACTCAACGATATATATGTGATAGAATTATTAACGCCTGCCTATCGGCAGGCAGGGAGGAATAATATGAAAAAATTAAAATTAGGAATTCCCAAGGGAAGCTTACAAGAAAGCACAGTAAAACTATTAAAAAAGGCTGGATTTAACGTTAAAGTCAGTTCAAGGTCTTACTATCCAACAATCGATGATCCGGATATAGAATGTATGTTAATTCGTGCTCAAGAAATGCCACGCTATGTAGAATCAAAGGTTCTCGATTGTGGAATAACCGGTATTGACTGGGTAATGGAATCAGGACGCAAAGTTGTCAAACTAGCTGACTTGGTCTATGCAAAGCAAGGACTAAAAAAAGTAAAGATCGTTTTGGCTGCTTTAGCTAATTCAAAGATTAAGAGTGTAAAAGACCTTAAGGGCAAAAGAATTGCAACTGAGTTTGTTGAATTGACAAAAAGATATCTAAAGAAAAATAAAGTCAAAGCAACTGTTGAATTCTCATGGGGAGCGACAGAAGCAAAGCCACCTAAATTGGCAGATGCTATTGTAGAATTAACTGAAACCGGATCATCGCTTCGTGCCAACAACCTAAAAATCCTCGATACACTACTTGAATCAAACACCGTTGTAATCTCAAACAAAGAGGCACTAAAAGATTCTTTTAAAAAGCAAAAAATGGATAATCTGATTTTGTTACTCTCTGGAGCACTAGCTGCCGAGACAAAAGTCGGATTAAAGATGAATGTTCTGGCTAATAGCTTAAAGAAAATTTTAAGCCTACTACCGGCATTACAAACACCAACTATTGCCCCACTCTCAAATTCAAAGTGGGTAGACGTTGATACAATTCTAGAAGAAGCTGTAGTGCGTGATTTAATTCCAAAATTAAAACGTGCTGGAGCCGAGGGAATTGTAGAATATCCGCTAAATAAAGTTATTTATTAGAGTTATTGATGTAGTTTATCTAATCTTGTTCTAATCTCTTGCTGTTTGTCTTTTCCCAGTGGATAATATCTCATAAAAATCAAAGCAACAACCAGTGCTAAAATTGGAAATCCTGCCACAAGAAAACGCAAACCTAATAAAAACTCTTTTGTCTGAGCAAAAACATGAGGATTATATTGAGTAAAATAAAAAATAAATCCAATAGTGGCTGATTCCAGTGCAATTGCAAAACGGGTAATAAAAGCATTAGTTCCAAAATAGATCCCCTCACGGCGGGTTCCGGTTTTTAACTCATCCTCATCAATAATATCCGAGATTAAAACATCAGCGACTAAAATGATGCCGGCTAAACCTGTCCCAATGAAAGCCGCTGAAATAACCGCAGCAATAAAGTTCTTTACAAAGAAAAAAGGGATTAAAACAAGGCCCAAAATCATCAACGCTGCCATATAAGAATTTTTGGCCCCAAGTTTCACAACAATCTTTCGCCAGACAAACATCATAAATAGTGCAACTAGAAAAGTTGAGAACAAAATTACCGAAGTTTGTTTTTCTTTTACCTGCAAAACGTATTTTGCATAAAAAGGAATAGAGGCCAGAATTATTACAAAAGCATATTGAACAAAGAGATTAGCAAAAACAAAAGTCAAAAAAGATCGGTTCACAAAAGTACTTTTGAAGGCTTGTTTAACCCCTAACTGCTCAACCATCTCATATGCCCTATTTTCGCGCGAGCCCAAAAGGGAAACAAGGTAAGCCAAAATAATAATTAATCCAAAAATAGCTCCCATCCACCTCCACCCCATCGTGCTGTAAATTAAAGGCGGAAGCGCAATCCCAAGCATTAAACCGCCCATTCCAAAAGCCTGGCGATAAGAATTAACCTCTGCCCTCTCGGATAAACTTGGAAACATCTCCGGGAATAAACTGGCCCAGTTTAAAACTACAATGGTATAGCAAAGATCAAATAAGCAAATGAAGATGAGAAAATAGAAGAACAAGGACATCCCTTCTACCAGGGGAGGAGTCCATAATAAAAAATAAATGATCCCAAAAGGAATTGCAGTCAGTGCAATATAAGGTATCCTTCTTCCCCATGGAGTTCTGGTACGATCCGAGATAAAACCAAACAACGGATCATTAATAGCATTCCAAATAGCCCAGATTAACATTCCAATCGCAGCCAAATGTGCTGGCATCTTTACAACATCCACATAGAAAAAGATTATGTAAGTTGAAAAGGCCTGATAAGAAAGTGCGGTGCCGACTGCTCCAAAACTGTAGGCAAGTTTTTTTAATTTAATCATAATAAAGCCCCCCTAATCGCCTCCACATCCTGGGGCTCTTGAAAATGGGGTTTATTAATCGGAATTTCTTTATAATTCAATTCGGAAAAATTGGGAACACATTTCTCACTTAACCTTTGACTACCAACCGACACCGCCCCATCCCCAGAAAAGATCCGACTAATCAAACAAACATATTCAACATCGGTGGGCAATTTTCTACTATTTAAATCAGCAAGAAAAGAAGAATTAGCTTTAATCGACTCAACCGCTTTGGATATTAATTTTATCCCCCTAAGATAAAAACCCACTTCGATGCTAATCCCAATAATTGCCACTAAAATAAAATATATATTTTGAAAAATGATAGACAAAACTAACCCTGCAATAATCAGAATCGAAGGAAAATAATTTAATCTAAGCAAGGGAACTCCCAGGTTCGGTGTTCCCATAAATATTATTTTCTCGACATTATGATTAGATGGATGATCTGCTAAATATTTTCTTGCAACAAGCCCGCCCATCGAATGGCAGACCAAAACCACCTTTTCTTGATTGGTCTTTTGTAGTATTCCATCAATAAATCTTGATAATTCAAAAACTTGATTAGTTGGATGACCAAAGCGATCAGCAAACGAAATATAAAAAACGGGACGATCCAAAATATCAATTTTTTTCCAAATCGAAGCCGAAGCGCCAACTCCATGCACAAAAATTATTGGATTGGGCTTTCTCATGCAAGTTCCAAGATACGTTTGCGGAGTTCTTCCGTAATCTCTTTATACACATCGTATGCCTGCATAGTTTTTTTCTTCTCAATATACGGCTTCGGGTCAATCGGCTTTCCAAAAAATACACTAATCTTTCCGCGGCGAAAGAAAAGGGCTCCGGTAGGTAAAACTTCTATGCTGCCTTTTATATAGACCGGAACCAGTGGAGCTTCTGCCTCGATGGCTAAAGTACCAACCCCAACCCTAAAGGGCATCATCTCTCCCGTCTCTGACCTGGTACCCTCTGGATAGATACAAACTATTTTTCCAAGACGCAAAACAGTCGCTGCAGATCGCAAAGCTGGAAAAAAATCCTCCACACTGTCTATCCTAATGATATTGGCAGTAATCTTCATAAAAAACCGGGCAATAAGATTATCATAAAAAAGTTTAGTAGCTATTGGATAAAGTTTTTCCCGAGCAGCCGGTCCCATCACATCAGCCAAAACAGCATAATCCATTGCACTGGCATGGTTTGAAGCAAGGATATAAGAAGAATCCTTGGGTAGGTTCTCTCTACCAAAAACTTTTATCGGAAAAAATAATTTTGAGAAAGAATTAAAAATAGAAAAAAAGATCGGTCGTAAAAGGGCAAGCGGAGAATGCAGTTTAGAAAGCAGTTTTTCATCGGGGGGGCTATTCAGCCCCAAACGTTTTCGCCAATAATAGGATGTGTCTTCTGTCATTTTCTAAAATCAGATACCAATTTTACAATATCGTGCAGAGTTCTTGTCTTACGCAATTTATCGTCTGGAATATCTATTCCGTATTTTTTATCGAGAGCCGCAAAAATTTCAACACCCAATAGTGAATCAACCCCTAAATCTGAAAAAAGATTGGCATCGGGGGTGATTTTTTCTTCAGGAACTTTTATTACTTTAGAAATTAGATCCCTTAGTTCTTTTTCTAAATCGCCGTTCATAATAGCCCCATTTCTTTTTTAAGTTGGTATTTTTTAACTTTGCGGGTGGTAGTTTTTGGAAAATCTTCATATCTTACAATAACATTTGCTATTCTCTTATACTCGGCCAGCTCTTCATTTAAGGCAAAGACATTATTTTTAACCGTCCGATCAATCACATCGCTACTCTCTACATTCATACGTTTAAAATACTCCATATCCGGCACAATAATAGACCAGACCTCTTCCATACCAGAGCGAATTCCCTTTTTAATTTTGGAGCCAATAACACAAGCATCGGCAACCCCTTGTAACTTTCTTATTTGAAATTCAATTTCATCTGGATAAACATTTACGCCAGAACCAGTAACAATTACATCTTTGCTTCGACCGGTAATATATAAATACCCTTCCTCATCAAATCTGCCAATGTCTCCAGTATAAAGCCAACCATCTTCCAAAACTTGCCCAGTTAAATCAGGAGATTTATAATACCCCTGCATTATATTTGGTCCGCGGGCTAGGACTTCTCCTTCTTGTATAGCCACGCCATGGCGTGGCTCTATCTTTACTTCTACTCCTGGCAAAACTTTTCCAACTGATCCAATTTTATTATTGGTTAAAGTATTACAGGATAAAATAGGAGCAGACTCGGTCAATCCATAACCCTGAAGTATTGTTATTCCAAATTTTCTAAAGCCCTCTATTACCGCGGGGTCAAGGGCTGCTCCACCACTGACCCAGAACTTAATTTTTCCACCAAATTTTTTTCGTACAGCAAATCTGGCAAAAAGCCTCACTATCCAGGGCTTCTCCCCTATCGCTCGCATAACACCGTCATAAAATAGTTGATAAAGTAGCGGAACCCCACACATAATAGTTACCCCAGTCTCTTGCATATTTCTTAAAAGCTGATAAGACTTAAGACTTTGTGCATAGGTGATAGAACAACCCATATAAAATGGTGCTAAAAACCCAGAAGTAGACTCAAAGGTATGATGCAGAGGCAAAACCGATAAGAAATTATCACCCGGTCCAACCTGAAAAATTTGAGCCACGGCCAAAACATTTGACATAATATTGTTATGGGTCAACATTACCCCTTTTGATTTTCCGGTAGTTCCCGAAGTATATAAAATCGCAGCAAGATCATTATCTAATAGTGGAATATCATCCAGTTTAAGCCCGGACAACTTAAAGTTATCAATCTCATCCATCCCAATCTCTAATTTAACGATTTTTTCCTGAAGACTATCCATCCCCCGCTTTGATAAAATGATTGCATTGGCCCCACAGTGGGAAACAAGTGGCCGAATCTCCTCTTTTGAAAGCATGATATCAAGTGGAACCGCAACTGCTCCAATTGAAGTAATTGCAAGATATGAAATTGGCCATTCTGGACGATTTTCCGAAAGAATAACTACCCTATCACCTTTTTTAATTCCTAAATCGATAAGGTGAGAAGCCAAGGCAAGGATTTTTTCTTTTACCTGAGCAAAAGTTAATTTGTGATAAGAATTTTTTTTCTTAATTTGAAAAGCAATTTCCTGGCCATACAGAGATGCTGTGTGAAAGATTAAATTTCTTAGATTCATCTTACTAGTACGTCAACAATTCTGAATATATTGGGGCATAGACAAATTGCCCAACAACTGCATTGAGTAAAAAGCCAAGTACGATTAAGGAAACAATTACCGACACAGTATAAGGCATTACTTTGTCTTCTGGAATCTTAATTAAAATCGGAACACCAACATAGAGAAGATAGACTGAATATAATCCTAAAATTGACAACAAACCAAGAGAAGGAAGAACACCAAAAATTGCTGCTACCCAAAATGCTGTCGAAGAATAGACCGAAAGCTTCATTGCTTGTTTGAGAGTGCTCTCGGCAGAAAAATACTGGCCCAAAAAGTTAATAATATATCCACCAACAAATACTCCAGCCAGGTTAATTATGTACGAAACAATTGCAGAAAATAAAGCGGTCATTAGCGGCATTCTGTAATAGGTCGGACCAAAACGCATTCCCACAATAGAAAAACCGACCACTAAAGCAATTGACGGAATCAGAGCCAAATACATTGCATATTTATAAAAAAGCCCCTGAATAGAAGTATCTTCCACATTAATCTCTGCCCACGCCTCTTTAGGTAACAATAGAATCTTCTTTACTCTGTTAAATATCATATAATTCCTCCTGTTATTTTGTATGGACAGGTCGCGACCTGTCCATACTACCACTTCACTAATTGACTCCGCAAGAGGCTTTTGTTACAATCAAAACACATGAGAAAAATTCTCATTATTCTTCTTGTAATTAGCCTTCAAAGTGCCTATGCAATGTACGGAGCCAGACCGATGGGAATGGGGCAAGCCTTTACGGCAATATCAGATGACGCTAATGCCGCCTATTACAATCCCGCTGGGATGGCACTAAATCCGGGAATAGACATTACAGGATCTACTTTAATTACTAACAGAAATGAAGCAATCGGAGAAAACTTGGCCGCAATGAAAATGTGCTTTGAGGTTCCGATGAATCCTTTCGCCTGGATTTTGGGTATTGGAACTGCCAGCCTTGTTGCGTATGAAGGGGCAAAGTATCTTTCTAAAGGTTGGGGCCCGAATAAGAAGAAAACAAAAAAAGGTGAAAGTCTTTCTAAAGAAGTTAAAAAACACGGGACAAAAAAAGTAAAAGATCCTAAAAAAATCGCAAAAGAAAAAGCCAAAGAGGCTGCAAAAAAAGCCGCCAAAAAAACAATAGAAACAACCGTCTCTGTTGCCAAAGAGGCGGCTCATGCCGCCTTTCGTAACCCCTGGTACTATCAAAATTACAATCGCCCCTCCTATTGGGGTAGGCGTCATCGTGAAGATGGAAAAGCACAATTCGCCCTCGGTTTAACCTGGGTCTTTGATAAAAATGAATCCGCTACAGTAGATCAAAACACCGGATGGTACAGTCTAACCCTAGCCTCAGGATACGAAGAGAGGATTGCAATCGGCACAAATATTAATATATACGATATCGAAATTCCATCGGTCAAAGCAAAGGGTTTTGGCGGATCGCTCGATCTTGGAATAATTGCCCGCCCACTTGATCAAATTGCTTTTGGTGCAACTGTTCACGATATGCTAACAACCGATATTCATTTTAGCAATGGAGCAATCCAAACTTATGGAATGAGAGTTGATTCTGGAGTAGCTTTAATTCCAATACCAGAATTAACTATTGCAGCGGATATACACAATATTTTTTCGCAAAACAACGCAAACAGAACTATGCATTATGGGATAGAGGCAAGACCTGTTGGCGGAATAGCACTAAGAGCTGGATTATCTGACAAATCAAAAACTGCAGGCCTGGGAATCGCTCTTGGTCCGTTTATTTTAGAATATGCATATCTTGGCGGAATATTTAATCGCACCCAAACTGTCGGTGCAACTTGGAAATTATAAATGTATCAATTAATTAAAACCCATCTTGATGAAACAAAGATAGAGACCTGGGAAAACCTGCATCGTTTAACCTACGAGGCCCGTCATCAATGGATTACCCGCAATATAAAAAACATTCTCCGCAGCTTTGAAAAATCAAAGCCAAGGGAAGAAAAACATTGGCACTCAATCGGCTTCATCTGTATTAATGATAATCTCTATAAAGAGGCTGAACAGATATACGACCTAATGTTTAAGGTCATGCGAATACAGCATAGTAATTATGGAACCTCTGCATACTACAGGGGTATTGCCAAATTCTTGCAGGGAAGATACAAAGAAGCACATGAAGACTTTAAAATAGCTCACCAATTTGATCTACATATCAAAAATTTTGATGCTCCATCGCATGCCGCACTACAATACATGGAAAAAACAATCTTTCCAACCAAAGATGTTATAAAAAAGAATCATCAAAAACTTATCCATCACTTAAACACACAAAGAAGTTTGGAGTATAAGGTTGGGGCCAATGTTTTAAGAACAATTCATAAATGGAACTCTGCCTCCCCACTCTACTCCCACGGCCCATCTCAAGGTGGAGGATACTTTTTAACATTGAGGGGAAAAAGAGGAGCAGTAAAGGGAATCGCAATTGATCCAGGTTATGACTTTTTCTCTATCTTTCGAGAGTTGGGACTTGGAATTGCCGACCTTGATGCAATTATAATTACCCATGATCATGATGATCATACCGAATCGGTTGAGGGGATACTTTCTCTGCTAGCAAAATACAACGATCATAATCACGAAAAAAAGAGTAAGGTTTTAGACATTTTTGGTTCTGCCGGGGTATTATTAAAATTTCACGGATTACTCTCTGCAACTGACCTTTTTGGTAATCGGGAAATAAATTTTAAGCTGATGGTTCCCGGAAACGAGATAACAGAAATAGAAGGAGAAAGTCTGGAAGAAAAATATGGCTTTTCTCTAAAGGTATTACCAGCCTATCACACCGAACGCTGGACCAATCAGGAATCAGCGGTTGGGGTTATACTTAAGACCAATATTATGCACAACGAAGGACATCCCCTAAACATAGGGATAACTGGAGACACTCGCTATCATGAAAGAATGGGAAGAACTCTTAAGGATGTTCAGGTTTTGCTTTTAAATATAGGGTCGATCGAAAAAGAAGAAGGAAAATTCTTGAGCCAGCATCTTGGAATATGTGGTTGCATTAATCTTTTAAAAGAAGCCCGCCTTGGGAAGCCATTGCTTGCAATACTAACTGAATTTGGAGAAGAACTTGATGGCCGGCGCGAAGTCATATCAACAATAATTGAAAACTGGGCCCAACCGATGAACGGACATAACCATAAACAACTTAGAGTAATTCCGGCTGATGTAAATCTTGAATTACGCCTCAATGATTTAGCTATTCGAGAAACAGATACCAACGTCTTCTTCCCCTATCATATGATTGACATCGAAGAAGGGGACGTTTTGAAATACAAGTTTAACGGCTGAAGTTACGATAGATATGTATGAAAGAAATAGACCTGCAGTACGTTGTTGTATCACTACACGGACCCCGAAAAAATCGGCTCGAAACGCTAAGAAAATTACAGGAAAATAAGCCAACGTTAGAAGAATCAAGCAATGAAAAGATAGGACTTCTCCGTGCACTTGCTTATGTTGCCGAACGCGCCGAAGGTGAAGAAAAAACACTAGTACTTGAGCTTATTTCTCTTTTAAATCCAGAAGTTAAATAAGTGTATGTTCCCCTATCTCATTATACGGAGCAGGTAATTGAGAGGCCGCGTCAACTTCTGCAACAACAACCACATTAGGATGTGTTTTCAATAAAGAAGCTGGAATTTCTTCGGTTGGGTCATCGATCAAGGCTTTCTTCAATGCAGGCGCTTTCGCCTCTCCATTAACCGTCATTAAAATCATTTTTGATCTAAAGATTGATGCAATTCCCATAGTCATTGCACTCTGAGGAACTCTTGGAAAGACTACATTAAAGAAATATTGCATTTGTTCAACAGACCAAGAATTAGCAGCTCTCATTATCTCTTCCACTAAACCATAACTAATTGGTTCAACACTTACTCTGGAAAAATCAGCAGCCGGTATCTGATCTGCTTTCAATCCAAGGACCTTAAGATCAACAGCATCCATAAAACATCTACTATTGAAAATTATTGTTCCCAAATCCAATCTAACTACTCGCGTAATAGAATGGAGACTGCTTCCTCTTTCATTAAATGCAATGTGTGGGCTTCTCTCCCCTCCAATTCCGATAAGCGCTATATCAGGATAACCAAAGTGTTCTTGCACTTGTTCAAACATTTGACATTCTCTTTCACAATCAGAAGCCCGCCAATCAAGAACAAAACTATGGCGAAAACGATTATTAAGTCTTCCGAATAAGTTTGAGTTCATGAAGTAATGATAAGTTTGAACGTGATGCTCAGGGGAAACACCACAATATTCATCCAAGTTATAACTTATGGCATATCTAAAAGATAACTGTCCATCCCCTTCTCTTTTAACCATCTGATCATATACCGGAATCTGTGTACTGCCAGTAGCCAATATTACTCTCGATTCCGGCTTTGTTGCCAATTGATCCTGAAAATGATCGACTGTTACTTTCGCCATTCTCAAGGTGCAAGGAGTAACTATTAATTTAATTGAATGAGAACTCGCTATCATTAACAAACCTCCTTTATCCCTACTTTTATTCTTTCTTTAATAAAAAATAAAAATTTCACTCTTTTTTACGGAATTTCAAATCCCTGGTTATAGATCCTTTGTCTTTCTATAAGAATCTGCCCTACTGCCCTTTTCCCCGATTCTGACAATATAAGAATTTGGCCTTCTTTTTTAATCTTCTGATCTTGGAATAGCGCCAAGAAAGCTTTTTCCCATCTTTGCTTGACTACCCCAACAGCAATACCATTGGAAACAAGTAAATTATTGTAGGGATGTTGATCTATAATTTTTTGCCAAACGGCTTCCCATGATGACAAATGTTCTTCTTTGAGTAAAACAAGAATAAAATTTTCTCTAAATCTTTGGGGCACAGATGATTTTTTATTATCTAAAAGAGGATCACAGGTAAACATAACATCTCTAATATAAATAATATTCTGCCAATCTTCTGGAGCCACAACTAAGCATGGTAAATCTTGCCAAATATGTGCTGGTATTGGCGCAAAATCAACATGCAATAAACCTCTTTCCATAAAGGCTTCCATCGCATCCCTTTCTCGGTTACAAACACCAAAATCTCGCTCTAAGACCTGGTATAATTTTCTCCATTGCCTTTGATATAAGGCCATACTTTTTACAAACGATTCTTTCAATCGGTTTTCACTAACGTCTCTAACCTGGTAAGGTCCTTGCTGAGAAGGAAATACAACTAAAAGATCAATATCAGGAATAATACGTTGAACGAAATTATTTGGAGTTTCTTGACCACAAACATATCTTTTAGCAGTAGAAACCATTCTTTTTCCAACATCCATTGGTCCGTAAAAAGGATAACCAACACCATATATCTCAGAAATATTTGGCAACTCCCCCGCTATTACTTGAGCAACCCCCTGAGCCTTTCTTGCCAAAACATCCAAATCCATTCGAGAATAATACGAAGAGGCCTCACGATACACCTCTCCAAAACAGTAGTCCCTTTTGGGACCACTGTATTTAGGACATAGTCTTGCTGAAGGTTCTGCTCTCATACATATATATCGTCAAATTTCACTCAAAATTTCATCTTTTTATATGATAAAATGGATCATATATGAAGATCCTAATTACCGGCGGAGCCGGCTTTATCGGCTCAAACATAGCTGACACTTATATCGAAGCCGGACACAAAGTTATAATAGTTGATAACTTAAGCTCTGGAAACAAGAAAAACATCAATTCCAAAGCAAAATTCTATAAAGCCGATATAACTAACAGAAAGGCCCTCGAAAAAATCTTTCAAAAAGAGAAGCCAGATATTGTAAATCATCATGCCGCACAAATAGATGTAAGAAAATCGATTGAAGACCCCATCTACAACGCAAAAATCAATGAGCTTGGAACACTTCAGTTATTAAACTGCTGTGTAAAATATAAAGTCAAAAAAATTATCTTTGCCTCCACCGGTGGAGCTCTTTATGGAGAAATAAAAGAAAAAAAAGGGGCAGGCGAAAACCACTCGCTTGAACCGATTTCTCCTTATGCAATTACAAAAAGGGCAGCCGAATTATATCTAATGGCATATTCTAAAAATTGCAATCTGGATTTTACAGTTTTGCGATATGGGAATGTCTATGGACCTCGTCAGGACCCTCATGGTGAAGCCGGCGTTGTTGCAATCTTTGTTGGAAAACTACAAAAAAACCAGGAACCATATATATATGGGAACGGAAAACAGACAAGAGACTATGTTTTTGTTAAGGACGTATGCTCTGCTAACCTTTTGGCACTTAAGAAAGGCAAAAACAAAATCTACAATATCGGAACAGGAACAGCTACCTCCGTAAACACCCTATTTAGCGAACTAAAGAAAATTCAAAAATTTGGTGGCGACGCCATCTATAAACCACCAAGAGTTGGCGAACTCTTCCGCTCTGTACTTTGCGCCAATAAAGCAAAAAAAGAACTCAACTGGAAACCAAAAACAAGCATAAGAGACGGACTAAGCAAAACAGTAGATTATTTCAAAATAAATGGCTAAAAAGATACTATATTTATTCTCCGACACCGGTGGTGGACACCGAGCTTCGACCAATGCGCTTATTGCTGCAGTAAACAAAATCCATCCCGAAACAAAACAAGAGATGATCGACGTTTTTGCAGAGTGCAACGCCTTTCTAAATATCTTTGCAAAATTATACGGACCTATTACAAAATATTCTCCTAAATTATGGGGAAAACTTTATAATTTTCTAAACGATCCCAAAAAACTAAAAACCCTAGAAAATACCGCTGTTCCATTAATTAAGGATGAACTGGCCGAGAGGATAAAACTAATAAAGCCTGATATTATCGTCTCGCTTCATCCAATGACAAATCATATCGTGGTAAAAAGTGTTAGAGATCTAAAAAAAGATATCCCTATAATCACGGTGGTGCTGGATCCATTTACCTTTCATCCAGCCTGGATCTGCCCCGACGTAAATCTGTTAATAGTTGCAACCAAAGAGGCAAAAAAACTAGCGCTTGAATATGGCATGCCAAAAAATAAAATTAAGGTTTTTGGTATTCCAATCGACCCGCGTTTTTTAGAAAAGAAAAACAAAAAAGATGCCCGTCGCATACTAGAGTTAAAGAAAAACCTACCAACCGTTTTAATGATGGGAGGCGGAGAAGGATCCGGCGGAATGGGAAGAATAATCAAAAAGATAGAGGAAAATATTAAAAATATCCAACTAATTGTGGTCTGCGGTAGAAATAAGAGGCTTGAAAATAGACTAAAAGAACAATCATTCCAAATCCCTATTAAAATATTTGGTTTTACTTATGGGATTCCATTACTAATGGATGCATCTGACATGATTATTACAAAAGGAGGCCCAGGATCAATTGCCGAGGCTATGGCAAAGAATCTGCCAATGATTATAACCTCCTGGCTTCCGGGACAAGAAGAAGGAAACATTGAGTTTGTTAAATCAGCACAAATCGGATACGTTGAAACCAAACCGGGCAAGATTGCTACGTTGGTAAATTATATGATGAAGGGCAATGATGTTGAAAAATTCCGCAAGAATATCAAAACCGTTTCAAGACCCAATGCCAGTATCAATATTGCGAAAACCATAGTATCCTACATATTGATATTTCTGTTTCTAATTGCTACTCCAAGTTATGCATTTAAAGATGTTGCGAAAAAACACTGGGCCGAAAAATACATTAATAAACTAGTAGAACTTGGCGTAACCCAAGGCTATCCCGACGGAACATTTCGTGGAAAAAAGAAAATTGATCGCTTCCAAGTTGCATCATTCCTTAATAATCTATCCAAAAAATTTGATGTCGATCAGAACACAAAAAAACTAATAGCAGAATTAAAGACTGAACTTGCCGTACAGAAGTATAGAATCAAAAAACCTCAAAATATGACCTTGAGCGGAAAAATAGAAGGGAACCTACTATTATCCCAGACCAATGGGAGAAGCCTGCTGAATAATTACCGAGGACGCTTCTCTCTTGACAATAATCGGGTAAGAATCGGGATCGATACCCTAGACCAAGGGTTCAATAATGCAGAAGATCTAATTGAAATAGATGCCAATTTTAAGTTTTCTGAATTGAATTTTAAACTTGGATTTGGACCGGGCGATATTATACACGGGAATACTCTTATCCCCTATTTAGATGGATCGGTCTTTAGAAAAAATCAACCTAACATAATTGCAACCGTTGCAAAAAACCACGTAAGAATGGAAGCTGGATATACAATTTTAAACAACCAAACCAATGGATTAGTATCGGACCATGATATAACAATTGGACTTGGACATTCTGGAAAAATAGTTAGATTGCATTACATAAAAGGAACTGCCAGGGATATTAGGGGAGAAATCAAAGTAGATTATCGTCCATTAAAACTTAATATTGGTGCTGGATCGGGAAAACTATCCGGATTATACGTTGGACTTGAAGTAAACCACAAACCAATTAAAATTTCAGTTAAAAAGGTTGGGAGTCAATTTGTTACAAGAACAAATCTATATTCATTTCTTCCGCTTAACATGATTAATAAGTATGTTTTACCGGGTACAACTGACATTGCCATTCTTTATGAGCGTCCGATCAGCAAAAACATAACCACTAGAGTCTTGGTAGATTTGGTACTAGCTGGAAACAGCGAAATATCAAGAACAACCGAATTTGATCTGATCTTTTCTCAAAGTGAAAAAGCCAAAACAAGCCTGTTTTATGCTGGGACAGCCCGCTCTGATGTGTTAGGATTGGGCCTAGAGATAGTTTTATGAATATTCTATTAATCCTAATAATCAGCGTTTTTATTTTCATTGCGGCTTATTATCTCTACGCCAGATACATTTCTAAAATTCTTGGGATCAATGAAAAAAGAAAAACACCCGCAGTCAAACTTGCCGACCATCATGATTATGTTCCAACCCATCCAATTGTTCTTGTCGGGCATCACTTTGCCTCAATTGCCGGAGCAGGCCCAATAATTGGGCCAACCATTGCATTATTTTTTGGATATATCCCATTGTGGCTATGGCTCTTAATTGGCGCTGTATTTATTGGGGCAATGCATGACTTTACCTCTCTTTTTATATCAATGCGAGAAGGTGGCCGTTCAATGGCCGAAGTCGCAAGCCGTACAATGGGAAAAACCGGCTTCATTCTCTTTATTATATTTACAATTATCATGCTGGTTCTTGTTACATCCGCATTTTTGGGGCTAACGGCAAAAGCCCTAACTTCTTTGGCCCCACTATCAATGCTCCGTCTTGGAGCTGATCAAGTTATGCTAAAAACTGAGTTACATGAAGGAATATTAAAAGCAAAAATAGGTGGCATTGCTTCAACCTCGGTAATAATTATGACCCTACTCGCCCCTTTAATCGGTTTTCTTCTTTATAAAAAGAAAATTAATGCAGGGATAATGACTGTGGTTGCATCAATTATTGCAATTATTGCAATAATAACAGGTTTTAATTTCCCCCTTTCAATTGATCCAAAACTCTGGATGATTATTTTATCGCTTTATGCATTTATAGCTGCAGGTATTCCAGTTTGGCTCATCCTGCAACCAAGAGACTTTACCAATGTACATATACTATATGCCGGAATGACTGTTTTAGTGTTAAGCATCATTGCAGCTGGAATAAAGGGCGTTACAATGGCTGCTCCAGCTTTTAATATTGTCGAGGCCTCCGGCCACAGCTCTCTTGGCTATATCTTCCCCGTCTTATTTATAACTGTTGCCTGCGGTGCAATCTCGGGCTTCCACTCCCTGGTCTCTTCCGGAACATCATCAAAACAATTACGCAATGAGAAAGAGGCCCGTTTTGTTGGGTTCGGTGCAATGTTGCTCGAAGCAATACTTGCCATCTGTGTTTTTATTGCGGTTGGTGCCGGATTAAGCTTTATAGATTACAAAGCAATTGTTTTTCCAACCAACGCAATTGGATCAAATCCAATTCTAGCTTTTGCTATGGGTGTTGGAAACATGTTGAAATACGGCCTCGGGATTCCACAGGCCTTTGGCACTATTCTTGGAATATTGATGGTAGAAGGATTTGTTATTACATCACTTGATACTGCTGTTAGACTAGAGAGATACTTACTTGAAGAATTGTGGGATGCCATATTTAAAAATCCTCCTAAAATTTTAAAATCTTATCTTTTTAACTCTGGGATTGCAGTTCTCTTGATGTTTCTTTTTGGATACACCAATGCTTACATAACCATTTGGCCAATTTTTGGAACAGCCAACCAACTAATGGCCGCCTTAACCCTAATTGCAATTTCCGCTTGGCTTATGATTAGAAGAAAACCGGTTTGGTTTACTATTATCCCGGCATTCTTCATGCTGATTACAACTTTTACCTCGCTCCTAATGTTATTATTTCAAAAATACATTCCAACCGGAAACTGGTTATTAATAATAGCTGATTTACTTCTTCTTATTCTCTCAGTTGCCTTGGTGGCAAAGGCAGGAGACCTCTTTACAAAACGCCTGCGTGAAAAACCGGGTGAAAAACTCGAGTTTGAAGAAGAGGAAGACAAATTAGTAGACGAATTCCATTTAGGCTAACTACTTCTCGATTAAATACACAGCTTCACTTGCAAACAAATTAGCAAAAATTGATGGAACCTCTTTAAAGGTTTCAGTAAAATAGGTTTTTTTGATTATTCGAATACCGCGTTTTTTACAAAGGTTATTAAAATCCTTAATGGTCATAAAATGAATATTGGGGGTGTCATACCATTCATAAGGAAGGGTTTTTGACATCGGCATCTTCCCCTTAAAAAACAAGTAACTTCTAGATACTATATGTGCAAAATTAGGAAAACCGACAATAACCTTTTTTCCAAGCCGAAGCATCTCGAGCAATACATCCAATGGATGCTCAAGTGCCTGCAGGGTATCATTTAATACAACATAATCAAAAGTTTTATCAGGAAAATCCTTCAAGCGTCTTTCAATATCCAAATCAATTTGGATAACACTTAGGCCTTTACCAATGCAATTATCGAGGTTAGCAGGGTCCTTATCTACCCCTACCCCAATGATATTTTTTTCTGATCGCAATCGATTAAGTAATTTACCATCCCCGCACCCAACATCTAAAACCCGACTGCCAGCAACTACCCAATCGATAATCTTATTATAGTCTGGTTTAAAATTTTCAGGCATTTGCTAAAAAGCCCTCCAAAATATCTTTTAATTGCGGATCATCCAGCAAAAATGCATCGTGCCCAGCCGATGACTCAATATTTCTATACGAAACTGGTATAGAATTCGCCTTTAGGGCCTTGACCATATCCCAGGACTGGTAAGCCGGAAACAACCAATCGGAGGTAAACGAAATAACTAAAAACTTAATCCCCCGAGATCTTTGGAAGGCCTCTTTTAAGCCACCATAAGACTCCCCTAAATCAAAAATATCTATCGCTTTGGTAATATATAAATAAGAATTTGCATCAAAACGCTGAGTAAAAGAGAGACCCTGGTGTTGAAGATAGCTTTCAACCTGAAAATCTACTCCAAATTTAGTTTGAAACTTCTTTTCTCCCTTTAATTGGCGTCCGAACTTCGCATGCATTGCCTCATCCGATAGATAAGTAATGTGCCCAATCATACGAGCTATAGCTAAGCCATCTGAAGGAGGACTTGAATCATAATAATTCCCATTTTTAAAGTTAGGATCAGCCATAATTGCTCGGCGTCCAACTTCGTTAAAAGCAATCCCCTGAGCCGATAAGCGCGAAGTAGTCGCAACTGGAATTACCGATTTAACCATTTCTGGATAAGAAACTGCCCACTCGAGCACCAGCATACCGCCCATGGATCCCCCAATCACCGAAAGAAGCTTAGGTATTCCAAAATGATCTATTAATTTCTTTTGAGCATTAACCATATCGGTTATGGTTATCATTGGAAAGTCCAGTGCATAAGGTTTATTTGTTTTTGGATTTATTGAAGAGGGTCCGGTCGATCCACGACAGCCACCAATAATATTGGCACAAATTACAAAGTATTTATCGGTATCAATCGCTTTTTCTGGTCCAATGACAGAATCCCACCAACCTGTTTTTTTGTCCGAATCAGAATATTTACCTGCAATATGCGAATCTCCAGATAAAGCATGGCAAATTAAAATAGCATTACTTTTATCAGAGTTTAATTTTCCGTAAGTCTCGTATGCAAGAGTAACGGGGGATAAAACTTCACCAGACTCTAATGGTAGCTCATCAAATTTAAATTCTTGGATTTTTGATAGAAGCATTGAGAATATTATATCACAAATGGAGCTGGCGGGAGTCGAACCCGCGTCCGTGATGAACGATGAATTGGTTTCTACGAGTGTATCCTCTTAACCCGAGGCGGGCGGAACATTGAAACTAATTTGTTGCCGATAAAATAACACTCTGATCCAGCCCTACCGGCAAAGCTGGGGAGTGCGGCCGCAAGCTGTTAAGCTGCTGCCCTTGCCGGAGTCAAAGTCAAAGAAGCCAAAGCCTCCCTGGTTCTCTCCAACAAGTTTGCAAAAAATGATTTTGCGTTTATATTTTGCCACCAAAGTTTAACGAGATTAGATGACATGCTCGACTCGCTACCAAGACTCCGAAATCACCGCGTCAATACCCTTACAGCCCCTAATGAAGCTCCCTCTTAATACCACCAAAGAATTCTTGTAGTTGTTCTTTGGATAATTGTCCGCCCAAAAGCTCGGCAAATGATTCCCAGCCTTGTGCTTCCTCCATTAACTCTTTATTGGATTTAATATCATCTAAAGTTTTATCAATCTCTTCTTGCAGTTGGCGATTAGCCTCTTCCATTGCACCCTGCGGATTTTTAATCCCTGTTAAATCAATTACTCTCTGTAATATCTCGTGAAAAGAGAGCTCTTTCTCTTTTGCCTCTTTAGCAGCAGAAGCTAGAGCAACTGCAATTGCATGAGAGTCCATTGATGGAGCCCGAGCTACTTGTCCTGATTTTCCAGCTCTTCCACCCTGACGCCCAATTCTTCCTTTTCTTCCTTTTCCGGAAGGACGTGGAGGAATAGAAGCCGGTGGAACATGCCCCGGTACTCTAACCATATTATTTTCTCCCTTTCTTTACATCTTTCACTGCATTTTTTGCCAGCACTTTGGCAACTTTACCCATCGCAGATTCTTCTCTTGGATTTAAATCCTTTTTTTTCATCTGCTTCGCTTCTTTGACCAAATCTTCTTTGGCAATTTTTGCTAAATCGTCTCCAGAATATTTTGTCATTTTTTCCTCTCCCTCAAAGCCCTATTTATATCTCTCTGTTGATCTTTCTTCTTTAAAGTATCTCTTTTTTCAAACTGTTTTTTCGATTTCCCTAAACCGATTTCAACCTTAACCCAGTTACCATCTAGAAAAATCTTTAACGGGACACAAACCATCCCTCTTTCCGCTATCTTACCAACAACCTTCTTAGTCTCTCTTTTATTTAAGAGAAGTTTTCTTTTTCTATCCGGCTCCTGATCCCCTGATCCCCTGGTAAACCGATAACCTGACACATGCATATTATATAACCAAAGCTCTTCGTGATCAACTCTACAAAAACTATCTTTAAAATTCACATTTCCAAGACGAATTGACTTGACCTCAAATCCTTCTAAGACTATACCGGCTTTATACTTTAGTTGGATATTAAAGTCATGAAAGGCTTTTCGGTTATTAGCAATAACTTTATAGTACTTAGCCATGATTTGATTATATCAAAATAAAATGGAACCAGGTGTCCTGGCTCCATTATTAGTCCAATTTGATATCTATTGTTCTTTTAGCCGTACTTGGAGCTTTTGGATTTAATTTAATTTTTAAGCCCTTCAATCTGCTCTGAAACTTTAGGTGAGAATTTGTCTTTACCTTATTAGCCTCAGCAATGAACTTAGGAGTTAAAGTAGTGCTGTTGATTTCTGCATTCTCACCAGCTGCATCTATTTTTACCTCAATCGTTATTGGCTCTTTTATAGCAGTAAGTCCTTCTGCATCAAGAGCAGCTTTTACCTTTTTTGCTAGGGATCCTTTTAATTTGGCTGTAAATGCTGCTACATCTGGAGGAGCTCCTGGAGTTATCGCTGCCCCTGGATCAATCGTAGCCGCACCTGCTCCTGCTGTTTTAAGAGCAGCAGTCGCAGCCGAGGAAGCGTTAAGTACCGGTTTAAATTTTACATGCGGCTCTCTTATCTCAATCGCCGCTGTATCCTTTCTCTTGGCATCAATATTTCCAGCGTGTAATTGGATTAGCTTAACTGCTTCTGGAGTAAAGGCTTTAAGTCCTTTGACCGCCTTTTCAAAAGCATCCTTATCAGTAGCTGCAACTTTTACAACCCCTATCAGGGCTTTACGTCCAACTTCCATTACTGCCGCATTAACTTGCTGAGCAACCAACGCTGCCCTAACTCCTTTGTCTCTTGGAGCAATCCGATAAGCTGCGTCAATTAGTTTTTGGGCAACATTAGATCCTTCAAATGACCCTTTAACATTTATCCCATTCTTAGCTCGTGCCTTTATGATCTGAAATACCCTGGTTTTACGAGGGGTAACATTGGAGGCTATGTCGACTGCATCGTCAATAAATAAGTATCCTTTTTTCTCTGTCTCAGAAACATAGAATGTTCTATTACGTCCATCCAGTTTCTCCGCAATCATAACCTTAACCGGAGCTAAACTACCGGCTGATACATTTTCTGTATCAGTTTTTGGATTAGGAACCATTCCGCTCTTATCATGAGTTTCAATGTCTGTACGCAAAGCAGAAAGATCAACACCACTTATTGTAGCTTCCCAGTTCTTATAAGCATTGTCGCTATTAAACTGCCCTTTCTTAAAGGCAATAACAGCACGAAGTACAGTATTGGCACTAGCACTCTGCATACCAGAACCGCCTTTATTAATTACTCGAGTGGTATAAAGGTTTTCTGATGCAGAAGATATGTTATCGGTCCCAAGATTCGTATATATCCTATCAATCATATTGGCACGATCTTCTTTAGTCGATATTGACGGTGTAGCTGGTGTAGGCCAACTGAAAGTTAAACCAGCCAGTACCTTAGCTCCTGATTGATCCACTTTACTTGGAACTAATTGTCCGCCAACAGCTCCATACACTCCCATAAACTCCGCAAAATTCCAACGTAGTTTTAATAGCCCCTTATCCGAATCTCCATATTCCCCCTCTTTTCTTTCATATCTTCCACTAACAGAAAATCTCGTAATTCCATCGTTGTCTAAATATCTATATCCCGCTTCAACCCCACCAGTTAGACGATCAGACTCTACATCAAAGGCCCCAGACGATATATTACCTAAAAGATGTAATTGACTATTTGGGGTCAGGCTCCAAATTGCACCAGCATGTCCACCAACAGCTATATCAGTCCTTGTTTCGTCCGATACACCAGAAAGTGAAGGTATTCCATTGGTATCAAATTTCAGATCTGCACCAGCAAATATGGTTGCCGAAGATAGCGGAACTCTAACACCTAAAGCAAGATTATTTTGATAATGAGTAATACCCTCAGTATCACTCTCTAAACCGTTCCTCTTCTCTCCAAGTCGTCCCCTATAATCGACGTCAATAGTAAAATTATCATGGGCCTTAATACTTACTCCTGCATTCAAAACAAACTTATTCTCACCAAAATTGTTACCTGCAAAAGTATCGGTCCATTTTCCTTGATATGCTGCCATGCCCCTTAAGGCAAATTTTGAAGCGTTATAATAGAGTCCTAAACCGATCGATCCTTCAACACTGTCGGCATTATTAGGTTCATCAACACTATCAGCTTCCCCTGTTCCAAAGCCTCCTTTATAAACTAAAGAGCCTATAGGAGTTAAAGTTACTGGGCCAGGATGAAATTCTCCACCAAGAACTAGTTTTCCACTAAATGCTTGAGTAGCTTCACCAGTATCTTCTAATTTAACTTTTTCTCCATTCTCATCATCTCCAAGAAATCCTTCATAACCAATTTCTGCTTTAGCAATCCATTCAGGTTTTCCTCCCTTTTGGCTACTAGTTTTCCCTTCCCAAGTCCTACCTCTTCTACGCGCTCCGAACGTTTCTGAGAGACCTATACGTTTGTCTCTATCTGATGGTCCTCCAGCTTTGAGTGGGATACGAACTGGATACGTCTCTATACCTATTTCTTTCTTAAAAACAGCTCCTAAATCAACGCTATTTACTTTTGTTGCATCAACACCGTCTTCGAATTTAATCTCAACTGTAACCTCATGCGATCCAGGCTTACCCTTATCTTCTACTTTAACTACTTTTGCCTCTTTGACAACATCTTTAGCCTTGGTTAAATCAAAGCTACCAATAATTGGTTTTCCATCTGCACCCTTAAGATTACGTCCGATTAAAATTACCTTCTTCGTCCCTTGGGGGATAATAGCTTTAAGTGGCCCTTGAATGTATATAGCGGTAAACCTTCCACTAGCCTTCATCATTTGTTTACCTTTTAAGGACGCTAATGGTTTTCCTCCAAAAAGATATTTCTGTAATCCTGGGCTAAGTTTTGACAAAAGATCACGATTCAACTGTTCCACAGTGCCGGAATAAGTTCCTCTGTATCCTGCATCAAAATCTCTTCGAACAACCTTTCCCCTTGCAGCATGGTACATTGTTTGTACCTCTTTATCGAATTTATTATATAGCCCTTCATGAGCTGTATTTGCTGGATTAAAATAATGCTTTAATGTTTTAGCAATTATCTGAAGATCCTTAATAATCTCCTTATTCTTTGAATATAATCTACTTTTCCTTTTCCATTTACCTTTTTTTAACTGCTCTAACTTATCCTCTAATTTTGACAAGTGTTCAGGAGTTGTTTTGGTAAGATCAGCCCCTACCAATCCTGACAATTCTCTTCTTAATATCCTACTCATCCGTCTTGGTAATTCAACCAATATCCTTTCATAAACCTCAGTAATTCCAAAATAGCCCTTTAAACTAAATTGGACATAATCCTTACTACTTAGTCTACGAGTTGCTCGTTTTTTACCCTTTAAGACCCTTCTTTCGATCGAATAGCGTAGCCGCTTTGTTGCATTACTAAGCTTTGGCCAAGAATATTTTTGTAGTCCATAGTTGATTTTTGCTACGGGATCTCTATACATGCGATTAGTAACTCCAATAAATTTTAAAAGTCTTCTATCTTTAGGAGTTATCTCTACCTTTCCAACTTTTTTTGCACGAATTGGAGCAGGAGGAGCACCTCCCCTACCACGTGGAGATTCTTTTCGAGCACCTCTTGGTCCAGATAAACTTTCTGTTATTGTTCCCATTTAAAACGTCCTCCTTCAATAATAAGCATTATCCTCTTCCCGCTGGAAGCGCACCAGGAGCTTTTTTAATCGGTTTTCGTTTTCGTTTTGGTTTTGGTTTTTTCCAACCCCTACGACATGCTTTTCTATTCTTATTTTTTTCAACTTTAAAAAGAGCCCGCAATCTGCTAGGTAAAGCCCTAGGCAGAGCTTTTTTAGCTTGTCCTAAAGGAACCCTGGTACTAAAAACAAGTGTCATAGCGTCTCCAACTTTTGTATCACATTTTGCTCGAACCGTTATAGTACTAGATGAATATCTTGGTCTTTTTCTTGTACCTTCATTTTTTGGTCCAAATAATCCACCCCATCTATCAAGAATATCTGATGTTGTAAGATTCATACTTGTATTGCCAACCCTAGTTGGTAAAGTAATATCAACTAATCCCCCTCTTGGAACTTCAAATCTCCCAAGAACAAGAGTTTCTGGAATTAGTGTCGCTTTAGGAGGTACCTTTGCCTTTGCCTCTGCTGGCCCATCTCCACTTTCAAGAGCTCCTAAAAAAGCTGCCTTTATCCCTTTACAACCATCACACTTTGCAAGACCTATACCTGAGACCATCAATCCAACAACGGTAAGAGCCAAAAGTGGCCTTACCCCAATTTTACCTGCCTGAGTATCAAAAGCTGCAGGCGACTTTACTCCCCCAGTAGTTTTTGGTATTCCAATTCCCATTTTAATTTCCTCCTATTTATTAGATTCCCGAATATCTTTGTTTCTTAATTTCCTTCTCCCTAATATTCTGATATCCTGGTCTCCTGATTCCCTCTCTATATATATATCGTCAATTTTCCTCATAAATTTCACTCTATTTCTAATTAAACCGAACTCTAATTTGCTTTGTGTGCTCGCCGTTAATTATTACCTTAAAAGAGCCGTTTCTTTCTTCAAGAAAACAAACTTTAAACCCATCTTCGGTCTTCTCAGCCCCTGCCGGAGATAGCTCAAGTCTTCTACTACTACCTTCAACATACTCTACTGTATCAACCTTGATCCCTTCGATCTTATACTCATGCCAACAATCTTCTAGATTCTTGCTATAGCTAATTCCGATACTATCTACTACCCTCGCATCCTTTTTCTTGGCCCTAGTAACCTTAGTAGGGCTTGGAGGACTGATTGGTGCAGCTGCAACAGGCTTTTTCTTTTTAGGACAGTGTCTCTTTATTCCGGAATAACACATGCTTCTCCTATAAAGATCTATTCCAACTCTTATTACATTCTGTAAGGTATCACTCATTTATTAATTCAAACTCCATGCACTGGCTTTAATAGTTGGTCTTGTAATTTCAAACTGGAAGCCCTTGTCCCAAGAGAGTAAATCATCAACCAATCTGGTTGCAAGAGATGTCTTTGACAACATCTTTACAGACTTGGCACGGGTCACTGCCTTGTTCGGCTCGAATTTATTATCCGAAACGTAGGTCAACATTCCAGCATTCTCAGCTGCATTAACATATCCAGCAGACCAGTGTTTCTTAGAAACATCGGTAAAAGCGGTCTTACCAAACTTCTTTGACATACCATCAAAACGCGCCATGACAGTAACTGCTTCGGCATTGTTTATTCTATTGTTTGGTCTAAACCTTCCATCTGGATATCCCTTTACCAATCCAGTACGTTTTGCAATCTCAATGTAACCAGCACCCCAGTGGTTAGCCGGTACATCTTTAAATACTTTAACTGGACGTCCTGGAACCTTATAGTTTCTAGCTCGCACCAGAAGAGCGGCTAGCTCTGCCCTGGTTAAACTACGATCTGGTTTAAAGTTCCCATCTGGATATCCCTTTACCAAACCGACTGTTCCAGTATGTTCAATTGGATTCTTTGCCCAGAAACCGGTATTAACATCTTTAAAACTTACTAAACGAAGTACTCTTCTCTCGGCTGTAAGCTTTCTTCCTTTTTTATCAACTGCTTCTACCTGAATCAGTTTCTTTCCTAATTTATCAAGTGGTACCGATGCGGTAAATGTACCATCGGCAGCCAAGTTGGCAGCAACCTTATTGGCATAAACCGTAACCTTTGTAGCATCAGCTCCGGTTAATTTACCGGAAACCTGAACACTTTCAGTATAAATAATTGATTTATCAGATGGAGAATTAAGTGCCATTTCCAAATCAAGCTTGGTTGGCTCAAGTGAAGTATCTCCTACATAACCTATTGAAAAATAATAGGTTGTATCTTCTGCAAGATCACCATATGGATGGTAGGCAAAGTCAAAGGCAATTCCTTTAACCCGAAGTCCTAATCCAGCGGTAACATTAGTCACAGCACCATCTGGAGATGGATCTTGGTCAAGACCGGCACGAAGAGCAAGCACTGGAGTTACAAACCATTCTGCTCCAGCATGCAATGCACTGGCATTTCCAATGTCATAGTCGGCAGCTAAGGTAAGCCTGCGACCACCAGCCATTGGAACTTTATAAGCCACACCTGCTTTAATAACCATTGGGAGCTTATTCGAAATATTATTTCCTGATTCAATGTTCCCCATTCCGTTACGAAGAACGGCAGCTACAGAGAGAGCATCAGAGACAGAGTAAATTGCACCAACATCAAGTCCTATACCAGAACCTGCAGCAGCATCAATTGATGCTGTTCCGGTTCCACCTTGACTGTAGTATTTTACATTTCCACCGAGTTTTAATTTATCATTAAGCTTTGTTCCGTAAGAAGCAAACATAACACTGTTGCCCCATGATCCACTTCCAAGAGATGTTCCGGCTCCGTCATATAACGCAATACCAGAAACATTAGTCGTTAGAAGACCTGCACCAACTGCACTAGATTTTCCAAATGGATAAGCACCACCAAGTACGACATAGTTTACATCACTCATGAAGTTGGTATACATAGAAGTAATCTTTGGAGAAGAAATTCCTCCAAGCCCAGCTGGGTTTAAGAATACGGTCTCACCGTCTTCTCCAACCGCAACTCCGGCACGACCCATACCAAGGGCACGGGCGCCGACTCCAAGTCGCATCGGATCAGTAGCTACAACTTCGGCGATAGCCGAAGTTGAACTAACAACTAACAACAAACAACTTACGACTAAAATTAAAAGAAACTTAAATTTTTTCATTTCTCTTGTCCCTCCTATTACCTATTAATTATGAGGATCTTTCCTCGACCTAATAATTTCGATCCGGCTGCTACTCGGTATAGATAAACTCCATCACCAAGTGTGTTGCCGTTAAAATCTTTTCCATTCCAAGTTACTTGAGCTGCTGTCGCACTGGTCCAAGCAACCTTGCCAACAATCTGCCCGGTAATATCTATGATATAGATAGAAGCTGATGTTTCAGCCCCTGGACTAAATACTATAATGGTTGATTCTCCACCATTTGGATTAAACGGGTTTGGATAGTTATAAGTCGGATTAGTTGAGGAACCCGAGACGGTAAAGTCAACTGCATTCGATCTCTTCTTATCGGTCTTTTCTACTGTTAGCTTCATCTTTCCATTTAAGGTAACTGGAACAGTGAACGTAATTTTATCTGCTACCCAAGATTTAATTGGAGTATTTTTTGAGGCTTTTTCGATGTAAGATTTTACACCAGAACCTTCGAATTCCAATTTTCCATCTTTTCCTAAATTCTTACCAGTAATAGTTACTACCTGTCCAGCTCTTGCAGGATTTGGTTGAACGTTTACAATAAGAACATCAGAAGTTGAGACGGCAGTTGCAGTAATGTTATCGATTAATATTGCATTCTTTTTGCTTGCCGATGCTGCAGTTCCAGGGAAGACAATCTGATATTCTTTAATCTTAGTTAGATCAAGTTTATCGGTAGTTCCTGCTGTAATCTTAGTAGATATGCTAGAGACAGATACTTGATACTTTTTCCATTTATCATCTGATTTTGAAATTTTAATAGCAGCTGATGAATAGTTACTTCCATCGGCATCTGAAAGCTGAAATTTAACTGTGGAATCTAATCCGTCACCTTTTAGGTAGAAAGAGATAATATCAGAACTCGAAAGATCGATAGTCTTATCGTATTGACCACCGTATCCTCTAAATTTCTTATTATCATCTGTAGTTGTAAGTGCAGTAAACTGAACACCCATTGAATACGATCCTTCTTGTGCAGAAGTCGGTTTATGTCTTTCAATAGTCGGTTTATCAGCACTGGTTCCGGTACCAGACATTGTGTAATACAATTTAACTGAATCAGAAGGAGATGTTGGATCACTAGCTCCTGCTGCTTTAGTCCCTTCAAATTTATCAATTATTACTATTCCGCCAGCGGTTAAAGATTTAATTGCCGGAAAATGCTGAGAAGAAGCATTTGCTTTAAGTGTCATTGAAGAAGTAGCCGACACATAAGATGAGCCGGATCCTTTTTCCATTTTAATTATTACAGTGTCACCATCTGACCAATTAGGATATATATTCGCAATATTAGTTTTAGTAGGATCCGCGAAAGTTCCACCTAAGGCCGCGTCATAATAGTTAACCTCTCCTGTCCCAACGACCGTTGGATCTTTCGTGTCCCATATTTTAAAGGTGATCCCTGCTTTAGACTGATCCCCACCTTCAATCATCCCAAACAAGAGATTCGATCCTCCTGCCAAAGATACCGATGCCAAAATCGCGATCAGCAAAACTATCGTTAAAAAATAATTTATCGTCTTTCTTATCATTATCATTTCCTCCTTATTTACTCTTTGGAGTCCATTTGGCATCTTTATTTATAGTAATTTCATAAGCTTCAGGTGTTACAACCAAAGCGTTAGTCCCTACCCATTTTGTACCCAAAACGGCTCTGTTTTCAAAATGATTGGAAACATATGGGCTGTATCGGGTAATTTGTGTACTTGGTTCGGTCTTACTAGCTCCACCGTTTGCATCATCAACTATATCCTGAATTGTTTTAAATTGTCCATTCTGAGGAATTGAGATCCAATGTTTATTCCCAAGTTTAGCATCGGTATTCTTTTTAAGATCAAACTTAAAGGCAGGATCATCTACCCCAAGGTCTGCTAATTTAATTGTTGTATCAGCGTTAATCGTAATCTCATAACCCTCACCGATTACAACCTTGGCATCAGTCCCTACCCATTTTGTACCCAAAACGGCTCTGTTTTCAAAATGATTGGAAACATATGGGCTGTATCGGGTAATTTGAACAACCGGTCCTGTTTTACCTGCCCCACCATTTATAGTATCCACTATATCCTGTATAGTTTTAAAATTATTTTTATACTTAACAGATAACCAGTGCTTGTTTCCAAGCTTGGTAGAAGCTTTATTATAAGTTAATACTACTACTCCAGGAGTACCGGATGTAGTCGGACCGATTGCTTCGATATCGTCAAACTCATGAACTGATGTTGCGGAAGCCGATCCGTTATAAACAACATTATATTTTGTTATATTCTTGTTGTTTGAACTTGAGAATAATGTCTCTCCTGCATCAATTGAATTGTTACTATTTTTATCATTCCACATCTGAGTGTAATCAACATCAACTGTTAGCCAAGAAGAAGTGTTAGTTAAGCTTTGTTTTGGAGTACGATATTTTTCGTTGTTTCCATTGGTAAATTCAAGGTAAAAATCGTTTTTAGTACCATCACCCTTAACGTGATATCTAATAGTCTTAAGAGCATTGTTCTTTGGCCCTTTACTAATATCTACAGATTTAATGGTTGCACCCAGACTTGCATTCCATCCACCACCGAATGAACCGCTAGAATCTATTGATGTATACTTAGCTTGTCCAACCTTAGATGTACCATTGTATGAAGTAGTACTTACCAAACTTGGTAGAGTAGTATTTGTTTTAGAGAATGCATCTGCAAAATGACTATAAGTATAACCCATGGTCCCTTCAAAATCGTCAATTATAACACCAGTCGGTGCTGTAACTTTTTCAGTTATTTCAACCTGTTTGATTATAGATGGTTTACCATTAATATAAACAAATACCTGGTATTTGCCTTTATTGGTATCATATGGAATACGTGCGTAGAGATCGTCACCACTAGTTCCGCGAGTTGATGTGCTCAAAAGCAATGGTGCGGAAGTTCCGTTTGGACCAGAATATGAAAAACCAGGGAATATAATTCCACCTGGCCCAGGTGTTCCTCCCACAGTTGTGGTAATTACAATATCCTTTCCAACTTCTACAAAGTATACTCCATCTTGAAATCCAGACATCTCCATCTTATTACTTGAAGATGAAGATAATCCTGCTCCAGAAAGCTTTATAATAGCTCCACCTTTACCTTTAGTAGTATCAATACTGTCTAAGCGAGGGTGGATGTTAAAAGAATATTGATTTCCAATTATACCATTCCTTGTAACCTGTAAATTTGATGTCCCCGGTACAGTATACGATCCATTATCTTTTGTTAGTATTCTTGGAATTACCACAGGAATCTTTGTAGTTCCCCAGCTCTTAACTCCATGACCCTTTGGATCCGCAGGAGGACCTACTGCGTCTTGAATGATCTTTCCATCTAATTTAACATTATCTGTAACAGTATCCCTTTTTCCAGGATCATTTCCAAATCCAACACCATTAATTTCTATATACTCTGCAACATAAGTACCAATTACATTCTTATTAACTCCACCTATTTTCATCTTAACACCGGTAATTTGCGGTTTTGCTAAGCGGGTTGCCGGTGAATAAGCAAATGGGCCGGATAAACCACTAACACCCTTATCATTAGCTTGAACAGCAAAAACATAGGTCTTTCCTGTTTCCAGTTTTGATTTAGGATCAACTTTAGTAGCTGCATCCCAAGTAGTTAAGTGAGTGATTTTCTTTGTATCAACATCAATTGCATAGGAACTATAGACATATGTTCCACCCGTTACCACATTCCATTCAAATAGTCCAGAATAATTAACCAAATCATCACTTGCAACTGGATGCTTAATTACTGGAGCAGCTGGAAGAGTTTTTCCACCAAAACCGGTCTCTGAAGTTAAATACGGAACAACCGCAGCTAATGCACCATCTGAACAGGTAATAAATAAAATTGAACCATCAGGAACTGCAACGATACTATCAATTGGAGCAAGTATCGTTTCTGCTGGACTTGATGGAATAGTCTCACTCTTAGTCCACTTACTAGCATCACTACTATAAACATTGTATACGAAAGAACGTAAGGTTCCTTTAGAAGTCTCAAAATGAGTTGCATATAAATATTGCCCGTTTGAAGAAATTTCTAATGGCTCACCATAAGGATTATCGGTATCTATTTTATTTGGTTTATCCATTGAAATGCTACTAAAAATTGTTGAAAAATTAGTAGTGTCATAAACATAAATTTCCCAAGCAGAGGCAGAAGTATCGTGCACTCTTACATATAATCTGATCTTTCCCTTTTCATCTGGAGCAAACTTTACGTAAGACGGTATTGGAAGACTGGTCAAAGATTCTTTCAGGGTATAAGTTACTGCCCCTTTTGAGTCCTTCCCTATACTATATATATAGACCGCGCCAGTTCCAGATGATGGACGCTGAGATACTGCCAACATAGTATTATCTGGACTTACTGCAACGTTAAATAATTGAGGGAAAGTATTAACTGTGTCAACCAAACCGATATACTTAGCTGGATCCTTGGTACCATCAAAGATATGTATATATCCAGATGCATCGGCAACGTAGACTCTCTTTCCATCAGGTGCTACTGTAACTCCACGAGGAAACTGTAATTTTGCAGAACCAGCGGCATCTTCATTCTTAGTCTTTCCATCTTTACTAAAGGTCCAAAGATGAAGATTTCCCTCTGTTGCAACATATAGCTTATTTCCATCAGGGCTTACTGCTAAACCTACCGGATCAGCATTACCCAAATCACTTGAAGAGATTATATGATTAGCCTTTTTGACTCCACCTTGAAGTTTAATAGCTCCATCGGTAAATTCCCACACTTCGATCTTTGTCGCAACACCTGCTATTAAAGGACGATAAAGATATCCCTGAAAGCCCTTCGTAGCAGTATCTAAATCTAGTGGACTCACGACCGAATTCACCGGAACATTTATTTTTGCAACGGCTGGAACCACTAAAACTATTAATAACAATATAATTGCAAGTAGCTTTTTCATTACAAACCTCCCTTTATTTTCCTGTACAGGCAGGTCGCGACCTGCCTACTACAATTATTTATCACTCTTTCCTGTATCCGAAGTAATATCTCCCGCTGGAATGGTATCTCCTGCTGGAATGATATCCCCTGCCGGAACAGTATCTCCTGTCAGAGCAGCATCTCCTGTCGGAGCAGTCTCTCCTGTCAGTATCGTATCTGGGGCAGGAGCAACGCTTCCATCAAGTTGTGCTCCCGCGCAAACGATTTTTGAATATCCTTTGAAATCTCCCAATTTATAAACAATATAAGGCATATGCGGACGTGCATCTGCCGCTTGAACAGTATAAGTTAATGAAAGCTTAACCTTTGAAGAGTACAACTCACGACCATTTGATCCGGTACGAGGTAGAGTTGCACTTGGACTTAGGTCCGTTTCATAAAATCCACCTTTTTTTGCAGGTAGATTATTAACTGCACGAGCTGAGAATTTTAACGGCACTAACATTTTCTTAAATCCATCTGCACCAAATGTCTTAACAAGGCCTTCCATTGTACTGCCAGCAGCTAAAACAGGCGTAGGATTAATCTTTTGGTCTTTAAGTGCTTTTGCACCCTTAGCAACTACTCCGTCAGAGCTTGATGGATACCAAGCATCCTCACTTTCAAGAAGGGTCTTTTGAATATAATCATCAAATGCAGACTTAACCTTATCTTGTGCCTTACTTAACAATTGATCTCTTAAATCAATTGGATGTTCAGTTTTATTTTTTTGCTCATCTTCACTCAAGGCAAAATAGTCAATAATGGAAGTACTACCACCAGAACACATAGAATTGTCCCCACCTGAGCCTCTACAAATCAACTGCCCAGATGCATTAGTCAAAAGGTATCTATAAACCCCTGACAAACGCACAACTGTAACACGTGTACCAGTAGGATAGCCAGGTATAGAAATTTTTGTCTTCTTAACCTCTTTAGTTGGGAAATCAGTATTTCTTAATCTCTTCTTTACAACATTCTTTTTTCCGTGTTCAAATACAACTCCATTTGCTCCCTTTTTGGCCCTTCCAACCGGAATAGCCACATAAATGTTTACTTTATTCAGAGACGAAATATAATCCATAACCTTTTTCAAGGCAGGAGATGGGGATGTTGGAAAAAGCCCTGGGGTCTTTACCTGTTCAAAAGGCTTAATTCCAATTTCAATAGATCCACCAGACATCTCTTCTTTTAAATCGGCAACTAAACCATTCTGAGGAACATTGACTGTCTTAGAACCTTTAATACTTCCATCGATAAAGAAAGAACTAAAGCCAATTGAGTAATCTCCAACCGCCATATCATTACACTTTGTCGGATTATCACATGCTGCAACAGCTGCAACACCAATTGGAGGAACATAAACAGGAGAACGAGAAGGAGCCTTTCGTGCACTTGATGAAGTTCGAACAGAAAATTTAACTACCTTCGGTTTTTTATTTTTCTTATTAACAGACTTTCCTTTTGGATCTGGAGTTGACCTTAAGTAATATTCAAACGAATTTTTGTTTATACTATTAATACATTCTCTTCCCATTTTATCTTCCTCCTATATATATATCGTCAATTTTGCCTAAAAATTTCATGCTATATGCACCCGTATTTATTTCGTCCCCTTTTTCCAAAAATTTCACCCTATTTTTAATATTCCCAAAATCATGCCTATTTCACTGTGCACCCCTGCCCCCTACAACCTACAATCTACAACCTAAACTTGCACACTTTTCTATTCTTTACATTTTGCATCTATTTGCGCCTGTGTTGGAGCAGAATGGATTTTGAATCCATCTCCGATCAAACAACTCCTTCCAAACTTCGTGGTCGCGGACAAATAGATGGTTCCTATTTTTGGAGGAACACCCGAAACTAAACAAAATCCCTTTCCATCTTCTTCCACAACACAACTGTCAGGTTTTAAAACTAAATCATGAAAACGAAAGGAAAGAATTTTTTTATGTTCAGGCTTTAATCCAGAAAAAGGAATCGGATAAGTAAAACTATTCTTAGCACATGCAAAGTCTCTATCTGCCTTACCCTCTTTAACGTCTACGCCCCAGGGAATTTCTCCAAGATGGTACAACTCGCGACAGGTGTGATGGACCACTTCTTCTTTTTCTGCTTCTGAAGACTTCATACTCGCACACAAAACCAACAACGAGATAAGACCCAAAGTGAGACCAATGCGACCCAAAAATCCTTTTACATTATATATAGGAGACCTATGCTTAGGGTCTTCCCTATTAGCTTGAACTAGAATTCCAAACTGCTTACTAAGATATCGCATATTGTGAAAATAATTTTTTAAGCCGTTCAAAATTAGCAAGGGAGGAGACAAAACATTAAAAAGCACAAGAAAACTTATAATTCTAGCTTTTTCGCCCTCACTCATAACCAGCCATCTATGAATAGCTCTTGCCAAAAAAGATCGATCGTGTTCTTCATAAAAAGCATCCAAAGCATCTATTGTTCTATCAAAATATATTTCTGATGTTAAGTTTGCGGCGAGAGTTGAATCAATTTTTGCTATTTCTGCCAAAGTCTTATCAACCAATTTCCCATTTCCATCGTCAACAAAAGCAGAAAAGGCAGAAACCATATCATCAAAATCTACTTCGGCATCTGAAACAGCCTTTAAAGCAATATCTTTAACCATAATGCTTTCAAAGACTTTATCTATAAAAAATGTTGCAATTTTAAATGGAAATAAAATTGTACAACCCATATCTATCAAAGCAGCATTAAGTGGACTTTTTGTATGTGTTGCTGTTGGATCTTTATGATATCGCACAAGACGCTTAAAGGTCACAACGCTTGGTAATACTAACTTTGCATTTGAAATAGTCATCGCAATCTCCTTCCTATATGTATATCGTTAGATTTCGATGTAAATTTCAGACTATTTTTGTCTTCACTAGATTAGTCGTGATAAGATAGAAAAAACTTGTGTGGGATATTATGTGTAATTCCGCCTCAATTTAGCATACTCAAAAGGATGAATAAAATGAACATCAGTTTTCCCAACTTTCATCTTTTCCCCAGAAAGAGATAGACTCACCATTGCGGCATGAGAGGGGGAATATTTATCAATAAAATTTCTCATACCAACGCTAATCGATGGTTTTTTTATTCTTGCCTTAATTTCAATTGGAAAAAGATCTTCTGACTTTATTACAACAAAATCGACCTCGGCCCCAACCTTAGTTCGCCAAAACCTTAATCGCCATAAAAAACCAAGCGAAAGAAGAATCTCTTTAAAACAGGAGTTCTCCACAATAAACCCGGCATCCATCCGCTCATCAAAAGAAGAAAAATCTTCAACCAGATAATTTCTCAATCCCAAGTCAATAGCGTAAACCTTGTTTTGTTTAACAATTTCTTGCCTGCGGTTTTTAAAATAAGGCGGAAGTGTTTTTATAATATATGTCTCCTCAAGAGCATAGATATATCTTTCTACGGTTTCACGGTCAAGATTGGCAGAATTGGCAAGCTCGGCAATATTTATCAGTTGCCCGGTTTGATGCACTAAAAGTTTAAGAAGTCTGGAAAATCCCAGTTTATTCTTTATCTCCAATAAAGCCACAATATCTTTCTCAATATAACTTGAGTAAATCTCAGCCAAAACAGCAGTTTTCTCTTTTTCCCCATTACTTAAAACAACCCGAGGATAACCACCCCAAACCATGTATTTTTGATAACAATTTAATAACTTTTTAGTAATCAATGAAGGAACAGTGTCCTTATCTAAATAATCTGCCAATTCTTTTTCAACAGTTAATAAATATTCATGAAAGGAAAAAGGAAAGACAGAAAAAATCCTCTTGCGCCCAGACAAAGACTCTTTCAACTTACCCTTAAGCTCAAAAGAGGCAGAACCGGTTAGTACTAGTTTTGCATTCAGGTCGCTGTCATACACCCCCTTAAAAAACCGCGCGCAATCGGGAACTTTTTGCGCCTCGTCAATAAATAAATAGACTTTCCCTTGACTAGATTGGTCTTTGACATATTCAATAAACTTAGCCTGATCTTGAAAAAACTCCCAATCCTTCACAATATCAAGATTGAAAAAAAGTATCTTTTCCGGTATGACATTATGTGTCTCGGTAAGCCAATCCCTAAGTTGTGTTAACAAAACGGTTTTACCGGTCTGGCGCGCACCGGTTATAATGGTCATTTCCTGCTTAAAAATATGTCCCGATAGTTCCGGAAAAATATCTCTCTGAATATATCGATTCATGGTCAAACCCCCAATTTAGCAATACTATTATTGGCACGTATGCCAAGTCTAGCAGGGTTATTATGATTGTCAAGTGCATATTTGAGGAAATCGGTTCCTCCGCGCCGCAGGTTTCTATCTACATCCCTTCTATATATCGTTATATCGTTAGTTTTCACCAAGTTAGTCGTGATAAGATAGAAAAAACTTGTATATTATTTTGTGTTGAGGTCTATTGTTCCACCACCAGTGAGAGCAATCCTTCTCACTTGATCTGAATAATCGGAATTCCACTGCGTCCAGTCACTTTCCCTGCTAACACCCTGATTCAATAGAAGATTCCCTAAAACTACTTTTTGAGCATCATATAAAAGCCAAAAGACTACAAAAATCATTGGTAGAGAAGAAAAATCAGAACTTCCAACCCCGTCCGTCAAAACATTGTTTCCAATTACTTTATAAAGAAAATATCCCATTGCCCCAGCCCAAAGAAAACTCTGCCGAGCAAGCATACTAATATCTCCCCTAAACAAACCACTCTTCATTGCATTCCAAGAATTCTGAGTTGTTTTAAAGCCACTACGGATATCACTTACAAATTTCTTCATAACACCAAGTTTAATTGGTGGGTGAGTTACAGACTCTAGCAACATATGATGCGAAACAGAACCCATCATGGTCCAAATTCCTTCGGCAAAAGGTTCTCTCAACGGATATTTAAGATGTTCCTTTGGCATTGAAAGCGCACTTCCCTGCACACCTTCATGAAGCCTACTTCTACGGAATGCTAATAAAGAAAAAGTAAAAGAGACTAAGCCCAATTCAATAACATACCTTAAATGCATTCCTGAATCTAAATCCTGATTAAACATTGTAATCGGCACCATCCATAAAGCCGTTAAAGCAATTAACCCTAAACGGTTAAGCTCTAATGCAAAAGTCCCAACTGGATACAAATAACAAGAAATAAGATCAAGCCATTGCTTGCTTGTTATCATTTGTCTATGTTCATAGAGACTTGGAAGAACTTCAGTCAAATGTTCCGCATTTCCACCAAACCATCGATCATATTGTCCGTAGAGAGTTGAAAGGCTCAAAACAGCATCATTCCATTGGACCGCCCCCCTTGCTCCTGCAACGGTAAAATATTTTTTAAGAATTGTTTCTGCTGTCGCTGAATCCTCAACAATTGAAGTAATATTATATAAAATTCTTCCGGCATAATGATCGTTCAATCTCAATGGTTTACCCATTAAAGCGTGCCCTATTCTTGGAATAACATT
This sequence comes from uncultured bacterium, assembly GCA_964421245.1. GTDB lineage: Bacteria > Margulisbacteria > WOR-1 > XYC2-FULL-46-14 > XYC2-FULL-46-14 > CAYQVW01. The sequence goes on along the minus strand of CAYQVW010000003.1, from coordinate 11,818 downwards.
AAATAATACTAGATTTGCAGCAGACACCCAGCAAGGAATCTGCCAAAAATCAGAACCAGCAAACCAGGAAGATGGTAATATGGCACCTAACGTTGTCGCAGCTGCTAAATAAACAGCAAAGGCTGTTGGGACCGCTGGAGTTTTTGCAACTCTTGAAAGTGCAATTCCCCCTGCTGCAGCTCCAAGTAGAGGTAACGCTCCACCTGGTACACCATCAAGTAGACCAACCGCACTAAATGCTATTGATCCTAAAGCAAAGGTAGCGGCTAGTATAGGAACAAAACTGCTCCCTCTTTTTAAGGTATGATACAATTCTCCCTTAGTCTGTTTTCCTTGCCATCTTAAAGCAAGCGTACCAGCCAAAGATAATAGAAGAGGAGCAAATTCTACTCCATCACCAAGAGTAGCTGCAAAAGTTAAGTAGGCCGGAGCAAGCAATAAAGACATCTTTGATAGAACTTTTCTTAATGCTCCTGGTTTAGCACCATTCCAATCTCCAGCATTTTCCCATCCACGAGATTTTTCCCATCCCCAAACAACCTCATCTCTAGTACCTAAAGCCTTATTTGCCCAGTTTGCAACTTCAACCGTTCTAACACATTCCATTGAAGCCTGCATAGAGAAAATATTAGCGTAACCAATTGGGAAAGCAACACGTTTTAGTCGTTTCGATCTTTTTCTTACAAGGCCACGAGGAGCATGTGTTCCCCTACCAAGCCACATATTATCTCGTAAAGTCGTATCTTTTTCTTGTTGAGACTGAATCAATCTTCCTAAACCTTGATATTCATAATTATTACCAAATTGAATCATAGCTTGGCCACGATGAACAATTAATCCATTATGGTATCCGAAACTAGAAACAAAATGAGGAAATCTCCATGAAGGAATATTATCTGTATCCCAGTTTCCGTGAAAATCAGCTCCAAAGCGTTCGAAAAAGGTTTGTTCAAATCGGGCTGTATCCAAATAATTCTTAACCCTTTGACCACAAGGAGTTTCTTCTCCCGCTTCTTCAAGGTCCTGTAATCTTCCACCTAAAAGATGAATAGCTCGATCTCTTTCTGCTCTAAAGCGTAGTTTCTCTGCATGAGTATGAGCAGCAATTCTTGGCGGTGGACCAACACGAAGTGCGGGTATACCTAAAACCTGGTCCCCAACCTCTCCCATATGCCGCATAACATCTGCAAATCCAATTCTTCTTCCTTCTTCTACAACATCTTCTAAAACACCCTGTTGAGAACAAGACCATGCTACAATTTCTTCCATTGTTCTTGATCTTGGAATTATCATCTCCATACGCATTTCTTCTAGTCCAAAAAACTGTCTGCGAACATTACTATGATCTCTTGGAGTCCAAAGCGCTGGGATGGTATACCATGGATAACGATAATTTCTATCGGATAATTCTAAACAATCTCTATCAGCTGTAAGTTTTCTTTTTGCGTCAGCAGCCATTTTTAAAACAATTGCTCTCTTGTCTCCATTTTCTTCACCATCAAGTCTGCTACCATCTGCCGCAATAAGTCTACTCATAACTGTGTCATAACTTGGAAGAGGATTAGATCCATCCAACAATGTAACTAAGGGAGCAGGAGTTCCAGAAGTACCAGCAAACTCTAACAATCTTTCCATATAAGGATGAGCAGCATTTGGAATACTATGAGTCGGATCCAATCGAGCAATTTCGATTTGATCGTATGCTGCTGTTATACCAATTGCTTCATGAGCACAAACTAAAACTGCCATTTCATCTGCTACATCTCTTAAATTAGCTCGAATATCTTCTACAGCAGAAGAACAATCGGTATGAGCACGAGTTAAGCTTTCTTCCTGCGCTCTTTCTTCAGCATTCGCACTCCAAAAAGTTCCCCAAACAGAATCTGCAGCAGCTCGTGCAGACAAACCTTGCTCCCAAATAAGATAAACCATCTGGCGAGCCATATCGTCTGGCGTTACTCCTCTTTCTAATTTAAGATTATAATCATCATCTTCATTTTCACTTAATCGAATCTGAGAAACCACATCCCCCCACAATAAATTATGAACTTGAATCGGGATTCGAGTATAACCCTCTGCCTCTTCAACTCGGCGATCAATCGTATAACGAGCCAATACTCCCAATTGCTCACCAACCCTTGTCCCTAAAAAATTAGAATTGGTATGTCCCGCTTTAGTTGGAGTATCATCACTTAAAGTAGTTAAACGAATAAAAGAATGGGTTAACTCTAAACCATTATGCCTAAGCAGAGGTTGTTGATTATGAGCAGCTGCCCTCCCCTCCATTAATTCTAATAACGGCTCCAAACATCCTTGCGGCTGCCGAATGCCACAATCATATTCATCCATCTCCTCAAAAACAAATCGTGTCAAAAGTGGGACCCTTCGAGCCATTAGATCAATTCTAAACTGAGCAGCATCAACAACACCAGGAGCGGCTAACTCGATAAGTGTATCGGCAATAGATTTTTGCATTCCTCTTTCAACCAAATGTTCGCGTTGTCCAGGAAGAGGACTAGTAACATGTTGAGCGGACCACTCCCTAAGATCTAAATTAACATTTCTTAAACCACACTCTATTAAAACCAGCTCTTCTAATAAAACTTGTGCTTGTTGTAATGCTGTTCCTGGATCAAAGTCATCAACCCTGGGTCTTAAAGTATAAGTGACTCCATCTCCGGCTTGGTGAGTAAAATCACTTTGTCCCGTTAATACAAGTGGTATCTGCTGAGTCAGTGTTTCATTATCCATAACCCAACCTGATCCAGGAATTTTTCCTGTTCTTGTCCTTACAATTTCACCATCAACCATCTTCCTACCTGCCCAATATTGATGTGGATAACCTGATCCCATAATAATAAGATTATCAACCTCTTCGAATAAACTATCACTGTCATTTCCATATATTGCGCCTAGTTGCGCTCGAATTGCTTGACGCCTACCCTTTAAATCTACCGCTCTATCCCACATGATTCTTTCTGGAGAAGGAGGAGTACCAGGTAGAGTATCAAAAGGAGCTGCAAAGCGATCTAATAATGTTGTTGCACCATCCATTTGATGACCTATGATTTCTAAATATCCTCTAGTGGTTAAATCAGTTTCCATCTTATGACGATTTAATTCTGTTTCTACTAAATTCCATACTGTATCAATTTCTGCCAATCTATCTGCTCCAATCCTGGCGCCAACAACTCCTCTCACCCTTGCCTCAACTAATTCCATCCAGGCTTCCCAGATCAACAATTCTGCTGCTTCACGACCTAATCTTGTAACTATTCCTGTTAGCGGATCCGTGCTTGTAATTCTTCGTGTTAGAGCAGCGGCAAGCGGTGCTCCAAAGATACTTGCAGGTGGATTGAGCCAATCCTCTCCAAATAATTGAAGCGGAGCAATTGCGGCAGTTATCTCCTCACCCAATGCTTTGGCAGTTCCTAAACCACGGATAGCCCTCATTCCATGGGATTTACCTTGCCATTCAATACCCATAGCAATAGCCCAACTCATAGAGCTACTACCAAGCATACTGTCTACTTCATCCATTGCCTCTTCAGGAGTAATTCCTGGAGTTACACAGGATAACATTTGATCCCTAAAAGCAATTTGTCCTGGAGTAAGATTAGCTGCATTCGCCGGATTAACACAATAAACAAAAGCCTTTCTAAGGTTTCCTTCTTCCCCACTATAAATTTTTCCTTGTCCATCTGGATCTAGTGCACGTGCAGTCTCGGCAAGAGTACGCCAGCGACAATATTCTTCATCGGGAAGATCGTAATAGCGAAGAAGTCTTTCCTTCCTCTGATCTATATTTGAAACAGCTAGAGTATCAACTAATTCATGGGCTCTCTGTTGCGAAAGTCCGTGCTCAGCTACTAATAATCCTTCAAGCTCAGCAGACCTCTCTCCTAAAAGCAAACACCTATCCCCCAATTCGGCAATTCTATCTATTCTTCGCTCAGACAACAATCTGTCTGCAGCCTGCCTAGAAATCAGATAGGCTCTAGGAGGATCAATCCCTGCCTGCTGCGCAAAAGCCCGCAATTCACGGGTTAAATATCTCTCTCTATTTCTCTCAAGAATTCCATATAATTGAATAATTTCCGGTTCGGAAAGAGCAACCCCTGCTAAACCGGCCATTCTTCTAACTGAAGTAGTAAATGCATCACCATCATGAATAGTATCAAGATTAAAATCTTTTAGAACAAAAGTAGAATTGCTTAGTCTTTCTAGTACTGTGTCATAACGCGATCTAAGATCATCATCTGCAACTTGATCAGGAAGACAATCACTAAATAAACAAGTTAGGGTTTCATAAGCAACTCTTTCACCATGCCAACCACCAATTGAATCTCTAAATCTAACGATCCTTCCATCAGTCGGGGAGTTTTGGTAAACCTCATTACAGACATCATCCATAGTTCTGTGAGCAGGACAAATTCTTTCTTTGATGGATAACCCCCACGCCATAACATCACGTTGCTCTGACTCAGAATGTGATGAAGTAGCCCCAAAAACACCATCAATAACTCTTCTTATTAAGTGAATACGAGTATCAATTTCATTAGCTGCACAGTGTATTCCCTTTGTTTGAGCAAAAGCAGAATTAGACTCAGAATCATCAATTACAACATGTGCCTTACCATAACGGACCCGGGCATAAATATCTTGAACAATACTATCAAGGATATTATCTCCACGTATTCCAAGATAAACATAACGAATCATCGAAAGAACAGGTCTTTTCTTTTTATCTTCTGATAATTTTGGATAGTGCAAATTTTCTACCCCTTCTACATGGTCAACAATATCGTTATACATAAAACAACCAAAAGTATAAAATAACTGGGCAAGAAATATTCCACCAAACAACAAAGCCTGAACAGGACCTTGACCGGCTGTTAAGAAACACGCAGTAAGAGGAATAAGATATAATAAAGAAAGAGTACGAGCCATTTTTGTATAAGTTGTTAAAGTTCTATCTGCCCGATGCATATCCGGAATTACTTGAACCTGTTCCCAAAGCAAAGCTTCTGTTGCTTCAATAGCATCTTCAATTTGTAAATCAGCTGGATCAAGCTGTGATCTAGTAGCTCGCAAAAGACTTTCAACCTCTGCGTGAGCATGAGAACTATCTGCAACTTCTTGTAAAGCAGCATCAATTGCTTGAACTGCTCTTACTCTTCGCGCTTCAAGATTAGAAGAAGTAGCCTCTCTGACCTCATACAATGATTCATTAACTGTAAAAAGAATATTTCTTGCCTCAATTTGTGGGGCAAATCTTCTAGTCATTGTTTCAATTCTGCGACCTTCAGATATTTTTTGATATCCTCCATAAATTGCAAAAGATGCCAACATTCCACCATAACCAAGACCCATCTCTATTATTGATCCCCAATGACACATGTCTGCAATCTGAGTTGCAGCTACTCCAACCAATACTGGCAATGACGATCCTAAAGTTTTATGAATGGTATCTCTTAATCCTGGGCAGTGTAAATATATAAAAGAACCAGCCATTCCTAATCCAAAACCAACAGGCAAACTTAATCCGGCAAAACCGGCTAAAGCTAAAGCTGCACCAGTACCAACAATAAAAGAAAGCATTAAACTTGTGCGAACTGACCCTGGAGATGAGTTTCTAACAAAAGAAGCAGATAGTCCGGCAGTAATATCTGGATCCTCTGCAGCTTCTGCCCCCCTCATCATCCGATCATAAATACGATCTAGTCCAAGATCAACTTTTTTTGCTCCTCTATAAGCAACTTCTTTTGCTGTTAACACTTTACTTGCAACCGTTTCTCGAAGACGTGAAGTTAAAGTTTCTACTTGCTGAGATGGTGGAGAAGGCAACCCGATTGTATCGTAAAAAGCCATTCTCCTCTCTTCTGTTACAACATTTGAAATATCGTCAGGTCTTAAGTTACAAACATCAATATCTCTAGATATTTTAAGAATACTATGATGATCTAATGCTTGTTGAATTAAATCGGGATCAGATGCTCGCGCAAGAGAAGAAAGTTCTTGAGATGCCTTAGTTCTATCAATAAAGCCAAGGCCAGTAAAGGCAGTGTTAGCTGTCCTGGTAAGCCAGCTTATATTTTGAACATTGGCACCCATAATTAACCATCTCCATTCTGAAATCTCTTAACAATATGATATTCGCCAACTGCACTTGGAATAACAGTTATCATCACTTTTCTAACTTTAAAAGGTTCACGAGTTTTAAAAAGACGAAATCCAACAACATATTGTCTCTTGGCCTTAGTGGTTGATAAAAGCTTAACAGAATCAATCATTCCATCTAGTTCGAAAAATGTTTCCTCCATTCCTAGTGAAGCAGTAATTTCACGATCAAGCGAGGTTGTTTGTAGTTTTGAAAACATCAATATTTTTCTGTCTATTTTAAGTCCAAATCTAGACAAGATACTATCCAACCTAGCTATTCCTCGTAAATCAATCGTGTGTGGATTAGAAATTCTATCAATAAGAGTCATAACTTCACGACGGACTCCAGAAGATAATCCACCCAAAAACTCCTCTATTCCCCTATCCTTTATCTCCCTAGTTATTGGTCTACCATCCGATACTGTACAAATTCTCCAAAGAATAACAGCTTGGCGTTTGTCGTGATCGGACAATGATTTATAATATTTTGCAGCAGTTGCCCATAGAAAAGGAGGGATCCCCTTCTCACTATAAATCTGGTTAATCTGTCTTCCTGCATCTTTAAGCTTTAAACGTGGATCAGAAGCAATTTTTAATTGAGATACTAAAAACCAGTTATCAATTCGATTAATTAGAGCATGATATCTTCCTTCTGCTATAGTCTTTGTTCTCTTTGTCCATACCTCAACCAAATGAGAATGTCCTTGGTCTAAAAAGAGAACAGAATTTTTACCTCTCAGGCTTTGATAAAGATTTTCCCGTGCTGCTTCATAATGGTGGAAATTATCAGGACCTTGAAAATGAGGCTCTGTTAACACCCTATTACAAATAACTATATCAAAACTACTTCTTTCTGGTGATCCTACACATATATCTCCTTGAACATATTTAAGATTTGGATGAGCTGAATCAACCTCACCCTCTGGAGTAATTGGAAATGAAGTAGGATAAAACTTATCTGATACAACCATTTCAAATCTTTTTCTTGGGAAAATTCTTTGCAGAGTTTCTAAGAGATAACGAGCAGCAGGAGCCCCATGCTCACTAGAATAAGGACATCCACCAACATCAAGAATTCGAATATTGCGTTTTTTTAATAACCTTTTTCCAATATCCGAAGAAAGCAAATAGTTAAGAAAATGAATGTATCGTATTGGTCGAGTTATATCAAGTCCAGATGCAGCAAACTCAAGAAAATCTTGACTCAATCTTTTACTTCTTAACATTGCTGCTAACATATTCTCTCCCTGCTCGGAGTAAGCTCTTTCGGCAAAGTAACTATCTGATTTCAAAGGGGCTCTCTCATGAAAAGCATATACTGTAGCAATTAAACTTTGATAAGCATTGAGATAGGTATCTACCACCCTAACCCCATGAGTTAAAAACCAATCTCTAAAAATTTCATTACAATAAAGATCAAGGGGAGAAGGATTAACCGGAACAAAATGAAGTCTTAAATAACCCAAGATAGGAAAATAAAACGGGGACTCATGCTTAAGTTCTACATAATCAACACTAGCTGGAATAAGGCCATTCTTACAACCGTCCCTAATCATTGGATAGTTGTTATAAAACATTCCGTTTAGGAAAAGCATTAATCCCTCTACTGATGGATCTTGTGTTAATTGAAATAATTCAATCGGAACTAGGGGCTCCTCTGGAAGGATTACTCTTACTCGATCATCGCAGTCGACTATTCTTGCATCACCCGAACCTCCACCCAAAAGCTCTACAGATCTTCCTGCATGGCGGCTTGCTAGAGTCAAAGCTAACCTAGTTGAGTTAATTATCACAATTAATCCACTTCCTTTCTTGGGCTCATATTATGGCCTTTCTATATATATATCGTCAAAAACAGGTGATAATTTCAATGTATTTCTTTCGAAGAGACATGAGGGAAATTTCAGGTTATTTTACTGGTAAGACCAATAATTGTTTGATTAATAAATCTTGCACTTTCTATAATGCTTTTAAATAATTCTTCGGAAGTACTGCAACCTAAATCATGAGCCATAAGACCTAATTCGTTCCCTTTAAATTTTCTTCTATATTTACCAAGAATTAAACTAGGATTTTCACCATAGGCTCTTTGAGCATAGATAGAAACAAGTGCACGAATTTTTAATAACCTCTCAATATGCCAAATAAAATCTTGATACTTTCCACCAAAATATGCGGCAATCTCTTCCGATTCCATATAGTCGGTAAGAGTCTGTGGTGGAGAATCTTCTAAACGACCAAGTAAAGATAAAAACTGAAATGCAATTCTAACACCAAGATGCTTAACTGGTTTTGTAATATCTAAGGGGAAACGAGCTGTACCAGTTAGCTGAGATAATTCTCTATCTGCATTCTCTGCTGTTTCTAGTACATTCCTCCAAACATCATTATCCTCCTCATGTAATTCTCTTTCTCTGTCAAAGACAACACTTTGAATATCTTCAAGAGGAGGTTGGTCACCAAATATATGTTCAAAATTAAAATGACCATCACCAAAGTGCGTTCCTTGACAAAACCTTTCTGCACCACTAAGACAAGCCTGCCTAAAAAGAGCTGGTGACTTATCACAATATCTTACTAGAAAATCCAAATGCAGTCGAAAAACCGGATCTAGGATCATAGATAAAACCAGAGAACCTTGCGTTCTTTTCCAAGCATTAGAATAAACCAATAAATTATCAAGCCTTCTAGTAAAATATCTGGCCAGAAAAAGAGTGGTTAAAGAGGGACTGGTCAAGCTAGTATCATGGATTATCCATTCTCCCTCACAACCAATAAGACCATTATGAATTTCGGAACGAGGAGTGTTAAAAAGTCTAGATAAAGTAATTAATATTGCATTTTCTAGAGGATAAAATCTGGCTCTGTCCGCACCATCATACATAAAGCCCAAATCATAATCTACCCCAAAAACACAGGAGCCACGAGCATAACCTCCACTAACAAAACCAGTGAAACCTTGATCTGTCATTCCTACAGCATTCCTTAAAGTTACATAAACCTGTCTGGTCAAGTCATAAACAACGCTCTTTTGTTCTGCCATCAAGGGGACTAATGATCCTCCCTCTCTAACTACTTCCAAAGTTCTTTCTTCTAATCTATTTACTTCTTCTCTTACAGTTGGTTGATACTGATAAACAAATTCCTGTCCTACAATTTTGAGGGCTTTTGACATACTAACCATAACTCTTCACTTCCTATATCCAAGGAGACATTGGAGTATTTCCAAAGCTGGTATCAAGGACAACATAATCACCAAGAAGATAAAACGGAAGACCAAATACACCGTTTTCTGTTAAATTATCTTGAAATTGCTCTGCTGAAAAATTGTCTGGGATCTTATCTAACCATCCTTCTAAATCTCTTGGATAAACCTCATCGCAATTTTGAGGAGTAAGACACATTAATCCATAATTATCCAGTTTTCTTCCTCTATAAAAGAGAGACAAAATACGCATAAATTTAACCCGACTCTTTAAACTCAAGATCCACATTTCATAAGGAAAATAACATTTGTCAAATCGATTTCCCCAATCATCGCGAAACAACTCAACTTCATCAGAAGGAACAAGTGCTTCAATTAATCTTTTCATCTCATCATATCTTGCTTGATCAAAAACAGCCTTATCATAATCAGTAAAAGCTGTAGAGAAAACCCTTAATCTAAAATCATAGAAATCCCTTTGCAAAGCTTCTAGGGCATCCTTATCTGCTAAATCAGAAAACAACACAAGATATTCATTTTTAAGAATTTTTCCAGTCTTATAAGATGCTAAATCACAAAGATTTACGACTGAAAGCATTCGTAAATATAAATTAGGATCAACCCCATGTCCCTCCACTCTCTCTGCTACACGTAACAAACCAGCAGGAAGGGACAACCCCATTGCAATATCACCATACCATCCATGATATCCCTCAATTGCCTGCCAAAGAATCTCATCCCTTTTACTCATTCCAAAGGCTTTAGCAAGAAAAGGAACAATTCTTTCACCAGAAATCATATGTAGTGGTGACTTTGTAATAAATTTTCCCATATCATGTGTTACCAAGGCTAATCTGAGTATTCTTTGGTGTGCTGGAGATAATCTATGATACATTTCAGCAAAACGAGCAAAATTTCTACTATAATTTTCACGATCAGTATCTTTTTCAAATAAACTTTTGAAAAACACACCAGCATCACCATCAATGATTGGTTGAAAAACCTGGACAACACCCAATTTATGACCTAAAACATTGTCTGGAAAACTTCTGAATTCGGGAAAGAGATCATAAATTCTTCCGCTACTAAAGGCTTCTTGATAAGCTTGAACAAAATCCGGAGCGTCTAAAACTAAACCTAGGCGATCAAAATCTTCTCTTGTATGATTTAAGGCCGCTAATTGATGTACTCTTATTTGTAATTCTCGAATAAAAACTTCGTATTGTCTGGTTTGATTATTTGGGACAGGTAATTCAAAATGGGGATGTCCGGCTAAACGAGCAGCTGTTCCACTTAATGTTCTATATAAATTTTGCTGTCCTCGAACAACCGCCGGATCACTAGTTCTTTTTCTAGAAGTATCTGCCAAACTTCTGGCAATAATCTCTTCTGGTGAGGAAACCAAAGTAACTGCAGTTGTAAAATCTAGGGCTGGCTCTATTTCTCTAAATGGAGAAGATCCTAAAATAAAACCATCAGCAGTTTTAACTGCTGGATGATCATCTACAAGATAAATTTGCGATGGATCATCATATTTCTCTGCCATTCTAACTATTGTTTTTTCAATCAACCATAATTGAGCATCATGAGGAGCATCTCTCATATCATCCCTAGCGCATCCAGCAAAACCATGTGCAATTGCTTCTTCTCCACTCTCTGCTAATGTTGCAACCATTTCTGACCCAAAGTTCAAAAACTGAATATTAGGGTGTCTCTCTTTTAGCTTTCCAGTAACATACGACTTCCCTGTACCCGGAACACCAAACAGAAAGATATGAGAAGGTTTATTAAGCCCTGGCAAAGGATGCATCATTCTTTCTAAAGCAATTGGTAAATCTGTTAATAGATTCAGGCTACTAACATCTATTTGATTTCCGGTTGAATCAACCATACTTGATAATTTATATCCTAAAGAAAGCAGATCTTTAACCGATCTACTCTCAATTCTTGTTTCGTAAAAAACTCTACCAGAAACATTTCTATAGACCAAAAAAACTTCCCCACCTCTACGATTAAGAACCAATTCTTCTCCTGTTTCTGAAAAATCTCTGCCGCCTGGAGGGAGCAAATGAAATTCTTCCCCTACCCTAGGAGGAATTTCTTGAGGAGAGAATAAAACTTCTAACTCTTCAACTAATAATGGATTAGGAATAACTAAGTCCGCTGATTTTTCTGTCGGTTGGACATGCTCTCGTCCCATTGGTTCTACAACTTCGGCACTACGCCTTAAAACTTGAGCTGCTATATGCCCCCATCTTTTTTGGTCTCTCCATACCCTTCTTAGTAATCTAGAGTGAAGGTCGGACTGTACATAAATAGAATAATCAGCAGATGTCCTTATTTCTTCCTGAAGAGCCCCAATCCCTTCTACAATTAAAACAGCAGGTGGTTGCAATATTTGGGCTTGTTCTAAAGTGACGTGATGAGTTTTGGGGAGGGGTAGAAAAAAGA
>CAYQVW010000002.1:0-153441 GCA_964421245.1 uncultured bacterium | reverse complement strand
ATATACCTGATTTGAACAATCTCGGGGGGTCCACCATGTCTCCGTACTTTCCTATTTTTTGGCAAAAATAGGTGAAATTTTTTTCTGGCTCTATCGATAAATTAAAGTATGGCTATGAAAGGATCTGCAACACAATTTCCAGGACAAGCGAGGCGATGTGGAATATTACTTTCAAGAAAGCTTGATTCCACAACCTTGCCTCTTCCTGATTTTTTTCAAGCAGCCTTAGTTTCTCCTCTTAACAGAAAAATTGCCCAACACACCCGGCGTTTTACTACAAGGATAAAGCACGGAAATTTTAGTTTACATATAGGACATATAAATGTTTTAAATCGTGTAGTACTTAGTACTCCTGGTTTAAGAGATGCTATTAGTCGCGCAAGAGGACTTAATGCCATAAACCAAGTCTTAAAACCTCATGGATTTGAACTTGTTTTTAATGTGGCGACAGCTAAGGTTGACTTAATTTTTGATTTTGTTGAAAAGGGAAGTTTTTCGCAGACGCCAGGGGAACAGGATTTTGGTGAACAGGTTGATATGGTTTTGGCTGCCCAACAGGAAAGGCTGGGAGAAATCGGGGTTTTTAGGAGATCACCAACCAGCGAAAGATTGACAGATGATCTTATTTTAAGACATAGGGATGAGATCAGAGATATCTTGTTGTCAGAGGTAAAGAATCCTATCCCTGACATGAATGTTCTATCACAGGCAGCAGCCTATCTTTGTAGACAAGGATATCTTGATGCTTTTCTTGAAGTTGGGGAGATTTTTTTTAAAAGAGGCGAGAGGATTATTGATTTTTTTGAATTTAATCCCGAGAGAAAAAGGCAAGTATTTGAAATTATTTTGCGTTTAGCGCAGATTAATTATCTTGCTGGACACTATGCTAGGGCAGAAGAGGTAATGGTTAGTGAAGCAGTATCCTTTTTGGAATATGCTTTTGAAGAAACACTAGTTTGGTATTCGTTAATTAGGACAAGACAAAGAAATGGGATTCCTCTTGCTCATTTTTTAGCTAGTGAAAGGGTTGCTTCAGAAGACCCTTCTCTTCTTGAAAGAACTCTTCTTTTAAACGCTAGGCTCTATGCCTCGCTTTTTGCTGTCCCTTCAGAAGAAGACCTAATGGAGTTTGTTTTTGAAAGGGAAGAACTTGAAAAAACTGAAGATGATTTTATCAAAGAACTGCTTGAAAGTACTAGGATAATTATGCAGTGGATATATTTATTGCTAGGGGACTTAAATGAGGCAGAGTCAATAGGAAATTCATACCAAGAAGAGGATGACCCTTTTTTCTTTAATGCTCTTGGAGCTATTTTGTTATCAAAAAAAGAAGAGGACCCCGAGCGGTTGGCTAAGGCAGCAAGGCTTTCAGATACTAGGATAGAAAGAAAGATATGTGATGCATTGGAAAGGTATACGGATAATTTTGTAGATAAAGAACAAGATATAGTACAAGCTGCTGAGCCAAAAACTTTTGTAAACAAATATGGGGGCGGGTGTGGGAGTTTTGTCGCAGTTCATAAAATGCTTAATGAGATCGCCCCTCTTTCTGATGAAGAAGATGATGGTGATCAAGGGGATGGAGAAAAGCCACCATACTCTCCCCCATCAGCAGAACCAGAGGCTTTGGTTCGAGACGCAGAGCATACTGTTGATGCCTATTGGATTCCATTATTAAAACAAGCCTTCCCAAGAGGGGATAGAGAAGAATTAATTGAAACATATAGAAGAGAGAGACAATCTCTTCGAGAATTGTTGGCCGAAGCCAGGATCAATTATGAACATATATTCAGAATAGAAAGAGAGATAACCCAGGTTCTTCCTTTAGTTCCAGTGATAGAAAGGTTTTATGTTCCAGGGGGGACAGCTGTTCCTGAAAAAGTTGATGTTTTAAATGAGCTTAATGTAAGCAGAGTTACTTTGGTTTGGAACCAAGGCCTTAAGGTTCGAGTTTATTTAGCAGAAAGAACCTGGAAAGACCCTGAGTATTTGGAAGAAGAGGTATTACTTGAAACATTATCTTTGAATTTAGACGAAGATTTCCTTGTAAAGCACAGCTATGCTGCAATGTTTTTGGAACTATTAATAATGTATGGGATACAAGAAACGATGGTTGCTGCTGCAAAATAAGATTGTCTGAAATTTTCTTAATTCCTATCTGATATAAATGCATGCAAATTAGCAAGGCTAAATTCTTAGAAACCATCGGCCATTATAATGGATTTTTGCTGGACAAATGGGGAGTTTTATCAAGAGGATCAGAATTCTTTCCCAACGTTCATCTTGCTGTTGCCATGATGCAAGGGATTGGTCCACTTTTTTTGCTTTCTAACGATTCTTCTACTCTCCCAGAAGACCATTATCAAGGCCTTTTAGCCAATGGAATAAATATTCCTACAGCAAAAATTTTAACTTCAGGAATGCTTCTTCACCCCTGTTTCGAAGAGAGAGGACTTATAGGAAAAAAGGTTCTTAATGTTGGGGATCAGGGGGGAGGAGAATATATTAAACAGGCTGGGGGAGTTTTGCTTGAGGAACCTGTGCATATTGATGATATTGAAGTAGTGGTAGTAACAAGACATATCGGTTTTTCTGAAAGAACAAAGAGATTAGCCACAATAGCAATTGTAAGAGGGGTTCCAGCTATCGTAACGAACGCGGATATGTTTGCTCCGATAGAAGGGGGACAGCTACTTCCTGTGGCGGGAAGTATTGCAAGAGAGATTGCGCAAGAGGATGCTTTTACCTGGCTAGGAAAACCACATCGACCGGTGTGGGAATTTGCCTTTTCTCATTTTGATGGAATTCCTCGCGAGAATATATTAATGATCGATGATTCTTTAGAGAATATAATGGCAGCGATCGAATTTGGCTTTCATGGTTTATTGGTTTATTCTGGAGTAACTAGTGAAGAGGTTGAGGGGGAATTAGATTCTGGATTGATTAGAGATTGGAAGTTGCACACGCTTCCATCAATTTCGATTTTGGCTTAGGGGGAATTATTGTGACGATAACAACTAATGGGCGTTTGCGAGAAATAAGACCGGCTCAAAACCGGGTTTGGCTCTCTTTTCCCTTTGTTGGAGCAGGTCAAACTGGGATGCGGATTCTAGATGTTAGAGAAAATGCACGAGAACATCTGCGGACTATTTTTGTTGGGGATTCGGAAAGCTTATATGCAAGAAGTGATCATGGAAAAGGATATTTGTGGACTAAATTAGAAGAAGATGCAATTCTCGCTCGAACTTCTTCTGTTCTCCACGGAGAAGAGGACCTTGTTGCCCTTCTAATAAATTTGTTGCCTCAGACTCTTGTTAGTGATCCATATCCGGATGCATTTGATATGGAATTTACAAGACAGGGTGCGCGTAGTGCTCTTTCCGGAGTACTTGATCCAAGAGTGATTTGGAGAATTCCAGAAGATCGCTATCTTCCCTATCTGGTTTGGAAGATGGTTCGACCGACCAATAAGTGGTGTGATCAAGGGTTTGGTTTCTCTTTCTTAGGTCGCCTAGACAGCGCTTTTAAAGAATTGGAAGTGAACTTAGGCAATCCACTTTTTGTAGAAGATAGCCCAAAGATAGGTTTTTGCTTTTTAAAGAAATTTGTTTTTGAGCGTCATGGAGAAAGATATATTGGAATGCGATTGTTTTTTGAATACGTTCAACCAGAGGATAAGCCCGGGGCAAAAGTGGCAAAAACTTTAGAGGATGCAACGCATAGGATAAGAGATAATATTCGCGATAATGCTGGAATAGCAACTCGTGATGAAATAACTATTGATGAGGAAGCCCGAACTGTGTTTTTTACGACTTTTATGTGATTATGAAATAGAGTGAAATTTCCCAAAATTCATTCCGAAATAAAAGTACTAAAAAAATAAGGAGGGTTCAAAATGGGAATGATAGTAGCGCCGTATGCGAGTAGAGGATTTGTAAACACGTCGAAAATGTTTGCTGGTGCAAATGCGGATAGTTATGGAGTTGGAGCTTATAATACAACCACCCCAGAACAGACCCGAGCAATTTTGCAGGCTTGTGCGGAGACAAATTCTCCAGCACTTTTAGCTGCATCTTCAAGCGCGATAAAACACAATGGGATGAGAGTATTAGTTGATCATGTTGCTGCCGCTGTATCAGATATTCGGGCTGAAGGATCATTGATTCCAGTTGCCCTTCACTTAGATCATGGAACAACTTTTCAGTTATGTCTAGATTGTATTGTAGCTGGTTTCTCCAGTGTTATGATTGATGCCTCTAAACAAGACCTCGCAGGAAACATTGCATTAACAAAACAGGTTGTTGAACTTGCGGAGCAATATGGAGTTAGCGTTGAGGCTGAGCTTGGTAAATTAGCCGGAGTTGAGGATGAGGTAGAGGTTTCTGCGGCAGAATCAAGTTACACAGACCCTGCAGAAGTTGAACGATTTGTTGAAGAAACAGGAGTTCACTCTTTAGCAATAGCTATTGGGACTTCTCACGGAGCGCAAAAATTTGTTCCTACAGAGGGAGAAGCTTTTCCTGAACTCGCTTGGCACATTTTAGAGGAAATACAGAGAAGGCTTGGAGATTTTCCTCTTGTATTGCACGGTGCCTCAACAGTTGATCCTCTATCAGTTGCAATATTTAACGATAACGGAGGACAACTTAGTAAAGCAGTTGGTGTTCCAGAAGATTATATCTCTCGAGCAATTCAGAGTACGGTTGTAAAGGTCAATACCGATACTGATTTGAGAATCGCTGGTATGGGAGCATACTTGAAATATCAAAATGAACATCCAGGAAACATTGACTGGAGAAAACCATTAGCTGCTGCAATGGAAGCAATGAAAGCAATTGTTATTCATAAGAACAAAAACGTATTCTTGTCAGCCGAACGTGCCGCGTAATTAGTTTTGTTTTTTAAAGAAGGGGGAGTTTCTTTTATTAGAAATTCTCCCTTTTTATTTTTTTTGATATTCTTTAATCCCTCAATCTCTAATCTTATCCCTGGATAGTGATCTTTCCCAATTTCCCGGATATCAGGGAAATCCTGAGACAATCAAAATCAGGGAGAATATCTGGGAAACAGGGATTAAAGATTACGACGGTAAAATATCGTTTTCTTGTAACTTATGCCCAGAAATAAACTCAGAAGCCTTCATTTTGCGTTTGCCTTCAAGTTGAACTTCTGTTATTAATAGCCCTGTATCTTGGCAGGAGATGACAAAGCCCTGGTTTTTGATGATTTCCAGTATCTCACCCGGTTTTCCTTTTTTATTTGGTATAATTTCTGATTTCAAAAGTTTTAACATCTTTCTATTATAAAAAGTGTGGGCAGTAGGCCAGGGGATTAGCCCACGGATTTGATTGTGAAGCTCAACTGCTGTTTTTCTAAAATCAATCTCTCCGATCTCCTTCATTAGTAAAGGTGCTTGAGTTGCCTCGTGATCTTTTTGCGGAGTTCTGGTTATTGTTCCAGCCTTAATCTTTGAAATAGCATCAACTAAAAGTTCGGCCCCAAGATCAAAGAGTTTTTGACCGAGTGATAGAGAGGTATCGTCCGGTGCAATCGGGATTTTCTTTTGCAAAAGGATATCTCCGGCATCTAGTTCTTCAACCAATTGAATAATTGATATTCCGGTCTCTTTTTCTCCCCTTAATATTGCCCACTGGATTGGACCGGCGCCGCGATACTTTGGAAGAAGCGATGCATGAACATTGATTGCTCCATGTTTTGGTATTTCTAATAATTCTTTTGGAAGAATCTTTCCGTAAGCAACCACTACTATTAGGTCTGGTTCATAGGCGCGGATCTTATCTACAAATGTTTCATTGTTTTTGACCTTTTCTGGTTGTTCGATTGGTATATGATATTTTTTAACCAGTTGTTTTACAGGAGGTTCGGTTAATTTCTGCCCCCTGCCGACTGGACGATCCGGTTGCGTAACGACGGCAACGATTTGTTCGCCCCCATCAAGCAATGCCTGCAAACAAAAGGCCGCTGGCTTCGGAGTCCCCATAAAGAGTATACGCATGATCTATGAATTTTAGCATATTTTTGTGTATAATAATGAATATGAAGACCATAAAAGATAAGATAGATATCAAAGAATTAAATGAGATGGCTAAAAATATGTTTGGAAATATGGTCAAAGCAGTTGTTGATATTGAAAAAGGTATTATGGTGGTAGATGCCGAGCTTCATGCCGATGAGGAAGCCCTTTTGCTTAAGGAAGGCTCAGAAAACAAAGATCTTTGGGGGATCAATCTTTATCCTGAGATTGAAGGAGATGATTTTATCGAGTTTGATTCGATGATTAATCTTCGTCCTGCTCAAAACAATCGTACTCGTGGGGTTGAGAATCGGGAAATAATAGAAAAGATTGTTAAAATTGTTAATAAACTGGTGCAAAAATGAATCCCCAACATAAAGAACTTGCTAGTGGACGATGGGAGAAGCTTTCGTTTTGTGAGCAGATGGCAAATGTTGGCAGTGAGGTTGAGCGGACTATTAGGTGGAGGAATAAAAATAATCTTGATTATAGTCAACAGGCTTTTGATCGGGTATTAGAACTCCTAGACTTAACAATATCTAGCCAGAAAAAAAATTGGAATCGCTTAAAAGAATTAACTAGAGTAAGAGAAATTCTGGCGGATTATTTCCAATTTGATAATATTTATTCTTCAACAGATGCCAGCTGGCAAAAATACTTCCTAAATTTTAATTACGCAGCCAGATTATAATTTATCCTCATCCGGAGCTTGCTCTGGAGTTATTTTTCTAATTAACGCCTTGTCCGGAATTTTATCGATAAATACAATTCCATCTAAATGATCAATTTCGTGTTGTAGCACGGTTGCCAAAAATCCGGTTGCCTTGATTTTAACCTTATTTCCATTTTTATCCAAGGCCTCGACAACAATGTCAGAATAGCGCTCAACCGGACCAACTATACCAGGCAGACACAAACAGCCCTCCTCATATGTTTGCGATCCATCCCTTTTTTTTATTTTAGGATTAACCAAAGCAAACGGTTTATCAGTCCAGGGAGAATTTTTTTCATGATCGGGTAATTGTACTTTTGAAACGTCGACAGTAATTACTCTAACTAATTCGGCAACTTGAGGGGCAGCTAATCCAACTCCGGGAGCCTTGATCATTGTTTCAGTCATATTCTTGATAAGTTTTTTAATCTTATCATCGACACGTTTTATGCCTTTGCTCTTCTTTTTTAACAGCTTATTGGGATATTTTAGGATGTTTAGTGTCATAATCTAATAATATCATTTTATGTGAAATTTTACTTGGAAATTGACGATACATATATAGAAAAGGCCATTAAGGCCTAAGAAGGAGGACGATAAAAAATGGCAGTAGTAAATAGTAATGGGAGGGCCCGGGTTCTTTTAAACAGACATACATCAGCCTTGATAGGAGGACCAAGTCAATATGCTATTGATACGGTAAGATATGCCGATGGTAATCTTTTTTCGGTTGTTTTGTCTAAATGTGGATATACGATTGGTTTAGCGAAGAGTCTTTTTAGAAAATCTTTTTTTCCAATTGGGTCACGGCAAATGGTCCCAGATGAGGTTCCAATGATAAAGGCAGAAGTAGTTAGCGTTCAGAAATTTCTTATGACGCAGGATTGTTACGCTACATATAAAGCTGAAATCGACGGTTTAGTAAACGCTTTTGATAAGAGATAGCCTTATCATAAAAAGCTGATTGGATCGGTATCAACGATTATTATTGAATTTTTTAATAAAATAACTTTATTCTGGATTCCATCAACAACTTGCTGAAGATCTTGGATCTTTTTGCCTTTCAATAATATTTGTTTTCGATATTTACCACGTAATTTTTCAATTGGTGCCTTGGCTGGGCCCAGCACCTTAATCTCGTCCTTGTCCTCGTACTTTTCCAACAATTTCTTCGCCATCTTTGCTGTTTTAGACACGCTTTCCTCATCGGTTCCATTTATTTCAATATTAACTAACTCAGAATAGGGGGGATAGAACAGCTCTTTTCTAAATTTGATCTCATGCTCATAAAAATCATCATAATCATGTTTTGATGCAAACTTAATAGCGTAGTGGTCAGGATTAAAAGTTTGAATAATTACTTTTCCTGGTAGATGATGTCGTCCGGTTCTCCCTGCAACCTGAGTTAAATGCTGAAAAGTATGTTCCGCCGCGCGAAAGTCCGGGATATTTAGAGAAACATCAGCATTAATAACTCCAACCAGTGTTACTTCTGCTAAATCCAATCCCTTAACTACCATCTGAGTTCCGATTAAAATATTTGCCTTGTCAGTTGAGAAGGCTTCGAAAATATCATCATGTGAACCACGTTTTTTTACAGTATCCCTATCAACCCGCAAAACTTTTGCTTTTTTAAATAACTTTTCAATGTCACTTGCAATTCTTTGAGTTCCAAGTCCGTAGCGTTTTAAATTCATGTTTTGGCAGTTGGGGCAGGGGATGTTGGCTTTTGATATATATTCGCAGTGGCTGCACTCAAGAGTAAATGTCTTTTCATGCAGGACTAATGGGACCGAACAGTTTGGGCATTTTATGCTCTCTCCGCAACGATCACAAAAAGAGACCCGGAAAAATCCACGTCGATTTAAGAAGAGAATTATCTTTTCGTTTTTTTCAAGAGTTTTTTCTATTTCATCTTTTAGATTGTTGCTTATCAGCCCTTTTTCTTTGCGAAGATCAACAATTTCAACTGGTGGAAGAGGGCGGTTGTCGATTCTTTTGGATAATTTTGCAAAACCATATTCTTTTATTTGTGCTTTATAAAATGTTTCAATTGATGGGGTAGCAGATCCGAGTATTAGGTTTGCCTGGTGTAGTTCTGCCAATTTTTTTGCAACAGTACGAGTGTGATAACGAGGGCTTTTGTCTTGTTTATAACTATATTCATATTCTTCGTCCATTATTATGATCCCAATATTATCCAGCGGCGCAAAAAGGGCAGAGCGGGTTCCAAGGACAACACTTGCTTCTCCGTTGTATGCTCTCCACCATTCTGTGTCGCGCTGCTTCATGGTTTTATCACTGTGGAGAATTGCTAGATTATCTTGGAACCTCTCTTTAAATCTTTGAACCATTTGTGGAGTTAGTGCTATTTCTGGAACCAAAACGATGGCCTGTTTTCCGTTTTTTAGAACCTCTGCGATTGCTTGTAAATAGACCTCTGTTTTTCCGGAGCCGGTGACTCCGTAGAGTAGAATCGTTTCGTTTTTAGCAGCATTAATTTTATTTAAGGATTGTTTTTGTTCATCTGTTAAAATCATTTTCGTTTTTCCTTTTGTTTGGTCCCGGGAGGCATAATTAGTCTGAGAGCTGTAATCTGAAAAGATCGATAATATTCTGAGATCCATTTTGCTAATTTTAATTGTTTTTCGTTAAATAATGGTTTATCCGAGAGAACTTCGAGTATATCTTTAATTTTAAAATTACCAGCTGCTTTTTCTGAAAAACCGACCACGTAACCAACTCTTTCTCCTTTACCAAAAGGAATTGATACTTGGGAACCGATTTGGACGTCTATATTTTCGGGAATCCCATAATGAAAGATCTTATCGATTTGTTGTGAGGCGGCGGATAGTATAATATGGGCGTACATGGGTTAATTATACATTAATTATTACTTAGAAATCTTTGAACAATTTGGATTTGGGTGAAGAGGATATATTCCTCCCACTTCTTTTATTTCAAGAAGATCATAGCTTCCATCTGGATTCTGTGGCCCAAATTTAGGGATAATTCCTCCAGTAGTTGCGTAAATAGTCCTTGCCTGAGGATAAACCTTTGCTTCCATTTCTGCTAGTCCTGACTTATTAACAAAACAGGCTGAAATAATAGAGATACCACAGTTTTTTAAACGTGCATTTCGACGCTCTTTTAAAAAATCACCCTTGCTGTATTTGTGACGATCATGCCCATCATTATAATAATAAAGATTTTTTCCGTCTCCGTGTCCAATGGTTATTGTTACTGATGGAGTTATATTGTGTCGAGCGAGATACCTTTTATAGGCTGCTTTTTGTTGCTCATTTTCAATCTCAAAATAGAAAATATCGTGATTATGTCTATCAAAAGCATTTAATAATCTAGGACTAGAAAAAGCATGATTATGGTCTGAATAGGCAATCCAAAATACAACTGCTCTTTTTCCACTTGGCTTGTAGTTTGTGCGATTTTGAATTACTTTTGGAAGTACACGTGGTGATAAACGGCTTAACCAAGTTATTTTTAGTTTCCAACGAGTTCTAAAATCTTTCATGATAGTGCTTGGTTTTTCTCCTCTTTTCAGGCGAGCTGTCAATTGATCAAAGAATTGATCAGCCTGTGGGCCGGAGTTGGCAAGAATTTCTTCAACAAGAGATGGTTTATTTAATGCTGCTTTTGCCCGCATCAAAGATTGAAAGACCAAAAACACTTGTTTGGGAGCTTTTCGGAGTTCTTTAAAATAGGAACTTATTCTTCTTTCTCTAACTCCCAGTCCTTTTAATTCTAATGCAAGCTCGCAATTTTTCAGCTGGATAAAGAGTTGATCAACCCGTAGACCAGGGTTGGCAAGAATTTCTTCAACAAATGGTTTTTTTAACACTGCTTTTGCCCGCATCAAAAATTGAAAGGCAGAAAACACTCCTTTGGGAGTTCTTCGGAGTTCTTTAAAATAGGAACTTATTCTTCTTTCTCTAACTCCCAGTCCTTTTAATTCTAATGCAAGGTCATAAAACACTATATAAATAAATGGTTTTTTTGTGTCGAATTTATTATAAAAACTAAGGATTTTATTTTTGCTAGTAATTTTGCGGCAGATATCAAAGGTTCTTCCAGTTGCTTCTCCTGCCTTTTTAACAAAGCCTTTTAACAATTTTTTTACAAAATCTTGTTTTCCAAATACCCCTAACATTGATTGATAGGTTGATGGTAGTTTTTTTAATGCACGAACAAAATTATGTTTTGCAGTATGTGCAAGATCTGTAATAAAATTTTCAATCTCATAATCCGACCATCCTCGCTTTTTTAACTTCAAAACAGTTTTTGGAATAGACTCGAAGGATGGTCCTGTGGCTCCTCTTCTTGCCTTTGCCACATTAAGAAGAAAACGAACCGCAACATCCTCTCTCCATCCCAAACCGCGTAAGCCCATTAGAGTAGAGAAAAATACCTCAAAGGCACTACCTGTTCCGCTTTTGCATAGCTCTGCCATTTCCAAAAGAGTGTCTTTGATTTTATTATCCTGCCACCCCAATTTTCTAAAATTGGTAATAGACTTGAGAGTATTATCCATGGCATTAGAAATGCCTTGCCCAACCCCCCTGGCGAGGCCAACAAGAAAGGAAATGATTTCCTTGTTGTTCCACCCTAACTTTTTTAGCCCTTTAAAGAGGCCTTGCATGGATTTATAAACATAAGAGGTATAGGGGGATGCAATTTGACCCAGTGTTTTTAAGAATGATACTATTTGTGTTTCTGATGCGCCCTCATTCAAAAGAAACTGAATAGCTCTTATTTTTGTCTCTTTGGGGACATCAACGCTTTTTAGTTTTTCTAAACACCGGACAACCTTATTTGAGCTGTATGCTTTATTAACCTCTTTGTCATTGTAAGTAACAATTCCCAATGAATGGATAGACCAGCTATCATGTAAGTCCAGAGCTCTTTTTGCGGCAATGGCTTCATTATAGCTCAGCGCATCATTATCGTCTGAAAGCGATTTTATTTTAAATAATTCTTTGACGCGAGTTTTCCCGCTTTTTGACTTAGTATTTTTTAGAGATGTATAGTATATTTTTTTCGCTGCTAAATTTTCAAAACTTATATTTGCCATAGGACACACTTCCTCCTATATATTTATCGGATTATATAAGCAAAAACTTGCGTATTAATGACCTGAAATTTCGGTAGAATATTGATGATATATATAAGGATATGAGAAATATAAATGATCTAGGTATTGTTCGGAGATTAAGGTTAGATATGGCGGCGAAGCCGCTTTTGGCTTCGACAAAGGGGATGGTCGCAAGTGGCCTTGTTGGTCTTGGATCTGCCTTGCAATATATTACCAATAATATTGATAGTGGTCAGAGCTTTTCTTTTGCTTTCCTTTCTTTTGGAGCTAGTATCTCTTTTCTATTGCTTTCTGCTGCAACAACCCTTTTTGTAAAGGATAAGGCCTCTCTTGAAGAGGGTCCAAAAGAGAAAAAAATAAATAATCGCCTGATTGCAGGATCAATTCTGCTCTTTTCGCTCTTAACGGTTTTTGGCGATACAGTTTTGCAACGATTTTCGGGTTTTATTGATAAATTAACTGTTAAAGATGATGTTGGGGATTGTGCTAACAAAGCAATGGTTGGATCTAGGGCGAAGGAGATAGCAATAGGAGCGGAAGGTTTTATTGAGTTTCCCTCGTGGTTTTCTCCAGAAGAGACAGATGTCTTTATTGGAGGATCTCAGATTTCGTATACAAAGGAGGGATTCTATGGAAGACTTGGTATGGATTTTCAATCAAGGATATTCCTTCGTCGATTAACCGATAAACTTATTGTAAAAATCGATAAAGCTCCGGATGAATCAAGAGAATATAGCACCCCCAATGGTTTAGAATATTTTCATTTTATCTTGCTTGGAAAAAGCAGAAGAGGGATCAAGTATTCTGATATGCAGCTTGAATTAAATATCGTTGATCCGAGATGGGACGAAGGGAAAAATTGGGAAAAGAATGTCTGTGTTGTCCCTGGGAGAGGAACGACCTTAAAAGTTAGTTCTCTTGAGCAGGGAGATAATTGGACATCTCCGAGTCTTGCTGGTTTTGAAAAGCACTATGGTCCTTATTTACGCTTATCTCCTGCTGTATGCGCAGATGGGAAGGGAATTTGTTATAAGGTTGGGCCATCAATTCTTGTAATAACAAAGAGTTCCGAAACACCAAGAGACGAAAGAGTTGAAGTAAGCGTTGGGAGAGATTTCCCTTCTGGTAAAGGCTTCCAAATCGTCTTTTTTGGTGTAGAGAAGTATGGGCTTCCAATTCACGAAAGACACACATTCGACTTTGGAGGAATGTGATATAATTTGATCCATGGAACGCTTTTTGAAGAGCCGTTATCGGATCGGAAAAAAGATCGGAGAGAGCCCTTACAGCCTGACCTATAAGGGAACTTTTCTTGCCAATGATACCCCACTAATTATCAAGATTTATAAGCGAGCTACCCTTAATTCGCCCCTAATTCAAACAATGAAACAAAAAGTTAAGGAGTTTTCTCAATTAAAGCATACTAATATTGCCAGGCTCTATGATGGAGATTATGGTTGGCAAGGATTTTACTATGTTAGAGAATATATAAATGGACAGAGCCTTGAAGAGATTATTCGGTTTCGCAAAAAATTGGAAATCGAATATGCAACCTCTCTTGTCTTTAAAATTACAGCAGCCTTAAAAGAGGTACATAGCCGAGGAATTATTCATGCCGGAATCAAGCCGACCAATGTTTTTATTAATCAAAAAAATATACTTAAAGTAACAGATTTTGTTATTCAAGGCGAGATCAAAGAAGCATTAAAACAAAAAGCCAAATTTGTATTGGGGGACCATAAATATATTTCTCCGGAAGAATACCTGGGATGTCCAGCGTCGGCGAGTTCGGATATTTTCTTGCTAGGACTATTATTTCATGAAATGTTAACTGGGAAGGCCTACTTCTCTCCCGATAAAAAGTATTTCGAATCGCTAAGAAAGCCAAAAATTATCAAAGATGCACCGAAATATATAAATGATATTTTATATAAAGCCTTGCAAGAAGATCCTCTGTTAAGATTTAGTAGTATGGATGAATTTGAAGATAGCTTACGACATAAGACAGTCTTGCTCAAAAGGGAAAAAATCGACCTCCCAAATATTGAGCTAGAAGACCAAGAACAACCAGAAGTTAAACAGATGAAGATAATTAAGGCCGAGCGGAAGCGAAGTTTTCGCCTACTCTTTTTGGTGATCCTGGCAATAATTGCCGGGCTCTTATATGCAGTTCTTACAACGGTGGTGTTTTAATTATGTTAAATTGGTTGGTATATTATTTTATTTTTGTTGCGATTGTTGCGGCGATAGTTGCCGCTCTACTCTTTCGTTTAAAAATCAAGCACCCAATAAGACTCCTAATATTACTTTTTATCCTTATTGTTTCACCGGTTGTGATAAGTTTTTTTATTGCAGTTTATTTTAATCCACTGCCAGAGATTATGGTGCCGGATTTAATCGGACGGGACCTTGTGGAAGCAAAAGAGCTGGTACAAATGCTTGATTTGAATATTAAGGTCGAATCTCGTGCCGGTGAATCGGATATCGTTTCGTATCAGAGACCGGAGGAGGGGCGGATTGTGAAGGTGGGGCGCACGGTTTATGTAACACTGGGAAACAAAATCCCACAAACAGAAACAGCAGTTACAACTTTTGAAGGAGAGGTTGAAGTATTTCAAGAAGATGACCAACTTTACTGATCAAGATAAGAAATTTATGCAGCGGGCGCTTGATCTGGCTGCAACTCAACGTGGAAAGACCTCCCCCGATCCGATGGTGGGGGCGGTTTTGGTTCGCGACGGCAAAATAATTAGTGAAGGCTATCATAGCAAGGTTAGAACCCCCCACGCAGAGGCCTGGGCAATAAAAAAAGCCGGGCCAAAAGCGGATGGGGCAACAATATATGTTAGTTTGGAGCCTTGTTGTTTTTTTAAGGAAAAAAACAATCCTCCTTGTACTCAGGCAATTATTGCGTCAGGGATAAAGAAGGTTTTTTTATCTATGATCGATCCAAACCCAATGGTTTCCGGACGTGGCCTAGCAGAGCTTAGATCTGCGGGAATTGATGTTGATGTTGGCTTGCTAGGCGATGAAGCACAAAAACTAAATGAAATTTTTGTAAAATATGTGACAACCAAGCGACCATTTGTAACGCTAAAGACGGCTATGAGCTTGGATGGAAAGATTGCAAGTTCAACCGGTAGTAGCTTTTGGATTACAGAGATTAGAGCTCGTAAATATGCTCACTATCTTAGAGCAACTCACGATGCAGTAATGGTTGGGATTGGAACAGTAAAAAAAGATAATCCAGAGTTAACAGTTAGACATGTTCGGGGAGAGAACCCGATCAAAATAGTTATTGACCCCAATCTTAGAATCCCACCAAAAGCCAAAATTTTGGTGAGAGAACCGGAGAAATTAGTAATTTGTACTACCAAGGAAGCGTCAAAGTCAAAACTGAGAAGTTTGGAGAGAAAGGGCGTGAGAGTTTTGGTGTGTCAGAAGAAAGCTGGGCAAATCAATTTATCTTCACTTATGGTTGAATTAGCAAAAATGAAGATCACCTCTGTTTTAGTTGAGGGGGGTGGCAATCTTAACGCCTCGGCTCTTAGCTTTGGAATTGTTGATAAAGTGAGCTTTTTTATTGCACCAAAAATTGTTGGTGGAGCATCTGCCCTAACTCCAGTTGAGGGCAGGGGGGTCAAAAAAGTTAATGATGCTCTAAAAATAAAGGATATATCTGTTAATGGAATTGGTCCAGATATTTTAATCGAAGGCTATCTCTGATGCGTCTTCAAAAGTTTATTGCTCAAGCCGGAGTTTGCTCTCGCCGTCGGGCGGAGGAACTGATGGTTAACGGTATGGTTGTCGTTAACGATCGAACGATAAAGAAACTAGGGACTAAGATTGATCCAGAAAACGATCGGGTAAAAGTTCGTGGTAAAGTGATCAAACTCGAAGAGAAAAGAGTTTATATTATGTTGCATAAGCCTAAGGGTTATGAGACTACTTGCAAGATTACAAGGCGCAAGGGTCAAGGAGCAAGAAGAACGATATTGAATTTGGTAAAAATTAAAGAAAGAATTTTTCCAGTTGGAAGATTAGATAAGGATAGTTCTGGGCTTTTGATTTTAACCAACGATGGTGATTATGCCAACAAGATGATGCATCCTCGCTATGAACACGATAAAGAGTATGTTGTTGATGTTGCAAGGCCGTTAAGAAAAGCAGAAATTAGGAAATTGGAACTTGGAATTAGGATCTTGGACAAGAAGACTTCTCCTGCAAAGGTCAAGGTTTTATCTGCTCAACAAATCTCAATGACTATTCACGAAGGGATGAATCGCCAGATCCGACGAATGCTTGAGGCGGTGGGGAATAGGGTGGTCGATTTAAAAAGGGTTCGGGTAGGCAGCCTAAAATTAGGGAACCTTAAACCGGGGCAGTGGGAGAAAATAGAACCAAAAAAGTAGAGGTTGGTCGCGACCAACCTCTACTTAATCATTGCCTTCAACACTTTTTTGCTTGATTCTATTGGTAGCTTGGTTACAACGTCAACGACCAGTTCCTGCCATTTTCCCTCATGCTTTTCTGATGCCCTTAAATGTTGAAGAAAGAAAGCAAAGCCCTCATGGTTACCATCGGAGACCTTGTATCCGAAACTAATCACTTTTTCTAGATGTTTACTCATTTTTTCACCTCCATAATCCCTTTTTCGACTAACATATTTCCAATTGGTATATAGGTCCATCCAAGATATTCAAAGTTCATCAAGCCCAGAACAAATCGGATTTTGATCTTATACCAATTAGCGTCTTTGTTTACATCTAACAATCTAATTTCTACCGGGATACTATAATTTTCTTTTGAGGAGAGATGAGGTTGTTCGTATATTTTCTCTATTTGGTAATCGTATGGATCGAATGATCCAGCAAAAACGATCCCAGATAAAAGTATTACGAAAACTAAACTTATGATTGCAACTCTCATGGTTGTCTCCTCTACTATATTAATCGAAACAAATAGAGAAAAACTTGTATGCTAAAATTTTATGATTTTTTTGATTTTTTCGGCTGCCTTCTTTTTTAATTCTTCTGCTTCGCGGCTTGCGGCTTTTTTCACTTTTGATTCAAGCACCATCTTCTTTGCCTCAATCTTAAGTTTTAGTCTGCCGATAGTTGCCTCAATCGGTTTTTCAAGTCTGGGGGAAGGAATTGGTTTATATAATGAGCCTACAAGTTCAAAGTCAACCTCGGTATAGCCGCGATTGTCCCGAAAAACTGAAAATTCTTTTGGTAATCCTCTTGCAACAGTCGGAGCCAGTTTTAGGGTTAGTCTGTTTCCAGGTTGATATTTCATATTGTTAAAATTGAGCCCACCCTTGAAACCAACCTCTAAATCAGTATCTTTTAGGTCGAGATATTTTATGTCTAATATTTTTTTATTGAGAATCCCCTCTATTCTAAGTCCCTTAACGAGAATATCGTGCTTTAGGGTTGAAAGATTATATTTGTTTGCAATACTTTTGAGTGATTCAATCTTTTTAAGTCTTCCATTGGTCAAAACGATTACCCCATCTGCTTTTAAATTGTCAAAAGCATATGGCATCTCTATCCCTCGGCCATTCAATGATAAGAAGAGGTCTAGTGTTCCCTCTGTTTTGTTTTTTAAATTTAGTAGTTTTGGTAGAAAAGAGTCAATAGAATCATTAATGAACATTGCTGCGTCGAATCCTTTTAAATTAATCGGTTTTAGTTCATAGGTAAGTTTTGCTAGATTTATTCTAGCATCTGCAGTAAGAGAACCACCATATCCGGACACCTCTTTTAATTTTAACCAAATCTTTTTTCCCGACAGAGAAAAGTTCCCCTTAAATTTATCCAGTTTCAGTTTTTGCAAAGAAGCATTTTTAATATTGATATCTCCTTTGATTTTTAGGGTATTGGGGATAGACTTTGCACTTGTCTTTACGCTTTTAGTTAATTGTCCGGGGCTTGGTTTTGATTCAGTTGCTTTTGCGGTTGTTGCAAATAGGCCCAAGAGAGTGTCGACCGATAGATTTTTTGAAGAGAGTTTGAAGCTAATATCTGGTCCGGAGGATATATTTTTAACCTCGGTCGGACAGGAGAACCCTTCACTTGCAATTTTAACCAATAAGGTTGGTATTGATATTGATTCAAAGGTTGGGCCAACCTTAAATTTCGTTTTTATAGATACGGGGATATCTTTATTTTGATAATTTGCTGTTGCTGAGGCATTAATATTGATTGGTTTTATTAAGGCTAGGGTAATCCCAGAAACTTTTAGATTAAGATCTTTTATTTCATTTTCACCAGTAAGATAGTCGTGATAGACAAAGCGTCCGTTTTTTATAGAAATATTGTTTACTATCAGGTCTATTTTATTTTTAGCCACAGCCCTCCTTCGTCCTTCGGACTTCGGCGGGCGGGCATGCTGTGTTGGTTTTACAAGGTCATCCAGATTACTTCTTCCTCTTTTATCTTTCTCTATTAATATTTCAGGCCCTATCAACTCAACTTGATGTATTAATACCTTTCCGGTAAAAAGTGGCCAGAAAGCGTATTTTAGATTAAATGAATCGGCGCTTATAAAGGGCTTATTACTGAAGCCTTTTTTATTAGAGATAGATATTCCCTTAAGCTTAATTCCTTCAAATATATTAAATGAAACTCCTTCGATTGAAACAGTACGATTGATTGTTTCAGAGATTTTTTGAGTGGCGAAATCTTTTATGGCCTCTTTTGGAATCAGGAGCGGAATAACTATTGCTGCGATTCCAAGAAGTAGAATGGTAATAGCAAGTACTATTGAGATTGTTTTAAATATTTTTTTCATGGTCATATTATAGCACCACAGAAAATGGTATGGTATACTTTCTGCATTATGAAAAATGTAATTATTTTGTTCTTGATCTCATTGTTTTTGTTCACTTTTGGACTAGGGTTTTTCTCTCTTTGGCAGACCGATGAAGTCATTTATACTCAAGTTGCAAAAGAGATAATTGAGACCGGTGATTGGATTACTCTCCATCTTAATGGAGATCCTTGGTTTATTCATCCTCCGATGTTTATGTGGCTAACGGCAATAACTGGCGCTCTTTTTGGTTTTTCTAATTTCGTAGCTAGACTCTGGTGTGCGATCTTTGGGATTATTGGAGTAATCACAACCTATTATTTTGGTAAGCTTATATATAATGAAAAGGCCGGTTTTTATTCCGGTCTGGTTTTGGCAACTACTTTTCAGTTTATCCTTCAGGCGCGTATTGCGATTTTTGATGTTCCATTAATCACATTGATGTTCCTAGCGGTCTTCTTCTTTTTTAAAGCCTATAAAGAAGAGCAACCCAAATTTTATTGGTTTTTCTATATTTTTATGGGATTAGCAGTACTAATGAAGGGGCCGATAGGGATTCTCCTGCCCGGTTTAGTCTTAACCGTGTTTTTGTTTGTTACTGGAGATATGCCAAAGGTTTGTGGAAAATGTCATCCGGTACTTGGAATAATCCTAGCTTCTGTTATAGGTGGTTGGTGGTATGTGGCAGAATATTTAATTCACGGCCAGGTATTTGTTGATAGAGTAATCGGTTATTATACAGTTAACCGTTTTACCGGAGTAGTTGAAACTCACACCGGTCCATTTTATTTTTATATTCCGGTTATTTTGCTGGGTTTTTTACCCTGGACTGCTTTTATGTTTGAAGGGTTAGTTAATCTTTGGCAGAATCGCAAAATAAAAGAGAATCTTTTTATTCTTTTGTGGCTTGTGATTGGCTTTATCTTCTTTTCAGCCGCAAATACAAAGTTGCCCGGTTATATAATGTCGCTCTATCCCTATTTGGCCTTAGTGGTTGGGTATTTAATTGCGGCTAAAAACAAGATTGATAATTCTTTTATTGTTTTGGCCTTCATTTCACTTTTATTAATTTTATTGGTTTTTCCCTTAACAAATACTGCGCTCTTAAAAGAATATGCTGGACTAGGCCTAGGTTTTGTTCCAATGGTGTTGGTCATGGGGGTTGGTGGGATGCTTTCGACTCTAACTTATTTTGTAACAAAAAAATCTACTTCTGCTATTTATATTATGGTTATTTCTATGATCATATTCTTGTTTATAATGGCAGCCTACACTTCACCAATTGTTGAGACCTTTAAGGCTGGATGGGGATAGACCCCTCGACTCACTACGCTCGCTCGGGGCAAGCTGTCCGGAATCTCGGCACCCTTGTAGGAATCAGAAACTAGGAAATAGGAACTAGTACTCCTGATTTTTATTGTATTTTAGCTGTTTTTTTACTACTTCCTAGTTACTAATTTCTAGTTCCCAATTCAGGCAACAAAATTGCTAGTACCCTTGTATGGAGGTACGCAATATGAACGAATTAATACCAAGAGAACTTATTGAAAAGAAGATTTATGTGATAAGAGGGCAGAAGGTGATGTTAGATAGGGATTTGGCTGAACTTTATGGGGTTGAGACGAGAATTTTAAATCAGGCAGTGAAAAGGAACAAAGATCGATTCCCAGAGGACTTTATGTTTTTATTGACAAAACAGGAATTTTTAAGGATCTCGCAATTTGCGATATCCTCTTTAAGATCACAAATTGTGATCTTAAAGAAAACAAAGGCTTCAAGAAGAGGAAGGCATATTAAATTTCTTCCTTATGCCTTTACTGAGCAAGGGGTTGCTATGCTCTCTTCTGTTCTTAAAAGCAAAAGGGCATCCCAGGTTAATATTGCCATAATGAGGGCCTTTGTAAAACTTCGAGAGGCTCTATCTACTCACAAAGAACTAGCTCACAAGATTAAGCGGCTTGAACGAAAAGGATATAAGCACGATGGGGAGATTCAGGCAATTTTTGAGGCGATTCAACAATTAATGAAGCCACCGGAAGAGCTTAAATGAAAAAATACTTAATCTTATTATTAATACCACTATTGTGTTCATGTTCGCAAAAAGAAAAAGATGAATTTATTATTGAGCCTAAAGTAATAACTCTAGAAGCTCAGGTTGTATCTCGAGAAGCGGTTTTCACATATGGAGAAATATCTCAAAATAAAAATATTATACTGACTCTTTCTTCGGAACCAATACCCCTAAATGAACAATACGTAAAATTAGTCGGGATTATTGCGGGGAATAATCCTTTAGCTTGTTTGGAAATTTCCGGTAAGGGGGTTGTGGTTGGACCAGGAGAGGCAGTTGAGTCTCATATTGTTAAAAGAATTAGTAATAAGGGGGTTATGTTGTGTTTAAGAAAATAGTTGCGATTATATTAATTAGTGTGTTCCCATTCCCTGTTTTTGCTTCAAATATTATTCCACGTTTAGACTTTAACGATGCTTCGGTGATTGATGTTGTATCTGCCCTGGCGCGATCCGAAAAACTCAATTTAATTATCAGTGGAGATTATGCTGGGGTATTAGCAAAGAAAACGACACTTCATTTAAAACAGGTTAATCCTCGTGAAGCGATTAAGCATGTCTTAGAGACCAGCGGACTAGATTATGGAATATCTGATAATGTTCTTTTTGTTTCAAGTCAGCCCGAAGGGATAAAGAGATCGATTTCGATTGACCTTAAATATCTCAGAGCAGAAAAAGCCTCGAAAATTCTTTCTAAAATAATTCCGGAACTTAAAATATCAACTGGAGAGCGATCCGGTAATCTAATTTTAAATGGAAAAGCCAAACAGATTGAGGAGGCTTCGAAAATATTGGAATCAATTGATCAGCCAGCTTCTCAAATTTTGATCGAAAGCAAGGTGGTTGAGATTTCTCACGCTGATGCTTTGCGAATCGGATTAAAACATGGTGATCCATCTGGAACATTTAGTTTTATTACTTCGAAGACTACTCGAAAACCGAGTCTAGCATCTGATATCCCATCGTCTTTAAGTACACTTATGTCAAATGGCAAAGCAAATATTGTTGCAAATCCCCGTATCGCGACCCTAGATAATAAAGAGGCTTTAATTAATATTGGAAGCAGAATTCCCTATGCTGTTCCGGTCTCTGTATCATCTGGTGCGACACAATGGAGTGTAAATTATATTGATGCCGGAATTAAATTAAAAATCACTCCGCATCTTGGAGAAGATGAGAATATAACTACTACTATTAAACCTGAGGTTTCGTCAATTTCTGAGTGGCGATCAACTCCGGCAGGGGACTTTCCGGTAATTTCTACTCGCAATGCGTCCTCGACTCTTCGTGTCAAAAATGGCGAGACAATAGTTATCGGAGGATTAATGTCAGAGGCTGAGCGAGAGAATATTTCCAGGATCCCGATTTTGGGGCATATTCCTATTGCTGGACTTTTGTTTACTAATAGAACAACACAGAAGGAGAAAACGGAGATAGTGTTCCTTATTACGCCACACATTATATAATGAAAAAATATCATGAACTTATAAATTCTATTGGTTCTCTGCTTCAACAGGCCCGTGAACAAGCTTACCAGCAAGTTAATCGTGTCCTGGTTAAAACCTACTGGGAAATCGGCAGACATATTGTGACTTATGAACAAAAGAATAAACAAAAGGCCGATTATGGCACAGAGTTATTAGACAAAATATCTCAAGATCTAAGAAAAAAGTACGGTAGGGGTTTTAGTCGTTCAAATGTATTTAATTTTAGAAGGTTTTATTTGACATATCCAAAAATCCAGACACTGTCTGGATTTTTGTCCTGGTCCCATATTATCGCTCTAATTTCAATTGAAGATAATCTGGGCCGCTCATTTTACGAAAAAGAATGTATTTCTTGTCGTTGGAGCGTAAGAGAACTTGAGCGTCAGATAAACTCCATGCTTTTTGAGCGTTTGGCCCTGTGTAAAGACAAAAAAAGGTTGGTTAAACTTTTAGCTAAGGGACAACAAATCAAAGATGAAAAAGACATAGTCAAAGACCCTTATGTTTTAGAATTTTTGGGGTTGCAGGAAGACCATAAATTTGCAGAAAGGGAGTTAGAGGAGAGAATTATTAATAATATGCAAAAGTTTTTACTTGAATTAGGCAAAGGCTTTTCTTTTGTAGCTCGCCAATTTCGTATAACATTGAACAACAAACATTATTATATTGATTTAGTTTTTTATCACCGCGTTTTAAAGTGCTTTGTATTAATTGATCTTAAATTGGATTCAATAACACATGAAGATATAGGGAAGATGAATATGTATTTAAATTATTTTAAAAAGGAAGAGATGACAGGAGATGATAATGAACCAATTGGCATTGTTTTAGGGGGGAAAAAAGATCATGTCTTGGTTGAGTATGCTCTGGGAGGGATATCAAATAAATTATTTGCTTCAAAATATCGCCTCTCTCTTCCAGATAAAAAGGTTTTGCAACGGGCTGTTGAACAAATCACTTCTCGGGAAAGAAAGTAATCGAGACGTAAGAAAAACAAATAATTAACTGTCATGGCCTCACAACCAAAAAAACTTGAAATTTCTCCCCATTTTTGACGATCTATGTATAGAAGGGGATGATTCACATGCAAATATGTAGGGCTAAACCATTGAGATTAAGCTGTCCTATGTCCGTGGATGCAAATACAAGACTACAGTTTAAAGCTAGAAATTTAGGAATAGGCATTGGGGGATTAGAAGATAGAGAGTTAGTTAGGGATGGTTTAAGAGCTGCAATAAATGATTTTTATGATCAAGCTACAGGAATTTATGCTGGACCTCAATATAATCCACTAATCACCTTGACAGAATATATTTTAGAATTTGCTGAGTTTCCTCATGCGGTTGCAGAGATTTTTGAAGAGGCCGTTGAAAATGGTCATCAAGAGACCATTCAGAGACTGCTAACTAGCTCCAGAATCCAAGAAATGATGGAAGGAACCTCTTTTGAAGTAGAAACTAGCGCGGAACTTCCTGCATGTATTTCTGTTGAGGCGACTCATTTGCCTGTTTTGGTAGATAATGATTCTCAAATCTCCTCAGTACGCAGATTTGTAAATAGAGGACTTATTTATTATACTCCCGCTGTTTATTTTTGTTATAAACTTATAGCAGCCTTTGGATTAATTGAGGGGATTACTTATGGTGCCCTTGCTCTTGGAGTTGGTATTGGGATTGCTGAAGCTAGCGAAAAAGCAGGAAAGTTCTTAGCAAAATCCCGCTTAGGTCGTCATTTAGCATTAGAATCTTCCGTTCCTGTTGCACAAATTAGATATTTTCCCCAAGGAGTTTTACCAGAACAAACGGAGAATCCGAATCAAAGAGAAGAGTAAAGGGGGTCTCTCTAACTAACCCCTATACCCTATAACCTATCCCCTGTATAATAACACCATGAAATACGGAATAATATCCGATATCCACGCGAACCTTGAAGCCTTCGAAGAGGTTCTCTCTTTCTTAGAAGATAAGGTGGATAAAATAATTTGTTTGGGGGATATTATTGGATACAATGCCAATCCAAACGAGTGTGTTGAAATCGTAAAGATGAATAAATTCCCAACTGTTGCCGGGAATCATGAGTATATGGTAGAAAATATCCTTGATTCTAATGCTATGGGAATAAACCCGATTGCTCAGGCATCAATGGAATGGACCAAAAAAATCCTGAAACCAGAAAACCTCAAATTTATAGAGTCTATTCCACCACGATTAGAACTTCCCGATTTTCAAATAGCGCATGGGAGCGTACGTGATCCTATTCTCGAATATGTTACAAATATCGAAATTGCCGAACCTTCTTTTAAACTGATGAAAAAAGCGCTCTGTTTTATCGGTCATACCCACCGGCCTTCTCTTATGTATCAAAATGGGGGGAAGCTTAACGGGCTTTCTGTAAAAGGAGACGCGGTTTTTTCGATCAAAGATAATAAAAAGACCATTTTTAATGTTGGCTCAGTAGGCCAGCCAAGAGATGGTGATCCACGTGCTGCCTGTGTAATTTATAATTCAGATAAAAAAGAGATTGAAATATTTCGTATCTCTTATGATATAGAAAAGACTCAGGATAAAATGAGAAAAGCAGGATTGCCGCAAAGATTAATTGATAGACTTAAAACAGGGACTTAGAGAACCCCTTTTGTGGATGGAACCCCTTTTTTGCGCGGATCGATTTTACAAGCCCTTGATAGTGCAACACCAAAAGCTTTATAAATTGCTTCGATTATATGATGGGTGTTTTCTCCGCGAATTAGATTAATATGAATAGTTGTTAAGCTATTTATTACAAAAGCCTCAAAAAACTCTTTGACTACTTCTGCGTCGAACTCTTTTCCTTCGATTTTTGGAAATTTTACATTATAGGTCAGATGTGGACGTCCGGAGATATCAACTACTACTTCAGCCAAGGCCTCGTCCATCGGAACTTTTGCTTCTCCGTAGCGTTCAATGCTCTTCTTGTCTCCCAAAGCTGCTTTAAGTGCCTGACCAAGGCAGATTCCGACATCTTCTACGGTATGATGAAAATCGACTTCAACATCTCCCTTGGCATCTAGGGTTAAGTCCAATACTCCGTGCTTTGCGAATAGATCGAGCATGTGGGAGAAGAAGGGGATAGGGCTTTTAATGTTGTTTTTGCCCGATCCGTCGATATTTAGTTCAAGTTTTATCTGAGTCTCTTTTGTTTCTCGGTCAATTTTTGCTGTTCTTGGCATGTAAATAGTATAGCAGATTATCAAAATATAGTGAAATTTTCTAGAAATGCTTACGATATATAAATAGCAAGACAGTGAACCTAAGCGGAGCGCATGGTTCACTGAAGAGGGAATGCCCGCATAAACGAGTCAACCCCGTAGTTTGATTTTTTACTAAAAAACTGCTATAATTTCGACATAAAGGGGTGATTTTCTTATGCCAAAGGGTAAAAAACGAAAAGTCTTCTGCGATTGTGGCTCCCTCGTAACCCCAGGATCAGTCTTCTGCTCTGAATGCAAAAAGCAAATAATGGTCAAAAATAAGAAAGTTCTTGACGGTTCTTCTCCAATTCCTGACTTGTTTACACTAGTTAGAAGGGCTTAGTACTTTATTATTTTGTCGAGAATTGTGTTCGCGAGAGAGGTTTTTGTTTGGCGGGGTAGTTGTACTGTATCACCACCACGATTTATTATTGTAGCCTCTGAGTGATCTTCTTCAAAAGCAGATACATCGTTTGCAACGATCATATCAAGATTCTTTTTTTCCATCTTTTCTTTTGCGTTTTCAATTAGATTAATCGATTCTGCAGCAAAACCGACCAAATATGATCCATTTTTGTTTTTGCCAAGTTCTTCTAAAACATCAACTGTTCGAGTAAGCTCTAAATTGAAAGAATCATCTCTTTTTTGAATCTTTTGCATATAGACAACACGAGGACGATAGTCAGCAATCGCGGCAGTCATTATAATTACCCGAGCATCTTTTTTGTGGGACTTAACCGCATCATGCATTTCCTCTGCAGTTATTACCTGTACAAATTTTATATTTTTGGGTGGCTTAAGATTGGTCGGTCCAGAAATCAAAGTTACCCGGGCCCCTCTATTTTTTGCGGCAGTTGCTATTGCATAACCCATTTTTCCAGAAGAGCGATTGCTAATAAATCTAATTGGATCTATGGTCTCCCTAGTTGCACCGGCGGTTACCAAAATATCCATTCCGACTAAATCGGTTTCTGGTGGTTTTGGTCTGGCAATAGCTTCTAAAATTGTTCCGATACTTGCCAGTCTTCCAACACCGCTATCTCCACAGACCACCGGACCATAGACCGGTTCAATTATATTTATTCCAGTTTCTTTAAGTTTACTAAGGTTCGATTGAACAATTTTGTTGTTCCACATTATCGGATTCATTGCTGGGGCAAAATAGACTGGGCATTTTACAGAGAGTAGAAAGGTAGATAGTGCATCATCGGCTATTCCGTTGGCAGCCTTGGCGATAATATTGGCGGTTGCAGGACAGACCAAGACAAGATTGGCTTTATTTCGCAATGCAATATGCGGAACCGGGATATCTTTTATTTTTTCATCAAATAGATCAGTAATTACCGGATTACCCGATAAAGTTCGAAAGGTAAGAGGGGAGATAAACTTTTGGGCGGATTTGGTCATCACTACCCAAACATCGAATCCACGCTTTTTTAATGCTCTGACTATTTCACAAGATTTATAGAGAGGGATTCCGCCTGAAACACCTATTATTATTGTTTTAGACATGGGGCCTACCTATTTCTTTTTGGTTTTTCTTGGTTTATGCTTACTATCTTTTGCTAAGCGTTCAAGAGCGCTAACTCTTTTCTTCTTTTTCTCTTTTTCTTGCTCTTCGTCGCTAACCAAAAGTTCTTCGGTCTTCTTCTTTTTGGCTGTTACCCCAATTTTAATTTTAATCTTCTCAGAAGATATTTCGCGCATAGCAGTAATAATTGGATTGGAAGGATCAAAATCATTAATATATGGAAGAGACCCTCCGGTAATCTGCTTTGCTCTCGACGCAACTGCATTAGATAACAAGAAACGGTTCTTCGCCTTTGATAATAGATTCTCTGTACTTTTTCTCAATTTAATAACACCCTCTCTTTTTCAACGTTTATTATGGCTCCGATCTTTTTAGCTGCATGATCAATTTTGTCGTTGACAACAATGTAATCATATTTTTCCATTACTTGCAGTTCTGCAATTGCAGCTCGGAGCCGGTAATTCATTAACTCTGTATTTTCGGTCTTCCTCCGTTTTAACCTAAAGGCTAGAATATCAACTGATGGAGGAATCAAAAATATAAAAACAGCTGATTTCCTTAAACGAGCCTTTTGTAACCAATTCTTAATTGCCGAAGCCCCTTGAACATCTACTTCTAGCAATACTACCTGCTTTTTGTCTAGGGTCGTTTCTATGGTCTCTTTAAGTGTTCCGTAGAAGTTATTATGAACCTCGGCCCACTCTAGAAACTTACCCTCTTCTACTTTTTTAGAAAACTCATCTTTGCTGATAAAAAAGTAGTCTTTGCCATTCTTCTCGCCGGGTCGGGGTGATCTGGTCGTACAAGAAACAGACATCCTAAGGCGTTGATTGCTCTTGCGCAATTTCTTTACAATGGTCGATTTTCCAACGCCGGATGGCCCAGAAAGGACTACAAGTAGTCCGTGCTTACCCCTCTTCTGTTTTGGCATTCGGTACCCTCCATTATACCACCTGCCCCGCACTTGAGCAATAGTGCGGGGTTTCTTCTTGTTTTTATCAATATTTTCTAAATATAGACAGGTAGTACTTTAATAAGAAGGCTATTTAATGCTAGAATACACTAATAGTATTATGAATTTAGAAATTTTAAGACATTCGGCTTCACATATCATGGCAGCTGCTGTAAAGCGGCTCTACCCTAGTGCAAAACTAGGTATCGGTCCTGCTATTTCTGATGGATTCTACTATGACTTTGATATTCCTGGAAAGACTCTTGGACCGGAGGATCTTCAGAAGATAGAAAAAGAGATGCGTAGAATAGTGAAAAAAAACCATTCGTTTGAAAAAATCGAGATGAGCCGAGATGAAGCTAAAAACAGATTGGAAAGAGAACCTTATAAGCTTGAACTTCTTTCCGAAATAAAAGATAAAAAAGTTACTCTTTATAAAACCGGTGAGTTTATCGATTTATGCCGAGGGCCACATATTAAATCTAGCGCTCAGCTTAGGGCCTTCAAACTATTAACTGTTGCCGGAGCGTACTGGCGCGGAATCGAATCTGAGCCAATGCTTCAGCGTATTTATGGAACGGCATTTGAAAGTGAAGCTGACCTAAAATCTCACGTTACAAAACTAGAAGAAGCAATTAAACGTGACCACAGAAAGTTAGGACCAGAATTGGATCTCTTTAGAATTTATCCAGAAGAGGCTGGACCAGGATTGGTCTTTTATCACCCAAAAGGGGCTCAATTACGTTTTACAATAGAAGAGTTTTTGCGACGCGAACACAAACGACGAGGATATCAATTTGTCTCAATTCCTCACATAGCTAAAATTAATCTTTGGAATACCTCTGGGCACAGTGATTACTATAGAGAAAATATGTATTTCCTAGACATTGATAAACAGGAATATGTTTTAAAACCGATGAATTGTCCCGGTCATATTTTGATCTACAAGAGCAAATTACATAGCTATCGCGAGTTACCGATTAAATATTTTGAACTGGGGACAGTCTATCGCTATGAAAGATCTGGAGTGTTACATGGTCTTCTTCGCGTTCGTGGCTTTACCCAAGATGATGCCCATATCTTTTGTGCAGAAGATCAATTGCAAGATGAGATTTCCAAGGTAATTGACTTTGCTTTTGATATGTTAAAAAAGTTTGGTTTTGAATTTGAAGTAGATTTATCCACCCGTCCAGAAAAATATGCCGGAACAGAACAAAACTGGAAACATGCGACCAAAGCATTAATCAAAGCCCTAAAAGCTAAGAAGCAGTCCTATAAGATTGATGAGGGAGCAGGAGTCTTCTACGGACCAAAGATTGATATTAAGATGAAGGATGCTTTGGGCCGACCGTGGCAAGGACCGACCATCCAGGTTGACTTTAATTTACCAGAACGTTTTGACCTTGCCTATACTGCTTCTGATGGAAGCAAGAAACGTCCCGTTATGATCCATAGAGTTGTTTTGGGCTCCCTAGAGAGATTTTTGGGTGCTTTGATAGAGAATTATGCCGGGGCCTTTCCTACCTGGCTTGCCCCGGTTCAAGTAGATATTCTTCCAATATCTGACCGACATATCAAATATGCCCAAAACGTTAAGGAAAAGCTTGAAAAAGAAGAATTCCGAGTTGAGATAAATACCAGTTCTGACAAGATCGGGGCCAAAATTAGGCATGCGCAGTTAAATAAGATCCCATACATGTTAATAATAGGGGATAAAGAGGAAGCGAGTAAGTCGGTTGCACTTCGTTCTAGAAAAAAAGGTGACTTAGGAGTTAAGTCTCTCGAAGAATTTATTGGTCTTTTAAGGAAAGAGATGGTATAATATGAAAAAGGGGGCTCATCAATCAGAAAGTACTATATAGTTAACGAGAGAATCCGGGGTAGTGAAGTTCGAGTGATTGGTTCAGACGGAAAACAGATCGGAGTTTTACCCACCCGCGAAGCAATTTCGAAAGCTAGAGAAGAAGGATTAGATCTGATTTTGATTGTGCCCAACGCAAGGCCTCCTGTCGCAAGGATAACAGACCTTGGTAAATTGAAATACGAAGAAGCCAAGCACGAAAAGGCTCTTAGAAAATCTCAAAAAGCCGGTGTTCTGAAAGAGGTAAAACTCTCCTTCAAGATTGGCGATCACGACCTTAATGTTCGTGTTAAGCATGCTCGCGAGTTTTTAGAAAAGGGACACAAGGTAAAGGCTTCTGTGTATTTCAGAGGTCGAGAGATGGCTCATAAGGATATTGGACGCGCAGTTTTAAACAAGCTCTTGGATCAGACCGATGATCTTGGGGCAATGGAGAAACCACCGAAAATGGAGGGGAGAAATTTGGCGGTTATATTATCGCCAAAAGCAAAAAATGCCGAAAGTAAAAACGAGAAAAGCAGCAGCAAAAAGATTTAAAATAACCGGATCAGGAAAGGTATTGGCTCGTCATGCGAATAGCAGACATATCTTGGAGTGGAAGAGTCGAAAGAAAAAGAGACAATACAAGAAGGCTAAAGAAATTAGCAAAAGTGATTTGGAAAGAGTAAAGGTGATGTTGCCATATGGTTAGAACAAAAAGAGGAAAAGCAGGAAGAAGAAAACACAAAAAGCTCCTTAATCGAGCTAAGGGATTTCGTGGATCGTTAAGAAAGCTATACCGTGCTTCAAAGCAGGCCGTAGTCCATTCTATGAAATACGCTACTCGTGATCGCAAAGCCAGAAAGAGAAAAATGAGACAGCTTTGGATTACAAGAATAGGAATAGCAGTATCTGATCTTGGAATTTCTTACAGCAAATTCATGAATGCGGCAAAGAAGAAAAAGGTTGGCTTAAACAGAAAGAGTTTATCCGATTTAGCAATCTTTGATTCATTAGCTTTTAAGAAGTTAGTGGAGTTTATTAAATCATGATCCAGATGGCTGTTGGAGGCCTTGGATTTGACCCTCGCAATCTATCTCCTTTAGTATTGCTTCGTGATCAAGAAGAATTAAACTTTCTTCCAATTTGGATTGGTATATTTGAGGCTGCTTCTATTGCAATGGTTTTGCAGGGAGTAACCCCTCCTCGTCCGATGACGCACGATTTGTTAAAAACAGTTATTGACAAAAATGGCGGTAAAGTTACTCGTATTGTTATTAACGATATTAAAGACGGAACATTCTTTGCAGTAATTGAGATCACAAAGAAAGATAAGAAACTTACAATTGATGCTCGCCCGTCAGATGCAATTGCTTTGTCTTTGCGCACTGAGACTCCGATTTTTGTAGCAGAGAATGTAATGATGCAGGCCAAGCTAGTTAATGCAGAGAAGGATGCGGAAGAGACTAAGAAGTTTAAAGACTTTATTTCAAACTTAACCCCAGAAGATTTTACGAAATACTACAAAAAAGACTAATTTTTTCTACTCTTATAAAGCTGTCTAAGTTGAACCAGATATTCAAATATCTGTTTATTTCCTAACTTGCTTTGTCCACCGTGGCGTTCACCAAACATAATAGGGAATTCGGAAACCTTTGAATATTTACCCTTACAGATAATCTCAAGTCCTATTTTAAATCCGATTGGATTTAATTTTACGCCAGCAACAACTTTCTTTTTTAGCACTAACAGACCAGAGGTTAAGTCCTTCACTTTTGTTAGGGGCATTGCGGGAATTCGGGCAACCAGAGAGATAATTTTTCTATACCAAGGCCAATCTTTAGAGCCACCACCGGGAACCAGGCGACTTCCAATTATTAATTCTGCCTTGCCATTGTTTATCCAATCAAGCATTTTTGGGAGTACTTCTGGAGGATGTTGCAGGTCTGCGTCCATAACTGCTAAGATTTCTCCCTTTGCAATTTTAAAGCCATCAATTACGGCAGAGGAGAGACCTAGCTTTCGTGGACGGGCAATTATTGTAATTGGATATTTTTCAAAAAGCACCTTAGCAAGTTCGATTGTTCCATCTTTTGAATTGTCATCAACTAGGATTAGCTCCGAATCTTTTGGAACCACCTTAAAAATTCGATCGCATAGTTCTTCCAAATTATTTCTTTCATTTAAAGTTGGTATAATGATAGACAACATATTTTGTATATTAACATATTTTGCTGAAATTTTTACCCAAAGTTGACGATGTATATATAGGAAGGAATATATGACAGTAAATCTAAATGTGGCTTGGAGTAGGGGAACTAGTGCGATTCAACATAGGACGTTAGAAAGAGCAGGAAATCAGGTTTTTTCTTTGTTCGGATATCAATATACAGTTTTTGCAACTGCTGGAGGAATGACTTCGGTTCAATTTTCTGGGGGTCCTCATATGGAGAAGGTCCCAGCAGTTCGTCTTGAAGAGGGAATAGAAGGAAAGATAGGAGATATTTGTTTCACGTTGAGGGACAGGAAGGTTGATATGAGAATTGACCGCCATGTTATAAGACCAGGGAGGAGATTTTCTTTTGAACTAGGGGTCAATGAATCGGTTGTTTTGCGTTTTCCTGGAGGAGGGAATTGGAGGCTAACAGATGAAGGTAAGACCGGAAGATTGTTTGTTGAAAAATTAACCGAGAGGCTTGGTGATCAAGCTATCTACTTTTATTTGTCACCTGGAAATACCCCCACCAAAATTGACCATTTTGAAATTTCGACTGATGGCAAAATGATAGAGGTTAATCCTCTTCCGGTAAAAAACAAGGAGAGTACGATTGTTAGATGGGCTAGGTATCTTTTAGGATTAGACGGGGAATAACTTTTCCTCTCACTATTTTAATTTGATATAATAAACACATGGCATTCGAAGGACTTGGGAAACTTCTAATTTACATCGGAATAATAATTGTTTTAATTGGTGGATTTTTTCTCCTCATGGCCCGCTTACCCTGGATTGGCAAACTTCCAGGAGATATAGTAATTAGAAAAAGTGGGTTTACTCTTTATATCCCAATTACTACTATGATTATTGTTAGCCTCTTTTTAACTATTCTTTTTAATTTGATTCTTAGAAGATGAAATTCTCCGAAGCTACCGAAGGAGCGAAGGACGAATGAAGACTTCTGATTTTGATTATCCGCTTCCAGAGCATTT
The DNA here is from genome assembly GCA_964421245.1 of uncultured bacterium. GTDB lineage: Bacteria > Margulisbacteria > WOR-1 > XYC2-FULL-46-14 > XYC2-FULL-46-14 > CAYQVW01. The sequence continues at coordinate 120,456 of CAYQVW010000002.1, read as the reverse complement.
GATCGCGCAAAGTCCTACCCAAAAGAGGGACGGAAGCCGGCTTATGGTTTTAGACTCCCGAATGAAAACAATAACACACAAAAAATTCTCGGATATAGTTGATTATTTGCACAAGGGAGATCTTTTAGTTTTAAATGATACCAAGGTTATTCCAGCACGCTTGTTTGGAACAAAGGTTGGGGGGACGGCGAAGATTGAGGTTGTTTTGTTAGGGGCAAGGGACCTGCCTTGCCGGCAGGCAGGCAAGGGTCAAGGGGCAAGAAGAGTGTGGGAATGTTTGGTAAAACCTGGAAAAAGGCTAAAAGTAGGATCAGAAGTTTCTTTTGGTAACGGCAAATTAATTGGCAAGGTTATCGAAAAAAAAGAAAATGGAGAGCAAATTATTGAATTTAAATGTAAGGGGAAGTTTGATAATGTTCTCAAAAAGTTAGGACAAATTCCACTTCCGCCATATATCAACATCAAACATCAAACGTCAAACCTCAAAATAAATCCAAAATCCCAAATTCAAAATAGATACCAAACGGTGTATGCGGCGAAAGAAGGGGCATCTGCAGCACCGACAGCAGGGCTACACTTTACCAAGAAATTACTAGATAAGATAAAAAGAAAAGGGATTAAGATTGCGTATGTAACTTTACATACCGGCATTGCAACTTTTCAGCCGGTTAGAGTAGATAATATAAAAGACCATAAAATGCATGAGGAATATTTTGAAGTTCCGGAAAAAACAATTCGAGCAATTAAAAAGGCCAAGAGGATCGTTGCGGTTGGGACGACGAGTGTGAGGGCACTTGAGTCCCAAGGGACAAGGGTCAAGGGGCAAGAAAAAAAGACCAAACTATTTATATATCCTGGATATAGATTCAAGGTAGTTGATGCAATGATAACTAATTTTCATTTTCCAAGATCAACGCTGCTTATGATGGTATCGGCTTTTGGAGGTAGAGAATTTGTTTTAAGTGCATACAAAAAAGCGGTAGAGTTGCTCTACCGCTTTTATTCATTTGGTGATGCGATGCTGCTTACTCGTAGATAGCCATCTCTCCTTTTTCTAAGACTTTTCCACCGGAAGTAATGACGTATAGATAGGCGCCGTTACCAAGAACTGCTCCACCATGATATTTACCATCCCAGGTTACTTCGTTTTCTCCGGCTGATCCACCGACGGCTCCCGATGCATAGGTTAGTTTAGTAACCTGTCTTCCGGCAAGATCAAAAATCTGAATTTCAATATCTGCATTAGTAGACAATACATACCTTAGAGTGGTTCCAGCCGTAGATGGTTTGAATGGATTTGGATAATTCATAGGAGTAGTTAATACCCTTAAAGCACCGGCGTAACTCTTTACAGAATAGCTAACTGTGCTTTTATTTTTAAGTGAGTCCTCTGCCTCTACTTTCAAAGTGTGTGTTCCTTCTGTTAAGCTGGTTGTTTTTGCGGTTAAAGCTACTGCTTTTGATGATGCTCCTGGACTACTGCTTTGAGTTGTTACGGTTTTTCCATCGATAGTTATTTTAATTGTTTTTGCATTAACCTCGTTTCCATCTTTAATAGAGATCTTTAGATCTTGTCCTTGTGGCAGCGTTGAATTGTTTGTGATCTTATTGCCACCAGAGGTGATCTCTATTTCTGGTCCGCCAGCGTCAATATCAAAGGTGTGTGTACCACCTGCATTATTATAAGTATTACCATTTTTGTCTTTTGCAACAACATACCAGGTGTGTTTTCCCTCATCAAGGGTTTTGGTAATTTCTCCCTTGGTAAGTGTGTCTGTTTTTTTACCATCAATATATAAGTCATACGATGTTAAAGATTTATAGGTTCCCCATTTGAACTTAACTGTTTTACTAGATGAAACGCTCTTGTTTGCAGGTGAAGAGAGTAAGAATGTTAAGGTTAGTTTTCCACCTGGTGTTGATGGAAGTGGGTTTGATGCAGAGGCCGATGCTTTGGCCAATAACTTTATTGTTCTTTTTGTGGTTTGAACATAAGTATTGCCTAAATTGTCAGTTGTTTCTACCCACCATTCATAATCTCCAGGATTAAAGACTGTGTTGCCGGTTAAGTTCCATTTTATTTCACCGGTGGCTCCGCCTCCAGCCTTTGTGGATATTTTTCCCTCAAAATCGTATTTTACACCAGCAAGTGTAAAGCTTTGTTTCCCTAAAGTGTGAGCAAAACCAGCGTGAATTTTTTCTGAATGAACAACTGTGCCCGATGATTTATCTGCCAATTTAATAGTGTATTCATAAGGTAAAGAGATTGATGGAGGAACCCAGTCTTGTTTCCAGGTAAAAGCAGGCATAATATTTACTGCATTCTCATATCCATTGGCAGGGGAGACAGAAACGGCCTTATCAAGCCCTACCTTTATTTGGTCATACTGCCAGGTTGCAGATAATGGAAGTTTTGATTTTACCGAATTTCCTGCTCTATCGTAGGCAGTTACAGACCACCTATATGTTCCTGGAGGCAAAGTCTTCTTTGTATCGAATGTTGGTGGTAGGGGTGGTAGTCCAGAGCCAGCAACAACAATTGGTATGGCTTTTAGCGATGGCGGAAGGGGAGCGGTTGTTCCCGTTGCCTTAATATCTAAATCATAATATCTAACCCCAGATGTTTTATCTTTTGAAGCGGTCCAATCAAAAGTTACTCCACCAAACACCACGTTTGACAATAAGTGGATTGGATTTTTAAATGGTTCATTTAAATAAAATGCTTCTGGCGCGGTTTCATCGATTTTAATTGTCCAAAACTTATTTTCGGGAGTTTCGTTATTAACGTTGTCAAAGGTGACGGTTGAAATTGTGTGCATTCCATCCATTTCACCCTTTTTAAAAGTCTTTGCATTTACTGCTTTGGTTATTCTTATATAATCTGCATTAGTGTACGAAGGATTTTTACATAAATCTTCGAATTTTAGTTTGTATTCTTTTTTGGTCGCATCATAATGAACTACCTTGCTCAAACTATTTTGCTTTGTATCCTGATAATTGATTGTCAACATATTATAGTTACCATATAAACCTGGTGTAGGGTATAAACTTGGAAGATATCTGTACCAAAATTGATATTTCTTGATTCCAGCCCCAGTTCCACCGGCTGCTGGAGAGTCATCTCCGTCTACAAAGATAAAATCAGGGAGAACAACCTCGTTGTACCAAATATCATTTTTTAGGGTTGTGTTTTTTGCTGTGGCTATGGTGTTTTTTACTGCTGTTCCAGGCTTAACATATGGAGCAGCTTTTTTGGGAAGTCCGTTATCAATGGTAAAGGTGAACCTATCTCCAGATTTATTTCCAGCCTTATCTTTTACGTTTACATATATTGAGTATTCTCCAACACTAAACTTATTAAGATCTCCCAAAAGGTAGGTAAAGGTTTGTTTTGTGGAGGAGCTTTTTACTGGAATAGCAATTTCTTGAATACTTGTATGCCAATATTTTCCACCCCACCATTTGCTCTTCACTCCCGTAGCGTTGTTTTCAACCCACACAACAATCTTTTCTATTCCAGATCCATGCTTTTCATCGATTGTGAATTTAATTCCACTGGATAAGTCAGTTTTATTGATATAGTATTTTGGAGGGGAGGTTGATGACTTAAATGCTGTTGAAGTGTCGATTATTGCATCCGGCTTGGTAAAATCAAAACGAATTATATAGGGACCAATCTTTTTAAAGGATGACGAACTTTCAAGGTTTGCATCATATTTATTTGTGTCATAGTCGACTGCACTAACAGTTAAAAAGTATGTTTCATCTTCTGTAGTATTGTATTTATACTCTTTTGCTCCATTAATAAATGTAGTTGCGTTTGATGGGTTATATTTTAGCTTGTCAACAATGTGTTTGTTTGGTTTTGCTATAAAAAACCATGCGAGAGATCCATCTACGTATTTGTTAGAATCAGAAACCCATTTTTCGGCCCAATAATCATGTCCAATAACATTACCAGAACTTTTTTTGCTAAAAACAAGTGATGCAGGGATTCCTGTTACTCCGATATTTGCAGAAACATATGGGTCATTGTCTGTAGCGCTAATTTTAATAAAATCTCCAGTAATATTATCAGACCCTAGCCAGTAGACTGTTTTGGTGTCGCCCATGTTTATCTTCTTGCCAGCAATATAGAATTCGGTAATTTTTGGGCGAACAATATCTCCCGCAATACTTACTGTTGCAATTGTAAACAGAATCAGAAAACAGAGAATTGTTGATAGAATTGATTTTTTATTAGTCATTATTATCCTCCCCTTTTATTAGACCCGCCTTGGCGGGCAAGCTGGACTATTTTACCTTACAGCTACCTTCTTGTCATTAGTCTTCTTCTTGGCCAATACCTTTCCGGCTTTAATTCTGCCAGTAGCGACTAAATACATATATTCGTTCTTCTCTTTTTCGGTTTCAAAGGTTTCGCCATAAGCGGTATGTTTCCTAGCTGTTTTAATTGTTTCAGTGTTCTTTTTCTTTGCCATCTCAACTAGAGATTTCTTCTCTTTTGCATTGAAGTTCTCTGCGGCAAATGAGAATGAGAAATAGTGAGCATTGTTGTTTTCAACTAAACTGTTGTTTTTATAGGCATAGTCAAAGCTGAATCCCTTGAAGTTGACTCCAACACCAAAGGCTAAATCGGTAACAGTTGCTGCTTTGTTTAATGCATTTTGGTCAAGTCCAGCTCTCAAAGCGATATGTTTAATTGGTTTCCACTCAACACCAGTGTGTAGGGTAACAGGTTGTTTTCCAGAAGCGTCAAGATCGATATCTCCAGCTATCATGATATTAGGTCTTACAAGGTAACTTCCACCAATTTTTAATAATGTTGGGATTTGTTCCTTTGTTCCAGAGTCCCAGTTTAAGCTTCCACCCATATCAGCAGGTAAGAAGTTAGTTAAAACTGCTCCAACTTTAAGTCCCTTTTTAGGTTTGAACATTACAGCAGCATCAAGATCGACACCAGTTGCAGAACCAGCAGTCCCTTGGAAGCTGTTACTTAATACCTTTGCATTGATACCAAAAGCGGCATCTTTCATAGACCCAGAAGAGAGCTTTTTACCATATGATAGAACCAATAAGTTACTACCATAAGAGATAGCCTTGGCTCCAGTTAAGCTTCCTTTGTTAGTTGTGGCAAATCCAGCAGGAGTGTTTGCGCCAATATATCCAATACCAAAAACTCCGTTTTTGGTTGGGTAGACTCCACCAAGCATTTTATAGTCAACACGATTAAGTAGTTTAGTAGACATTGAGGTAACGCCCCATGATTTTGCATAAGCCATTCCAGCTGGATTTAAAAATACAGATTCAGATCCTTCAAGAACTCCAACGTAAGCTTTACCAAGTCCCATTGCTTTTGCAGAGACACCAGCAACCCCTAAATCTAAAGTAGATTTAGCAAGTACTTTAGAGCTGAATACTACTAGCACTAGAAGAATCAGGATTATATTTATTAACTTTATTTTTCTCATCGGGTATTTAATACCTCCTTTTACTGGGCCCCCAATGGGCCTCTCAGATATACTATCGGGTCGGGGGGTAGAAAACTTGCATGCTATTTTATATGTTAAAATAGGAGTATGGAATATAGGATAATCAAGAAAAGTAAGAGATCCAAGGCTAGAGTGGGGAAGATTATTACCCCTCACGGGGAAATTGATACCCCGGCTTTTTTGCCTATAGCGACCCAGGGTGCTATAAAGGCCCTTCCTTTTAGGGACCTTCGAGAGCTCGGATCCCAGATAGTATTATGTAATACATATCATTTATATATACGTCCAGGTTACCAGGTTATCAGGGAATCAGGGGGACTACATAAGTTTATTTCATGGGATGGGCCTATTTTGACCGACTCAGGTGGTTTTCAGGTATATAGCCTCTCCGATATGCGCAAAGTGACTGAGGAGGGGGTTGAGTTCAAGTCTCATGTGGATGGAAATAAGTACTTCTTTACCCCAGAAAAGGTAGTGGATATCCAGGCAGGATTTGGGGTAGATATTATGATGCCCCTCGATGAATGTGTTGGATACCCCTGTGCCCATAAAGAAGCGGAGGAAGCTGTTAGAAGAACTACTCTATGGGCGCAGAAGGCGAAGGCGCAGGCAGAAAGGCGAGAGGTTTTGGATAGATTGTTTGGAATAGTACAGGGAAACACCTTTCCAGATTTAAGAAAAAGATCTGCTGAAGAAATTGCTGAAATCGGTTTTCCTGGCTATGGAATAGGGGGGCTTTCGGTTGGGGAGCCGCAAGAGAAGATGTTTGGTATGCTTGAGTCAATATCCGGAATCCTTCCAGAAGAGGCACCAAAACACCTTATGGGGGTAGGCTATGCTCCGGATATCCTTGGAGCGATTGATCACGGAATGGATCTCTTTGACTGTGTAATTCCAACCCGCTTGGCGCGGCATGGATCCTATTTAACCTACGAGGGAAAACAGAGTATCCGAGTTACCAAGTTTGAAAAAGACTATACTCCGATTGATCCAGAGTGTGATTGTTATACCTGTCGAAATCATACCAAGGCCTATATTCGACATCTCTTCTGGGCACGCGAGATCGCTGCGATGCAGCTTTTATCCATTCACAATTTACGCTTCTTTATGCGGATGCTTGAAAAAGTTAGAAAGGACATTTTGGAAGAGTAGGGAACTTTTTTGAGGTAAAGTGAAATTTTTAGTCTTTTTTAACGATATATATATAGAATGATGTGCAAGAAAATGATTTATTATTACGATAGATATTTTAACATGGTGCAAAATAGTGCCAGAAAGGTCATTCCCTTAGAGGAGGAAGTGTAAACTATGAGTTTTACTGCTACGCTGAATACTGTTGGAAACTATGCAAGATATTATATTGGGCACAAAATTTTTGGAATGAGACCTATTTCATATAAGACCGAAAACGAGTTTTTGGGATTACTGGCAAATACTGTGGCGAGTGGAACAGTTGAGGAGATGGATCAATTGGTTCATCTGTATGTTCTTTCAAATCTACCGTTAAGCGAAAAGGATACTCTTGATCTTCGTGTAAGTCTAAGAGTGGATGTGAATGGTTCTGATGAGGCTGCCCAGGCGTTAAAACTTGATGGATTAAATACAACTTCTACTTCAATTCAAACAAGAGCTGCAAAAGTTTTGCATCAGGCATCTTTGGCTATGTATCCTCACTTGAAGAGTTTGTTGGCGAGAGAGGACGCAAAAGTTGAGAATGATAGGCTTCAGGAGTTGGCAACTACTGATGGATTAACCGGTTTGCCCAATAGAAATGCTTTTTATGATTATGTTTCTAGGCAGCTTGCTCTTATTGTTCGTGAAAGCGATAAGGGGGCAAAAAGGCAAGCTGGACTATTATTTATTGATATTGATAAATTCAAACTTTTTAATGATACCTATGGACATGATGTTGGCGATGAAGCATTAAAGCATGTGTCAAGAGTTTTAGAAGAATGTATGAGGATGGCTGATTTTGTTGCTCGCTGGGGTGGAGAAGAGTTTGTCGTTTATGGAGAAAGCTCTGATTTGATATCCTTTGCTGATAAAGTTAGGGAGGCGATTCAGAATAGTGAGTTTGTAGCAGATATTAATGGTGGTCCAACTCGTTTACCTCTAACAATTAGTATTGGAACTGTTAGTTATCTTGATTTATTAAGTGAGATGCTTGACGCGCCATTAAATATTAATGGGATAGATGATGGGGAGATCGATGTTGATGCATTAGTTAAATGTGCTGATATTGCTCTCTATTACTCAAAAGAGACAGGAAGGAATAGGGCAACATCTTTTAATGATTTGTCTCCGGAAGAGAGAGTTGCGATTCTAGATAAGCAAGTCCCCAAAAACGATAAGTAGATAATTCCTAAAATTACCTCGGTTTTGTTTTTCATTGCTTGACAATGCACATGTTTTAGTGTAATATTTTTTATATTAAGGTATTATTATGAGATTTGAATCAACATTTCGCACAAGTTTACATGCAAAACGGGTTGGGCTTGAAAGTACAACCAGTACTGCTATGGCTAAAAGAAGAATTCTTGTTGGAATTAGAACACGATTTATTAATTTGGGTGATATGGTCCGCACTTCTTCTGATGTTGATTCGTCCCTTAATCATTTGGATGATCTGTTGGCACTAGGACCTAAGGAATTTTTAAAGTATTTACCAGAATTCCTAACACGTGCTCGTTTCCCACAATTAGTTTTCGGATATGGGGAAATTAAGGGTTTTCGTGGTGTTCCAAAGAATCTGGCTCGACGAGAGGTTCTTTATCAATGGAGAAGGGATGAAGATCGTCTAATGGTTTGGGGAGGGATAAATTCAGATCTGGAAGCCACAATGTCTTTTCTTTCAAATGAAAGCAGGTCTCTCCCAATTATCAAAAAAGATCTTGTTGTAGATGGAGTTTCTTATGGAAAAGTTATTTTGGTTAGAGGTGCTAGAGTGAACGAAGTACTTCTAAATCGTTATTTGGATGGAATTGCCCAACTGCTTAAAAAAGCCTCTGGAAATGCTAGATCAAGACAAGCTAGAAGAAATGGTCCAGTTGCCTCTATTGCTGCCTATTTACCGGTTGAGGAGATTGCGGTTTAGTTCTTCCGCAGCCTTTCTTGGATCATCCGCATAGATTATACTTCGAGAAGCATTTATTATAGAACTTTCATTGATTTTTGGAATCTGTCCACCTTGTGAACCGACCCCAGGGATTAGAAGGGGTATCTCTTTTGTAATTTCTTGTATCTTCTTTAATTCGTCTGGCTTGGTTGCTCCGACCACTAATCCAAGATTGCCATCCTTATTCCACTCGACCACTTTTTTTGCAACTTTAAGATAGACGTCATTTTCAAAATCAGCTGAGCTTGGATTTGAGGTTAGACAAAGAACGTAAACCCCTTTATCTTTGTAGTCAGCAAACGGTTTGATTGAGTCAAAACCCATATAAGGATTTAGAGTTGTTGCGTCTGCTTTGTAGAATTCAAAGATTGCTTTGGCATAAGCCTTAGCCGTGTTTCCAATGTCCCCACACTTAGTATCCAAAATTACTGGAATATTAGAATTGCTGTGAATGTACTCAATTGTTTTGACTAAGTCTTTAATTCCATCAATTCCATGGGCAGAATAAAATGCTAGGTTGGGTTTGTAGCAACAAACTAAATCCTTGGTTTGATCAACTATATTTTTACTGAATTCAAAGAATGAAATTTTTACTTTGGAGGGATCTGGGTCCAATCCAACACAGAGGGAGCTATTGTTCTTTTGTTTCGCCTTCTGGAGCATCTGTAGAAACTTCATTTGTATCTCCTTCTTCCTCGGCTTCTTCTCTCTGTCTTTCTTTTTCAGCAATCATGTCTCCAATGGTTACCTTGTTCTCTTCTTGTTGTTTTTGCAGTTCTTTGTCTACCCTGGCTTTTTCTTTGTCTTGGGCAGCCTGTTTGATTGAAAGGCCGATCTTCTGTTCTTCTGGAATAACACGTAGTATTTTTGCGTCAACTACATCTCCAATCTTAATTGCATCTTCGATCCTATCAAATCTTTGAGGAGATATTTCTGAAATATGTACCAGTCCTTCAAGATTTTCATCAAGTTCTACAAAAACACCAAATTTTACATAGCGCAGAACCTTTATTTTTATGACCTGTCCAGGCTGATAAAGTTCTGCCGCTTTTTCCCAAGGATCTGCTTGTAGTTCTTTAAGTCCTAAGGCAACCTTTTTGTTTGCTTTATCTACACCTAAAACTAGGACCTCAATTTCTTGTCCGGTTTTTAGAAGTTCTGAAGGGTGTTTTACCCTTTTCCAAGATAATTCAGATAGATGGATGAGCCCTTCAATCCCACCCAAATTTACGAATGCTCCAAAGGTTTTTAGGTTAGAAACCCGTCCCTTTACGATTTGTCCGACTTCAAGTTTATCGAAGATTTTTTGGGCATCTAATTTAGACTTTTCACCCTGGGCTTGACGATTTGACATTACAATCTTGTTTTGTCTTCTGTGGATTTGGATGATTTTTACAGGAATATTTTTTCCGGCAAAAGATTCTAACTTCTCATCTGCTTTTTTTACAACCTGTGAGGCTGGCATAAAGGCATTAATGCCCTTCCAGCTAACCAGTAAACCGCCGCGAACCGCCTTTATTACTTTTGCTTCGAGCAACAGTTTTTTACGATATGCATCAAAGGCCAGATCCCAATTTAATCTTTCATCGGCCATGTTTTTTGAGACCAAAACATATCCTTCTTTGCTCTCTAGTTTTTCGATCAAAACTTTGATTTTTTCTCCAACCTTTGGTTCACCAGAGTATTCCCCTTTTTGAAGCAGGGCATCAGACATATATCCGATGTCGAGCAGAATACCACTATTATCAACTTTTTGAACTGTACCTTCAACTATGTCTCCGGCCTTATATTTTTTAAATGTGGCATCATATTGTTTTTCTTCTTCTTTTTTGGGAGGTGGAGGTGGTTTATGAAGTTCGGTTCCGGCAAGAGGCTTACTAGGAGCATCCTTCTTCTTTGTATCTAGTTCTTTTAGTGCCCCTTGAATCAGGGCGTCGACGTCCTGCTCAACGGTCTTACCCGCATCGGCACCGAGTCCGGTCCCTTCGAATTTTTTTTCTTTCTCCTCAGCCATCTTACTTTCATTATATCACAAATGAGAAACACTCGAAACTGTGCAAGTTTCGCTTAAGATATTACGATGAACCTAGTAGAGATTCCCTATATTAGGAGAGGAACAATATATGGCGCTAGGACATAGAGCGGTAAATATAATAAAGTCTGGATTGCAATCCTTTGGGTTTATTAAACCTAATCAATCCCCGACTAATCTTTCTTTAAGCCTAGAGAATATTTGCGAAACTATTGGGCAGAGTAATATCCCAGTCTTAGTTAATGTTCAGGTCGGAGATCAGATTGCTTCTTTTGAGGTTGTTTTTAATAAAGGAAGATATATAATTACAGCCCAAAATGATCTGGCTAAAAGTTTGGCCCCCTCAAATATTGAACCAGGACAGTATTTGCAAGAAAGTGCTACAGTAGGTCCGTTATCAATTCAAAGAGATGGAAAACAACTTCAAATTAGATTAATTTCAGAAGTATCAGAAAAAACCCCAGTAAATAAAGCAACACTTAGACACTCTGGGGCCAACTTTGTAACTAAGGTTGGATCAGAATGGTATGGAGTTGTTCGAATAAACGATCAAGTTCTTCTTAATACTCCTCAAGGGAAGATAGAACTTTATGATGGGGTTACAATAAAGTCAGGAAACCTGCTTGTTTCACGAAAAGGGGAAGAAGTTACTCTAGAGTTGATTGCAAAAGATCAACCTGTTACCAAGAAAGAGGTTGTTGTTAAGAAGAGCAATGTGCCGACAAGACCAAAACCACCGGTGCCAGAAATTAGACCAATCGTTACAAGCGCACCTAAAAGGCATCCGGCCTATTCTCACTATCCGGCTATAGCTCATCTAATAGAGAGAGCAATGAGGGGAGATACCTCTTTTCTTGCAAGACAGCCATTGAATAGAAAAAACAGTATGCATATTTGGGCAAGCCTAATTAATATGGATAGATCTAATAGGAGAGCCACTGAAGCAAAATTCCGATCCTATATTGTTGGAGAGGTTGATTTTGGTGCCCTTGATGGTCCTGATGTTGTTATGCAAGACGCAGAACATAATGCCTGGTTAAATTATCATTATATTGATGCACCAATTGGTGATAGGGCTACTCCAAAAGAGGCATACGCAAACAGAAGAAGAATTATTCCGATACTTGAAGAAAGGAATATTGAATATCATTATAATATGCAAAATAGAGGGCTCTATTACGGTCCTTATCTTGCAAGATTGAGAGCTGGGGATGATGCTGTTGCTCCGGTTTCTACCACAGAGAATGTTGATACATCGTTATATGTTGCCCCAGCAGAAAAGGCAGATGATGAAGCAGACCGAAATAGGGAACAAGGGAATAAAAAAGAACAAGAGAAGGAAGCTCCCCTTGAACTTCCCAATGTCCCATTAATGGAAGCATATGCTGAAAAATTTGATAATGGTGGGACGATAGAACCCTTTAAGAGTTATCTTGAGTTTCAGTCGTTTGTTGATGTATGTATGGGAGAAACTAGAGCAGAATTCCTTGCTAAACGAAGGGACCGATTACTTGAAATTAGTCCAAGCAGATATGTTTATGAAACTGATGCCAGAGAGAAGCTTGAGGCGCTTTTGCATGGACAATACGGGGGAGTGGAAAGAGTTATTAAGGAAAATCCTTTTATCCTGCAAGATGAAATGGAAAGAGAACTATTTGATAAAGTAAAACAAATCAAAATAGAGTTGAAGGCCATGCGTTATTTTAGAAAAATGGCTGCAGATGATTCGTCAATTTATAATCACGCCCGCCCAGAATGGGTTGAGATGCTTACCCTTGAGGAGGGAGCTGTTGGCAGGGAATTAAGAAGAGCACGAGGGATAATGTTTGGAAAAGTTCCAGATGTAAAAATTGCAAAAAGAGCCCAAGTTCAACCAAGACAAAATTTCTATATTAATGGGAGGCGCTACCAGATATTCTTTAGTGCTGGAAAGATTACATTAAGATGTTTTGGTGATAAAAGAAGGACCTTGCCATTGCAGAAATTTACTTTACCAAATCCAGAAAGAGATCAAACCATGGCAGTGAATATAAGAGGAGAAAATATTAGGATTGCATTAGCTGATCGTGATGGCAAACTAGTTATTGTTGCAAAAAACTTAGCCGCCTAAGAAGCTGCCTCAAAAGCCCTTGCTCTTTGTTCTATTAATCCTCTTGAAACATGAAAATCTTTTCTTCCGGCTCTATTGTCTAACCAAAAGGTTAGCATTCTTACATCATCTCTTATAACTATTCGACCACTAACAGAAATTCCGGATTCTTCCCACAATTCTTTTAATGCTAATCGTTCAATATTGCTTAAATGTTGACCTAACTCTACCCCTAAGAATCCATAATAAAGGTCTAGATAGGCCGGATGATTTTTAAAGTGATGGGTAGCTCTTTTGTGAGCCAGATCTTCCGCTTGTGGAATCATTAGTTTGTTGCCCATAACAACTCCGGCAACTAATCCGCAATGGTTATTTGCCATAGGATAAACAACTAACCTGGCTTTAGAAAAGGCTCTGGCAATTTTATTCTGAAAATCTTCAAGGCTCATATTATCTGCTTCTTCAAACAACTTAACTAAATCAGAACAGATTGCCTGATTTTTCCAAAGAATTCGGAAAGCCTTATTTGTAGCGATCGGAATTCTTTGCATAACTTTTACAAAATCTGAAGCTTCTTGTTTTGGAGAGCCGGTTGTTTTATATCTCAAACCACAAACACCATGACGGCCTAACTTAATTAGGCCTCGATTTATTTGGACCCACGGTTTTTGAAAAGATGGCTGTACTCCCAGTATTTCTGATGTGCTTTTCATACAAATATTTATCGTCCTTATTCTACATAAATTTCACCTAAAATGATACAAGTTTTTCCCATTTAAATACGATAAATATATAGATTCTCTATGGAGGAATGTAGATGGTTCCATTTGGAAGATTAATTTCAAGATTAAGAAACCCTACCCGGGCCGCAAGGTCATTAATTAACTTATTGCCTGGCAGAAATATATCATTAAACGGAGAAAATCTTTCTCATACAATTTATTCTTCAAACAAGAGCACTGTTATTTCTGTTGATGATCTTGAAGGTAACGAAATTGCAAAGTATGAGGTTTCATTTTTAGATGGTGGGTTTAAAGTTGTTGTCCCAAATAAGAAATTCGGAAAAGTGTTTGGAAAGTTGCTGCCAACAAAAACTATTGCTCAAGATCACTATTTTGACAATAACATAACGATCACGCGCGAAGGGAAAAAATTACACATTGAAATGAAACCGGCGTTAAGTGAAAAGAGGCCGAAAGAAAGAATTCAACTTAGTGATAATAGTAAGGTTTGGGTAAAATACTTGAATAGTAAATTTTTATTAAAGAGAAGTGGTAATAATTATGAAGTTCTTTATCACAATCCAAAAATTAGAGCCGCTGAGTTTTTTAGGTTTTTTGTTGGAGATGGGGGAGTTATGACCCTTAGTGGAATGCTTGAGATTGAAAGGGATGGAAACAAAATCCATTTAGAACTAATTCAAGAAGGGGAAGAACAGGAAGTAGTGAAATTGACTTCAGAAGAACTTGAGGAAGGTAAAGTAGAAATAGACACACAGCATGGGCAAGAAGTAGCGGCACATGAGGCTAGAGAATTGACCGCTCAAGAAATCTCCACCTTGCAAATGCCGGTTGTTCCGGAGGAGGTAGAAAGAGAAACTGCTGCTCCCCCGACTGCTCAAGAAATGGAGTCATTAAGATCCGAACATTCAGTGAGACCATTTGAGTTTCTTGATTTATCGGCAAAATATCAGATTAATGTTCCTCATATAAATGAACATGGCGGATATGTTGATAGAGGACATGATGGGACAGCCCCTTTAACAAACTCAGAATTAGAATACAATCCAGAATATTTATCACAAGAGTTAGAGGAGCAAGGAACTGTTGTATTCTTCAATCCAGATCTGGCTGATAATACTCCGGGTATCAATCCTTTAGCTATAACCCAATATAATCAAACAAGTGTTTGGGATCCAGCCTTTTGGGCAAACCAAGACACGACTATGACCCCAGCCGTAACAGAGGTTATTGATAGGAGAGAAGGAGAGAACAATAGTAATAGTTGGGAAGAGAACAGAGATAGAGAACATATTTATAACTTACTTGAAGAGCTGTGGTTAGAAGCGAGCGATAGTCTCAAGGGTGAAATAATAGGGTACGTAGAGAAGGCTTATGAAATTAAATTATCTGAGGCAGGCTTTAACCCAAGAACATTATTGAAACACCTACCCATTATAGAAGCGGAGGTAAATGAAAGTATTATGTTTAATTACTTTGGCAAAGAGCTTCTTGATGACCTTATTGAATTTATGGCTAACCTTAAAGCGCTCGATATGGACTTAAAAGAGCTTAAAGGGAGAGATGAGGTTACACAAGTTAGTTGGCAGCCAGAAGAAGTGCTCAATGCCCCATTATATTTATAAGATCTAAAATCCCCTGCAATTTTTTGATTTTTTGATCGATGAAATTCTATGCAAAGAGTAGGGGATGTTATTGGAGCAACTACGGTTAAGGCAGGCGGAAAGCAATTGCTGGCTTTTGCCCCTGGATATTTTTCTATCTCTATTCCTAACGCTATAAATAAAAGTTTTACTATTGCAATTCCAACAGCCAATAGAAGCTACTTCAAATTGATTCTTTGGAGAAAAGAAGAAAGATCTTATTGTGTAGTAAGGGATTCGAAAGATGGTTTAATTATCCCAGGTGGGGAGATTTCTGGTAATCTTCCGATTATTTTAAGGGATTTTTCTTGTCCACTCTCTGTCACAAAGACAGACCAAGGATTTACTGTAGAAAGAATGATACCGGTTAATCCGGAAGGGAAGCCTCTCCAAATTACTGTTGATAATTCTACTGGAGTGATTCCTCTTTATCTTTCTGAAACAGGATTGCGTTATAATCTCCAAATTAACCAGGGAGGCGTTTCTGCCTCTTTTGTTCCATGGGACTTGGGAAGTGCCCCTTTCTCTTATCAAATTCCCTTTGGAAGCAACCAGCAAGTAGGGCCTCTTGTTGTCGGCTTTAATTCTGCTGAAGGTAAGGTTACAGTTGCTGTTGCGGATTATTTAAAATTAAACCCAGAAGAGATTGAAAAGCTTGATGATAGAATTCTTCCGATTGATCGTATTTGGAGGAGAGTAGTTAATCCACAAACTCATACAATAATGAGAGTTAAGACGTTAAGAAATAGAGATGAAATAATTAGTCCGTTTGATTCAAAGTATCGAGCTCAAGTTGATGCAAGTCCTGGAACCAGGCTTGCAATGTTGTTAGAAAAAGCGATCTATTCAAATCTTACCGGGGCCTCTTTGGATGATACAAGAAGGAGAATAATTAGCTTTGTTACTCATGAACAAAAGAATTGGTCAACGATTACTTTTTCTAATTTAGATTCTTTTTATAATGAGAAGCTAGTTGCCTTGCATATGATACTGCGTTTTTTTGGGGTTCCAAATAATTATTGTGTAGGGATAAAACAAGGGGAGCCTGCGGTTTGGCTGGATGTAAAAGGGGAAGGGGATCGACATGTTTTAGTTAGCTTGGATAGAGATAGCTATTTAGAACGGTATCATTATATTCCAACCCAAGCCATTTCTGTTATTAGATATTCTCCTTAAGCCCAAAATCTGCTATAATAATAGGATAAATGCGCAAAATCTCTAGTAAAACCATATCGAATGCTCTTAAGAAGCTCTGTCTTGATGCGGTTCAAGAAATAAATCCAGAAATTTTTAATCTTTTAAAAGAATCCCTGAAAAAAGAAAAAAATAAGACTGCACAGGGGATTTTGGACGAATTAGTTAGAAATGCCAGGGCAGCACACGGTGATAATATACCGCTCTGCCAAGATACTGGCTTTGCTGTTGTCTTTTTGAAAATAGGACAGAGGGTTGCGATTGATGGAGATCTTAATGACGCGGTTAATGCTGGAATTATCTCTGCCTACCAATATCTTAGAAAATCGGTTGTTTCACATCCTTTTACAAGAAAGAATACCCACGATAATACTCCGGCTATAATTCATGTTGAAATGGTGCCGGGAGAGAAAATTACGATAGGCTTTCTTCCAAAGGGTGGAGGAGCAGAGAATTGTAGTTTTCAAAAAATGTTCTTGCCAACAACTACGCGAGAAGAGATTACCGAGTATATTATTTCAAACATTAAAGATAAAGCAGCCAGAGCTTGTCCCCCAATAATTGTTGGAATTGGAATTGGTGGGACCTTTGATTATTCCACCTTTTTAGCCAAAAAGGCCTTAACTCGAAAAGTTGGACGTTCAAGTTCTGATCAAAAAATGGCGGCTTATGAAGCAGAACTCTTAAAACGAATAAATAAATTAGGAATTGGTCCAATGGGCTTAGGCGGAAACACGACTGCTCTTGCAGTTCATATTGAGCCGTATCCGTGTCATATTGCTTCTCTTCCAGTGGCCGTAAATATAGAATGCCACTCTCATCGCTATAGAGAGGTTACAATATAAATGCCAAAAGAATATGAAATAGATTTACCGTTAAAAGATGAAGATATAAAGAAATTTAAGGCGGGAGACAAGGTCTTTCTTACCGGGAAAGTTTATACCGCCCGTGATGCTGCTCACGTTAGAATGATAAACGCCAAGAAGAAAAAGAAAAAAGTACCATTTGAGACTAAGGGGGCTACCATTTTTTATGCAGGCCCAACTCCTTCTCGATTTTCTGGAAGATTAATTGGTGCAATTGGACCGACTACTGCATCTCGTATGGACCCATTTATGAAAGAGATGTTTAAAATGGGAATAAAAGCAACAATCGGTAAAGGCCCTCGCTCCGAAGAGGTAAGAAAAATGCACAAAAAAAATAAAGCAATTTATTTTGTTGCGACTGGCGGAGCGGCAGCGCTCCTTTCTCGCTATGTGTCTTCTGCCAAGAGATTGGGTTATGCTGATCTTGGAGCGGAATCTGTTCTCGAACTTAAATTATTTAAATTTCCCGTGATTGTTGCCTACGATTCAAAGGGCAAAGATGCGTTTAGTATTCGTTAGTCTTTTACTGCTCCTTTTTTCTATCTCAGCGCAAGCAAGTGAGTATGATGGAATTTGGTTTCTTGGTTTTAACTTCAACAAGTCTTTCTGTGCCGATCAAAATTTTCGCGAAGCAGTTGCCGGTGCTCTTTCTATTGAAAAGATTAGTAAAGAGATTATGGGAGCCAATCTTGTGCCGGATAGTATTGTGCCGCCGGGGATGGACGGATACTTTCCGAATAGTAAATTAAAAATTAAAAAATCAAAATTAAAAAAAGTTCCCAAAAAAGTCGTTTTATTACATACTGATGGGGTTAAGACTAAAAAAGTGGCAGAGCAGATAAAGAAAGACTTAAAGAAAATAGGAATAAATCTAACACTAAAACAAGTTGATTATGCTATTGATGGGGCTTGGGAGAAGGCGCTTGAATCTGGGCATTATCATCTCTTTTTGATGGGATACAAGGCAAAGGACGACAATCTGCTCGGTCCGCTTTTTTCGTCAAAGGGCGAAGCTAATTTTCTCAATTATAAGAGCTCTAAAATTGATAGGTTGATTAAACAAAAAAAATATAAAGAGGCGAACAAAATTCTTTATGATAATAAAGCAGCTATTGTTTTGATGTATATAACCAAACTATGAAAGACTCACTAGATTATTTTTTAAAAGTAAAGGCATCGGATATATATTTGTATGCTCCTTTTTTCGAATCATTTGAGGGGATGCTATCTTTGCGGACCCCTAAACCGCCTGAGGGAGAGTATGCAACCATGCATCTTTTGGTTTCTCCTGATTTTAAGGATGAGTTTGAGGGGCTGGTTAAGAGAATGGGATTAACGAGCTTTTTCTAGCGCTTCGTATATTTTTTTAATATTTGCAAACCCGCCGTATTTTTTTATAGTGGCAATTAAACGAGCCTCGATTTGATCAATTTCTGTTTTTGTGAAATGCCCCTTTGCTACCATTTTTTCAAGCTGAGGTCGGCCCCAATAGTAATAGGCATGCAAATAATCGTAGGTCGGTTGCATTCCACCGATCCAATGGATTCTGTGATTATATTTTATTGATCGTTTAGTCTCGGGTGATTTTAAATCAAACTTAGCTTCAAACTCTTTTTTGCTTATAAAGGCTTTTGCTGGATCTAAGGGAGGAAAGCCGTAATTCCATGTCATGCAATAGATATCATCTGTGTGGGGAAGATAAAGATCTAGAAAGGGAATCCCAACTCCGCGGTGACAACATAGTTGTGCGTCTAGCTGACTATTTATAGATGTTGCCGGAATGTTTAGTGACTTTAAAAGTAAGGGTATTAAAGAAGATGCTGTTTGACATCCAACCCACGACCAATATCTTGGACCCATTTTTGATTTGCAGTTATTCATGGTTTGGCAATTGCTTGTGTCTGGATGAATTTTGCGTGTGATCATAGAATCTATGATAGGTGGTCCCTTATATCCATAGGCTTCTTTTTGAGTAGGATATTTAGAACCTGGCAGAGCAACAACGTAACCGTGACATAGATGAAGGAGCATCCAGGATACTAAGGCAAAAATGGTCTCTTTTTGGTTTCCTTTTAATAAACTTCCCCCTTCAGGATTTTTTATCATAAAGTTATGGGCTGGGATAGGATTACTTGGTATTACTGCTGGAGAAATGCCGTATATAGCTGGCCAGGCCACGGTGTTTTTTGATCCGAATAATTTATCAATGCTAAATAAAAGTTCAAGGGATTTGGTGTCATATTGTGCTAGTTGCCAGGGCACTCTGCGGGTTATTTCGATATACAGAGAGTGAGCTACTTGCGCAAGATATATTTCTTCTGCGTTTTTCTTAAAGATAGTATTGCCGCCAGAAACGTTGGCATTTGGGGGATGACCTGAGAAGCTTAAAGGAAGAACTCCTTTATTATTTAATTCAACAAAAAAATGTGTTAGTTTGGTTTTTGCCCCTGCTGGCCAGCTGTCATAACTTTGCCCCTCCCACCATTTCATGGCTTGTTTTACTTTTGGATTTTTCGATAGAAAGGTGTTTAATAATATGCTTGGAGATATGATATGAGAATCAGGAGATACTAAATCAATAGAATATGTTGCATCCATGGGGCCTGCTCCAGAACCTGCTGCTGGTGCCCTTGGAATTGCGGTATCTCCGCAGCCACCCAGGGCAAGTGATCCCGCTGTAGCTGCAACGGTGCTTAAAAAAGATCGCCTTGTTGTTAAATTACTTACAGGTCTTATTGTCATCCTATATATATATCGTTAAAAATGGGTCGAAATTTCACTTTTTAGTAATTAAAAATGGGATTGGACAGATTATTTTTTCTTTTTCAACTCTTCAAGATACTCAATATCTCGCAAGTCCTTAGGGAGGGATCTTAGCTTTTTTAACGCAATTAATCCGTCGATAGAAGGGACATTGATTTCTAACTCGGTTTCACCCTTGAGAATAGTCCGATCTTTATAAAGCTCTTCAAAAGTTATTTTTTTATCCGAAGTCAATTGAAAAGACTTAGCACGAAAAACATCAAGAGTAAAATCATTTTCTAGACGGAATTTAAAGTGTGTCTGTAGTTTTTCTTTTGGTAGGCTTGGGTTTAGATTGAATTCCTTTGCAACAGATAGGAGTAAATTAGTATTTTCTTTGCTTCCATCAATATAAATATCATAATCCATGCTTTGAACTGGTCCACCGTAGGCGATTACTGCTTGACGACCAATTAGAAGGTATTTAACTCCTTTTGTATGGATTTCTTTTAAAAATTCAAGTGGTTCTATGAGTTGCATCTTTTTTAGGGGTCAAGTTTTTTAGTATTTTGATAGCTTTAATTTGCTCAAAGGCTAATTCGAACCTTTTTTCCAACGAAAATTTCTTAAACCATTTTATATTTTTTGCAATCTCTTGTTTTTCTTGTTGTATAGGCTTATTCTTCATAGCATAAGTTTAACATCTTCTGGTTGTATTTACAATTAAACAGATCCTTCCTTTGTTTTCAGTTGTTAGTTGTAGCCACCGAAGGTGGCGTGTTGTTAGTTGTTAGTTAACTTGATATAATATTCTTATGAAAGATCTTGTCTCGATTCATGATCTGTCTAAACAAGACGTTTTAGATATTCTTGATTTAACCACAAAAATTAAGTCAGAACCGCTAAATAGTGAAAGGCTAAAGGGAAAAACCCTTGCCTTAATATTTGAAAAACCGTCTAATCGTACCCGTGTATCCTTTGAGGTCGGAATGTTTCAACTTGGTGGACATGCGGTCTCTTTATCTGCCGAAGTTGCTAAACGGGAAGAGATAAAAGATGTTGGACGGACTCTTTCTCGCTACGTAGACGGAATTATGTTTCGTACCTTTGAGCACCAAAAAGTAGTCGGATTAGCAGAGGGGGCAACTGTTCCAGTTATAAATGGATTGTCGGATTTACTCCATCCCTGTCAGGCTTTTGGTGACATATTTACTATAAAAGAGAAAAAAGGTCTAAAAAATGATATAAAAGTGGCCTATGTTGGTGATGGAAACAATGTTTGTCACTCGCTGATGTTGGCCTGTGCCAAAGTAGGATTAAACCTTACAGTTGCAACTCCAAAACAATATAAACCATCTTCTGAAATTCTTCATCAAGCCATGCAGGATTGTGACGGTTCCGAAATTACTTTACTTCACGATCCGGTTATTGCAGCAACTGATGCCGATGTTATCTATACCGATGTTTGGACCTCAATGGGACAGGAGAAAGAGAAGAAAAACCGACTACAAGCCTTTCAAAAGTTTCAGGTAAATGATGATTTGGTAAATACTGCTAAAAGAGATGTAATTGTTATGCACTGTTTACCAGCCCATCGTGGAGAAGAAATTACCGATTCAGTCATGGATTCTAGTAAGTCAGTTGTTTTTGATCAGGCGGAAAATCGCTTACATGTTCAAAAAGCAATACTTTGTTTACTTCTAGGAGGAAAATAATGAAGGTTGTTCTAGCATATTCAGGCGGACTTGATACTTCTGTAATGATTAAGTGGCTTAAAGATAACTATGGCTGTGAAGTTGTTGCCTACGCAGCAGATGTTGGACAAGAAGAAGAATTAGATGGGTTAAAAGAAAAAGCCATAAAGACTGGCGCTTCAAAAATCTATATAGAAGATTTAAGAGAAGAATTTGCAAAAGACTTTTTGTTTCCAATGCTAAAATCTGGAGCAGTTTATGAAGGAAATTATCTTTTGGGGACCTCCGTTGCTCGTCCCTTAATTGCAAAACGACAGATTGAAATAGCAAAAAAAGAAAAGGCAGATGCAGTTGCTCATGGCGCAACTGGTAAAGGGAATGATCAAGTACGTTTTGAATTAACCTTTAAAGCGCTTTCTCCAAATATGAAAATAATTGCTCCATGGCGCGATTGGGAACTAACCGGACGTGAGGAAGAAATTCTCTATGCTAAAAGACACGGAATTCCAATACCTGTAAGCAAGAAAAAACCGTATTCATCAGATCGTAATCTGTGGCACATAAGTTACGAAGGCGGAGTTTTAGAAGATCCATGGTTTGAACCGAAAGAAGATATGTATTTGCTTACTAAAAATCCTCAAAAAGCTCCCAACAAGCCTGAGTATGTTGAAATAGCTTTTGAAAAAGGTGAGCCGAAGGCTGTAAATGGAAAGAAACTCAAACCAGTTAAATTAATTCAAGCTTTGAATAAAATTGGCGGGAAGCATGGAATTGGCCGTACCGATATTGTAGAAAATCGCTTAGTTGGTATGAAATCACGCGGTGTATACGAAACTCCTGGTGGGACTATTTTATATGCTGCTCATCAGGCACTTGAAACAATTACTCTGGATAGAGATACCATGCACTACAAAGAGCTAGTGGCAAAACGTTATGCAGAATTAATTTATAATGGGCAGTGGTTTACCCCTCTAAAAGAGGCTCTAGATGCTTTTATTAACAAAACTCAAAAATATGTTACAGGATCCGTTCGTCTTAGGCTTTATAAGGGGAATTGCTTAGTTGTTGGACGCAAATCAAAGCATTCATTGTTTGACTATGATCTAGCGACATTTGAAAAAGAGACAGTTTATAATCAAAAAGATGCCGAGGGATTTATAAATCTTTTTGGCTTACCGTCTGTTGTTAATGCAAAAAGAAGGAGAAAATAATGGCGAAAAAAGCATGGGGCGGAAGATTTAAAAAAGCGATGGCAAAGTCTGCTGAAGACTTTACCGCCTCGATCAATATCGATAAGAGATTATATAAAGAAGATATTACGCAGAGCCTGGCTTATGCTAAAGCATTGCAAAAGGCAAAGATATTATCTTCTGCCGAATGCAAAAAGATCACACAAGGGCTTAATGTAATTTTAAAAGGAATTGTAGCTAAAAAGGTCAAATTCAAAAAAGAATTAGAAGATGTTCATATGAATATTGAAACACTTTTAATTCAAAAAATTGGATCAGTGGGAAAGAAGCTTCATACTGGTCGTTCACGAAATGATCAGGTAGCAACCGACCTTAGAATGTATATTAAATGGAAGGTAATTGAGACAGTATCTTTAATAAACAATCTTCAAACAGTTTTGCTTGATCTGGCAGA
Source organism: uncultured bacterium (assembly GCA_964421245.1). Taxonomy (GTDB): domain Bacteria; phylum Margulisbacteria; class WOR-1; order XYC2-FULL-46-14; family XYC2-FULL-46-14; genus CAYQVW01. The sequence goes on along the minus strand of CAYQVW010000002.1, from coordinate 97,205 downwards.
AGAAAACCTAAATCAACTTATGCCGGGTTATACCCACTTGCAAAGAGCGCAGCCGATTTCTTTTGCTCATTACTTAATGGCTTATTATGAAATGTTAGATCGTGACAAAACTAGATTTATGCAGGTTAGAAGACTTGCTGATGTTATGCCGCTTGGATCAGGTGCTTTGTCTGGTACCATGTTTTCTATCGACAGAAAATTATTGGCCAAAGAACTCGATTTTACGAAAATATCTCAAAACAGTATTGATGCGGTCTCTGATCGTGATTTTGTAATTGATTTTGCTTATGCTGGGTCTATGTTAATGATGCATTTATCAAGGTTTTCAGAAGAATTAGTGCTCTATTCTTCTTATGAATTTGATTTTATTGAATTACCGGAGCAATTTTGTACGGGATCGTCGTTAATGCCGCAAAAGAAGAATCCAGATGTGGCAGAGCTTGTTCGTGGTAAGACCGGTCGCGTTTATGGCCAGCTAATGAGCCTTTTAACACTATTAAAAGCACAGCCTTTGGCCTACAACAAGGATCTGCAAGAAGATAAAGAGGCAATTTTTGATGTTATCGATACGATCAAAGGATGTCTCTCCATTTATACAGAGATGCTTAAAGGATTAGAGGTAAATAAAGATAGGATGGAAAAAGCAGTTAAGAAAGGATTTTTAACTGCGACCGATTTAGTCTATTACTTGGTTAATAAAGGGGTTGCATTTCGTGAGGCCCACCATATTATTGGCGAGCTTGTCTCTTATTGTGAAGATTCTAACATGCAATTAGAATATGTTTCATTACAGGAACTTAAGAATTTTTCTCCAAAATTTGGTTATGATGTTCAACGCTTTTTAACCGCCGAGGCATCGGTAAAATCAAAAGATAATATTGGTGGGACTGCACCACAAAAAATAAAGGAGGCTATCAAGCGTGCTCGAAAAGACCTTCTTCATGCTAAAGCCTGATACTGTCTCTCGCGGATTAAAAGACGAAGTAATTAATAGGGTCAAGGAGCAAGGGTTTAGGGTCATAGAAGAAAAGCCAATTAAAATTACTTCGGAACTAGCTTCTAAGCTTTATAAGATACATCAGGACAAGCCATTTTATGATGGCTTAATCAAATTCATTACCTCTGGCCCGGCTGTCGTTGTTATGCTTGAGCGAGAAAACGCAGTGTTAAAACTACGAGAGGTTATGGGGGCGACTGATCCAAGAAAAGCAATTGCTGGAACTATTCGTGGTGACCTAAAAGAAGAAAATGTATTATCTGAATATGGGACCATTAAGAATCTAGTACATGGTTCTGACTCAGAGGAATCTTTTGAATATGAATCGAAGATATTTTTCTGACAAAAGGAGGCCTCATGAAAATTCACGTTAAAGTTGGCAATATTACCCAGACTACCTGCGACCTGTTGGTTGTAAATATTTTTAAAGGGAATAAGAATCTAACTACTGCAACCAAAGCAGTGGATACAATGCTAAAGGGGCTTATCTCTACTGCAATAAGTAATCGAGAGATTGAGGGAAGCGCTTCCGAATCTCTACTTCTTCAAACCTTTGGTAGAATTGCTGCAAAAAAAGTTTTAGTGGTCGGCTTGGGAGAGCAAAAGAAACTTGAGTTAGATGTGATACGCAATGCAGCTGCAATTGCAATTCGCTCTGCCAAAAAATTAAAAACTGGGCATGTTGTTTCTGTATTGCCCGAGTTTGATCCAGAATCGGCAGCTTCTGCCCTTATTGAGGGGACAATAATTGGTGGCTATAAGTTTGCTGGCTACAAGAAAAAACAAGATAAAGTATTTGAGGTAAAAGATTTTACAATTGTAGAACGAGATCACAATAAAATTCCAAAAATCAAAGCGGGTGTTCGACAAGCAGAAATATGGTCGCATGCCCAAAATCACGCAAGAGACCTAGTGCATGCTCCGGCAAATAAGATGACACCATCTAAAATTGCAGAATACGCAGCTAAAATGTCAAAAGAGGTTGGACTTTCTTGTAAGATACTTGACCCTAAAAAATTAGGTTTTGGAGCCATGTTGTCTGTCTCTGAAGGAAGTAAGGATATTCCAAAGGTGGTTGTATTAAAATACAAACATAGTCCAAAAGCCGAAACAATTGGATTGGTTGGTAAGGGAGTGACTTTTGATTCTGGTGGAATATCGCTAAAGCCCTCCCGTAAGCTTTGGGAGATGAAAACAGATATGGCGGGAGCTGCTGCGGTTATTGAGACCATGCGTGCAGCTGCAGAGTTAAAAGTTCGCAAGAATCTTATTGCAGTTATTCCTCTTTGTGAGAATATGCCAGATGGTTTGGCCGCTAGACCGGGGGATGTTATAACATCATACTCTGGAAAGACCATCGAGATTATTTCAACCGATGCCGAGGGAAGAATGCTTTTGATAGATGCAATAAATTATGCTCAAAAATTGGGGGCAACCAAGATTGTTGATGTTGCTACCCTAACTGGTGGCTGTGTTTCGGCCCTGGGAGACGTTGCGTCTGGAATTATGGGGAATGTTGACCACGATGTGGTTAATCAAATTAGGGAGGCAAGTAAAAAATCTGGAGAGAAGATGTGGGAGTTACCTTTATATGAAGAGTACAAAGAATATTTAAAATCGGATATTGCTGATTTTAAAAATTGTTCAGAGGGAAGAGGAGCTTCACCATCAGTTGGTGGTATTTTTGTCCAGGCGGTTGTAGGCAATACCCCTTGGGCACATATTGATATTGCAGGCACTGCCTTTTTACATCAAGCTCGTGGCTACCTGTCTTCTGGGGCAACCGGAACACCGGTTAGGACATTAGTTCAGTGGTTGGCAAGATAAGATTCTTCTTGGTTCCTTTTCTTTTCCTGTTCTTGCTTATCTTTTCTTTCTCTGCTTCTGCAACAGATTTTGTGGAATCTTATCGTATTTCTATAGAAAATAAAATCGATGGCAAGATTATGGTAAGCCCCGATCACGGTGAGAATTGGTATCAAAAGGCCAAGGTTTTAGTTCCGGTAGATAGGGTTAATTATGATGGCTATACTGCTTCAGGATGGGTGGGGGTTGGCGAGGTTGCAGCGTGTGCGGTTAACGCAATTCATATTAAAACAGGCTGGCCCCAAACAATCTTTTCGATTTTACCACAAGAATTTTTATCTAAACAAATAAAGTATAATTCTTATTTGAACAAAAGTTCATCCCTTTATACAAGTGAAAAGACCAATCAATCGATCTTTGGTGGAGGTTTTGCCCCGACGATTGGAAGTTCTGTTTTGGTTAATTCAGCTAAGATGAAGGACGCATATGTTCCAAAAATTGGAGACGATTTTACAATAATAGTAAAACGACCAAAGAACTATCCAAAATCTATTGTTTTTGAGAACAAATTTAAGGGGAAGGTCAGATTAGTTTATCCGGATAACACAAGTACGACGGTTGCCTATGTCTTTCGACCAGTCACTGGGGTTGGACGCTTTGCCGGAACACGCTATTTGAGCTCTGGAAGAATTAGGGCCAACCATGCTGGAGTAATTGATATTTCAACGTCTGATACAGGACGAGTTGGCGGATTTCAAATAATTCCTGCTGACCATGCAGCAGGACCTGATATGAAGATTGTTCGCACCCACAATCAATGGATGGTAGTTGGACCGATTAATTTAACTGGAAAGCCACTGGAAGGAATTGCTCCTCTTTTTCGTTATTACCTAAAGCCGCAATATAATGATCAAGATATTTTGGCAAAAGACTGGAAAAATAAACTATTAAGCCACTTTTTGGTTGAGGCAAAGATAGATGGTCGGTGGCAAGCTATACCGGTTTATGCTATGGATCCAGGGGCTGATTTGCCAGAAGAGGCTAATACATTTTTAAAAAATGTTGCCGAAATCAGGATTCTCTTTCCTCAGTAATGTTCTTTAAACCCCGATCCCGGATCTTGTCCCAGATTTTGATTGTCCCAGGATCTCTCGGATATCCGGGAAATTAGGGAAGATCACTATCCAGGGATTAGATTAGAGAAAAAGGGATTAAAGAATGTTGATATTTATGTTAAAATTTTAATTGTATGATTTTTAAACGGGCCTTTGTTGGCGGAATTCATCCTCCCGAAGAAAAAGGATTAACAGAAAAACTTGGTATTGAGGAGGCTACTCTTCCCAAACAAGTCGTAATCCAGCTTCACCAGTGTACCGGCCTTCCTTACCGTTCATTAGTAAAAGTTGGAGATTTGGTAAAGGTTGGTCAAAAGATTGGAGAATCAGACAAATTTATTTCTGCCCCAGTACATTCAAGTGTCTCTGGAAAGGTGGTCGCAGTTGAACCGCGCCTTTCATTTATGGGACGCATGAGTGTGGCGGTTGTAATTGATTCTGATGGAAAACAAGATGTTGCAGATGATATAAAACCTTATCCAGTTACAGAAAAGATATCAATTAAAGAGATTATTGCTGCGGTTAAAGATGGGGGGATTGTTGGATTAGGTGGGGCGGTTTTTCCAACTCATATTAAACTCTCTCCGCCGAAAGATAAACCAATTGATAACTTGATTATAAATGGAGCAGAATGTGAACCCTATCTTACTTGTGATTATCGTTTAATGCTAGATGATGTATTTAATCTAGCTTATGGGATTGATGTTTGTAAAAAAGTTCTAGGAGTAGATAAGGCCTACATTGGGATAGAAGATAATAAACCGGTTGCGATTCAATATCTAAAAAAGAAATTAAATAGGATAGAAGTAGTTGCTTTAAAGACAAAATATCCACAAGGCGGAGAAAAACAATTAATTAAATCAATCCTAAATCGCGAAGTTCCGTCAGGTAAGCTTCCGATGGATGTTTCCGCTATGGTTATGAATGTTGCAACCTGTGCCCAAATTGCAAGAACTCTAAAAACCGGAATGCCTCTGGTTGACAGAGTAGTCACTGTTACCGGAAAACATCTTCGTCGACCAGCCAATCTGCGCGTAAAGATTGGAACTAGTTATAGAGATTTAATTGAGCAATGTGGTGGGGTTGATGGAGTAATTCGCAAAATTGTTTGTGGTGGTCCGATGATGGGGATTGCTGTTCCATCTATTGATGTCCCGGTACACAAAGGAACCTCTGGGATAGTCGTTTTTACCAAGAAAGAGATAGAAGAAGAGATGGACTATTCAAAAAAGGACGTTTGTCTCCGTTGCGGGGCTTGTACCGAGGTTTGTCCGATGTCCCTAAACCCAAGTCTTTTAGCAGAATATGCCGAGGCGGGAAATTGGGAGATGTGCAAAAAGCTTAATGCAATGGACTGTATTGAGTGTGGAGCATGCTCTTATATCTGCAACTCTCGTCGGGATATTGTACAATTAATTAAACTAGCCAAAGGAGAAATAAGAAAAGGTGGACTCTGAAAAATTATTGGTCTCTCCTGCTCCCCACATAAGGGCTGATCATAAAAAGGTAATGCTCGATGTTGTTATCGCCCTGCTTCCTGTTTTAGCTTTAAGTCTTTACTTCTTTGGATTAAGTGCTGCAATAGTTATAACAACCGCGATTGTATCATGTGTCGGTTTTGAGTTTTTAATGTTTCGATTAAGAAAGAAAAAACCGCAACCCATAGATATTGCTTCGGCCGGACTAACCGGTTTGCTTCTAGCTTTTTGTATTACTTCTGCTACGCCATTTTGGGCGGTAATAATTGGGTCTCTGGTTGCAATTGTAATTGCGAAACATTTTTTTGGTGGTCTTGGATATAATATTTTTAATCCGGCTTTAGTTGGTCGTGCTTTTCTTTTAGCCTCTTATCCGGTGGCGATGACCACTTGGGATGCTGTTTCTGGGGCAACTCCATTAGTTGCTGGTGCAGCTTATGGCCCGTTATTTTATGGAAACATTGGTGGATCAATTGGGGAGACCTCAGCTATTGCACTTTTACTTGGAGGATTGTATCTTTTATATAGAAAGACAATTGATTGGAGAATCCCAGCTTCTTATTTTGGAACAGTGGTATTGTTCTCTCTTATTTTTAGAGTTGATCCCTTATTTCACCTTCTAGCTGGTGGATTAATGCTGGGTGCAATCTATATGGCGACCGATCCGGTAACTTCTCCAGTTTCAAAAATAGGTGGTTGGATCTTTGGTTTTGGTTGTGGACTTATCACAATGGTTATTCGTCTGTGGGGGGGATATCCAGAAGGGGTTTGTTATTCAATCCTTCTTATGAATGCGGTTGTTCCTTTGATCGACCGTTATTTGCCAGGGAAGAAATTTGGAACGGTTAGGGAGAGCCACGCCATGGCGTGGCTATACAGAAAATGAAAGACATTTTAAAAATGGGAGCCTTTCTTGCGGCTGTTGCCGCAATTGCCGCGGGTATCTTGGCTGCGACTTATACTGTTACTGCACCGGAAATTGAGAAAAATAAAGTCCGAGAAATTAACCAGGCGTTGAAACAAATAATTGTGGATGCGGATAGTTTTGAAAAACAAGACGGATATTATATTGCAAAAGAAGGGGGAAAAGAAATTGGCCGCGTTTTTTCTGTTGCCCCAATTGGTTACTCTGGTTCGGTAGAAATGCTTGTGGGGATAGGAGAGGAAGGTCAAGTAACGGGGGTCAAGATTATTAAAATTTCAGAGACTCCGGGGCTTGGATTAAATGCGACTAATTCAAAATTTTTATCACAGTTTAAAAACAAAACCTCAAAAGATTTGCTAGAACCCAAAAAAGATATTGATGCTTTAACTGGGGCGACGATTACATCACGTGCAGTTTGTGACGGAGTAAAAGAAGCCTTAAAAGAAGACTAAGCTTTCGCTACAAAATCTCTAGCCCATTTATCGGCGGTGACAATGTCATCAAAAGAGGAGGAGTTCTTTAGTGGGTGTTGAACCATTGCTTCTCTAACTTTAATTGCTATATCGATAAAGCTAATTTTGCCTCTTAAAAAGAGATTAACGGCAGCTTCGTTTGCTGCATTCATTACGGCTGGCATGGTACCATTGGCTCTTCCGGCAGAATAGGCATGATCAAGACAAGGGAATTTCTCTTTGTCCGGTTTGTCAAAAGTTAGTGTTCCAACCTTTGCTAAGTCTAGCTTTTTCCACATATTAGAAAAACGATTCATTCCAAAAAGGGCATATTGGATTGGAACACGCATATCGGCTGCTCCAAGCTGTGCCATGACCGAACCATCTATAAACTCAACCATAGAGTGAATAACGCTTTGCGGATGGATTAAAACCTCGATTTTTGAATAGTCTAGATCAAAAAGATAGTGAGCTTCAATTACCTCGAGCCCCTTGTTCATTAATGTGGCGGAGTCGATCGAAATTTTTGGTCCCATATTCCAGGTTGGATGTTGCAGTGCATCCTTAGCTGTCATCTTGGCTAGTTTTTCTGGTTTTAGTTTTAGAAAGGGACCACCAGATGCAGTTAAGATTATTTTTTTGATTTTTTTTGTGTCTTCACCCTTTAAACATTGGGCAATGGCAGAATGCTCGGAGTCAATTGGATACATTTTTACTTTATGTTTTTTTATTTCGTCCATAAAGAATTTTCCGGCTGAGACCAATACCTCTTTTGAGGCCAAGGCAATATCTTTGTTTGCGGCGATTGCCTCCATTGTTGGGATTAGGCTGATTACGCCAGGAATTGCAACAACTACCAAATTTGCTTGAGGGATTGTAGCAGCTTTTTTGATTCCTTCTGGTCCGGTTACTATTTGAGTTTTTGATCCCCCTAATTTTTCTTCTACTTTTGATTTTACCTTATCATTTAGAACAGAGACCAATAGGGGACTAAATTTTTTAATTTGTTCAACGATTAAGTCTGTCTCATCTTTTGCAGCAATGGCAACCACATTAAAAGAACTAGGATAGACTGCTGCGATTTCGAGTGTTTGTTTGCCGATTGAGCCAGTAGAGCCGAGGATTGCGAGGTTCTTTTTCATAGACTAATTTTAGCACAAAAAAAATACGAGTTAAAGATTAGGGGGTTTCTTTGGGACTCCCTGAAGTATCTGATATGGCCCTTCTGTGAAGTTCTTCTGAAATTGTTCCTTCGTCAAGAAGTTCGTTTGCACTAATAAACATTTGGAATTTAAACATGGGGACATTCTTTAGAATATCAACCATTTCAAGTAGTGCGGGATCATTGGTTGATGAGGCAAGTTTGAGAATAAATTGAACTACTCCTGCGCTTACTATTAAAGTCGCTCTTTCTATATCTTCTAATAATTCAGCAAGAGCAGTTTGTGCTTGTTTTGCAACCTCAGGAATTTCATTAGCCCTATCATGGTTTTCAAATAAATGAATTAGATTAGTATATCCGATTAAGAAATGAGGATTAACCTCAAAACTTCTCCTAAAATATTGTTCCGCTTCATCAATTTTTCCTAAGTCCCTTTTTACCGTTGCAAGGGTGTTGATTAATAAAGCAGAATTTGGAAATTCACCTACAACTCCTTCAAGTAATTCCTCTGCCTCTTCTTGTAATCTGACTCTTCCTTCATCTGTTTCTTCAAGTTCAGCTAATTGTTTAATGCAAGTTGCAAGCATATTATAAGCATTGTCTTTTAAACTGGCAGAAACTCCAGTATGTGTCCCCTCAACCATAATTTCGCTAGATTTAGGAGCTTGGAGAATAACGGCTAGTGGTGCACGGGCTTCTTCTAGGCCTTCTTTTTTTTGGGTTCCAGATAAGGATCCTGCTTGTGAATAGTGAGCTCTTAGCATTGCTTCCTCGTCTAATCCTAAACTTAAAAGGTGTTCAATTAATTGTTTAGAAAAAACCTGCAGACCAATTTTAGATGCTCTTGTTGTAAGTTGAATAAAGGCTTGGACTAGATGATCATTTTTACAAACAGCTGCTTTTGTTTCTTCGTCAGAGGTTTCGCTTCTTAGTCTTGTAACAATGGCAGGGATTATGCGGGCAAAGATGGCACCGTATTTTGCTGGGTCCATAGAGGTCCTAAAGCTATCGAGCAGAGAATTGGTTAAATTGCTGAGCAAAAGTAAATACCTCATTTTTTCTGGTGGAAGTTTGTCAACTAATTCCTCTGGAATCTCTCCCCCTTCAAGCCCATAATTTCTGGGGTTGTTCATAACATCTTCAACAAATGCAATTGCTTCATCAAACTTTTCTTGGAGTAATAGAGATGCCATATAATTATAGGCGTATCCAGGAAAAAGATGGGTGTTGTCAAGAGCTTCGTGAAGATGTCTTTCTGCTTCAGGAATTAGACTTCGATCTCCCTCTTCCTCACATATTTTTAGGAGAACTTCTCCCAAAGCCCCCAGAGCACTGGCTCTTGCAGGGGCTAGTCCTTCTTGATTGATGAATATATCACGTTTTACTTCCTCGGAATCAATAGCAGCTATTTGTCTCCTGTGCATTTTGGCTTGAGTTCGACAATCTTTTCTTTTCTCAGCAATTTTAGCAAGGTGATATAATGCGAATGGCTTTTGCGGCCAGATTTTTATTCCAGCCTCAAATGCTCCTTTTGCCTCATCCTCCAATGCTTCGACCATGCCAGTATCGCCAGAGAGCGCCTTTGTTATTGCAGCCGACCCCATCAGTCTATTGCCAATGTCAACATGAGAAGTTGCTAATGCCATTCGGAATTGTTCAAAAGTTGGATAAGCTTCTTGTGCAAGTTCATAAGCCTTGATTGCTTCTGGGTGATCATGTGCTAGTCTAAACTGATCGCCTCTATCAGAGTGTTTTACCATATTATGGTGATGCCAGATTGCTAAGTGTAGAGGAGTACCTTTGCCAGTAGCTTTTTGGTGTAGTTCATCATTCCAAACAATATAGTAGTGTCCTTGTTCTGCAAGCTCAAGCCAAAAATATGCGATTTCACTGTCTATGGTGACCTGTCTGTCAGCTTGTAGTCTGCCGGTTATAATTGAACCAGGCATGAATTTTGCAGTTGTAATGTCTTTATAGTCTACTCCACCATTATCTTTTCCTTTTTTAGGTTGGCCTATATCAACTTTTGCTCTTTCCTGCACCCAAAATTTAAAATTGCCTTTTTCCATTCGGTCAAATAATTCTATTAAGGCGCTAATTTTAAGTTCTTCTAGTCCTCTTAGTTGAAGAGCTAAAAGGGATTGATCTTCCTCATTATTGAGCAATTCAAATATTGTATCTCTTGGGTCGACATCTGCTTCCAATCTTCCTTCGGTTGTAAGTAATTCAATTTGTTTTTGCTCGGCTACCTGGAATATTTTCATTAATTCATATCTGCTAGTATTTGAATCAGAAATTTTTCCTGGCAAGTGTCTTGATTTATCTCCCCCTAAAAAGGCTAATCCACGACCACTTTCCATAGCAACAAGCATCTGGGTCCAGTATGTAGGAGATTTATGAGATAATACCTGTCCCCAGGCATGGACTAGGCGCCTACTGGCCCTTCTCTCTTCTTCTTTAAGTTCTCTCTTTTTCGCTTTGAGTGCGACTTCTAATTTTTGGTGTTCTTGATGTTCTGCTGGAATTTTGGGTTTAGAACCCTTTGCCTTTTTCTTTGCTCGTCCTCCTCCTTTCCTTCCTTTTCTCTTACTACCTCTTGCTCTTGGTTGTCCTCCTGCAGCTGGTTTTGGAAGAGGAGGGAGAAGCTTCTCTCTTTCTGCAAGATGTGCCTCCCAATAGGTAGTTGCTACACGCAGGTATTCTCTTTTGCTCACCTTTCCTTGTTCATGCAGCATCCTGTAAGTTGCAACATCGTCATGAAAATATTTTTCTCCTGGAAATCGTTCAGCCAGTGGTTGGGCAATTGCTACTATTATTTCAACGGCATCTTCTGGGGTTCCTTGGCTCCCCTTAGTCCTTCGTGTTTCCCATAAACGATCCAATAAAGTAGTTGCTAAGGAGTGATCTTCTATTGTTGCCAGAATTTCTATTAATGTTTCAAGGGAACTGTCAAATCTTAGCTTTCTGGCTTCTAGGGAACTTTCTTCAGTAGGGGATAACTTTCCTTGTATTCTTCTTGAATCCATGTCTTCTATTTCTGCTTTTTCTCTATATAGATGGCCCGCCAAGTATCCTTGGTTGGCCCTTAAGAATCTTCCAAAAACCTTTTGATAAGTTACAATTGCTTCTCCCCTTACTACTAGAGCTCTTCTAAAATGCATTAGGTTTGTTAAGATATTCCCAAAACCTGTTAGAAAGCTTGTTGGTTCAGGGTATTGGTTTGGGTTTCTCTGACAAAGATATATAGTTCCTCTCATTGCATGAGGAAGGAGTTCTTCCTCTATTCTTTCTGCTGTTATAAACATTCTTCTTATTCTGAAATGTTCTGTGTCTCTAGATATTTCAATCTCTCTAATTCTATTATCACGTACAAGACTTCTAAGAGCAGCTTCGGCAGATCGAGTTAACCATATGTCTCTGAGAACAAGACGATTGCCGGTCATTTTTACCTTTCCCCTAAGATCTCCATAATAGAAGAGGATGCCCTCCAAGGGATTGGCATCTATTATTAGACGATGGTTAATTATTTGCATATCTTCTAATAAGTTTTTTTCACTGAGAATCTGTATTAAGGCTTCTTCAGGTATTCTTCCATGAATAGAAATATCTCTTATCCTATGGTCTTTAAAAATAGCTCGAAGATTGATGCCTGCTTGTTCTGTAAGTTGAAGATCTAAAAAGTTATGAGTGTGTCGATCTGCTACTCTAACCCGATGCTGACGGAGGATGTTTCCGATTCTTCTTGACTGGTCTACTTTTGGACTAGCCTGTATCCTTGCCATCAAGGCCTTAGCGTTAGCATAGGCATTTCCGTTTCCTGAATGAGAGGTACCACCGGTGCTACCTGGAAGTTGCATATTTACCTGTTATCTCCTTCTTATAAAATCAGACAAGTATATATCGACAGGGGGTGGAGGAAATTTCAGGTGAATTGGGAAATAGGGTATAGGTTATAGGGGTTAGTGAAAGAAGCTAATCAGGCCAAGACTTGCTGCAGTCATCAAAAGAGACGCGATAATCGTCCCAATAGTTACGGCGATTACGGTAGGAAGCGGTTTTAGATCAAGAAGGTAGGCGGCAACGCAACCGGTCCAGACCCCGGTGCCGGGGAAGGGGATTCCGACAAATAAAGTCAGACCAACTAGTTTTAAGTCTTCAATAATTGCACTTTTTTTGCGAGTGCGATGAAAAAGCCACTCAAGAAACCGATCAATTATTTTAATTTTTCTAAAATATGGAGTTAAATGCCTTAGTCCTAAAATTATTGGGAAGACGGGTATTAAACTTCCAATTACACTTAATATAATTACGGTAGAAGGGTCCATTTTAAGCGCAATTATTCCAAGTGGAACCGCACCACGAACTTCAATAACCGGGGTGGCAGAAGTTATTAGAATAATTAACCATTTTGGAAGGCCCTTTAAGAGTTCGACTAAAAACATGAAATAATTTTAGCACAATTTACAAAATTACTGAAATTTTTCTAATTTAATTAAGATAAATATATATGAGTGGAGTTCATAGAAAAGTTGTTGTAGATCTTCCGGCAGTAAAGACCCCTCTTTCTGCCACACCAGAATTTGATATTAATTCTCCTTTTTTGTTGAATCAAGAATCTTTAGAGTTGCTTATTAATGAAGTCAAATCAGGACTTGTAACAAGAAAATTTGTTTGGAATGAAACTCAAGGAAAGATTGCCATCGGTCCGATAAGGGGGATTCACCATAAAGTTTTTGCCAAGGATATCATTAAGGGGTCAAAAGAAAGAGAAAATGTTGGTGGAATTATAACGGCTAGTATTTATAGAGGAAGAATAAATATTGCTCTAACGGGAAGTTCTGGAACCCTACGTGATGCCTCTTTTGACGATTGCTTTGCTGCTGCGACCCACATACGAGAATTGGCTCAATCATTAGGCTATGAAGTAGAAATAGACAAACCAGAAGGTTCTTTGTCCAAAAATACTATAGTAAGACTTAGTGAAAGCTAATTACTTCTCAAGCCAACTCATCATTCCGCGAAGCTCGCCGCCAACTTTTTCAATCTGGTGATTAGCATCTTTTTGACGTAATTCATTAAAGTTTTTGCAGCCTTCCTTGTTCTCTTTTAACCATTCGCGTGCAAATGCCCCGGATTGGATTCTTTTTAGTGCCTTTTGCATCTTCTTCTTAGCTTTTTCGTCAACAATTTTTGGTCCAACCGTTAGATCGCCATATTCTGCAGTATTAGAAATTGCCTTTCTCATCCCGAGTAGGCCTTTTTTATAAATTAGGTCGACGATTAATTTTAATTCATGTACACATTCAAAGTAAGCCATCTCTGGTTGATAGCCTGCCTCAACTAAGGTTTCAAAACCAGCCTTAACCAATGCAGTACATCCACCGCAAAGAACGGTTTGTTCTCCAAAAAGATCGGTCTCTACTTCTTCTTTAAAGGTCGTTTCAAATACTCCGGCACGAGTTCCGCCAATTCCTTTAGCATAGGCTAGAGCGATATCTTTGGCATTGCCAGTTGCATCTTGGAAAACAGCGATAAGTGATGGAACCCCTTTTCCTTCTTTATAGGTTTCTCGAACCATGAATCCTGGTCCCTTTGGAGCAACCATAATAACGTTTATATCTTTCTTTGGTTTAATTGCTTTAAAGTGAATGTTGAATCCGTGGGAGAACATTAGGGTTTTGCCCTTCTTGGCGTATTTTCTGATAGATTCTTTATAGATTTTTCCCTGCAGTTCGTCCGGAATCAAAATCTGGATAATATCTCCTTTTTTAGCTGCTTCGGCCGCTGACATAGTTTCGAACCCGGCTTCTTGAGCATTCTTCCAGTTTGGAGTCCCTTCAACCTCAGCAATAATTACATTTAGACCAGAATCCTTTAGGTTTTGGGCTTGAGCGCCACCCTGATTTCCAAAACCGATTATTGCAATGGTCTTGTCCTTTAGTAGATTGATATCCGCGTCGCCGTCATAGTAAACTTTAGCCATGATATTCCCCCTTTGTAGAATTCCTGCTACAATAATTATAGCTTATTTTAGGGTGTTTTGAAAAGGAGGAATAGAAATGGGACGAGTTATGACCTTGCCAGAACAATATTATAGGGCTTCGATCTATATCGGTAAAACTGAGGTTGCTCCTAGATTTGAAAATGTAAATTATTATGGTGCCACACGTAAGGAAAGCTTAAATCCAGTACCACTTGAAGCTCCTCTATTTCCAAGGTTTTCTTCTTCCAGGGTGGGAGTATTAAGAATAGGTTTAAAAGATGTTATAGATGCGGCGCTGGCAGAAAGAGAATACTTTTCTTTTATGTTGAGGATAGACACAAAATTAGAGCTAATTTCCAGAAAAAGAAGAAAGGGAGAGGGGATGGAAAAGGCTCCACCAGCCGTACTTTCTACTTTTACCCAAGAGGGGATTGGAGATATTGGTGGCAGACAATTATTTGGTCATAAGAAATTTCACGAAATTCTTAGATTAGAGTTGTCCGATGCATCAGGCACACCATTTCTGTTTAGAGAAGATGAATTTGGTGATCCCAAAAACATTCTTGAGATGGTTGATACTCTAAAAATTCCAATTGCCGATAGGATGTCTTTAGCTGGGGTTGTTGGCGATTTAAATGGTGCGCTTTCAGAGGGACTTATTACTAAGTATCTTCCTACTAAAGATAGGGCTCGAGTAATAAGGGAGACCGATATGGTCCTTCAAGGAATTATTGAAGAGATAAATATGGAAAGCGGTTTATTAACTATTGATAGTATACCGGTTGAATTAAGAAATAGGGTAACATTGCAGCAGATTTTTAAAGATGAATCGGTCTGTCCGGTTTTAACTCCAACGGTAGATGTATTTGTAGCGGGTCAATCGGCTGCACTTGATAGAGAGGGTAATATTCTTCCAAGGCCAAGAATAGTTGATGTTGTTTTAGCCTCTTTAGAAAGAGCGGTAATTGAGGCGAAGAGGTGACCTAGTTGTTCCCTTTTTGAAGAGCTATCTTTCCGATCCCAACTAATTCTTTAATTCTATTTTTAGGGATTTTAAATTCACCTGAAATTTTTCAGATTTGCTATAGATACAATCATAGCAATATCTAAGCACTCGGTAAAGATAGGGGAAAGTTTATGACTCAAATTTCATCATTATTTGGATCAATTACTCCGGGCGTTAGTGGTCAAACAGCTAACGTTGGGCAGCTTGCTCAGGCATTTGCAAAAAGAGCTCAAACTGGACCGATTGATGTTCGTGTAGTAACTTCTGGTTTAATTCTAGGGGCATCTGATTTTATGCTCAATCAGGCAGTTGCTGGGTTGTTTACTGCTTGGGGGATAGGGAGTTTTGCTGTTCAAACTGTCTCTGATCAGGATGGAGAGGCAATGGATGCTTTAGCTGCCCTATTTTTGGCAGTTGTGGCAGAAGATAAGAGAGCGGCCTGTATTGCACTTGGTAATTCGAAGGTTTTTGGGTGTGACGCTTTAACGAATGGGGAAACAGAGCAGGAAGCAAGTACTGTTGTTTACTTTAAAGAATTATTTGAAGAGATGAAGGGTGAGAATCCAAATTGGGATCTATACTGTGCGAAGAGAGAGATTAAAATGGTTGATGAGGTCTGTGCTTGTCCCGATGATTCAAAAGAAGTTGTAGCGGATGCTAGTTTGAGGAAAAAATACAATGCAATTTTAGATAGAATTAATAATGGAAGAATTGATTTATTTGTTTATGATCCAAGGACACAGGGAGGAAGTGAAGCTGGTTGGCAAATGAAGAGGCTTTTAATAAAACTGGTTCTTGGGATAAAGAAAGATATTGGTTATCAAATAATAGTCGATGTTGCTAAAAAAGTAGACATTACAGTACATTTTGAAGATAATCCTGGAAAGAAATGGAAAAAAATAGTTGTCCCTGATGACGCAGAAGAAAGGGTATTGTGTTATATTAAGCGAGAGTGTTTTAATCGGGGCAATAAGAAATTAAAACTTAAGTTTAAGAATACAATATTAAGACGCACTACTATCGAAGGGATGGATAGGGCAATTGAAGAACTTGAGTCTACTTTAGCTGCGTTGTAATGCAATCTTTCCAGTTCTGACTAATTCTTGAATCCCAAACTTACGTAGCATATTTTCGAGGTTAATAACTTTATCTTCTTCATCGCAGACATCAATAATTAAGCTCTTTTCCGATACATCAACAATGCGAGCATTAAAAAGTTTTACGATATCTGTTATCTCTTTTCTAGTCTTCTCAGTTGAGTTAACTTTGATCAAAACTAATTCTCTCTCAATCTCCTGATCCTTTGGAATATCAAAAACACGAATTGTATCGATTAACTTGTAAAGTTGCTTAATAATTTGTTCTAGATCCTGATCGTCGCCCTCTGCAACAATAGTCATGCGAGAGGTTTTTGGATCCTCGGTCGTTCCAACCGCCAAAGATTCGATATTGAATCCCCTTCTTGAAAAAAGGCCAGCGACTCTGGACAATACTCCAGGCTTATTCTCGACGATTACCGAAATAGTATGTTTCATTTTT
Organism: uncultured bacterium; assembly: GCA_964421245.1. Taxonomy (GTDB): domain Bacteria; phylum Margulisbacteria; class WOR-1; order XYC2-FULL-46-14; family XYC2-FULL-46-14; genus CAYQVW01. The sequence goes on along the minus strand of CAYQVW010000002.1, from coordinate 80,742 downwards.
TCTTGCTCCTTGGAACTTGACCCTTGCTTCTAATCAATTAACATCTCGTTAATAGGTTTCCCAGCAAGTACAAATGGGAACACATTCTCCTCTTTTTCTACTACAAAGTCGACCAATACTGGCCTGTCTTTAACTTTTAGGGCATCTTTAATTGCCTTATCAACATCTCCTGGTTTTTCAACGCGAAATGCTTCTGCTCCGAATGCTTTTGCAATTTTAACTAAATCTGGATTTGCGCAAAGGTTAGTCGAGGCATAGCGTCTGTCATAAATAATCTCTTGCCACTGACGAACCATTCCTAAGAATGAATTATTCAAAACAAAGATCTTAACTGGAATCTTGTTTATAACTGCAGTTGCAAGTTCTTGAATATTCATCTGAATTGATCCATCACCTGCAATATCAATAACTATTGCATCGGGAACTCCAACCCGTGCTCCGATTGCAGCTGGGAATCCGTATCCCATTGTTCCAAGTCCGCCAGAAGAGATAAGGGTTCTCGGTTTTTTAAAAGTAAAATATTGTGCCGTCCACATCTGATGCTGTCCGACTTCAGTTGCGATGACCACTTTTTTATCTTTGGTTAATTCACAAGTTCTCTCAATAATGTATTGCGGCTTAATTTTGTTACCGGTTTTGTATGAAAGAGGATATTTCTTCTTCCATTCACTGATTTGATCAAGCCAAGGCTGGTGCTTATCTTTACATGATACTTTTGCCAGAAATTCTTTCAAAACGTTCTTGCAATCACCAACAATTGGAACATCAGCTCGAACAATCTTTCCGATCTCAGCTGGATCGATATCAATATGGATATGTTTTGCTTTTGGTGCAAAACTTGGTAGATGTCCGGTTACACGATCGTCAAAACGTGAACCGACTGCAATTAACAAATCGGCTTCTTGAACGGCATAATTAGCATAAGCGGTTCCGTGCATTCCGAGCATACCAAGGTATAATTTCGAATTTCCAGGGAAGGTCCCTTTACCCATCAGGGTAACGGTAACTGGAATATTATTCTTTTTTGCAAATTCTTCTAATTCTTTACTTGCTTCGGCAGCAATTACTCCACCGCCAACATAGAGAACCGGTTTCTTTGCGGCCTGGATTAGTTTTATGGCTGCACTGATCTGTTTTGGGTGTCCCTTGGTGGTTGGCTTATAACTTGGAAGATTAATCTTATCCGGATATTTAAAGTTTAATGTTTTCATCTGTGCGTCTTTGGCAATATCGATTACAACCGGGCCGGGCCTACCGGATCTGGCAATATGAAAAGCCTCTTTGATAACATGTGGAATATCCTCAGCCTTTTTTATAAGATAATTATGCTTTGTAATTGGCATAGTGATTCCGGTTACATCGGCTTCTTGGAAAGAGTCTTTTCCTAATAGCGGAGTTCCAACTTGTCCGGTGATGGCAACCATTGGAGTCGAGTCCATATGTGCGGTTGCGATTCCAGTTATAAGATTAGTTGCTCCGGGACCAGAGGTAGCAAGACAGACACCGACTTTTCCGGTTGCTCTGGCATAACCATCGGCAGCATGAGCTGCTGCTTGTTCGTGTCGAGTTAAAATATGTTTTAGCTCTTTTTCTTTAAAAAGTTCGTCGTAGATTGGTAGAACTGTTCCACCTGGATAGCCAAAAAGTACATCTACTCCTTCTTTTTTGAGGGATTCAATTAAAGCTTTCGCGCCGGTTAGTTCCATGGTTTCTTCATTATAACAAATAGGTGAAAGAAAGTGAAATTTTTTTAAGGAAGTGGCGATAAACAATTATGGAGGGCATGAATATATGAGAGTTCCAGTATTCGCAAAAAAAGTTTTAGGTAGTTATTTTGGTTTGAGAAATACTTTGTTGAGGGTTAAAATAAGAAATCAGATCTTAGAAATAAGACAAATTACACTTCGTATTAGGATTTATACTAGGCCTTTTATTGCTCCAGCAACTGTTGCTGCCTTGGGTGGGGTTCATAAAGTTGATACTTTTGGCCTGATTGGTAGTCGAAATAGTTTAAAATTGAAGATAGCGAAAGAGTTAAATCGGCAGGGGATAGAAATTCCGGAAAGAGGGGATATAGATATTTTTAAGTTTAGACAGCATGAGTCCAGGACAATTAATGAGCCAGAAATTCCGGAAGGTGAGTTTGAAAATGCAAAACCCTTTCTTAATAATGGCGAATCAAAAGTTTTATCTCTTGCTCCGGGAGTAGATGAGGCAAAAATCAGAGCGGCAGGACTTTCTCAAAAGCTAGAAGGGCTTTTACTTAGAGCACTAAATGAAGAGCTAGGCAAAACAGTTCTGACTTCCTTTTTTATTAACGGAACAGGAGAAGTAGAATTTGAAACGCCGTTTTTAATAGCTTCGTAAAATTAGCTTTTGAGCACAGCCCCAGTATTAGCCGAAGTTACTAATTTAGCATAACGACTTAACCAGCCGGATTTAATTTTTGGCTCTCTTGGTTTCCATTCTTTCTTTCTCTGTTGTAAGTCGTCAGTTGTTAGTTGTAAGTCAATCCTTCTATTCGGAATGTCGATATCGATAGTATCGCCTTCTTTGACTAAGCCAATTGGTCCACCTTCTGCAGCTTCTGGAGAGATATGTCCGATACATGGTCCGCGAGTTCCACCAGAAAATCTTCCATCAGTTAAAAGTGCAACATCTTCTGATAGTCCCATGCCGGCAATAGCCGAAGTAGGGGAGAGCATTTCGCGCATTCCAGGTCCACCTTTTGGTCCTTCATAGCGAATTATTACAACATCACCTTTTTTAATCTTTCCATCCATAATTGCTTTCATTCCAGCTTCTTCTGATTCAAAAACGCGAGCTTTTCCAGTAAACTTCATTGTTTTTGGGGTAATGGCTGATTGTTTAACAACAGATCCAAGTGGTGCCAGCGATCCTTTAAGAACTGCAATTCCACCTTCTTTATGATATGGATTATCTAGATCCCGGATAACATTATTGTCGAGTACTTTACCGTTCTTTGCTAGATCCCGGATGTCTTTTCCAGAGACAGTTTTTGAGCTTTCTATTTTATCTTTTAAAACATTAAGTGCTGCGATTACTCCGCCAGCGCGATCAAAGTCTTCCATAAAGTCTTCTCCGCCCGGTCGGATGTTAGTGATATGGGAAACTTCTTTACTGATTTCATCAAAAAGATCGAGAGAAATTTCTATCCCGGCGTCATGGGCAATGGCTGGAATGTGTAATGCGGTGTTAGTTGAGCCACCTAATGCCATATCCATTCTAATTGCATTTCTAAATGCAGCAGCAGTCATTATTTTTCTCGAAGTAATATTCTTCTTTACTAAATCAATAATAGTCTTTCCACTTTCATATGCGATTTGCTTCTTTTCTTCTGAAAGAGCGAGAGATGTTCCACATCTTGGAAGAGACATTCCGATTGTTTCGGTTATACAGTTCATAGTATTTGCTGTGTAGAGTCCTTGGCACGATCCAGCGCCAGGACAAGCGGCACATTCGAGAGCATCTAGTTCGTCTTTCTTAATCTTCCCAGCTTTGAAAGCAGCGAGAGCTTCAAAAGTATCGCGAACCAGAGATAATCTTTTTCCATTATAGTTTCCAGAGTGCATTGGACCGACAGTTACGACTATGCATGGAATATCTAATCTTCCAGCGGCCATTAACATTCCCGGGGTTACTTTATCGCAGGCGGTTAGAAGAACCAGTCCGTCTAGTTGATGGGCCTGTGCAATTGATTCAATTTCATCAGCAATCAATTCTCTTGATGGAAGAGAGTAGTGCATACCTACGTGTCCCATTGCGATTCCATCGCAGATTGCAGGAACACCAAAGACAAATGGAACGCCGCCTTTTTCTTTGATTCCTTTTTTAATCAAAGGCTCAAGATCGCGCATGGTGATGTGGCCGGGGACCAAGTCAGTAAAGGATGAAGCAATCCCAATATATGGTTTGCTTAAATCTTCTTTCTTAACACCAGTAGCATACATTAGGGCTCGATTTCCGACTCTCTCTAATCCTTTTTTCGCATTGTCTGATCGCATATTATTTCCTCCTTAAATTTTTCTGTACCTTGTGCTTCTTCCAAGACCAATTCGTTCTATTTTTTTGAGAGATAAAAGTTTGTCGAGTACTTGATTGATGGTGGGCCGGGCAACCTTGGTCTTTTTTGCTATCTCTGCAGGAGAGGCCTCTTCTACCTTTTGTAAGTATTGCCATACTGCCAGTTGTTTTGGAGAGAGTATTGTTTCAATATTTTCTTGCGATAGTAATGAAGTCGCCATTTTTGATTGCTGCAAAAAAATATTTAAAAAGAATTCGAGCCAAAAAGAGATATTTTCGTGTTTTGTTCTGAATGTTCTTTGGGTCTTTCTTAAAGACATATAATAATCAGGTTTATGGTCTTCGATTAGTTTTTCATGAGAGATATAGGGCATATATAAATATCCTGCTTTTATTAAAAGAAGATTGGTAAGAATTCTTGAAAGACGCCCGTTGCCGTCTTCAAAAGGGTGGATATTTAGAAATTCGACAATAAAATTACCAATAATAAGAAGTGGATGAAATTTCTTTTTTGAAAACGCAGATTGTGTCCATTCAGCTAGCTCTTGGGTTTCCTTGGGGGTAAGATATGGTGGGGTTGTATCAAATATCTTTCCAACTGTTTTGCCGGCCTCATCAATCATTACAACTTTGTTTTCCTTCTTTTTGTATTCACCTCTGTGCAGGGCATCTTTTTCTACATATTTTAATAGTTCTTTGTGAAAGTGTTTAATGCTGTTTTCGGAAAGCCTGAGTTGTCCCCATGAGTCAAAGACATTTTGCAGCAGCTCGTAGTATCCTTGTACTTCTTGTTTATCCCGATTAGAGAATTTTTGGATTGAAATTCCTTTCATCAATTTCTCAACATCTTCATCAGAGAGGTGGGCGCCTTCAATACGGGTAGAGGCACCGGTTGAAGTGATAAGAACAGACTTTTTAAGTCGTCCCAGAGCGTGTGGATTGAGATTTGCTCCGGCAACCCACCGGCCTTTGAGCTCGTCAATTTGCGCTATTATTGACCAGAGTTTTTGAGGAATATCTTCTAATCTTTTATTAAAACGTTCAAATGGCATATAAAAAACCTTTATATTTTAACTATATAAGATTATATAAGATTATATAAGATTAGTCAAGAGGAGATAAGACTTCTTCAAGTACCGCTTGTGGACTTCCGTCAATTCTTCTTTCTATTTCTAGCTGGTTTGCTGATGTGGCATGTTGCCTTGTTATTTGCAAAAGGGTTTCTCTCTCTTTTTTTGCTTTTTCACAAACCCTAATAAATCCAGCACGTAGGGGGCCTAACCATTCTAGATTTCCAACTTTTTGTCTTACTAGGTCTAAAAACTCAACCTCATTACTTTTTATATTTGTTTTTAAAAAATTCCTATTTTCTCCAAAAAGGAATTCATAATCTATTCTAAAAAAACGGTCTCTATCTTTTAGTTTGAGAATATGTTTCATTTTGCTATCTAGGATTATAAATAGATATTCAAGGGCCATAATTTCACCTAGGGATTCGAGCAGCGCATTATTTTTAGAAAGAGAATTTAGATCAGTTTTGATTCTCCACTTTGTATTTCCGATTTGGTCATCTTCCCTATATTCTTCCGCCTTAAAGGCAATTGGGTCATTGTCTAGAAATTCGATGAGCCACCATCCAGCAACAGGTGCTTCTTGCAATCCATAGGTTTCAAGATCTAATATGGCGGCAAGTCTTAATATATCTTGTTCAACCGACATTTCTCCTCTTTTTATAAGAAATATTTTATTTTCGCCATCCGTACTTTGAGTCATTACTTTCATAATATCTGCCTTGCCCTGTGTATCAAGAGGAAGAAGTTCATTTACTGCATAAGTTTTTCCTTTCCATTCTATTCTTTTTATTCCAAAAACTCTTTTGAAATCTTCGGTTGCAGCTTCTATTTCTGCTAGAGTGATTTCTGGTATTCCCTTATTATCTAGGAATTTATTCTCAAATAAATTTGATTTTAGAGAAGCACCGTAGTGATACCAGACCTTTCTTCCGATTTCTGGGATGGTTTTGTCTAATTCTGCTATTGTGGCCATTGTTTCTCTAACATGGCTTGAGTTGCTGCCTACTCGAAATTTATGATATGTACTCCACATGGCGTGTAGAAACTCATTTTTCGATTGTGGATCAATGCTTTCCAAAGATTCTTTTAATGACCACCAAAATTCTGAATACATTCTAAGATCAAGGCGCGTATTACTAGCATAGTTTGCAAAATGCCAAAAGAAATTTTCATCTTCTCCTAATTCGATGCATCTGGCTATAACTGGGGAAAGTGATTCCAGTGCATATTTTATGGTCGCTTCCCTTGGTCCAAACATCCATGATTCTCTCGTTGCGGGTTTTGAAAAGCCAATTTTTTCTAAGTAAGGATATGATCTTTCCAGAGGAGATGGATAGCCGCCAATGCTTCTAGATAAGAAACCAGAATTCCTTTCAATTATTTTTTGTGTCAGATCAGTGCCTTGATTATCTGAAGAAACAGCAAGTGATTTACTTTGTCTAAGAAAATCAATTCTTTCTTGTGAATCGGTTTGATGGCCCAAGGCAATGGCGGTGTGACCATCAAGATCATAACTCACAGGAACATTTCCAGCCAATTTAAGGCTTATATCTCCAGTCCGGTAATCATCTAATAGCAAGGGCATCAGTAGAGAAAGCTCATGCGCTATGCGAAAGAATATGGCCCGAGCATATCTGTGTTTTAGCGCAACTTTTCCAAAGTAAAAACTACTAACGTATGCTGCTTTTCTTAGAGAGCTAAATGCTGTCATATTGTGTTCCTCATGTATTTATATCGATACTTTTTCCCCAAAATTTCAATCTATGTTATAATTTCCCCACAATGCGACCAGGCAAATGGTTATATGTTGTTGGTGTGATGATAATCGTGACCGGCTTTATTTTAATGGCCGGTTTTTTAATTAATAGTCTTTTAGGACTCCAAGACCATCTTTTGCAGCTAACTGTTCCGGGGAAATATGATCTAACTTTTTCTGAACCAGGAAAGTATATAATATTTTACGAACATCAGAGCGTTGTCGATGGCCGCGCTTATCATACAAAAAACTTTAACTTAGAAGGGTTAACTGTTGAGATCAAAAACAAAAAGAGTGGAGAAAAAATTAAAATTACTGCTCCTTTTGTAAATAGCACCTATTCTCTTGGTGGCCGCAAGGGGGTTGCTACTTTTGCATTTAAGATAAAAGATCCAGGTAAGTATATTTTTTCCGGAAATTACAAAAAGGGAGCTGGTGGACCAGAAGTTGTTTTGGCTATAAGTAATAATTTTCCCAAAATACTAGTTAAAATAATTTTTAGTTCGATTGCAATAGTTTTTTCTTTTTCGCTGATTGGAATAGCAGTCTTGCTATTTACGTTCTTTAAGAGAAAAAGCTCTCGAGACAAGATTAAGGAGGACGCAATGATAAAAGAGGGGATTAAAAAAACATTCTGGCAAGAATTGTTTTCATTTCAGGGAAGAATTGGTAGATGGCAATTTATTTCTGTGGTTTTTTTGATCTTTTTCGTTGCTTTTATTCTGGGTCTGCTTTCTAGTGGTTTTCCGGAATTTTTTGAAGCAAGTGAATTTGCGGAGCCGACAGCAATTGTGATTTTAGTTGTTTTGATAATATTTGTTTGGATAATTCAAGTTTTTAATATTATTAAGCGTTTTCATGATCTTGATATGTCTGGATTATGGACCTTTGTTTTGCTGGTTCCCTTGTTGAATTTATTGTTATGGGTAGTGCTGTTGTTTTTTAAGGGGACCGATGGTACCAATCGTTTTGGTGAAGATCCGCTGAGGTAAACCCACAAGTTTTTGGCCTCTTATCGCGATAATATAGGTAAGATGTCATTTGGAACAGCATTAAAAGGTGTCTTGGCAGAAGCGCCAGGAGCAAATATAGTAAGACGAGTAGGAGCATTGTTTTCTTCTTCTCTAACTAAGCTAGACTCTCTAGCAAATTCTTTTGCAAAAACTCCAGTTTATCAGGCTTATGTTAAATTAAATGGAAACCGACCACTCCCGATGGTTAAATTGAGAATTGATTATGGTGATGATGACTCAATATTGAGTTTCGCAAACAGATTTGATAGAGCCTTTGAGCAGATTCCGGATAACGAGTATCTCCTTTTTGCTTTTGAAAGAAAAACTAAAAAAAACGGAAGGGAATATCTACTTGTGATTGACAGAAAAAAAGAGATTGCAAAGCGTGCACTAGCAATAGATATGAATAGGTTGGGGATCAATTCGTTTTCTTGTTTTAGTATTCTTACTATTGAGAAGGAAAGGATTCATCTCTGCATGGTTGGACTTTGGCATCCGGATTTAATTGGATCAAGACTGATGCTTCCATCTACTAATAGTATGTTAAGAGAAAATTTTAGAGGAAGGACAATAACTACTCATGCAAGTAGTATTGGTCTTGCAAATTCAATGGCAGAAACTTTTAGAGGAAAATTTATGGATCCGCATTTTATTGAGAGGGACAGAGAGCTTATTAATCCTTCGTCTCGAGATAACTATCCCATATTACTTGGAAACCTTGTTAGAATTGGGGTGCTAACCCCCTTGGAAGCGAAAGAGATCGAAGGGCTTGAAAAAAGAAGCCTGGTCTACCCGGCGCTAGAAAGAAAGTTAGCAGAAAAAAATCCATCAATGCCTCCACTTCAATATTTATGCTCGCTTATTAAAAAGCATTCTTTTTCAGAAATGGACTTGCCAACACTTCCGGTGCAAGGGATTGTTTCTTAAAATTTACCATGTTATAATTTCTCCACTATGTTACGTTTTTTAACAGCCGGTGAATCACACGGAAAATGTTTAATCGGCATCCTTGAAGGGATGATCGCCAACCTTCCTCTCTCTGAAAAAGACATTAATAAAGATCTAGAAAGAAGACAGGGGGGCTATGGTCGCGGCGGAAGGATGAAAATTGAAAAGGATTCGGTTGAAATTTTGTCCGGTCTGAGAAAAGGAAAAACGATTGGTAGTCCGATTGCACTTCAAATTAGTAATAAAAGCACTCAGTTTTTCGATAAATCAGTTTCTAAACTCCGTCCAGGGCATGCAGATTTAGCAGGGGCACTAAAATACAATACTAATGATATAAGAAATATTTTAGAGCGCTCATCCGCTCGCGAAACTGCTATGCGAGTTGCAATTGGTGCGATTTGCAAAAAACTTTTAGCCCAATTTAAGGTTGTTGTTACGTCTCGAGTTCTAGAAATCGGTGGAGAAGCCAACAAACTTCAGTTCAAGAATATAATCGATGATGCAAAGAAGTCAGAGGATTCCCTTGGTGGAATTTTTGAAATTAAAGTTGTTAATATTCCGGTCGGATTGGGATCACATGTTCATTATGATCGCCGTTTAGATGGAAAACTGGCCCAGGCCCTGATGAGCATTCAGGCCATCAAAGGTGTTGATGTTGGCTTAGGTTTTGGATGCGCAAAACTTCTAGGATCACAGGTTCATGACGAGATTTTCTTCGAAAAGGGTGGATTTAAACATAAAACTAATAATGCTGGCGGGCTTGAGGGTGGAATGACTAATGGTGAGCCTATTATATTGAAGGCAGCCATGAAACCGATCGCAACTTTGGTAAAACCTCTCCAATCTGTTGATATGAAATCTAAAAAAGCGGCTAAAGCCTTTGTTGAGAGAGCAGATACCTGTGCAGTTGAGGCTGCTGCTGTAATTGGTGAAGCGGTTGTTGCTTGTGAAATTGCTAATGCCTTCCTCGAAAAGATCGGTGGCGATTCTATTGAAGAAGCCAAGGATCATTTTTATTATTCTCAGAAATGAGTGACTGCAAAAATTACAAACAAAACATGGCTATTTGCAATTGTACATTTTCGTGTTCTAAAAAGGGGCATTGTTGCGAATGTATGCATTATCATCGCAAAATGGGTGAACTACCTGCTTGTTACTTCTCAAAAGAGGTTGAGAAGACTGGAGACCGTTCTATCGAAGCTTTTAAGGGATAATATCTGGGAATTCTTTGCCTTGGAATATATCATCTTTAAACTCTTGATAAAGTGTGGCTAGCCCTTGATGCTGCGCAGTTGTCCTTTTTGCAATAAATGTTTTTAACTTTTCTCCAGATAATAAATAAAGAGATGTAAATACTCCAAACAGATCGTTATTTAGGGAGTCTTTTAATGTGGGGATAACAGATTCAGCAAATTCATATAAAGCAGCTTCATCATCTGGAGCAAAAGTGGTTTGACCATTTAAAAGGGCACTGCCCGAATCCGAATCATAACGAATTTGCCAGTCACTAACCTTTTGTCTGATTCTTGATCCCAAATAAAAAGAAATTAAAGCGAGAAAATCATTTCTAGGTAATCCAACAGTAAAATTGTTTACTTGTAATTCATCATCCCACCCACGTACTGAAGGGAGTGCACTTCCGGATAGATGGCCATAGCTTATTTCCTTGAAGAGGGGAAGGATTTTTGGATTCATAAGTCTTGTAATTATTCCAACTACTTCTTCTGGAGGTGCATATCTTAATGCCGCCAAGGTTCGAGTTAGTCCAGTTTGATAGTTAAATATTCGATTGATTCCATTTCCCAGAGCGTCAAGAGTATTTGATACTGTAGAATTTCTAACAAAGTGGTTATAAACGAACTTGTGATGAAATTGAATTGCCATTTTTGTTTCCTCCTATTTTTTTATATCGTTGGTTCCTGCAAAAAATTTCACTTTATTTAATAATTGTCTGGTGAGCACTCTTCACAAGCCTAAAATAGCATGTTATAATGTAAATAATACATACAGAAGGAGAAAAAGTAGTGGCACCAAAGATAAAATTGCAGCGTGTTGGAGCGAAAAATCAACCAAAATACAGAGTCGTTGTTCAGGAAGCAAGAGAAAAATTAAACGGAAAAGTTACTGAGATTTTAGGAATCTACCATCCACTAGAAGAACCATCACTTTTTCAAGTAGACAAAGAAAAAGCCCTTGATTGGATCAAAAAGGGAGCACTTCCTACCGATAAAGTTAGAATTCTTTTAGGCAAATCCGGAATTCTTCCACCAGTTGATCTTTCTAAGAGAGTGAAAAGAAAGAAGAAAGGTGAAGAAGAGAAGAAAGAGGAACCAAAGGCCGAGGCAAAGGCTGAAGGCGCAGGCGAAGGTGGGGCGAAGGCAGAGGAAAAACCAAAGGAAAAACCAAAGGAGGAACCAAAGAAAGAAGAACCTCCAAAACAAGAAGAAAAACCTAAAGTAGAGGAAGAAAAGACGAAGCCCTCCGAAGCTCCAGCGAAGGAGGAAGCTCCCAAAGAGGAGGAGAAGAAGTGAAGGATTTAATAGAGTATATAGTAAAATCACTTGTGGATAAGCCAGATGAGGTAGATATACAAGAAACCCAAGGTGAGACTGTTACCATTGTAGAAGTTAAGGTTGCTGATGAAGATGTTGGTAAGGTAATTGGAAAAGAAGGAAGAATTGCCAATTCTTTACGAACCATTGCTAAGGCAGCCGGAGCAAAAGACAAAAAAAGAGTTTCTGTTGAAATAATAACTAAGGAGGAAAAATAATGGCAGAACAACATCCAAGACCCAAGATTCACCAAGCAAAACCAAAGGTAAAGGCATCGGGTAGTAAAGTAGAACTTAAAAGAGTAGTAATGGTAAAGGCTATTGTTACTCAGGCTTTTAAAGACAATCTTGTCAGAGAATTAGATCGAGCTACAAAAAACATGGACGATCAAATGGCTCGTATGGAATCACAAAGTAAAATGTACCTTGAAGACCTAAAGAAAAAAGGATTAATGCAAAAAGCGGCTGGAATTCGAAGTCAGCTTGAAAATGAGCGTGCTCGTCAAGCTCAAGCAAAATCCGATTTAACTATGAAAATTCAAGAAGCTAAAGGACTAACCATTGGATCTGAATTTGTACAGGGCCCACTTGAAGGTCCGGTTGAAGTTTCTGTTGGAGATAACCTCTATAAAAAGGTTGGCGGAGCCGAAATAATTGTAAAAGACGGAATCATTCAAGATATTCGCGGCGTCGTCTAGTTCCGAACCGATGAAAATAGATATTTTAACTCTCTTTCCTGAGATGTTTGAGGGTTCGCTCAGTTTTAGCCTTCTAAAAAAAGCACAAGAGAAAAAGCTGGTTGAGATTAATTTGACTAACATCCGCGATTTTTCTGCTGATAAACATAAAATGGTAGATGATACTGCTTTTGGCGGAGGAGCAGGAATGGTTATGAAGCCTGATCCAATTGTTAGGGCCATAGGGTCAAGGGGCAAGGGGCAAGTAATATTAATGACGCCAAGTGGGAAGAAACTTGATCAGGAAATGGCAAAAAGATTATCCAAAGAAAAACATCTAATCATTATATGTGGACATTATGAGGGAATCGATCAGCGAGTCAGGGATAAATATGTAGATGAAGAGATTTCGATAGGAGATTATGTTTTAACCGGAGGAGAACTTCCAGCTTTGGTTTTAGTAGATACTGTGTGTCGCTTGGTCCCCGGGGTGGTAAAAGAAAAAGACTCATTAGTGAATGATTCTTTTTATAGTGGATTGTTGGATCACCCATCCTATACCCGTCCTGAGGAATTTGAGGGCTCAATCGTTCCAGAGGTCTTAAAATCTGGAAATCATAAGGATATTGAGCGTTGGCGCAGGAAAGAATCACTTAAAAAGACCTTATTTGAACGCCCAGACTTACTAGCATCTGCTAAAATAGAAATAGGAGACAAAAAATTGCTTGAGGAGATAATTTTAGAGTGATTTATATTGCCCTGGTTCATTATCCGGTGTATAATAAGAATAAGGAGATAGTCACGACTTGTATTACAGGTTTTGATCTCCACGATATAGCTCGGACCGCGTTAACTTTTGGGATATCTCGATATTTTGTTGTAAATCCCGCAAAAGCCCAGCTAAAATTCGCCGAAAGAATTTTGGGTTGTTGGAAATCTGAGAAAAGTTATCTGCACAATTGGACCCGAGCAGAAGCATTTAAATTGATAGAACTTGTAGAGTCATTCGATCGAATGACTCTACAACTTGATAATCCAAAGATCGTTGTTACCTCTGCTAAATCAGTAGGTAGTGTAAAGTTTGAAGCTTTACGCAAGACAATGAAAAAATCGAAAGAAGATTTTTTGATTGTTTTTGGAACGGGGTGGGGGTTGTCCGACGAGATAATGAAAAAGGCAGATTATGTTTTAGAGCCAATTGCGGGTCCAACTGAGTATAATCATTTGTCAGTCAGATCAGCAGTTGCAATAACATTAGATAGATTATTTGGAGGGAAATGAAAATGTTAAATAAGAAAAATATTGAAGAACTTGAAAAGAAGCAAATGAAGGATAAAGTGCCGCAATTTAGAGTTGGTGATACTGTTAAGGTCTTTTCTGAAATCCGCGAAGGAGACAAGAAGAGAATGCAGGGTTTTGAAGGGATTGTTATAAATAAAAATGGTGGAAGCAATAGAGCAACATTTACAGTTCGACGTTTGGTCCAAGGGGTCGGCGTTGAGCGTATTTATCCGATTCATTCTCCAAAAATTGGTAAAATTGAAGTTAAAAAAAGAGGAAAGGTAAGACGAGCTAATCTTTCTTATCTGAAGAAAAGAAAAGGATCTGCTGCGACTCGAGTTGAGGAGAGGGCCCCTGCTAAATAAAGAAAAATTTAAGGCTTGGATCTGGGATTGGGTTGAGACCATCGTTGTTGCCTTAATTTTAGCACTCATAATTCGCGCTCTTTTTGTTCAGGTATTTTGGATCCCATCCTCGTCTATGGAGCCGACTCTAAATATCCAAGATCGTTTAGTTGTAAACAAGTTTATTTATAAAATTAGGGAGCCAAAGCGTTTTGATGTTATTGTTTTTCGTTTTCCTAATGAAGAGATTAAAAATGATTTAATTAAGCGTATTGTTGGTCTTCCTGGTGAAACTGTTGCAATTACTGATGGGGTTGTTTTTATTGATGGGGTTAAGATTAAGGAAGTGCATTCTATGAATAAGGATCACGCCTATTATGGTCCAGTGGTTATTCCAGATGATCAATATTTCTGTTTAGGAGATAATCGTCCTCAATCTGCTGATTCTCGTGTTTGGGGTTTTGTTCCGCGTAAGAAAATTCATGGACCCGCTTTTTTAAAAATTTGGCCTATTTGGGAACTGGGAATCATCCACTAAATTTGCTATACTTGCCCCATGAATCCTCCCTCGTTTAAATACGAGAAAGCACTGATCCAAGATGGTCTTAGATTAATTGCTGGAGTTGACGAAGCTGGTCGTGGGCCACTTGCTGGTCCAGTAGTTGCTGCCGCGGTGATTTTACCCCATAAGATTTCTGGTTTAAACGATTCAAAACTTTTAAGTGCAGCTTCTCGAGAAAGAGTTTTTAAAATTATACAGATTGAAGCAATTGCTATTGGGATCGGAGTTGTTTCGCACAGTGTGATTGATAGAAAAAATATACACAATGCAACCCTTCAAGCTATGAAACGGGCAGTTTTGAGCCTCGAGTTTTATCCGGATCATTTGTTGATCGATGGAAAGTTTGAGATTGATTTGGATTTTCCGCAAACTACTATTATTTCTGGAGATAGAAAATGTTGTTCGATTGCGGCTGCTTCAATCGTTGCAAAGGTTACTCGAGATAAGATAATGTGTCGCTACCACAATAAATATCCTCAATATGAATTTGATCGACATAAAGGCTACGGAACTAGCCTCCACAAAAAAAGACTTGCAAAGCATGGGCCTTCTCCAATCCACCGCCGAAGTTTCGCTCCTTTAGCCTAATTTCCTAAACTGTCCGGAATCTCGGCACCTTGTTAGGAATCGGAAACTAGAAATTAGAAACTAGTTCTCTGATTTTTCTTATTCTTACAGCAATTTTAACTAGTTCCCAGTTGCTATTTTCTAATTCCCAAACATGGGAAAGAAAATTGCTAGTACTCCTGTATGAACAATTTAGTACCAAGTGAGAGAATTGAGAATAAGATTTATCTGATTAGAGGACAGAAGGTGATGTTGGATGCTGATTTAGCAAAACTATATGGGGTTAAAACTTTTGTTCTAAACCAAGCGGTTAAACGAAATATTGATAGGTTTCCAATGGACTTCATGTTTCAGCTATCTGATAGTGAATACGAAATCTTGAAGTCGCAAATTGCGACTTCAAGTTGGGGAGGCAGGAGAAATCTGCCACGTGCTTTTTCTGAACATGGCATACTAATGCTTTCTTCTGTGTTAAATAGTAAAAGAGCAATTCAGGTTAATATTCAGATAATGAGAGCTTTTGTCCAATTGAATAGGATCTTAACCAGCCACATTGAGGTTTCAAAAAAATTAAAAGAACTAGAACAAAAAACTATTAAGAATGAAAAGAACATACAGATTATTTCTGAAGTCATTCGACAACTGATGACTAAGAAGTCGGATTGTATAGGTTTTTTAAGGGGCAACAAATAATGGGAATGGAAAGCTACAAAAAAGGAAGAATCGGAGAAGAAATTGCCAGAATATATCTAGAAGAGAAAGGTTTTAAAATTATTGAGCAAAACTATCATTCTCAGCAAGGGGAGGTTGATTTAATTGCAAAATATAAAGACTTTTTGGTCTTTATCGAAGTTAAAAGTTATTCCTTTAGAAGTTTTGGTTCCCCTTACGGAGCAATAACAAAAAATAAGAGAAATTCAATTATTCATGCGGCTCGTACATATCTTTATAGAAATAAAATCAAAGATGTGAATTGTCGTTTTGATGTTTTATCGATTTATCACAATCGAGATGGTTCGAATCAGATTGATCACCTGGAGGATGCTTTTTATGTTAGTTAAGTTGAAAAGTTCAGCGGTTTTAGGTCTTGAGGCGTATATTGTAGAGGTTGAAGTAGATTCTTTTCGTGGATTACCGGCCCAATCGATTGTCGGCCTGCCGGATGCAGCAGTAAAAGAAAGCCGAGACAGGGTTCGTTTTGCCATAAAAAATTCTGGTTATAAATATCCGCCGGGGAATTTTACTATTAACCTTGCTCCGGCAGATATCAAAAAAGAGGGGACCCTTTATGATCTTCCAATTGCCTTGGGAATGTTATCTTCTTCGTCCCAAGTAAAAAATAGTTTTCTAGAGACGATTATTTTAGGAGAGCTTTCTTTAAATGGTGAATTGCGGCCGGTGTCGGGGGTTTTACCAATGGCGATGGCTGCAAAAAAGAAAAAAATTAAGAGAGTGATAGTTCCACAGGAAAACGCGGATGAAGCGGCCCTAATTTCTGGAATCGATGTTATTGCAGTTTCTAATTTGAAAGATGCCGGATTATTTTTGGATGGAGAAATAAAAATAGAACCACACAAGGTTGATTTAAAAAAGATTCTTCCAGAAGAGCCTAGTTTTGAAATTGATTTTCTGGATGTAAAAGGACAAGAGCATGTTAAGCGGGCATTAGAGATTGCCGCTGCCGGCTCGCACAATATTTTATTAGTTGGTCCTCCCGGTTCGGGGAAGACTATGTTAGCCCGCCGCTTACCTACGATCTTGCCTCCCCTGTCTTTAGAAGAAGCATTGGACGTTACACAGCTCTATTCTGTGACCGGTTTTTTAAGAGGAAAGAGTGCACTGGTAACCAATAGGCCATTTCGTTCTCCTCATCATACGACCTCAGACATTGGAATTGTTGGTGGTGGCAGGATTCCTCGTCCTGGAGAAGTATCCCTATCTCATTTAGGGGTCTTGTTTTTAGATGAATTTCCAGAGTTTGATCGAAAAGTTTTAGAGGTCTTGCGCCAGCCCTTGGAAGATGGGAAGGTAACTATTTCTCGTGCTGCAACGTCGCTGACTTATCCGGCCGAATTTATGTTAGTTGCAGCTATGAATCCCTGTCCTTGTGGAAATTTTTCGGATCCCCTAAAACAATGTATCTGCTCGCCAACCAGGGTTCAAAAATATTGGAGTAAATTATCTGGTCCGTTACTTGATCGAATTGATTTACATATAGAAGTCCCACGGCTTAAAAAAGAAGATTTGATGAATAAGCCGCAAGGGGAAGACTCAAAGGCTATAAGGCAAAGAGTCAAGGCGGCAAGGAAAGTACAGGAGATAAGATTTAATAATTCTTCAACTCATTCAAATGCTCGGATGTTTCCATCGCAGGTCAAAAAGTTTTGTCAAATGGATCGTGAGGCCGAAAAGGTCATGAAGGATGCGATTCTGCACCTTAATTTAAGCGGCAGATCATTTGATCGAATTTTAAAAGTGTCCCGTACAATTGCAGATCTTGATAAGTCAAAAATTATTTTGGCCAAACATATTGCTGAGGCTACTCAATATAGATCTTTAGATCAAGGGGGTGATAAGTATGTATAAGATAGTTTATAAAATGCCGGCGCATTCTATGAGAACATTAATTATGTCTAGTACGGAATTTCATGCCTGGATTAGGCATCGGTTTTTGAGGACTAGATTGGTCTATTGGGAAAAAGTGTTATAATTAATTATGGATGATTTATCTGCAATAGTTTTGGCGGCTGGCAAGGGGACTCGTATGAAGTCTGACCTGCCCAAGTGTTTTCACAAATTAGCTGGAAAACCCCTCTTAGAACATGTGCTTTTAACCCTCCAAAAGATGGAAGTCTCCAATATTTTTGTGGTTGTGGGACATGAAAAGCAAGTTATTGAGAAATATTTCAAGGATTGGCCGGTTACTTTTATTCACCAAAAAGAGCAGCTTGGAACCGGCCATGCAGTACTTGTTTGTGAGGAAGAATTTAAAAAGAAGATGAATAAAAACGTGTTAATTCTAGCTGGGGATGTTCCGTTGTTGAAATCTAAGACATTGAATTCACTGGTCGATTTTCATGTTAAAAATAATTCTGCAGCAACCGATTTAACTGCTGACCTTCCTGATGCAGGAAACTATGGCCGCGTGATTAGAGATAATAAGGGAAAGATTATAAAGATTGTAGAAAAAAAGGATGCAAACTCTAAAGAATTAGGGATAAAAGAGATAAATACTGGGACCTTTTGTTTTGATTCAAAAAAGCTCTTTGAGGCTTTGAGACAAGTTAGGGCAGATAATGCCCAAGGGGAATATTATCTAACCGATACAATCGAGATACTTAAAGGTGTTGGTGATCCGGTTTTTGCCTTCAAGGCAGCGGATTATAAAGAGACTCTCGGTGTAAACACCCCTTTTGATCTTGCTAAGTTAGAAGATCTGTTTCAGTAGAATTAGGCCAAAATAGGCTGAAATTTTTGAAAATATAGGCCGAAGAATAAATGTAAAGTTAGGTGAAATTTTTTATAGTAATTGACGATATATAATTAGGTGGAATGAAATGATTACACTAACAGCGATAAGCATAGTAGGAAAAATAGGAAATATCCCAGAGGGGAATATAGCCTTTATTGGTTCTGCTTTAGGAGGACTTCAATTTGGGCTTCTTGCCAAGGCTCGTGTGGCAAGTCTTAATTCTAGTGATTTAAGGCTCCTTTGTTCTAGAATTAATGATGCAATTGAGAGAGGATTAGTTGATCCAGAGGCAAAGGTCCTTTGTAAAAGTTCTCTGGCTGAAATAGATTTTAGCAGGTTGACTGTAAGTGATCTAAAGACTTGTTATGAGGGGAAAACCTTAAGACTTCATTTTCTTAATGGAATGAATCACCTTAGGGGAGATGGTCTTGTTCCTGTTCAAGAAAGGGCAGCGGCTTAAAACAAGGAAATATGTGGAATAAAAAATGGCAATTAAAATTGGTTCTTTTTTCAAATCAATTTTGTCTTATACATACAGCGGATTAAACTACAGAAAAGTAAACAATAAATTAGGTCCTCGCTATTATACAGATGGACTCTCTTGCAGAAGATTAGCCCTACTTACTGATCCAGAGATGGATATCTTTCGAGGGATTCTAGATCAGGCAGAAGATCAGAAGCTTATAAATGTGGCGGCTAAACCGGTTAGAATAAATACTACTTGGCTTATGCATCGCTTTGCATTACGAGAGATGATAGCCGAGGCGGAAGATCTTCAAAAGCTTGACCATACCCGTTTAATTGTTAGGGCTGCACGTTTTACTAACAGTACGCAATATGCTCTTGATTTAGATCATGTATGTGACGAGATTCACAGCGCATTAGTATCTCAGCAAACAACAATGCCAGCAGCGCCAGAAGAAGCACCTCAACTTGCACCAGCTCAGCCGCTTGTCCCTCTAGGTGTTGGGGAGGGGCTTTCTGCATCAGGAAGAACCGATACTATTTTACGTGGAATGGTTGAATTGAGTGAAGTATTTAGTGGATTAACCGATCGTACTGAAATATTTCAAACTGTTCGTCGAATTTTTCATAGGGATAGGGATTTGGTTTCATTAAAAGAGCAATTGGCAGCAGTTGAGGTTACCATATTAGTTCCGGATGGTGATGGTAAGTGGAGAATTGATGTTCCAGAAAGAGGAATGAGGACTGCATTTGAAAATAGATTTTTAGCAACAGCTTGGGGACAAACGTATTTAGAAGGGGCTCCTCCAGACGAAGTATTAAGGAGTTTTTTACATGGGCACGAAGTTGCAAGTGGAGTTTTTGACAAGGATATTCCATTTCAAGTTGAGCATCTAAATCTTAATAATCCCTCTGATTGTCCTGCTTATGAGAGTGATTTTGCGGTTGCACATCTTGATCAATTCGAAGGATCACCAGAGATGGGAGTAGTTGTTATGTCTAGTACCGCTCGAGATTTTAAATCACATACAGATGCAATAATTTTATTTCATAATAGACAATGTTCGTTGAGGACAGATTTGGGTTCTCCTCTTCCAGTTGAGACACAACAGTTTAGATATCATTTGCTATTTGAAAGAGCAGCCCAAGCTTTACAAAGAGTTCGTACGGCTGAAGAGAAAATGCGTATTACCAGTGAACAATCGGCAGTTACTCCTCTGCCGACAGAGTCAGAAAAGCCAAAAAGCAAAGGTCCAGGATGGTTTTCTTGGAGTAATTTATCCCTTAAAGCGATGACTGCATACTATGCAATAAAAGCTGGCATAACTAGAAGTAATCCAGATGAAGGAGTTGCTTTGGTCAGATTTGAAAATGCTTCGGGTCAGACTATTGTGGGAATTGCTGATCCACCAGAAAATGTTAGAAAGGGGGAGAGGGCTCCCTGGGTAATTGTTCCACCCGCTTATGGAAAGAGAAAAGAGACCTACTTTTTGTTGGCACAGTATTTAACAAAAAATGGAATCGGGGTTCTTCGCTATGACGACTCAAACAGTGTAGGAGAGAGTGACGGAGAGATAGAAAACCTGACTCTTTCACAATCTAGAAGAAATATTGATGCAGCAATTGATTATGTGGAAAGAAATTGTAGGGCAGGATCTATTGGTCTTATCCCTTTTAGTTTAGCGACCACTCCGGCAATTGTTGCAGCAAAAGAAGACCAAAGAGTTCAATTCTTAGACGTTGTTGTTGGAGCCCCCAATGTTGAAGATCTTCTAACTCGAGTTTGGGGGGCAAATTTAGTTGAAGCCTATCGCCTGGGACATAGACGAGAAGGATTGATTAATGTTCTCGGGTTTCCAATTAGGGGAGATGAATTTTTAAATGATGCCATTTCCGGTAAATTTACTAACTTTGAACTAATGTGTAAGCATTTGGCTGAACTTGAGATACCAATAGTTTGGCATTTAGGAGAAGATGACCCTTGGGTTAATCGTCAAGAGGTTAGTGAGGCTCTTAGAGAAAAGCCGGAAGGACAGATGAGAGACAGACATGTTGTTCCTGGTTTGGGGCATAAATTTCGGGAAGCAGAAAAAGCCCAAGAAGTTTTTGCTGAGATTGTCAGATCTGTTCGCAAAATGTGTGGGATGGAACGTGCCAGCGTGGTTGCTCCGACTAAAGCAGAGGTGGTTGAAAAAGCAGTATATGAGAGAGGGAGAATTAAAGAGGTTGTTACAAAAGAACAATCGGTTAGGAATTGGCGCAGTTATTTAGTAGAAGGTTTTGATATTTTACTTGAAACAGCAGAGTATCGACAGTTGATGGATGATCAATTTCACGCAGTCGGTTTTCAACCCGGAGAAACATTAGTTGATTTTGGTGCTGGAACTGGAAACTCTGAATTAAGCTTGGCAGCGAAGTTAATTGACACACATCCAATCCAAGCAATTGGAGGAAAAGTTGTCGCCCTAGATTTGGTTGAAGATGCGCTTGGAATGGCTCTAGATAAGTGGGAAAGGGCAGAAAGTAAATGTCCGCATTTACCAGAATTAGAAGCACACTCAATGGATTTAGATATTAGTCCTTTGCGTAGTATGCTTGATCATTTAGAAGGACGAATTGAATATGAAGATTTTTCCGCACGTTTCCCAGATCTTAGATTACCAGAAAATCCACAAGTCCAAACGAGAAAGAATATTAAAAAACTAATAAGGGGCCAGATTAAACTTGAAGAAGGATGGGTCTATGGAACTTGTGATCCGGCTTCAATTCAAGATCTTGATCTTGCTGCTAGGTTTCTAAGAGGTGAATTGATCGAAGAAGACCTTAATGAAAGCGGGAGAGAAAAAGGACTAGATTATAAAACCTTGAGCTGTGCCGATTTAAACTTTAAGCGATTAGATTTGGGTGAGGTGGGAAGAACTACTAGGCTTGATTTTGCTGATGAGAGCGCAGACAAGACCTTGGGGAGCTTATTTCTTTCTTACTTAGATAATCCAGAAGAGGTTGTTTCTGAGATGGTTCGCATGACAAGAAAGGGGGGGAGAGTTGTGCTTTCAAGCTTGCTTCCCGATGCAGATCTTTCAAGGATATTCTCTAATTATCTTAATGGAGTTATAGCAGCAACAGACCCGGGACCAGAGCGAGAAAGCCGGCTCCAAGAAGGTAGAAATCTTTTAAATAATGCCTTAAGTTGGATTGAGCATTCTGAAGAGAGCGGCCTTTTTAAATATTATACCCCAGAAGAGCTTAGGCAATTGTTAGAAGATAGAGGATGTCGAGATGTTGAAGTTAAAATCTCCTTTGGTGGACAGGCAGTTATAGTTTCTGGCACCCCTACTTGATTTTTCTCCTCTAATGAGCAATAATAATCCCATCAATGACCTACTATTCTATAAGTTCTTTGGTTATTGCTACAACGGGGCTATTCCTTGGATTTTACGTTTTATTTAAGAACAGAAGAAGCCTGCTTAATATTACCTTTTGCCTTTTTTCGTTTAGTATAGCTATCTGGAGTTTTTTTTATTTTTTGTGGTTGTTGGCCCCAGATTATGATTCGGCTCTTTTCTTTGCTCGTGCTTTTATGTTTGGAGCCATATTAATTCCGGTTACCTACTTTCACTTTATTACAGTCTTACTTAGAATTAGCGATAGGCTTAAGACCTTTGTAAGATTTGCTTATTTGATTTGTCTCTCTATTTTATTGGCGAACTTTACTCCATTTTTTATAACAGGTGTGGGTTCTAAACTTGGTTTTCAATTTTGGCCAAATCCTGGTATTTTATTCCATCCCTTTCTTTTTTGTTATTTTTTTGGTTTAGTAGCTTATGGCCTCTTTTTGATGATTAAAACTATCTATGATCCAGACTATTCTCGCACATTCAAAAACCAAATAGTCTATATTTTTTGGGGGACATTTCTTGGGTTTCTAGGTGGTTCTACTAATTTTCTTTTATGGTATAACATTCCAATCCCTCCTTTTGGAAATATCTTTGTGGTTTCGTACGTTATTACCGTTGCCTATGCCATTGTTAAACACCGCTTGATGGGCATTGAAACAGTCCTACAAAAAGGTGCTTTTTATACATTGCTTACCGGTTTCATTATAAGTTTTTATGCGGTTTTGGTTCTGATTTTTGAGCGTCTCTTTCAAGGAATTGTTGGATATACATCTGTAATTGGTGGAGCCTTAATTGCATTTATAATTGCGATTCTCTTTCAACCGATGTTGCGTACTTTTCAGAATGTAACTGATCGCATATTTTTAAGACACCGCTATGATTATCAAAAAACGCTGCGCACACTAAGTCGAGAAATATCCAGTAAAATTCAATTGGAAGAAGTTGCGGGACTCATTGTCTCAACCTTTGTTCAGGTTATGAAGGTATCGGAAATATCTTTTTTAGTGTTTGATAAAGGTAGGAACAAGTATAAGTCAGTGGATCTCTCATCTATTTCTACTGATGGCCGCTATAAAAAAATAGAGGTAAATACCAATGGATATTTGGTTGAACATTTGAGATCAACCGAGAGAATTCTTGTTCTTGAAGAAGTAGAAGAAGAACTGGCACGAGAAAGATTTGATAAATCAAAATTAGAAAATATATTAGGGGAAACAAAGCCAATTGGATTTAGGCTTTGGATGCCGATAATGCTTCGGGATCAGTTGCTTGGAATCATTGCTGTCGGAGAAAAGCTTTCCGGAGATATTTACACAGTAGAGGATATGCGTCTTTTAAATACCCTGGCCAGCCAGACTGCTCTGGCCTTAGACAATGTGCGTTTATATCAAGAAGTGCTCGAAATGAAAAATTATAATGAAGAAGTTCTCAATTCTTTGGTTTATGGTGTTTTAACTACGGATGAAAATGGAATCATTCGAAGCAGTAATCCATCAATGTGCAAGATTATTGAAAAACAATTAAGAGATATTATCGGAAAGCCTTATAAAGATATTTTTCAAGGAAAAAATCCGCTCTCTATTTCAATTAATAGTACCCTCCAGGATAAATGCTTTTATAACTTTGAGGCCGGATTGCTGAGTCGAAAGAAGGGATTAATCCCTGTCATGATTAATACCACTTTGCTTGGGACTCCAAGTAAGAAGACCGGGATGCTCTTGGCGGTTAGGGATTTAACAGAGATCAAAGAGCTTGAGAATAAAGCTCGCCAAGCCGATAAGTTGCAGGCGCTTGGAACCATGTCTGCTGGAATGGCGCACGAGATAAAAAACCCTCTCTCTTCCCTTAGGATTTTATCCCAGCTTTTACCGATAAAATATGAGGATCCGGAATTTAGAACAAAACTTATTGATATTGTTCCGCAAGAGGTTAGTAGGATCGACAGAATAGTTGAAAGCTTGCTGCGTTTTGCGCGCACAACAAAAATGAAGTTTTCAACTGTTGATATAAAAGATTATCTAGAAGAAATCCTAAAGGATTATTTACGTCAGGCAAAAGAGGGACAAGTTAAGATTGTAAAAAACTATGCCAACCTTCCAGAAGTAACCTTAGACAAGGACCAATTATTACAGGTTTTTTCCAATCTATTTGTTAATGCTATCCAAGCTATGCCTGAGGGTGGAACAATGACAATCAATACCAAAGTAGGAAAAGAGATGGAGGGTTTGATCCAGGGAGTGTTGGTTGAAATCTCTGATACTGGCCATGGAATATCAGAGGAGAACCTAAAGCATCTATTTGATCCATTTTTTACAACAAAGTATGGTGGAACAGGGTTGGGCCTAACCATTGCTCACAATATTGTAGAGGCCCATAGGGGAGAGATCAAAGTTACAAGCAATCTTGGTCAGGGAACTGCTTTTCACATATACTTACCGGTGCAACAATGATATTTATAATTTCAAAAGATTCAAAAATAAAATCAATGCTAGATTCAGATTATAAATGCAAGGTCCTTGATCTTAATCAAGCCCTAAGTCGACTCCAGGCCTCTTCCCCCAGATTGGTTATTATGGATTCAACCTATAATTTGGATGACTTTAAAGAAGTTAAACAAGTTAATGCACAAGTCCCAGTTATTGTGATCTCTAAAAATAGAGATATCCCTCAAGCGGTCTCTGCAACCAGATTGGGGGCCTATGACTTTATTCCAAAACCGATTGATAAGAAGAGATTAACCAAGGCTGTTGCAGAGGTTTTTAAAAAGGGGGAGAAAAAGGTTTCTTTGATTGGGATAGGCGATATTTGCTGGCTAAAAGGAAGAAGTGTCTTGCAAAACGTTCTACTTCAGGAAATGGAGGAATCGATTGCAGCTCTCTCTGATTTGGTTGTTGTGGGTGAGGTGGGAATCGACAAGAAAAGGATTGCTAAGCTAATACATAATAATAGTTCAGGTAGAGGAGTTTTTAAAACATTGAATCTTAATTCTTTTGTCAGAGAAGAAGACGAAGGATTTTTCTGGACCACTTTACGCGATCTGCTCTCTTCTTCCGAGAATAATAAGAAGGAGTTTAGAATAAAAACACTATACTTGGCTGGATATGATAACTTGAGCGATCACTTTCGACATACCTTGCTTGGATTTTTAAACAATTGGAGAGAAGACAAGAAGCTTGATCGCGGAATTAGAATAGTTCTCTCATCTTGCGACTCTTTAAAAGAATTAGAACATTTTAAAACGGTTCACATTCCTTCTTTGCGCTTTCGCAGAGAAGATCTCCCAACTATTTTAGCTGCCTACATAAAAAAATATTCCAGCAAATATAATAAGGAGATCAAAGCATTAGGAAATGATCTAATTCGTTTTTTTACTCATTATGATTTTCCTGGCAACTTTTCTGAGCTGGAAGAGCTATTCAAAAACGCGATTTTAAAATGTGATAGAGAATATCTCTCTTTTTCAGATCTTCCTTTAACAACTGGGATGATTAATAAGATGCAAATTAATGAAATTGATTCCAGTCAAAACTACAAAATTCAATTAATTAGAGCAGAGTTTGAGCGTTTCTTTTTTGATTTTGCCCTAAAAAATCTTGATAACAACATTGTTAAGGCTGCCCGTTTTTTGGATATACCAAGATCGGTTTTTGAAGAGAGGATTCGCGAGCTAGGCCTTAAGGGCTGACTTTATCTCTTCGGCTAGTTTTTTTGCATAAGATGGATCACGTGCCTCACAAAAAATCCTAAGAATTGGTTCGGTGTTTGATGCCCTAAGATGAATCCAAGCATCTTCTAGTAATATTTTAACCCCTTCAGTCTTGTCTATTTTTGAGTTCTTATATAGATTCTCAGCCTTTTCTAATATTGATTTTGCATCTACAAGATCAAGACATTTTATTTTGGTTTTATATAGATAGTATTTTGGTAGTTCGGTAAATATCTGATCAATCTTCTTTTTGCTTTCTGCAAGATAGCTTAAGATCAGGGCTATTCCGACTAGGCTATCGCGATTAAAGCCGATTTTGGGATATATTACTCCACCGTTTCCCTCGCCACCAATTTGTGCTCCAGATGATTTTATTTTACAAGCTACATGAACTTCTCCGATTTTAGTTCTTATAATTTTTGCCCCGTATTCTTTTGCAACATCATCTAATAGATTACTGGTTGAGAGATTTGCAACAACGGACAGGTCACGACCTGTCCTTACATTTTTTGATAAAACATATTTTGCGGCAATTGCCAGGGTATATTCTTCGGAAATTGCTTCTCCCTTATTTGTCACAATTGATAAGCGGTCAGCGTCTGGATCTTGAGCAAAGCCGATATCGGCTTTATTATTGATTACTGCTTTTGAGAGTTCTTTTAGGTTTTCCGGAGTTGGTTCTGGACCGTGAGGAAAATCGACGCCAATTTTGGTGTTTATTGCTATAACCTTTACTCCTAACTCTTTCAATAGTTTTGGAGTTATTATGCTTCCTGCGCCATTGCAGCTATCAAGTACAACCGTAAACTTACGCTCCCGGATAAGGCCTAAGTCAATTGTCTTCCGGATCCTTTTAATATGAACTTCGTTTGCATCTGCGAAAGCAGATATTTTACCTTGTTTCTTCTTGATAAATCTTTTGCTCTCATAAATTTTAACAAATTTTTCAAATTCTTTCGGAGTTAAGAAAATACCATCCGAAGCAATAAATTTTAAACCGTTCCAGGGATTAGGGTTGTGAGATGCGGTGATAACCATTCCGCCAGCAGCACCAAAGTGTGTTGTTAATATTCCAACTGTTGGGGTTGTTGAAATCCCAAGGTCGATAACTTCACAACCACAGGATTGTAGCGCTTTTAAAACGATCTTTTTGATTTTTTCACCGGATTTACGAGTGTCGGATCCTACAACAACCTTTCCACCATTCAAATAGGTTCCAAAGGCCTGCGCAAAGTTTTGAACCACCTCATCAGTAAGGCTTTCGTCTACAATTCCTCGTATTCCAGATATTGTAACTTTTAACACAAATGGTATTATAGCATAAATGATTAAGTACGCAGCTATTATGCCGCATCCTCCAATACTAATCCCAGAGGTTGGTAGAGAGTCTATTAAAATAGTCCAAAAAAGCCAAGATGCGCTTAAATTGGTTTCAAAAAGACTAAAAAAAATAGAAAAAGAGCTCGACTGTATTATAGTCATTACCCCCCACGGGGCAGCTTCTAATTCAAGTGTTCCCGTTTATACTAATCCTGTTTTTGAGGGATCCTTGGCGAACTTTGGGGCACCGCAAGTTCGGTTTCAATTAAAAGGAATGCCGGAATTTGCAATTGAATTAGTAAAGGAAGCAGGATCGTTGGCTTCGCGTTCTCCCGAAACAGTTTTGGATCATGCCGTTATCGTTCCATTGTATTATCCAATGCAAGAAAAAATAAATTTGCCGATTCTTCCAATCGCAATAGGATTTTTGCCATTAGAAAGACTTTATGAGTTTGGTAAGAAGATAAAATGGGTGGCACAAAAACTTAATAAAAAAGTTGCAATAATTGCCTCGGCTGACATGTCTCATCGTTTGACTAAAAATGCCCCGTCTGGATTTAGTCCAGAGGGAGCTAAGTTTGATAAGAAGTTGGTTGAATTAGTTGGTAAGAATGATATTAAGGGAATTCTTGAATTCCCAGCTGATCTAGCCGATGAGGCTGGTCAGGATGCGCTTTGGTCAATTGCAATTATGCTTGGATCCCTGGATGGGACAAACTTAAATCCCAAATTTTTATCTTATGAGGGTCCATTTGGAGTAGGCTATATGGTGGTCAGTTATGAGTAAATTAGTTGAGTTAGCAAGAAAAGCAATTGAAGAGTATGTGAAGAATAGGAAAATACTTCCAATTCCGTCAGAACAGACAGAAGAGATGAAAGGCAAAGCCGGAGTTTTTGTCTCTTTGAAAAAGCATGGACAACTTAGGGGGTGTATTGGCACCTTTTCTCCAACTACCAGCAATGTTGCTGAAGAGATAATAAGAAATGGAATAGAGGCGGCAACTCGTGATCCGCGTTTTAATCCGGTTTTAGAAGATGAACTAGCCGATCTTGTTATTTCGGTAGATGTGCTATCGAGTCCGGTTGCCATACCATCAAAAAAGGAGCTAAATGCCAAAAAATTTGGTATTATAGTGAAATCTGGTTTGCGTCGTGGATTGCTTTTGCCGGATTTGGAAGGGGTAGAGACTCCGGATCAGCAGATTGCAATCTGTCGGCAGAAAGCCGGAATATCAGAAATGGATCCGGTCGAATTATTTAAATTTGAGGTGAAAAGATACAAATGATAAAAGTAGGAATAATTGGAGCAGGGGGGTATGCGGGGGTTAATTTATTATCGATTCTTTTGAAGCATGTGCAGGTTGAAGTTAAATGGTTGATGTCTGAGCCAGCACATAAGGGAAAGAGTATTTCAGAATTATACCCACAGCTAAATGGATTATGTAATTTGAAATGTTTGGTTTTAGAAGATTTGGATAAAAATTTATCCTCTATTGATTTGGTCTTTTTAGCTCTTCCTCATGGGATAGCCCTAAATTATGTTCCAAAGATAATTAAAGCAGGGAAGAAAGTTGTTGACCTTGGAGCCGATTATCGTTTTGATGATGAGGCTATTTTTAAAAAATGGTACCAACTTGAACATCCAGACAAAGAGGCCTTTAAAATGGCGGTTTTTGGTTCTCCAGAGCTCTATAAAGAGAAAATTAAAAAAGCCCAATTAATTGGCAACCCGGGCTGTTATCCAACAGCAAGTATTTTAGGATTAGCTCCACTTATTAAAAACAAGCTTATTGATTTGACAAGCATAATGATAGATGCAAAATCTGGAATCTCTGGAGCAGGGCGTGGAGCAAAACAGATCACCCTATTTTGCGAGCGCAATGAGGGAGTAATGCCTTACGCGGTTACTAATCACCGCCATATGGGGGAGATAGGGCATCAGGTTATCAGGATATCAGGAGATCAGGGAGCCAAAGTTACTTTTGTGCCCCACTTAATGCCGATGACCAGGGGAATACTTGCTACCATATATGCTAAATTAAAAATTAAAAATGACAAATTAAAAATTATGGAACTATATAAAAAATTCTATAAAGATGCGCCGTTTGTTAGGGTCATAGATTCCGAGCCTTGTACAAAATATGTTAGCAATACAAATTATTGTGATATTTCAGTTGCTTACAATGAAACGACTAATACTGTAATTGTAATGTCGGTAATTGATAATCTAATAAAAGGAGCAGCAGGGCAGGCGGTTCAAAACATGAATCTAATGTGTGGATTTGATGAGACAGATGGCTTGAACAAGCTCGCTGTTTATCCATGAAAAAAATAAAAGGATCAATCTCTTCGCCCAAAGGATTTAGGGCAGCGGGTATTTCTGTCGGTTTAAAAAAATCTGGCAAAAAAGATCTGGCTGTTGTTTGTTCAGAAGTTCCATGTTCGGTTGCTGCTGTCTTCACAACAAATAAATTTAAGGCGGCGCCAATAATTGTTTCTCAAAAACAGATAAAATCCGGGATTGCTCAAGCAATTATTGCAAACTCTGGAAATGCAAATGCTGCGACCGGCAAGCAAGGAATAACCGATGCTTGGGAGATGATTGATGTTGCGGCTAGAGCATTACATGTCCCGCGCAAATCTGTTTTGGTAACATCTACCGGAACCATTGGTAATTTGCTGCCAATGGAGAAAATTGTTCCAGGAATTAATAAGATTGCAAAACACATTTCAAAAGATGGAGGAGTCGATGCTGCCCATGCTATTTTAACAACCGATACCGTAGAAAAGGAGATTACTCTTAAAGTTGGGAAATATACAATTTCTGGAATTGCAAAGGGTTCGGGAATGATTGCTCCCACCATGGCAACAATGCACGCCTTTATAACTACAGATGCTCTGATTAGTTCAAAGCTTCTTCAAAAATTACTTAAACAAGTAACCGACCTTTCCTTCAATATGCTTTCAGTTGATAATTGTATGAGCACCAATGATTGCGTGATTGCTTTGGCTAATGGGATGTCAGGGGTTAGGGTAGAGGGGATAGGGATTAGTAAGTTCAAAAAGGCATTGGAACATATTTGTGTTTATTTGGCTAAGGCAATTGCCAGGGATGGAGAAGGAGCCACGAAACTAATTACCGTTAAAGTGGTTGGGGCGCACAGTCCAAAAGAAGCTTGTCTTGCTGCTAAGATGGTGGTTGATTCTGATTTATTTAAAGCAGCTGTTTTTGGCAAAGATTTAAATTGGGGTAGAATTGTGGCTGCAATTGGTGCTGCAGATGTAAATTTTGATCCAAACGAAGTCGATGTGTTTGCAGAAGGGCTTCAAATAGCCCGTAATGGAATTGGACTTGATGTTAGCAAGAAGCAAATTAGTAAGGTTTTTAAGAAAAAAGATATTATTTTTAGAATAAATTTAAAAGCCGGTAAACATTCTGCCGAAGCGTGGGGTTGTGATTTATCATATGATTATGTCAAAATTAATGCGAGGTATCACACTTAATGAAACACAGGATTAGAAAAGCAAAGACAGTAATGGAGGCATTGCCATACATAATTCAGTTCCATGACCAGGTTATTGTTATTAAGTATGGTGGAGCCGCGATGACCGATCCAGAGCTCAAGCGATCTGTTATGCGTGATGCAGTGCTTTTAAAATATATTGGAATGCATCCGGTAATTGTTCATGGTGGGGGACCGGCGATTAACAAATATTTGAAACGCAAGAAGATACCGACTAGATTTGTCGATGGGAGACGGGTAACAGATAAGGCCACTATGCAAGCGGTTCAGCAGGTGTTAGGTAAGAAGGTCAATGCGGAGATTGTCTCCTTGATCAAAAAGAATGGTGGAAAAGCTAGGGGGTTTTGGGGGAAGAAGGGGAAGGTAATAAAGGCCAAAAAGCTTTGGCCAAAAGGACTTGATCTTGGCTTCGTTGGCCAAGTGGATGGCGTTCGTTATCGTTTTTTACGTCGTTGGATGAAAAAGGGGCACATTCCGGTTCTAGCGCCGATTGGAATTGGAAGAGGTGGTAAGGTTTATAATATAAATGCAGATCGAGCGGCGTCAGCAATTGCTGCTGAACTTGGTGCTTCTAAATTAATTCTTATGACAGATGTTAGGGGTGTTTTAAATAGGAAGGGAGAATTAATTTCGGAGGTTAATACAAAAAAGATTAATAAAATGATTAAATCCGGCGATTTAAGCGGTGGAATGATACCAAAAGTAAAAAGCAGTTTGATGGCCCTCAAAAGAGGGGTCGAAAAAGTTCACATTATTGATGGTCAAATTCCTCATGCACTCCTCCTCGAGATTTTCACTGACTTCGGAATCGGTACTATGGTTGTGAAATAGGGACTAGAGACTAGAAATTAGGAACTAGTTTGTTATTCCTTTATTTTTAATTTTAGTCTTTTTAATAATCTTATGTACCCGTTTAAGGCTTTTAGTGCATTTTCTGTTAAGGTAAAAATATTTTGAAACTCATCGTTTTTTATAAAGCCGATTTCTTTACATGAAATTATATGATCCTGCAATTCATACATAGATCCTCTGCCAATAAGACAAAATTGTATATTTTCTTTAAAATGATACCTTCCATATCCTTCTGCAATGTTTGCAGTGAAAGAAACTGCAGCTCTTCTCATTTGAGAGCTTAATCCATATTTTTCTTCTGATGGAAGTTTATCTGTGATACCATATGTTAATTTAATTATTTCTTTTCCTATTTTATAGGCTCCGATGTCAGTAAAGTTGTTAATTGGTCCGTATTTTGTCATTTTTTGCTTCCTCCTTTGTGTTATATGTAGCAATTTCCATGCCCGTGTTAGGAAATAGAAACTAGGAACTAGAAAATGGTAAAAAAATGGAGTAAATATAGTAAAAATTAGCAGAGCTAGTTCCTATCTCCTAGTTTCTAATTTCCAAGAGGGGTGCCGAGAATTCCTACAATTTTGCTTCCCCTTTACTAGTTCCTATTTCCTAATTCCTATTTTCTAAATCCATGCAAGTTTTCTCCCCCCCATCCCGATAGTATCTGTGTAGAGAGATCTACATTATATATAGCCTTTGAGCTAGGAGGAATATCGTGGTTCCAAAATATGGAGAGATAGGCAAGATAAAAGGGGTTGCGATTTATAAGCCGGCAGCGGCTGAACCAGCGGAGCTTAAAGAGGCTCGACGTCTTTTTAAAGCAGGAAAACACAAAGAAGCTTTAGCAAAACTTTCAGTATTACAAGGGAGACTTGTAGGGAATGGGTTAGCTCCAAATAAACCAGCAGAGCAGTTAGCAGTAGTGATCAAACAAGCTATGGCTACTCCAACAGCTACTACATCTGATGGCCTAACTATTCAAATGTCTAAAGTTACTGTTCATAAAGAGGCTCATACTCCAGAAGCTGAAGAAGAGCCGGTTACTTATCCAGAATTTCAATTTGAACCAGAGGCTCCTCCTCCAAGAAGAGCTGTTAAGGTTGAGACGAAACCAGATAAGTTTGATACTAGAGAAGATGTGGCGGATCTTGCTCAGGCCTATGTTTATTATAAAGCAAAAGATTATGCCAAGGCAGGAATAGCAGCAAAAGCTATTTTAGCAAAGATTGAGGATGGTTCTTATAAGGGATTAAGTGCTAAAGGAGTAGTAGCGTTAAAATTGGAAGTTACTATAATTTATCGTTTTTCTATTGTTTATGCGGAATTTAGTGAAGAAAGATATGATGCAGCAATTGATTTTGCAAGAGAAATTAAGGAAGAAGCACTTTATAGTCAGGAGGTTGGGGCAAAAGAGAGATTGGAACAGGCTCAGGAATTAATTCTTCAGGCTGAAGCACATATTTTCTATAATAAGGCTTTGGATGCGAAACTTGAAAATGGGCTTGAAGCAGTATTAGATGCAAAAGCTGCTTTGGCAAGAGCTAATGATACACCATTAGTTGTTAGACAAAGAGAAACCGTAGAATTACTTGAGAGGGCTCACAGAGCACATAAGGTAGATAACCTTCCTGAATTAATAGAAACGCTATATGCTCTTCGTGCGCAGATTAAGGAGGGCTCAGAATACTATTGTTTATCAGTTGAAATTAAGCTGATTGGGGCAATAGTTGAAAGAGCAACTAGATCAAAAGAGATGCCCCTTAAGGATCTCGCTCTTGCTAGAAAAGCTATTGCTTATGCATTAAACAATAAAGACTCTTATGATGTTGAGTTGGGTAAAACAGCAATTGATGCTTTGAATAGTTTACAAATATCAATTGACTTGAACGAGGATATGCATCTTGAATTAAAAGCTAATGATTTATATGCTCGAGCAAAAGGAATTGAAGTTAGTACTCTACACTATTCAGTTGAATATGGAGATCGTTTTCATTATCTTACTGAAGCCAGAGAGATAGCAGTTAAGTTGGGTGATAAAGAATTAGTTGCAAAGTGTGATGTTGAGATAGCAGCAACAAATGCCTATCAATACTATCATGTACAAGAATATACAAAAGCAAATACTCAGGCTAGAATTGCTTCTAAGGGATATAAAGAATTGAATGGAAAATATCATGCAGGGTATGCCTATTTAGTAGCTAGGATCAGAATAAAACAGGGTAAACCTCAAAATGCATTAGCGATTTTGACTAATGTTTATAATAATAAGGACAGGAACATTGCTCAATATGCAGTTTATAAACCATTGATAGAAAAATCTCTAGGAAGTCTAAAAGAAGCGAGGGGGCTTAGAAAAAGAGTTAGAGATGGGTTAGTGAGGTTAAGAGACCGAGGTTACAATAAATATGCTGCAACTTATGAACAAATATTTAGAGGTCTATTTAAGCAAGGAAAGCATCAAGAGGTTAGGAGCCAATTGATATTTTTTGAACAAACTGCTGGAACTGTATAATTCCATGCCTGTGCGCCGAAGCCAAAAAAATTGGCGAAGGCGTGCAAGTTTTGTGCAAGTTAATGCGATATATATAATGTAGACCCCTGTTAAGGGGTTATTATGATTTTTTTTAAATGCTGAGCGAAGTCGAAGCATAGGAGAAAATGGATGGCAATAGGTTGTTATAAATATGATCCAAAGAGAGGAAGCTTTAGTCTTCCTGCCAAAAAGAATAAGTGTAAACCTGCTGAACCGGCGGAGATTAGGCGAGCTAAGGCTGAGCTTCGAAGGACAGGGAAGAGAAGGGTGTCTGTTAATACCAGAGGATTTTATGCTTCCATGCTTGAGCGAAGTAAAATAAAAGGACTTAAGCTTAGAGTAAAAGTTCGTATTGATCGAAATAAAGGATATAAGGCTGAAGCTAAACAGATTGCAAAACTTCTACAAGATAATCCTAAACTTAAAATTAAAGTTGGGGATTATACTGTTGAATTAAGTTCTGATGCAAAAACGGTTGTTATAAATGATAATACTGGAAGCCCAACTTCAGTTGCACTAAATAAAGTTTTATCTGATGTTTTTGGGTGGGAAGGATCTGGACATAAAACTCGTGGGACCAATCATCTCCCAAAGCGTATTCTTGAATCGTATTCAAGAGTAGCTTCTGACAAGCTTCCGGCAACAATAGATCTAAAAGCTGATTTTACTGCAGCAAAGGCTAAATATGCAAAGGTAACAACTGATGTTGATCCAGTAGATTTAGCCTCTGTTCCAAAGGAAGTAAGACCGACTCCTCCATATTCAGGGGATCAGTTAAACTTTTTGGCAGCAGATATTGCAGGATCTGGTAAAACCGATCCAATAAAAATAAAAGTTAAAGGACCAGATGGTAATGACTATTCCCTTACTTATGTTGCATGGGAGAAATATACTTCGGCCGCTGGTGTTGTTCGAGATGGGAAGGTATCAAGTGGTGAATTGGTAGAATACTTGAAGGCTACATCAAAAGGAAGAGAGGTAACGATCTCTTCTGGAGACTATCGTTATACTGTCAAAGATGGAAAAATTCTTCCTGATGCAGTAGATTGGAAAGCAGTGGCTGCAAAAGCAAGTGATCAAAAGGCTAGAGCTAAAATAGATAGGATTTGGGACGATTATTCTGTTAAGGGAATGACTGATCAGGAGACTGTCGGTTTATTCAATAAACTTTATGGATTAAAAATAGATCCAAATGCTAAAGAGGTTAAAGTAAGTGATTTAAAAGCTGCTGGTAGCAAAGTTACCGGAGTTTTAACTGACTTAATTGATCGAGGTTCTGATATCAATGGATCGTCTGATGGAAAGTGGAGTATATCTGATATCAGAAATCATCTTGCAACGCTTGAATATTTTGCTCGCAGACGACATCTTAATGATCAAAATCCAAATGCTGCCTTACACAAAGCAGCTAGTATTTATAATGATAAAGAGGTTCTAGGGTATGAAATGGTGCCAAAGAGTGAGACCAAAGAGGCCTTGGCTTGGGCAGATAGTAATTTTGCCGGAGTTAATACTCTTTCTGGATTTTTGGGAAAGATAACAAATCCAGCTCATAATGCCGCTATGGCTCAGTATGCTAAATTTGCTGGAATAGGACCTATTTTAACCGCCTATGACTTAGTAGTTTTGAAAGACATATATGTCGGTTTATCTCGTTTGGCGCAGCTTCCACCAAGTGTATTGGATACTTATTTTGGGATTAAGGGGAAGTTGGAAAAACTAGCAGCTTTTACAGCTAAAAATGTTAAGGCGTATTTAGCTGGTGGAGAGATGGAAGAGCCGGAAGTGGATGAGGTTGAAGAGGGGGGAGATGTAGTGGATGGAGAGGAGGAGGGTGGATTAACTCCAGAAAAGAGAGAGGAGTTTGCTTTTGGTACAGCGCTTGAACGTATGCAAAGGAATAATTGGGATCCTAAAAGTGCAAAAACAAATGTAAGTCCGGAAGAAAGAAGGATGCTTGGTCCGAAAGGAAGTTATAGGCCTGAAATTAAAAGGAGTATAGATGCTCAAATAAAGGCACTATCAACACCATATGATTCTAACAAAGTTGATCAAGCGCTAACTCGTGCAAAAGTTGCTGTTGATAGCAAAAATTGGAGTGCTGCTAGAGTGGCCTATAAAGAAGCTCTAAGAGAAGCACGTAAGGCGTATTATGGTACATATTTAAGAAGAAGGAAAGATGCTTTAGTTTTTAAAGATGGACCAAGTGATCGTTTGGCTCTTGCAATTGGTGAGCCGAAAAGGGGACTTAGGGCAGGAGCAAAGGCAGTTTATGATGGTTTTGGAAAAATTGATAAATCAATAGAAGCATTGTTAGCACTCCCTCTTTCACAGCTTCCTCAATCTGAGGCAACAAAATTTGCGGCCTTAAGAAAAGGGGTCGTTAAGGGTCAAAAGTATGATCCTATTGAGAAGAAATTTAAAGTTGTTCCTTTAGATACTAAGGGAATTACTGATGAAGTTAGGAGTTTCTTGGATATTACTCCGGACGATTTTCAAAGAGGAGAGGTTCCATATGGAAAAGCACAAAGAGAATTAATGACAAAATGGACCGGAGAAATTAATAGGAAGGGTACTCCAAAATCTATGTCTACCCACATACCTACTAGGGATTGGCATCCAGCAAATAAAGAAAGATTGGTAAAGATGGCTGCGGCAATTGATAAATTTGTTAAATTAGTTAAGGCAGGATTTAAGGCTAAAACTCCAAAAGATGCTCTTGCTGCTAAATTAGATAAGTGGTTAGAGGAAAATAAAGATGATTTAGGACCAATGGGGTATATGCAGTTTAAGAGAGTTATTGGAAATATTAGAGAGAAGGGGCTTGGTAAAGCGATTAAGCTACACTTAAAAGGAACGGATAAAGAAGCATACGATGCTTTTAAATCAGAGTGGGGAAAGGGTGGAGGAAAACGACCGAGTGGTCTTAGGGGGCCAAAAGGACCTGGTGCAGGTGGAGGAGCTGGTGGTTCTGGTGGTCCACTGACTGGAAAAGCAACTGTTAAATTTGATACAGTTTTAAGGAATGCTACGACTAAAGCGAAGATTAGAAAGTTGAAATCCGGAACAGTAGTTGAGATTGTTGGGAAAAAAGGCGCCTGGTACGAGATTGTTGTTGGCAAAGAGACCGGAGTGGTTGCTGCTAGCTCATTAACAAAATAATAACCATTAAAATTTATTATAAACAGGCTAAATTTTGATAGTATTTTTCTTGTTTTTCATGCAAGTTATTCATCCTTTATTACGATATATATTATAGAAAGAGTTAACTAATTTTGCCTGTAAATTAGGAAATTCTAAATAAAGCACGTTGTAACAGGTACGTGCTTTTTTCATTTTAAAGGAGGTAACAATGGGGATTGAGTCATTAAATGACCGCTTTCCAAGATTGGTAAAGCTAGATGCCAAAAAGATCTCCGTGCAGAAATTTGGCAAAGGGCGACATGCTTTTGCTGTATCAACCGATTCAAAATCAAAGACCATTTATCTTGAATCAAAAGTCCGTACCGCTTTTACCTCGCTTCTAAAAATTATTAATGCAGAATTAAGTAAACAGGGAAAACCTCCGATTTCAGAAATCTCAGCCGACACAGTTGCTCTACTAAGTAAGAGTAGACTATTAAAACTTCTCCCAATAAAAAATGCGGCAGATAGAGCTCAATTTTTGAGATGGTTTAATGCTATAGCAGAAGGAAAGCTTATAGTTAAGTTCTATACCTTTGCTTCTGATAGAGTAGGAACTTTAACCGAAAATAAAATAGCCTTTTTGGGTGGGGAAAAAGTTCGAGTATATCGTCCAGCAAAAAGAGACCCTTTATTTGTTACTTTAAATAAATTTGGATACAACCCAGACCTAAAAGCTGTTTCAACTGTAGTTATTAACCCAGCTTCAATTTCTGGTCTTAATCTAGAATCTACCGGTTTCCAACGTACTTACAATCAAAATATGCTTCAAATGGCTGGATACACTGGTGAGTTCCATACTTCCATGCAGAAGTTCTATGACGATCATTCTGAACAGATATTAACCAGCCAGCGTCAAAAAATGCAATCTAGAGAAAAACTAATTAAGAGTCTTTCAGAGAAACTTTCTATGGATCCAAAAGAAGCTAACCGAATCTATCTTGAACTTCTTAATAATATAAATAGAGCTTTAAATACTTATGATAATCTTAACGACCGTAGTTTGTTTTTGAGGGCATTGTTTTTAAGTTTTCAATTGCTTATGTCTCTTGGGAAAAATAAAGATTTTAGCCTAGATGGATGGAGTAAGGCTGTACTGGTCGCTCATAAAGTAGTTAAAACCATTAAATCTCTTGATACATCCAAGCCAGCCTTAGCCAAATTATTACGGGCAAAATTTGAAGGATATTATTATCTTTTAGAAAAAGGTCAAAAATTTACTCGGAAAGAAGCTATCAAATATCAGATTGTTCAACAGATATTAGTAAAAAATGTTAAGGCTGATCTTAAAGCGGGTGTTCCTGTTAAATTTTGTTTTGGTAAAGATTATAAGAAAGAGTTTGTATTAACTGTAGTTTCGCAAACAGCAAAGGCTTATGATAGACGGGCTGCCGTATTGCTTGAGGGGATTAGCTCAGCTCCAAAAATATTGATTGATACTCATGGCCAGAAGGAACTTGATGGGGATAAGGTAGATTGTACTTTCTCAGAAATTCCTTCAAAGAGTTTTATTAAAGGGATTAAGCATGTTGTTGATGGATTAGGGGGAACTGTTTCTAATTTGGGAGAAGCAACTTTAACAGGGCAAGATGTTAAGACTGTTGCTGATAGGCTTGGGCCTTCTGAAATAAAGATTGCTAATCTAAGTACAAGTGCAAGTTTAGCATTAATTGATGAACAACGAGGAAGCAATGCGAAGAGATTTGATCCGGTAGAATTAGCCGTTTTAAGAAAGATCGTTGGAGGAAAGAAGTTAACTAGAGTTGATTATGCACAGATTCCTGATATTTGTGGAAAGTTAACTGATCCAAAAGCTAAAGCAGCTCTTTTGGCATTATATCCAAAAACATTTTGGGGTAAGGGAGAGGCTGGAGTTACAGCTGCTCTTAAAAGTGCGAAGGGAAGAAGAAAGGTTACCTATAATGCTGGAAGAATATCTGCTAAGGAAGCAGGAGTTCTAGAGGCCTACGGTGATAAGTTGCTTCAAGGAAAAGAAGTTGTCTATACTTTAACAGGAAATGAACCTGCTGTTGCAATTCTTAGAAGGATTGGATTTTCGTTAACAGTTCATCGTCCAGTTCCAAAAGAATTAGACAGAAGTGCAGTTGTTTATGATGCATTAACTGGTGGTGGTGGAGTTGCCCAGACAGAACGTGTTTCTGTAAACTTTGGTGGACGTGAGGTTCAACAGCAGATAGCAACTTTAAAAGCTCGATATGCTCAAAAGCAATTCCCAAAAATTCAATCTCATTTTAAAGCCGCTTTTGCAGAGAGAGCGACCTTACGTCATCAATTAAAATCAGCTAAAGGGAATGCTAATAAAATTACTTATATGGATCGTTTGGCTGCTAATCAAGAGAAACTTCAAGGACTACTTGATCAATATGGTGGTGGAGCTATTACTTGGTGGTTTTGGAATCACTTTAAATCAGATGCTCATAAAATACATAATACAGCTACAAATTGTTTGGGAGTATTGGAATGGGCAATGCCATTCGGTCTTCAAAGAGGGATAGCTGACTCTGTTGGGCATGATCTTATTAAGGAATATAACGAAGATCCACTGGCATTTATTGAAAAAACTTTAAAATTATCTACAGGGAAAAGGTGGGACACTTTAACCCCGCAACCATCTGATTCTATTCGGGTCCAAGTAGCGAAGATGGCTTTAGCAAAACTACTTTATGAGGTTAATTTTAGTGTTAAAGCGGAAGTTAATGCAGTTGCTGCTGTTAGTAGGGTGTTGCCGGGATATGTTACCCTGCTTGTTGCAGCAGCAGCTCTAGCAACTGATACTGGACGAGTAAACATAAATGGAGATAATGATCCTTTTTCAACCTCATCAGTCTTTTTGAATAAACTGGCTCAGATGAGTAATAATAACTTAGGTGATCAGCCACGTGTTGTTATCTCTCCTTTTATGCACTTTCTAATTTTGCAAGAATACAATGATCCTACTCAGGCTTATGTTTCCGTTTTTAGTGGTAACTTGAAGCAAATTATTGCAAAATCAAATAAGGTTAAGCCTTCTGATGTAGCTAAACTAGATAATTTTGTTGGTAAATTGTTGGTAAGGGTAAATTCCAATGGATATGTTTTAGCTGAGGCAAAAAAATTAATTACTTCAGGAGAATTAAAAGGATTAAAAATAAAAGATGGAAAAGTTGTATTAAAAAGAGCAATAAAATCTCCAGCATCTCCTTTTGAATTATATCAACCAGAAAAAGAGGAAGATTCTGACAGAAAAAATATTGGACAGTTAGTATTGGATTCTTGGCGCCTAATGGATCTCTTTAGGGCCACCCCAAAAAGTGATCGTCCTTTAGGGGTTGCTTTACAAAAATCATTACAAAGACATTATCCAACCACTCACAAGGTAAGTTTTAAGTCATATGAAGATTCAAGTTTTAATGAATCCATTCCTTTAAAGACATCAGTTCCTGGACTTGATTTGCTTGAAGGGCCTGCTCCAATCTACGTTGTTCCGTTATGGATTAGCCAACTTGGTGCACAATTAGTGCATAGGGGGGGTAAGACTGCTTATCATCTCAGCAAATCTATCTATCAAACCTATAAGATGATGAATGAATTTAGGTCTGCGGTTGAAGCTGGTGATTTGGATCGGGCAGAAGAAATTTACTATGGCCCTAAATTAGCTCGAGAGCTTAGAGCAGCACACGCTGCTGGAGACAAGGCGAAGGTTAATAAATTATTAGGCGAAATTAGTGCCCATAAGATGTGGCAAAAAACTGATGGTGCTATAAAAGGAAGTAAAGAGCTTTTTGGAAGTAAAGAACAAGAGGGCAAAACTGGATTGATCTTTACGGTTGCGGGATTGTGGTGGGGAATTACTAAATATATGCTAGATCCAAGAATTGCTTATAGAAACATTAAACTACATTTTCAAAAGATTATGAATGGGGATGAGGATATTTTCAGTCTTGCTACTGCTTCTCATGCTGCAAGTATGTTGTTCTGGGGAATGTGGGGAATGCTTGTTACATATACAGATTACGCTATTGGTAAAGGAATTTTTAGATGGATGGGAGGGAAAACCCCAGGCCACCTTCCTGTTCCAATCACTTTAAAACCGTTAGTTTGGGCCTTTAAACCACTATTTCAAGTAGTAGATGGAAAGATTGAGAAAGTAAGAGCAAACAAAGCTGCTGCAAAACAAGAAAAAGATTTACAGGCTGAATGTGAACGAAGGTTGGGTGTTTTAGAAAGATTAGCCGGAGCTGGTGAAAAAGGCTGGCACCATCTAACTAATTGGGATAATTCTCCAGTTGCAAGTAGATTAAAAGCTGTTGGATCATCTGCATTAAGGAAAATTAACCGTGTTCCAGTATTACGCAGAGTTGTAGGTACAACCGGTGAGCTAGCTCATAGAGGGGTTGTTTCCCCAGCTAAGAAAATATTTACTTTGTATTATAGTGGTAAATTTTGGGGGGCTGTTCGAACTATTGCAACAGTTGGGCTTAACCGTCCATTGTCTCCATTCAATGCATATGAAAAAGGGAGATATGCAGATCAGGTTAGAAGAGATCTTGGGGTTTCAGGAAGAATTCCAGCAAGTGTTTTAAGAGGTTTTTATGGTGATTACAAGAACCCACTTCCAGATTTAAACTTAAGCCGACAGGCTGTCTTCACAATTGATACTGATAACAAAGTTAGAATGGATCGCAGAGCTGATAAACGTTTCGCACTTTATAAAGGCAGATTAAAAAGAATTGTCAAGCTTTTACCTTCAAGATATGCTGTTACTTTAGATAATGGGAAAGGCGGGGAGAAGGTAGAAAGCCTTAGGGTTGGAAGAGTAAGAATAGTTGATGGGAATGCATTCTCTCCTGTTGTTTATCGTGGTGAAGATAGTGAAATGAAACTAGAGGTTAGAATCGGAAGAGAAAATCTCTTTGCATATACTTCGGAAGCAGTGGTTGGTGCAGTTGAAAAGAGCATATCGGAAGCAGGATCGTTTGTTCCAACTAGATTAAATATGGATCCAACAACAAATACAACTTCAGGTTCTTCTGCTACTGATCCTGCAGAAGAGGCAAGATATGAAAGAGCTAAAGAAGCTGAAATTGTAGAGGTTAACAGGGAATTTGATGCTTATTTTAGAGCAAATAGGTTGGATATAGAAGCAATAGATGCTAAAAGAGCTAAGGTTTCAACCCTCAGAGGAGAATTAGCCTCTGCTACAAAGGGAGAAAAGAAAAGACTGCTCAAAGAAATTAAGGGGTTAGAAGCAGAAATAAGGGCAGATGCTGTAGCTCTTATTGAAAGGACTGGAGTCAATGGTAGAGAAGGAAATGCTCTAGCAAATTATAAAGTTCAGGTAAGACTAATAAAAGGAATTGATTTAAGTCCTCCTCAATTGGATACAATTATTTCCGGTCGTGACGGAAGATCTTCTCAAAAAGAGTGTGGTGGCGGTAAGACTGTTATTGCTGCTGGAATATCAATTTTACGTGTATTAAATGGTGAAAAGGTTTATGTTTTAGGAACACATAAAGATTATGCACTTCGAGATCATGCTGAAGCAGAAATATATTTTAAGCAGTTTGGTATATCAACAGGAACAAATAAAGGCTTACAGGGTGGAAGCCTTGGTTCATTAAGAAGAGCTTTCCAGGCTGATGTTGTTTATACCTCTTTGCATGATTTAATGTTTGTTAACTTAGCTAACCGTTCTTTGCCACTTAATGAGAATATTCCTATTAGTTTTAAGCGTTCAATTGTTGGAGATGAGGGTGATTATCTTTTAGTTACAATGTCTAGAACCCCACTAATTATTAGTGAAGGAGCTGGAGGATTGGAGGGAGTAGTAGAAGCTAATAGATGGGGTAGAGCCGCTGCTTATGCAAAAAGTTTTTGGAAAACTCCAGGTGGAATGTGGGAATTCGGGAGTAGAGGAGTTCAGTTTACAGAAGAAGGACTCGAGTTTGTACGCACAAAGGGACTTAACGAGGCAATGCGTAAAAAGATCATTAGATGTTTAGAAGCATTAAGATATATACAAAATGGTCAGGTTTATTGTGATTATGTTGGTAAAAGAATTTTTATTATTGATCAAGAACTCGATCGATTAATGATTGATAACCGTTTTGAAGACGGACAACACCAAGCACTTGAGGCAGTATGTGGATTTAAGATAAGAAAAGATACAGTTGCAGTGCAAAGTGATACTTCTCTTGAGTTTTTGAATCGTTTTGATGTAAGAGGTGGAAATGTTGTATTTATTTCTGGAACAATGAATGATCCAACAGTTTTAGACTTTTGTAGAAAACTAGGTATTAAGATTTTTACTCAGACAGAAAACGTCCCTCGTATTGACCTAACTGATGCTAAATCAAGAACTCAGGGAGAAACTGATCAACAATATTTAGAGAGAAGATTAACTGAACTTGATGCTCAGCTTAGTATTCGTGGAAGAACAAGTTCACCTATTAAGATAATAGTAGATCCAAGCAATAGGGCTCAAGTTGCATTAGCTCAGGCATACAATGGGAGAAGGAGATCTATCCAAGGACAATCTGTTAAATTATCAATTAGTACGATTGAGATGAATGAAACTGTTTATCATAAAAATCGTGAAGCCAAGGCAGATTATATTGCGAGAGAAATAATTGCTTTAAGAACAAGGTCAACTGAACCAATTGTAGTCCAATTATTTGGTGATTCTGCTTTAGGGAGAATGATTGAGTCACGTTTGCCTACTCTAGCTAAACAAGTAACCTTATTAACCCACGAGAATGATAGTGTTGCTCGAAGGCAGAGGGTTGTGGATACTGCAGGTAATCCAAATACTATTACTCTTGGAACATTTAACCGTGCAGATGATATTCGTGTTCAACAAGGAGCAACTAAGGTTGTTGCATTTTTAGCTGGAGCTGGAACAGAATCT
Organism: uncultured bacterium; assembly: GCA_964421245.1. Lineage (GTDB taxonomy): Bacteria > Margulisbacteria > WOR-1 > XYC2-FULL-46-14 > XYC2-FULL-46-14 > CAYQVW01. The sequence continues at coordinate 36,569 of CAYQVW010000002.1, read as the reverse complement.
TGGTCAGTTAAACAGGCACATGAGCGCTTTGCTCGTGATACTGATAATGCTGAACTCCGACCAGTATATTCTCTTGATGAAGCAGCTTTTCAATATGATCAAGAGCTACAGTCTCAAATGAGAAGACCTGACTTCAATATGCCAGAGAGACAGGTGCTTGATGCAAAACTTCAAGTAGGACGACAAATAGCAAGTCAACAAGGATTAGCTCAGGCAGAACAAACTCTTTGGAGTATGAACCAGTTTAGAGATTATTATAATTGGTTTGATACAGTTGGACAATCATTTATGGTTAATGGTTCTGGTAGAGTTAGTCCGATCCAGGTTTTTAGAAGACTAGTCTCTGAGTATGTTAACTTTGTTGTTGCTCGCTCATTTAATAATCCAGAAAATGATACATATGAAAAGAGAAGAGCTGCTGTCGAACATGAACTTGAGGTGCTTTTCGGAAAAAGGTTAAACATTAATTGGCCAGCAGAAGGAAGTGATGCTGCTGCCTTACAGAGAAGAATTTCAAGAGGAATCACTGTTGCACTTTTTTCTCGTTTTGATGGTGCAAAATTTGCAGGAATAGCTTTTGGTAATACAGGTGGAGCTTTTCATCAGCAGTTTAGAACTTGGTTTGAAGAAGCTAGAGAAGCTTTCCGTTCAGGAGCAAGACATGCAGTTGCAGAAATGAGTGATATCTATACTCCGAAAGGGAGAAAAGTAGATGCTCAAGCTATGGTTGATCGTGAAGTTGAAGGGCTTTTTGCCGGACTTAGAACCGGTATGGGGCGTAGAATACTCGAAGCCTTTGAAAGAGAATTTAAGCTATTCCCAAGAAAATTAAATATTGATTTAACACTAGATGTTGATCTTCCTGAAGAATATACACCGGAAAGACCAAAAGCTCCTAGGGCTCCAGAACCTACTCCTGCTTCTAAACCAGCAGAAGTTAGACCACCAGAAGCTAGAAAAGTTGATCCAAAAGCTATCTTAACAAAACCTAGAGGAAGAAGGGGAGAAGTAATAAAAGTTGGTCGTATAAGCACTACTTTGGGATCTGGACCAATAGATGCTTTTGCAAGAGAGATGCATGCTCGTGGAGTTAGATTTTTCGATGCTAGACGTGGAGTTGTTTTTGGTTCTACAGCAGATGTTGATACCGTGCTTAGAGCGATTCCAGAAAATTATGATGGTACCAGATATGCAGTTATTATTACTAGAGGGACAGATGGAACTCCATTAATTCATTTAAGACGAATGAATGGAATGATAGTAGAGGGACAGGGAAATCAATATCTTTTTATTGATGCAAAGAGTAGGGTTTGTGTTAGAGATTATATTGCAGCTCCAGATGGTAGTTTACAAATTGGATCGACTCATGACGGACAAAATCCAGCACATATTGATGCAGTTGCAGGACCTGGAGCAGGAGCTAGAGTTTGGACCTTAAGAAACCTTGTGGATGGGCATACTGCTCCTACTAGAATGGTTCCTCAGGCCTCTTCAACTGCTCCAACGGTTACAGTAAGAACTGCAGATTTTAATTCAGAGTATGAAATGAATACTCATCTTGAAGGATTATCATTAAAAGAAGGGCAGAGAGTTAGAATAGTAGGAAATGAAAGGGTTAGCCTTTCTGGAGTTACTACTGAAGATGCGCGTGCTTTCCGCAGAGGACACCAAGCTGAGATGGCAATCTTAGTTGATTCTGGAGCAACAGCAACAATGGAGGTAAATGGAAAACCAGTTCCTATGGATGAAAACGGTGAACAAATAAAAGCAGTACAAAAGGAAATAGAAAGTAAGGAATTACTTGAGGCTGCAAGACAAGCCAAAGAAGCAGGTAAATCAACTATTCAAAGAACTATTAAGGTTGGTGAAAGTGAGCTAACAATTGATATTAGAGTTTCTGATGTGCTTGAAGCTCATTCAGGAAGAGAAGCAATGGTTAGAATTGGAGAGGCAGTTGGAAAAGCAAATCCAACCCTTGATCCAAGTAAGGCAGCAAGTAGGGTGTTATCAAGCTTAATTGATCCAGCACTTAATCCTGAAAGTGTTCCAACAGATGTTCCTTTAGAAGAAAGAATGTATGAACATACCAGGTTTGTTGAAGTTGTTCCTGGAGTTAAAGCTGATAAGGCTACTTTAGAGAAGTTAACACTTGATCCAACTCATGAAGATTATATTGCAGCACGCAAACAATTATTTGCCTTATTAGATGGTAAGGTTCCTGATGCATCAAGAGTAATTGATACCCTAAGAAGAGAAGGATTACTTAGAAAGATTATGAGTCAGGGAGTAGCACAAGAAACAAATCTTGAAGCTTTACAACAACGTGCTGCTGAAGAAGTTTTAGCTCGACACAGATCAGTTTTTGGAACAAAGCTATTAGAAGATCCTCAGGTTCAACTTGAGGTACAAGAAAGAGCATTAGAGCTTGCAACCTTAGAGAGAGCTGGACACTTAGTTAAAGTAGAACTTGAAAGCCGTGGAATTTCTGAAGCAGAATTTTACACTTTGTGTAGAGAACGAGGGATTGAAAGCCCAATCGATCAATACAGATTATTGCACGAGCAAAATGCTAGAACAATTAATGATTTTAACCTTTCAAACTTTAAAGCTGAATTTCCAATGAATAATTTAACTACAGGACAGAAAGTTCGTTATAGTTTCCGCAGAGCACTTTATTCTTCTTATTCTCCAGTAACTGGTATGGGTTCTGGTTTAGTTGCTGGTTTATTGGGGGGACTATTGAAACAAGTTGCGAAAGGATCCCAGGTAAGTCTTGGAGCAGTTTTAAAAGAAGGGTATCAAACTTCATTACACTGGGGGGTTTTTGAAGGGAAGAAAATCTTCTTATCAAAAATGATGAAGATCAATGCTCATACAGCAGCAAATCTTGTTATTGCTTATGATTCTGTTGTCCATCCTTTGGTTCATGGTAAAGATGCTGATATTCCAGCAAATCTATTTATTGGGGCTTATGGATTGGTTCCATTCTTATACACATCTCATAAGGTTGGAGCTCATTTTGCAAAAACTTATGGAAATAAACTTCCAGGAAGAGCAAAACTCTTATCTTTAGCAGCTGCTGTTATTGTTTCTCATTTAACTGCTGAGTCTGCTCAAATTGTTTGGCAGAATGATACCTGGGGAATTAGAACATATGGACAAATTCCACTCTATGCAATTGGAAAACCAGCCTCATGGATATTTAAGGGGATTTCTCCATCACATTGGGTCAACAAAGGATTAAAACTTGGTTTTAATAAAGATATGAATGATATGGGAACTTTAGGAATGGCCCTAGAAGTTGGAATGGACCTTACCTCCATTGTTGCGGCAGCAAAATTGTTTGGAAAAACATTTTTGAAAAGAGTAGGGTTGAAAGCAATTCCGGTTCTTGGAACAGCAGCATCTGTTCTTGAGTCAACTCCTTTACAGAATGCTTCAACTGAAACTAGATATTATGATATATCCTTAGCTCAGGCTGCGCAGGGAAAGCCAGTTGTTCACTGGGCACGTTCAGAGACTCAAGCCGATGTTGTCAGGGTTTCTAGTTTTAGAGCAGTATTGAAAAACAATCCAAGGTTTGCTTTGGAGGTCGCATTAGCATTAAAAGATGTTGGACTCCTAAAGGGATCCGTTGCTGAAGATTTAGTTAAGAGGACAGGGATTCGCTCATTAAAGCATTTATATTCGATTAAGGATCCAACAGCAATTGAAAGAGCAACAAAAGCAATGCAAGATCTTTGTGGAAAGGTAGAAAAAGGAGCAATGCAGAAAGTTGTTGGTGTTTTTGTTGACAATAGTTTGAAGGAAAAGATGGATGAAAAGAGAAGAGCTTTCTTCAGAAGAGTCTTGGTATCAGGAATGAAAAGATTTAAAGCCAGATTAAGAAGACAAGGGCATGTGGTATTAGAGGATACAGCATGGGCAAAACCAGAATTTAATTCTGCAACTAATGGGGCATTCCAATTTCGTTATAAATATAGACCAGAGCAGGGAAGAGAACATGTTTTTGATAGAAAAGGGTTTGAAAGTCAATTAGTTGGATACTTTACTAAGGAAATGCAGGCTCTTTATAAGGCGTATGTTGATACTAACAAAGCCTATGATCTTTATCAGAAACGAGTTGCCACTCAAAAAGCGAGGGTCGCAAAAGGATGTAAGAGATTTTTGACATCTCAAAAAATCTATAATGCTAGAGGATTTAGGGCCTATCTTGTTTCTCTTCGTGCTGAACAGAGAAAAGCAAGACAAAAAATGGCTAAAATGAGAAAGCTGATTTCTTCGCTAAGAAATCCAAAAGTTTATTTTGATTTTAAAGGAGCAGATGGAGTTTTTACTCTTTCTGGTGAAAGAGGATTGGTTAAGTTGCTAGGGGAAAATAAAGTTGCAGTAAGAATTGCGGGAGTTGAACAAACTTTTTCAATTGAACCAGGAAGCATGGATGAAGTTCAATCTCAAATTGTTAGAAAAGTGGTTCAGATATTGGTTAAACCGGTAAGACGTTCTTATGCAAAGACAAAAAAATATATAAAGGATATATCTCAAAGCATTAAAGACGAGAGAGCGGTTCTCCGAAGAATTCCAAGATCTTCTCGCAGACTTTCTGGAGCAAAATTCCAAAATGCTTATACTGCTGCAAGATGGGAGATGATTCAGAGAAAGAAAAATAAAGGAGTAGCTAAGTTCTTAGATGCTCATAAACAGATTAATTCTACCTGGAAGCATATGAAGAGACTTGGAATGCCAGATAATCCAAACAAAGTTTTGGTTAGGGCATATTTTGAAGGGAGAGTTGTAGGAGCACGTAAACTCTTTTATGTAAATAGACTTCCTGATTTTAATCGTATTAGATCTCGCGGAGTTAACTTTAAGAGGTTTGCATCTTATTTAAGAAAAAATGGACAGAGTCTATATTGGAGTAAAGCAACTGAGGCAAGAAGAGTAAGGGGATTGAAGAGGTGGGATGGTGCACCACTAGAGGTTGACAGACAATATGTTCAAGGTCGTACAAGTGGGCTTTTGAGTCGTGATACATTTAATGCTTTAGCTTCTATGGCTTACAGCAAGTAAATAGATTAGATAATCATGGGGTGGCGATTAACAGGCTCGTCACCCCTTTTTTTGCTTGACAGGGGTTTGTTTGGGTGTGTATAATGGCTACAAAAGTAGCCATATGGCTACAAAAGTAGCCAATGAAATACCATCAAACATTAGATAGTATATTAGGACAAAAATCAAAGTTAAGAGTGCTCAGAGTATTGGCTGACAACACACTTGAGCTTACGGGCCGAGAAATTGCCCGATCAACAAAACTTGCTCAGCGAATTGTGCACCATTCCCTGCTTTCTCTTTTTAGTTCGGGCATTGTTTTAATGCGTAAAAGCGGGAGATCCAAGCTTTATAAGTTAAATAGGAATAATATTTTGGTTGAAAAAGGCTTGATCCCGCTGTTTGTTATTGAAAAGTCACTTCTTAAATTAATTGTTGGTAAAATTAAGAAAAAAACTTTTGGTGTTTTAAGTATTATTCTTTTTGGGAGCGTGGCAAAAGGAAAAGAGAGGGATGATAGCGACATAGATTTATTAATAGTTCTTTCTCAGAGTTGTTCGATTGAAAAGACCGAAAAAAGAATGGACGATCTGAATTTTGAAATATCGAAAAAATTTGGCAATGGACTTTCTCCTGTTTTGTTAAAAAGAAACGATTTGAAGAAACGCTACAAAAAGGGAAATAATTTTATAAGAAACATTGCAGAGGATGCTCTGGTTTTGTATGGTAAGACCATCTTGGAGTTGGTTTATGAACCCTAAGTTTCAGACTACAAATGTAGATAAATCAACTTACATTAGTTTTCTTAAAAAAGCTTTGGATTTCCTAAAGTCAGCCCAAGAAAATTTAGACAAAGAGAATTGGAATGCGGCTGGACTTGATGCTGTGCATGCAGGGATTTCTGCTAATGATGCATTATTGGTTTGTTTGTACGGAATTAGAAGTTCTAGTAAAAATCATGATGATGCTGTTCGACTTACTCTTTCTCTAATTAATAAAGAGGGGCTAAAGGAAGCGGTAAATCATCTTCGTCGTCTTATCGCCAAGAAAAATCTGATCGAATATGAAGGGAAGTGTTTTCCAAAACATGATGCAGAGGCAGTAGTTTTACATGCCGATAGATTTGTTTCTTGGGTTAAAGGGATATTACCCAAATAATATGTTTAACTTAGAAGCCCTGCGACCGGATGAATACCTTGATTCCATCCAAAATATTGACTTTGATGAGCTAAAATGTAAAGGAATTATCGGACTTTTATTTGATATTGACGATACTATCCTTCCTCGCCGGGAAGGGGTCTTAAGTCCCTTGCTTTATAATTTTTTTGAAGATCTAAAAGACCAGGGCTTTAACATCCTTTTGCTTTCTAATAACTTTAATCCAAAACGGGTACAAAAAATTGCTCAAGAATTACAGGTCCCATATTTAGCTACGGTTTATAAACCGCTCTCTTCTGGTTATAAAAAAGCAATGAAGATTCTAAGCCTAAAACCGGCACAAATCGCAGCGATAGGGGATCAACTCTTTATGGATATTTGGGGTGGAAATAATGTGTATATGCACACTATTCTGGTTAAGCCTATTTCTTCAGAAACAAAATGGTATCGTAAGTTGATGCGACAAGCTGAAAGATTTGTTTTGGGTAAATTAGAATTGGTTTAAGATACTGGGTTATCAAACTAGCACAGAATAGAATAAAAAATTAAAAAATCCCAATTAAAAACAATGTGTGCCTCGACTTCGCTCGGCACAATATTATATAAATAGCTCCAAAATTTTTAATTTGTTAATTTTTAATTTCTTTCTTTTTATTTATTATTGATGCAAATATACTAGCCAATTCATGAGCTTCTTGCAGTAAGGATTTTGCTTCCTTCAAGCTTATTTCACTTTGCAATATATTTGTTTTGATAGTTATGTTTAGCCAATATCTTGTTTCCTTTGCTTCTTTTAGACATAATGACAACTTATGTAGAAAGTCCTTGGGGCTCTGAGCAGCATCTGCCTCTTCACAGTTTGCTCCAACTGATGTTCCAGCTCGTATCATTTGTTTTCCTAATACGAAGCCCGAAGTATTTCTGGGAAAACTGTTTATGAGTTTTACTATTCTTATCCCAAAGTTACTTGTTCTATCTCGAAGATCGTATTTCATGTTTACTTCACCACCTTTTTTATTAATTTAATGGATCGCCGAAGGCGATACAATATTTTTAATTTGGAAATTTTTAATTTTTAATTAATTACTAGCAATTTTCATGCCAGTTCAAAAAAGGGGTTTTATGAAGGGAATGGACATGGGGGTGCCGAGAATCCGGACGATTTTACACTAGACCTTTAAGCGAGGCTTTAATAATCTGCTCAATGTTTCTAGCTTTGTCGAGATCAACTCCGCATTTAAAAATAGCATCGCGGGCTTCTTTCGGAGAATATCCAAGTGTCATTAGTGCTTGAACTGCCTCATTTACTAGTCCTTTTTCTTCCGGAAGAAATTGTTGCATCTCAGATGCCTTAACTCCCAGTGTTTTGGCGATTTTCTCTTTGAGCTCAATACAGATTTTTTGTGCTGTCTTTTTCCCAACCCCAGGAGCAGAGGATAGAACCTCCGCATTTCCTTTAACTATTGCTCCAGTTATATTCTCAATTGGTAAACCAGACATAACGGATAGGGCGGCCTTGGGCCCAACCCCAGAAACAGTAATTAGCATTGCAAAGAGGCGTCTTTCGTCCTTGCTTAGAAAACCATAGATAGAATTAGAGTCTTCTTTAATTACTTGGTAGGTGAAGACTTTTATTTCCGATTGTAATGAGGGCAAACGTTCAAATACATTATTTGGAATATTAACCTGATAGCCAATTCCAGCAACCTCAATTACAACAAAACCTTTTTCAATACTACTTAATTTACCATCAATGTGAAAAATCATTTTCTTTCTCCAGGGATTTTATTTTGTAAGAATTTAGATGGCAGATGGCAATAGCTAAGGCGTCTGCTGCATCATCTGGTTTTGGGACTTCTTTTAAATTAAGTAATGTTTTTACCATCTGTTGTATCTGTTTCTTATCTGCTCTGCCATAGCCGGTTAGGGCTATCTTTATTTCAAGTGGGGTATATTCTACAATTGGAACCGCGGCTTCGGAAGACGCCAATAACAAAACTCCCCGTGCTTGGCTTACCTTCATAGCGGTTCGAACATTTTTTGCAAAAAATAGCTTCTCAATTGCTATTTGATCTGGCTCGCTCTTCTTAACCAATAGAGCCATTTCTTGATATAGTGCGGCCAAGCGCTCTTCTGGTTTTTGGCTTTTGTCGGTAACAATACATCCATAATCAAGTAGACAGTTTCCTTTGTCACATTCTTCTACCAAGCCAAAACCAGTACAAGCAATTCCTGGATCAATTCCTAAAACTAACATTCCAGCATTATATCAGCTTACATGCTAATTTCAACAATGCCGGCAATATCGGTGGTTCGATAATAAGGGTAACTTGAGGTCTGGCGATCGTAACGCAGGCTTAAATCTACATATTTAGAAAGAGTATATTTACCCTTTAGAGAAAATTTGTGTCCGCTCGAGCGAATTGCGGAATAAGAGCGGGAATAAGTATATTCTCCATCAACTCGCCAAATATTTTTGTATCTATAAATAAAGCCAAGAGTAGGGGATAGGGTATAGGTTCTAGTGTTGTTCAAAAAATTTCTGCTTAATGTATATGCTCCCCCTGCTGAAAGTCGCCAGGAAGAATTTAAATTCCAAATTCCCTTGAGTAATCCGGTTTGATCAATTGTAGAAGTTTGATCATTAATTGATTCTTTTGTTCCTTTTAGTGTTGTTTTGTGAGTATATTTGGTATCAATCGCAAATGCTCGGGTCAAAGAGGTTTTTATTATTGCAGAATATTCTTTTATATCGGTGTTATCTTTTCTGTATTCGGCTTGTGCTCCGGTTGTAGAAGTTAAGGTGGTTCCAACTGAATTATCTTGGTTTATATTAAATTCGGTTGATAAGAAGCTTAATGGGGCTGCTTTTAAAGTGTAGAGATTAGTTTTGCTATTTAGAGTGCTTTGGTTTCTTGAAAGAGTTGGATAATCACTCTTATCAATTGTAAAATTATCGGTATTTTTAAATGTGTATCCCACGGTTGCCTGTCTTAAAAAATTCCAATGAATTTCAGTCTGTTGGTTTTCGTTGTTGTAAATCTTTTGTCCGGTGCTATCAAGCAGGGTGAAGTTTGGTTTGTAGTAATAGCGCAGGCGCACCGTTTTAATCGGCCTAAGATCAAATTTTATTGATGCGGTCTGTTTGCTAACTCTAGCCTCACTAGAGCCAAAGGTTTCGTTAATCGATTGAATAGTGTATTTTCCGTTTGAGCCGATAGCTTTTGTCGGTTGTGCTTTGTAGATTAAATCGGTTACATTTGATGTTCCCAATCTTTTATCATCAACAAAATGCAGGGAACTAGAAAGTAGGAACTTGGAATTAGGGCTGGTGCCGAGTTTTAAATCATAGGTCTTAGTGCTGTAGGGAGGGTCGCGATCATGAGTCCTTTTATATTCGAAATTAAAGGCTCCAGTAACTGCTTTTTGGTTTGGCTTGGTTGCAATCCCGACAGCTAAAATATCATAGGTTGTTACTTCTTCCGATGGTGATCGGTTTATGCGGCGCTCTTTCTCTGTTTTTGCCGATAGATTAATGAAGCGAAAGTTTTTGTAATTAGATCTTAATCTGTTGGTGGTGGTCAGCCTTCTGATTTCAGATCCTGTAACGGGGTCGTTACTATTTTCAAATTCAAGCAAAGTGTATTCAAGAGATGGGAGTCTTTTTAAATTAAGCCTACTTTTAAAGTTTCTGTTTATAATTTTATAATTAACGCTAGATTCGCTATAACGATTATGGTCGTAGCCAAGTTGTGAGAAAAGAATTTGATTTGGCTTAAAGGTAAGAATTGCACCATAATCCAATAGATCGGTTTTTGGATTGGCCTTAGCAATTGGAACAAATCCTGGATTGATTTTTTTATATTTTGTCTTAAAACCAAAAGCTCCGACCTGTCCGCTAGTTTTGATTTTATAGGCAGCTCCAGTCTCTTTTGTGCCGATTGATATCAAATTATGGTTTTTGTCGGATAGGGCTACCTCTGTATCTATTTTAAATCCATCCCCTAAAAGCAAGCTAGAATCTAGTCCTATGACCTGATGTCCAACCGGATTGGTTCCGGTTTGGGATTGAATGCTTTGAGCATTGGTGGTTGAGTCCGAATCATTGATATAGGTTGTTCCGATTTTTAGGCGTGGAGTCGGTTTAATATAGAATCTTGCAGCATAAAGGTTGTGTTGGTAGACCGATTTTCGATAGTCATAATATATTTCAATTATTTGGGTAGTTGTAATGGTAATTTTACGAAAGGTAATGGTTCCGGCATTATAATCGACTGTATAGTCATCTCCTCTTTTTTGGATAATCTTATCAATGTAAACCCGCTCGCTATCTACAACTACCGGGGTAAAATCTAGCCGATATGGTCCTTGAGTACCGTCACCATAGAATCTTTTCAATTTTGGGAATCCTTTTGGGGTGGAGGCAATTGCTTTAAAGCCCCATTTTTTATAATCTCCCTTGGCCCGTATTCCGGATAAAACCTGATTTAGTTTTGTAAACTCATTTTCACTAAAGTTGGCGGTAAAGTCTCCCATATAGGCCTCGGAAGACCCGCGTTTTAGTAAGATTGAAATGTTTTCTTCCCTGGTTGAGACTTGAGTTGTCGATATGCTTGACGTTGAGAAAAAATTCGCGTCAATTTCTGTTCCATCTATATTTCCCGCAACGTTTAAGCGTAACGATTCTTCGCGTGATGTGCCAGGAAGATAGGCTTCTTTACTTCCTTCCATACTTTTTGAGGTAAAAGCAAAAATTCTGCTTCCCTTTATCTTTAGCGGAAAGTCTTTTATTGCAGACACGCCATGGCGTATCTTTACAGGAATGCTTTTGGCTTCCGTCGTTATCACAATTCTCTCAGCCGATGCGTAGGGTGGAAGAAATAACATTGGTGGAGGATTAAAAGAGGGTTCTTCTTTTCTTATTTGCTCAATCTCCTCCTCTTTTGCAATTCTAATTTTCATCGATCTTTTAATAAGTTGTTCCTTGTAGCGAGGTTTTACTTCAAGTTTTATAAGTGTTAATAATTTTTCCCACCAGTTTGTTTCGAGTCTGGTCTTTTGGCCAAAATAGAGATCCAAGCTTTTCCAGCCCGATTTTAAATTGCTAGCTATTTTGTATTTGCCTAACCATCCGCTTCCGCTTTTTTTGAGTTTGATTTGGTTTTTGTTTTCAAAAACAATTGTTACTTGATCCGTTGCAAGATCGGTTTTTATATTTATATTTGTTTCTTGTCCAATAATTAGGGGGTAGATAGGGCCAAAATTGATGGAGAAATCTTGTCCCTCATAATAGTTTGTGGCATTTGCACTACAAACCAGCAAGAATATAAAAAATAATACAAATAATTTTCTCAACATAATATTTAAAAGAGGTCATTTAATGACTAATATTTAATGCGGAATTTTTGAATCCGTTGATTCCCAGTATCTGCAATATATAGTACTTTGTCTGCTCCGATGGCAATGCCGGTCGGAGTAATAAACTCTCCGGGTTTGGCTCCTCCTCGCCCTATAATTAATAGAAGCTCCCCCCGTTTATTAAATATCTGAATCCGATTATTTCCGGTATCGGCAACGTACATTAGATACTTATCAACCGCAATTGAAGATGGAAATTCGAATTGTCCCGGATTGGTTCCCATTTCTCCAAGGTTTAAAATTGGTTGTCCATATTCATCTAACACCTGAACGCGATGATTATGAGTATCTGCAACATAAATATTGCGGCTATCGTCTACTGCAACATCAAATGGTTTACTAAAAAATCCACCGCCTATACCAAAAGAACCAAAACTCTCAGCAAAAGTTCCGTTACTGTCAAATTTTTGTATTCGGTCGTTTTCTGTGTCTGCTACATAAATGTTGCCCCAATAGTCTAGTGCAATACCGTGTGGGTTTTGAAATTGTCCGTGGGCTGATCCAAAGCTTCCCCACTGTCCTTGGAAGTTTCCATAAATATCTAATTTTTGGATCCGGTTGTTTTCTGTATCGCTGACATAAATAAGGTGGTTGAAGTCGACTGCAATTCCTTTGGGGGCGTTAAATTCCATATCGGCTTCGCCAAAGGTTCCAAATTGGTAAACCGGAGTTCCGTTTGCATCTAGTCGTTGTATTCTATTGTTGTTTGTATCACAAACAAAGACATTGCCAAGCTCAGTTGAGATATCTCCGACTTTAGTAACATCAATTGCTCGAGGAAAATAGAACTGTCCGTCGTTTGATCCTGGTTGACCAAACATTCCGATAAATTCTACCTTAATTGGTCCTTCAATGACTTTTGTTTCGGGAACTGTTCCCATAGATAGGGAGGATGAGGCAGTAAGAAGCAGGAATATTAGGGCAATTATTAGTCTTATCACAGCTAAATTATAGCATAAAAGGTGAAATTTTAGCCCAAAATTGACGATATATATATAGAAAGTCATGGGAACTTCATATATAAAATTTGATCCAATAAGATTGGGCGGAAGATACTTGGTATCTTCGCAACAAACTTTTGCACAGGGGGCACAATTTCCGGCAAAAATTGCCAAGGCAGTCAGTCCTCAAAATTTGCGTCAACTTTCTAAGCTATACAAAGAGATTTCTACTCTTTCTGCTTCTTCAATGACACCACAAATACGAATGACATTGAATATTGTTGCTGCCGAAATTGCCCTCTTAGAGATTGCACAAAGAAACGAGGGAATGCATTGTTTTGCAACTTATTCGAGTGAAGAGCTTTTTAACGATGCTTTGTCTAGATTGGTGACAGTTTCCAAATCAGATGCGATGGGTTCAAGACGAGTACAAAGTAAAACCCCCTCCAAAAAGAGAATTTCTAAAAAATCCGATGTCTCCTTTCCCAATGTTAATAATGATTTTCTTGGGGAAAGCAGTCTAAAACTTTTAGGGGCTATTGCAGCAATTCGTTTGGAAAAGACTTTACCAAGAGACCGGGCCTTATTTGATTTTGTGCAGTCCGAAGCAACCCTTTTTAGAATGTTTGTTGCCTCCAACACAGTCCCAAGTTTTGTTTTAGAGGCAATTTATAATAATTGTGTTATTAATTTGTCTCTTTTGGCTAGGCGGGCTAATATAGTTAAGGACAAAATTCCCGCTCTCAATTTATGTACCACCGAAGTTCTTGATGCGCCAGCTACTCTGCCTCTTTCGGCGGACCAGAAGGTAGAAGTTGAATCGGCTTCAACAGCTATTATTCGAGGAACTGTTGAAGCAATGGGCCTGTCTGATCAGGCACAAAAAGAGGCCCTGTTAAATGCGTCGGTTAGTTTGGATCGAATGGGAGTTGGGGGGGTTCAGGAAAGATTGGATAAAATTTCGAAAATGTTTGGCCAGGAAAGCACAAAAGCAATTATGCAGTTAGTTTTTATTGCAACTATTGCAGAAACAAGAAAAAAGGGTCTAACTAAACTTGATACTATCCTTGGGAGTTCTTATGCTTTTAATTATTCTGTTACTGCAAAAGAGGTTTCAAAATCAAGTGGTGGGAGAGTTGCTAGAGTGGTTTCTGAAGCTTTTTGTGATAGAGATGGGACATCAATTATCTTAGTTGATCAAGAAAGAATGCCTTGGTTAACAAATAATGAGGGGGAATGTTGGGCGAGTGTAATGGAGTTGGGAGATCTTTTTGTCTTTTTGTGGTTACAGCTTGATTTGTTAAAAAATTCAAGCATTGATGGAATTGAAATTAGAATTCTTTCTGAAAATGGAGTTAATCCAGAATTTGCCAAATTTCTTCATAACTTTTTCTTTGTTTCTGGCATTAATCGGGAACATTCATCAGCGGTTTTAACTTATTGTCATAGAGATGTTCTTGATTCTGATCCGGTATTGGTTTTAGAGGGTGCGAAGATAGTAAAGCGCTCAGAAAATTCTCGTCGTAGGGGAGAGATCAAAAAAGCCAAAGCAGAAGAGGTTTTCGAAGAAGTAAAAGAGGCAGTTCTTAAAACAAAGGTTGTTGACGAAGATGATGTGCGTTTGACCGCCTTAGAATTAGCGACCCACGAACTTTTTCCAGTCAATGGTTTCGTCGATTCTGCAGAAGAATTTGTCCAAATGGAAAAAGATAAATTTTCTGGAGAAAATCCAGGAAAGGTGGTTATTGGATGGATGCATGAGATTATCAGCCTGGCTGATGCAGCAGAGCGTTTTAGGGCAGGAGGCAATCCTTTGGTAAGAGTAAATGCCCATCCCCGTCCAATTGATTATGTCCCATTAAAGGTAGATTCTTCTGGAAGGGTTACTGGTAAGGGAGCCAGAAAACGGAAAGAAGTTGAGATAGAAATTGATGGGGTTTTGAAAGATGGAACCTGGTTTGAGACAAAAAGAAAAATGAACCTTGCATGGCTTCAGAATGGTGGGGTCGTAAACGGAGAAGAAGATGAAGTTTTTTCTTTCTTGTCTCAGGCAAGGAAATATGCTCAAGCATTAAGAGAGAAGAGAACCCCAGCTGTTATATATCGTCTGACCGTACCAGCGATCCACCCCGATGCATTAAGGGAATTTGAAAAAGCATTTGGTGATCAAGCAAACAAGGTTACTGTTTTGCACTATACCGAGGACCTCACCTCTTCACCAACAATACATAAGTTGTCAGGTAAAACAAAGAAGAAGAAAAAGAGTAAGGGTAAGAAAAATGGTGATGCTAACTGGGGAAAAGAAGAGGGGGGGGCATGGTTGTGGTTGCACCAAGAATTGAAAAAGAATCCTGAGAGTCCTAATCCGTTGAATGATTTGGACAAAGAGAGTTCAAAAAAATATTCTAATGTTAAAAGCGCTCTTAGACATGTTCATTTAATAGCGATTAAAAAATACTTGATGGGATTATTGAGAGGGAGAAGGGATAGAGAGAGTAGGCGACTTAGAGGGGAATTAAATGAAATCAGAATGACGAAGAATACTCTTTCAAAAGCTAAAGCACAAGAAATTGCTCGAATAGCTCGCCAAATTAGAGCTCACATAAATTAACCTGAAATTTTATTAAAAACTATCCGAAATAATACTGATGTTAGTAGCAACAAGAGCAGTTGGAAGAAATCAGGCATTATCACCAACCTTAACGGTTAGTGATAAGAGTATTGCCCCACAATTTATTTCAAAAGAGATTGGTGGTGTAAGACTTGCGGATCTTAGGAGGAGCATAACTGCTTGTAGGGCTACGGATAGTCCTAGAATTCTTCTTCTTGAAACAGAATTACAACTATTGCAATTGGCAGCACGCCATCCGAGTTTTAAGTTATTTTCTACATATACTAGTGTGGAACTTTACAATGATATTTGTTACTGGTGTGGTTCTCTTGGAACTGCGATATACAGTTCTCGTGATCCAATTTTTCACAGTAGTTTAGTATCGGTCCCTTCTCCAAAACGGATTGATAACGGGTCAAAGCTTCCTTCAGATAAACTAGCAATGTTGTGCCTTTGTGATATGGCGCAAAAAGGAATTAATACAGCAAGAAGAGTAATGCGTGGAGTAGGCGGAGTTGATCTTTTGAGAGTTAGACTTAGATCGGCAACATTAGAGCTTAGAATGTTAAGACAATCGGTGGAAGGGCCTTTTGAACCGATTACATCTTTACCTGCTTTATTTAATAGTGTTGCAACTCACCTTCGATTAGTAAGAAGGGGATGTCAGGAAAGAGGATTGGCCAAGGCCGATCAAATTATGGTTTTAAATCCTATACCGAAAATTAATTATCTTCCTGAAGTCAAAGCAATGTTTGCTAGGGTGATAGATTCAGGACAAACAGAGCTGGCACAGTGGGTTAGGAAAAGATATCAGCTTGAGGAAGTTTTTGATATAAAAAATATTGATGAAGAGGTTTTGTTTGGACTAGAAAGAGATCTTGCTGCTCTATGGACAAAAGCATTAGATGGAGAAGATACTCTTGAGCTTGGGGCATTAGAAGGAGAAGTTAGGCTTTTAAGCGATAGGAGCAAATCTCCTGATTGGAACTTATTAAGAAGGGCAAGGACCCTTTTTACAAAATACGAATAAAATTGACATCTACCTCTTATAAACCTATAATTTCTATATATGGATGATAATATAAGACACAATCTCACCCCCACAGTTTTAGTTGTTGAAGATGAAGAGGATATGCGCCAGAATTTGGCTGAGTTGCTTGGTGATGAATTTAAAATTTATACTGCTTCCAATGGGGAACAAGCCTTACGTATCTATTATAATGAACAATTTAGATTAAATGTAGTTCTCCTAGATATTCGCCTTCCTGATATGAGTGGAATCGAAATCCTGAAAAAAATGAAGAACATTAATCTTAATCCCGATATTATTATGGTAACAGCACTAAACGATACTAAGAATGCTGTTGAGGCTATGCGGGACGGTGCTTATGATTACGTAACCAAGCCGTTTTTTGCCGGAGATCTTATTGCAACAATTAAACGAGCGCTCGAGAAGAAAGATTATAATAGAAAGCTTAGAGAATTAACCGATCGTCTTGATCATGAGAGGATCGCGGCAGAGCATCGTCAAATTCTTTTTCAAGAGATGCAGATGAAGGGACGTTTAGAGGGAAAACCGCTCAGTGGAGAGGAAAAAGCCCTATTTAACTTTCCGGTCTTATCCGAAGAAGATTATGATTATGAAAAGTTAAAAGAAAAATTAGAAAAAGATTTGGATTCAAAAATAGATGTTGGCGAAGGAGCCAAAGTTGTTATTGCATCATCCGACCGAGAGATCCGCGACCAACTTGATAAAATTTTGGTCAACAATTATTCTATTATTAGTGCCTCATCTGCGCATGAGCTTTTTGCTCAATTAACTGAAAACAAAATTAACCTTGTTATTTTAGATATTAATATGATGATTGATATGGAGGGAGATAAGGTTTTAGAGAAGATAAAAAACGAGTTTCAGAGCACAGATGTGATTGTTGCAACAGAGAGACAAGAGGTGCAATCTGCTGTTCACGCAATGAAGGCCGGAGCATACGATTATCTTACAAAACCATTTATAGCTGATGATATTAACGTTTCGGTTAAGAGAGTGTTGGAAAAACAGGTTGCCAAAGATGTTTTAGATAAACTGGTGGATAAATATAGAGAGGTGCGTTTATCGTTTGATCCAAGGCTCAACTTATTTAAACAGCTTTTTGTTAAGAGAAAGAAACAGAACCAAACCATCTCGATGGATGATTTTTATACTTTTTTCCCCGAGTTTAGGGAAGATGCCAGAAGCCTTGATTTGGGGGTTAGCTTTCCAGAATTTAGGGATGAGACTAAGCTCGAAAACTTTATTCTTAGATTGCGAGATAAATCATCTCGAAACAAATAATGAAAGATAAATTTTACGTTACAACTCCAATTTATTATGTAAATGACATTCCTCATATTGGACATGCCTATACTACGGTTGCAGCAGATGTTTTAGCCCGCTATAAGAGGTTGCAGGGGTTTGATGTTTGTTTCTTAACCGGAACCGATGAGCATGGCCAGAAAGTATATGATGCAGCTAGCGAGAGAGACAGGAAGCCCCAAGAGTTTTTGGATGAATTAGTGAAACGTTTTCAAGCTGCCTGGAAAAAATTAAATATTTCACATACAGATTTTATACGGACAACAGAAGATAGACATAAGAAGGTGGTTCAGGGGATTTTTTCAAAACTTATTGCTCAGGGGGATATTTATAAGGGAGAATATGAAGGTTGGTATTGTGTAACTTGTGAGAATTTTGTTACAGAGAGTTCTTTGAAAGAAGATCCGGAAGGCAGAAAATTGTGTCCACAGTGTGGAAGGGCTACTAAGAAGTTAAAAGAAGAGACCTATTTTTTCAAACTTTCAAAATATCAGGATAAATTATTAAAACATATCGAGGGCAATCCAGGTTTTATTCAGCCAACTTCTCGAAAAAATGAAGTTTTGAATTTTATAAAACAGGGCTTGCGTGATTTATCGGTCACCCGCACCTCTTTTACTTGGGGGATAAACATAAAAGAAGATGAGAAGCATGTTGTTTATGTTTGGTTTGATGCCCTGATTAATTATGTTTCAGCGCTAGGCTGGCCAGATGGTAAAAAGTATAAAGAATATTGGCCAGCAGATTATCATCTAATGGGAAAAGAGATTGTTCGCTTTCATGCAGTAACCTGGCCTTGTATGTTAATGGCGGCGGAGATTCCTCTTCCAAAAACTATTTTTGGTCATGGGTGGTGGACGGTAGAGGGGAAGAAGATGTCGAAGTCAGTTGGCAACGTGGTTGATCCACTTGCTTTGTCTGATCAGTTTGGAGTAGATCCGGTCCGTTATTTTCTTATGCGCGAAGTTCCATTTGGTTCTGATGGCAATTTTTCCATGGATTCATTTAAGAAAAAATATAATTCTGATCTTGCGAATGATTTGGGGAATTTGTTGCATCGAACATTAAATATGATTGAGAAATACTTTGAGGGGCAGGTGCCAAGGGTCAAGGGGCAAGAAGACACGTTAATAAAGGATACTCCTCAAAAGGTGGACGAGGCAATGAAAGAATTGGCTTTTTCGGAGGCCTTAGCTGCAATATGGGCTTTGATTGGACGTGCTAATAAATATATAGAAGAACAGGCTCCTTGGAAGCTTGCAAAAGATGAAACAAAAAAAGAAGAGTTGGCAACTGTTATGTACAACTTAGCCGAAACACTCAAAACTGTAGCGATTCTCGTCACCCCCTTTATGCCAGAGACAGCAAGCAAGATGTGGGAACAACTAAATTTCGCACAACCACTTGAAAAAGTAGAACCTCAACAAATCTCCTATGCGGGCATCAAAATTGCTGGTACAAAGGTTAAGAAGGGCAATCCGCTCTTTCCAAGACTCGAAAAATAACGAGGAGGAGCCATGTACATCGAGACCCATGCGCATTTAACCATGCCAGAGTATTCTGATTTAGATCAAGTTGTTGAACGAGCTAAAACCGCAAAAATTGATCTTATTATCAATGCTTCTTTTGATTTAGACTCTTCCCGCCAAGCACTTGAGCTAACCAAACGTTTCCCGAATTATATGTACGCAGCAGTGGGAATTCATCCCCACGATGCAAAGTTGGCAACTGAGACGGCAATAGCCGAAATAAAAGAGACGGCCAGTGATAAGAATGTGGTAGCAATAGGGGAGACCGGACTGGATTATTTCCACAACAAGCAACCAAAAGATATTCAACAAGCAGCTTTTAGAAAATTTTTAAATTTATCACAGGAACTTGATTTGCCGGTGGTGATTCATGCCCGTGATGCGCAAGAAGATACTATTAATATCATGAAGGAAGAAAAAAAGGGAAACTTGCGCGGAGTTTTTCATTGTTTTGCTGGAGATCAAAAATTAATAGATTATGCGCATACGATCGGTTTTTATATTTCATTTGCTGGAATGGTAACTTTTAAAAAAGCAGACAATGTGCGAGAGAATGTTAAAAAGATTCCTTTATCAATGCTCCTGCTTGAAACCGATTGTCCCTATCTTGCTCCAGAACCATATCGTGGTAAGCGTAATGAGCCAGCCTATATCCCAATAATTGCTGAAAGGATTGCAAAGGTAAAAGGAGTAAGTAGTGATGAGGTTGCCAAGATTACCACTCAAAACGCAAAAAAGCTTTTCAAAATCTAGATTGCTAGATTTTTATAAACAGCTTTTGGCGCTGCTTGCGGCTGGGGTCCCGATTGTTGCCTCACTTCAAATTATTCAAAACCAGAGCGATAAGAATTTTGGATCAATTATAAAAAAGATAACAACTGATTTGGCAGAAGGAAAGACACTCGCATCTTCACTTAAAACCAATAGTTTTCCGGATGAAGATATAAATCTTATTAAAATAGGTATAGCAACCGGGAAACTAGAAGATTCTCTAGAAAAGATTGTTCAATATAGTCAAAATAGTCTTTCGGCAAAAAATAAGATTAAGAAAGCCTTGCTCTATCCCTCAATTGTGCTGGGGCTTAGTTTTCTCTCCATTTTGTTTTTGTTGATATTTATTCTTCCAACTTTTAAGGGGATCTTTTCCGAATTTAATTTTGATTTGCCCTTTCTGACCAGATTGTTTTTAAAAATATCAGAAAATTGGTTTTTTATTTTTATTTTAATTATTGGTTTAATAATAGTTTTGGGTTATTTTTTTAAAAAAGAAGAGATTAGAATAAAATTGCCACTTATCGGATCAATTTATAAAAATAAAGTAATTTCAAAGATTTGTAGGGGCCTTGGGTACCAGCTAAAAAGTAGTGTTTCTGTTTTGACTGCAATAAAAGCGGTTAAACAAGGTGTTGATAGTAAGATTTATTCAAAGGCATTGGACGAACTTTATATTGGACTTGAGCAAGGTGAAAGTTTTTCTACCATTTTGGCCGGAAACGCACTTTTTCCAATCTCCTTGATTCAAATTATAAAAATAGGTGAAGAATCTGGGACATTAGATGATATTTTGATTCAATCAGCTAATTATTATGAACAGGAGACAGAATCTTTTATTAAAAAATGGATTACTTTGGTTGAGCCGCTATCAACTTTGGCGGTTGGGGGCATTGTAGCCCTGATCGCGCTGTCGATGGTTCTTCCATTATTCCAGATGATGGAGCAGATACAGTAGTGCCAAGTAGTAAGGGTCAAGGGGCAGGAAGAGAGGAGTGAGCTATGAAAGGATTTAGAAATTTAATTGTTTGGCAAAAGGCTTATGGCCTGGTTTTGGAAATTTATAAAATTAGCAGGCAATTTCCTAGAGAAGAATTTTATGGTCTGCGTTCTCAGATAACTAGGGCCGCAGTTTCAATTTCAGCAAATATAGCTGAGGGATATGAAAGATCGTATAGAAAAGAATATTTGAGATTTTTAGCAATATCAAAGGGTTCCCTGGGGGAAGTGGAGAACTATCTAATGCTATCAAGGGATTTAAATTATATCCAAAATGATCAGTATAATGATATAGATAATAAGAGGCAGGAGGTTGGAAAAATTTTGAGGGGATTGATGAATTCTCTTCAGCATTCTTCTTGACCCTTGCCCCTTGGAACTTGAACCTTAGAGGAAAGGAGGTGAGATCTATGAGACGAAAAGGATTTACGTTAATTGAGATGCTTGTAGTAATTGCGATAATTGGATTACTGGCTTATTTTATGGTTCCGCATTTGCTTGGATCGCAAGACAAGGCAAAAGAGGGAGCAATAAAGTCGGTTATGCACTCTGTTCATCTTTCGGTAGAAGGCTATAATATAGAAAACAATACTTTTCCAATTGCAACCAGTATTGGAGTAGAATCTTTGGTCAACAATTACTTAAAAGTGGGTAATTATATGACAACAATTCCTCAAAATCCATTTACGGGAAAAGCATACACGGATTCTGATGTAGCAGGAAAGATTGTTTACGATTATAATAATATGACAGGAGCATATACAATAACTGGTTATAAAAGAGATGGCAAAACAAAAATTTTGGAGCTTACTAATATGTAGTTTGTTGCTGTGTGCGGCCGCCACAGCAGCAGATTTTGATCCCAATGGGCAACTCACCTTTACCCTTGGTGGAGAAGTATCGATTTTAAATCCGATCCTCTCAACCGATACCTCTTCTAGCTCGGTTGAAGGACCGATCTTTAATGGCCTTACAAAAATAAACGAAAAGCTTGAAATAATCCCCAACCTTGCAAAATCTTGGAAGGTTTCTTCTGATGGGAAGACTTGGACCTTTAATTTGCGTGATGATGTTCTGTGGCATGACGGGAAGCCCTTTACTGCCCATGACGTAAAGTTTACTTTTGATACTATTTTAAATCCAAAGGTAAATTCGGTCCGTCGAAGTAGCTATATTATTGATGGAAAGCCGATAGGGTTTGGAGTTAAAAATAAATATACAATACAGGCAATTCTTCCAAAACCATTTGCTCCGTTCCTTTCCCGGATAGGAATAGGGATTCTTCCCAAGCATCTATTAGCGGGTAAAGATATAAATACTGCCGAATTTAATAGAAAACCGATTGGAACCGGCCCCTTTAAGTTTGCCGAGTGGAAAAAGGGACACTATGCCAGGCTGATTCGCAACGATAAATATTTTGGCACCAAGCCGCTATTGAAAGAAATAATATATAAAGTAATCCCGAATGAAAACGCCTCCCTAATCGCGTTGGAAGCGGGGGAGGTAGATGAGGCTGGGATTCCGTTTAAAGATTATTCTCGCATGAAGTCTACCAAAGGCTTAAATGTCTATGAGTATGATGGATTAATTTATACTTATCTTGGTTTTAATATCAAACATCCAATTTTTAAAAATAGAAATGTAAGACGAGCCCTAGCTTATGCAACCAACAAAAAACAGTTAGTCGGTTTAGTTTTGCGGGGTCACGGAACACCGGCTTATGCTCCAGAGGCTCCAATCTCGTGGGCCTATTCAGAGGATGTACAGAAGTTCCCATATAATCCAACTTTGGCAAAAGCGATGCTAAAAAAAGCTGGATATGAAAAAGGTTTTGAATTTACGGTTTTGCTTAATCAAGGAAATAAAAACAGAGAGAAAGCTGCCATTATTCTTCAACAACAGTATAAAAAAGTCGGTGTAAAGATGAATATTCGGGTGATGGAGTGGTCGGCGATGTTAAAAATTGTAAATGCACCAAAAGGGCCGAAGGATTTTGATGCAGTGCTGATGGGGTGGTCGCTTGGACTTGATCCGGATCAGTTTTCCATTTGGCATTCGACTCAATATCCACGTGGATTTAATTTTATCGGCTATCATAATAAGGAAGTTGATCGTCTGATTGAAAAGGGTAGGGTTACAATGGACCGCAAAACCCGCAAATTAGTCTACGCCAAGCTTAATCGAATAATTTCCGAGGACCAACCCTATATATTTCTTTGGTATCCAAAGGTTATATCCGGAGTCAGGGATAGGGTGGGTGGATTGTCAAAACCGGGTCCAGGCGGTCTTTTCCTCAATATAGAAAAAGTTTATATTCGGAAAAAATAATCCTCCAAAAAGTGAAATTTACCCCCATTTTGTACGATAATAATATGTATGAGTAAACCAGTATCAAATAAATGGAGTGTAGTTGGTCGTGCCGACCTGACAATGGGAAGAGCACAAAGACTTAATGTTGTTGGAAATAAAATTTCGGTTATACCAGTTGGCTCTTCTATTTCTGTTGTTGCCAATAATGATGGGGAAATGGAGGAACTTCACGAATTCACAGGACTGACGGGAGAGGTAACTCGAGAACTATTAGAATTGCAGCTAAGATTCACAAGAAATGGATCAATTGTTACTGTAGCTGTTCCAGAAGAGGTAAAACTTACTCAAGTTCAAAATCAAGCCTGTTGTAATTATTTTTGGAATAGGGTAAGTGGTTTGTCTGTTTCGGATAGACCGGAAAGATATCTTAGCTGGCTGGCTCTGGAATTTGGAGTTGTAGAGAGTGAAATAGATCAGTTTTTACAGAAATATTCTGGAAATGAATATAGTATGTTTAAGGATTTATCTGAATCTCGAGTATCTTTTACTGATTTAATTAAAATAGTTAATTCTAGCGAAATTTCTACTAGAGCAGTTCGTTCTTATTTGAATGTAATTCTTCCCTTTAGTGCTATTCCAGAGGGGTTTATGACTCCTGCATTTTTTAAAGAGCTTAGGATGAAGCATCTATTGCCAAGCATGATGAACGAACGTGCGGAAGATATTGCGAAAGAATTTGACTTGAATTATCATGTTGCTCTTTTGCTCGCAACCAAAGGGTACGAGGATATTGCGGCAATACTAGAAAACACAAGAAAGATAGTAGAGAAAAATAGTCTGCTTTTTGGAGAGGTAATTCTTGCTGCAATGGCTCCAGATGTTGCAGTTGCAATTCAGGCATTGCAAGAAGATAGGCTCCTTATCCGGCCAAAAGAGTATCAAAGGGCAACTTTTCTGGAAGGTAGCAGTATGGGATTGATACAATATTCTAGTAGGCTATTTTCTTCTGCGCTTGCGGGCAAGGTTAGATTTAATGATTGTGAGGATGACCGCATAACGATATACGAGCATCAACCTGTTATTGAACTTGCAAGACTTGCAATGAGAGTGTTGGGTGAGAACGAGAGAAGTGATTTATTTTTTCATTGTGGAGTTTTTGAATTATTAAAGAATGCTTATTATAATAGCAATAATCGCAGGGCTTATCTTGACTGGAAAATCGATCCCCAATCAAAAACAATAATTGTTAGGGTGATTAATAGAACAGATAGTACCTATCATCCAAGTGATGGGTCAAAAAATAGATTTCTGGGATGGGAACATTCTGAGGTGCAAAGTCATCTTAGCACTAGACGAGAAACAGTTCACTCTGATGTGGAGGGGGGGCTTGATAGAGGAGTAGCTATTGCAAGATATTTTTCGAGTTCTTTAGAATATGTTGATATACAGACCCCAGATGGGGACTATTTTGGAACCGGAGCGGTTGCGACTTTGGAGATTAAATAAAAAATAATGACAAATTTAAGTACTACTGTTAGAAGAGTAATTCCAGTTTATGACCGGACGTGCCTTCAAAAGCTGGGGGAGCGAACCGATCCCAGGACTTTTTCTCGATTAACGTCAACAATGTCAGAACAAATTACCGACTGGAAAGCTAGGCTGCCGGAAGGAGCCCGGTTGGTAATGGTCTCAGATCCGTGGATTGCCGGTGAAAACCTGGGCGGCTCACTTCTGTTTAGAACCCTTTATGGGATTTTACAAGAGCAGGAAATGCCTGTTGAGTGGTGGACCGTGGAATTGGCAGATGACCCAGCCAGCCGAGCATATCACCAGATTTGTTTTGATCTTTATCTTGGAATCTATGGAGGAAAAGATATTGGTCTTGACCGGGATTTCTCTCTTTTTCAGCAGCAGCTAAGGTTTTTTGAACAGACAATGGATGCAGCGACTAGTCAGCTGCTAAAAGCTGCAAAAATGAAGGATGGAGATCAGGTCTTATTGCTAGATGTTAATGTAATTGGCATGGCAAAGGCGCTTCGCCACGGTGCTTTTCAACCAAGCATGTTGATTGAAGACTTGAGAATAGGAAACACATGGAAAGATCGCAATCATCAAAATGCAATGGAGTTTTTAAGACAAATTGGAATTTATGATGCTTTGGATGTAATCGAACACCTGCATCCTAGTTTTATAACGGATCCTTCAAGAGAAGTAAGCCTGGGAGGATTTTATAATTTTGCTGACGAACACTGTCGCCCGATGACGGTAGAAGAAGCTTGGAGTAATATTGATAGAATTCTTGCTCAAGGTGGAACGACTGACCGATTTGAAGATTTTAATTCAAGTCCGGGAATTCATGAAGGACCGTTAATGATTTCGGATCGATCACGCCCGATCTGTCCACCTAAGGATCATCTTATGTTCTATCAGGCAGCTCGGATTGATCCGACAAAAAATTTGGACCTTATCCTTAAAGCATATGCACAGGCCTGGAAACAGAATTCATCTGGTATGACTCAGACTTCCTTAGTTTTACTGATGCCATCTCCATCGGCCTTAAACAATACAGTTGAATTAGAATCAATTGGTCCTCTTGTAGAAGAGTTATTTGCTATTTATCAATCTCTTGATGATGAGACAAAGAAACATGTTTATATTTATTTTGTTCCAGGTAAACTTGAGGGCTTTGGTAGTAATCGCCTTTTTAACGAGTCTTTCCAAAATGTTGCGACTGTTCAGGTTAATGTCTCCAAGATGGAGGGGATGGGGAATGCGATTCTTGATGGTATGTCACATCGCAAGGTTCCTCTTCTTCATGCTCATAGTGGAATGATTGGTACTGTTGAAGATGGACGTTCCGGTTTTTACATAAAACATGATACAACTGATGAGTTGGCTGCCGCCTACCAGAGGATTGCTGACAGAGATGATCTTGATCAGGTTGGTGAAGCGGCTTATCAACGACTGATTGATCGATTCCATCCACTCAAATATATTGTCAGATTTTTTGATCTAGCTCTTGATAGAATGGGTAAGCCAAGAACAAGCAGATTAGTTTTTCCTGACCAGATTAGCCCCGAACCGGTTGCTGGAATTGCAACTGACGCAAATAGGATTTTGAATTTATTTGAAAGTACTAGGATTGAATATGGACAGGATTTTGCTCTTGCCTTAGCTCTGCTTGCAATATATTCAAAGGATACTGATCAGTTATCTCAAACTTTAGAGACATTAAAGAATCAAATTGTAGCTCCATTTATAGAAAGCTTGGGTGACGATTTTGACAGCCTATCTCTAAGAGAAAAAGCCTATAAGATCAAAAAGTTTATTGCATTGCCCCATGCTGAAGCATTTTCACGAGAATATCTTCCACTAGTTGAGAGTTTAAAACGTGTTGCAAAACATCAAGGACCAGTAGGAGATTGCAATAATTTGAGTTTGGTATATTTTTTCCTCTCGAGGGCAATTGGTCTTCCGGTTAATTATTACACAGATGTTTATCATTCCTTTTTGTCTTTATTTAATCCAGAAGAAGAAGTCCCAGTTGATCTGGCCTATTCTGATGATATAGTTGAAACCTATTATGAAGTGAATGATAAAGGAGTGGTTGCAAAAGATTCTGGCCGACAGGCTAGAAGATTAACTAATCGACAAATATTGGCACTCTTTTTATGTCGCTTAGCAACAGAACATACAGAAGATCAGGAGCAAAAAAGAAAAATCTTTGAGGCTGTTAGAACAATTGATCCTTCTTTTGCTGAAGCACACAATAATCTGGGAGATATCCATTTTGCCCGGGGTGAATATGAAGAAGCGCTTAAATCTTATGAGAGAGCAATTAAACGGGAAGAGTATAATATCTTTTATAAGATAAATCATTTGTTAACCAGGTATGTAATAGATCAGGATATGGACAAACAGATTCTTTTGTCCGGAATTGAAGAGTTGCTTGAAATATATCCGATGTTTGCTGAAGCGTTCTATTTTCGTTATCTTCTTACAGGAAATGAGGCGGATAGTGACGAGGCAACAGAGCTGGGCTACAAAGTTCGTACTCTCTTAGGTTATTGTCAAGAAGTTGAACCAAAGCTCGATTATATTAAGGGAAGGGAATGATTTCCTATAGTAATGCGCGAGCTCTTTGGATCAAACCATTTAGTCTCTATAGCTCTTCTTGCTTAAGAGAGAATGCTAAAGTTCCCGAGAATTTCTTACACACTCACAATTTACAAGCAGTATTTGATGATCTTGGTTTTAATCCGCAGGAAACCAGGGCTATTATATGGGGCTACGGGACAATTTTGGTTCTTCCTTTTATTCTTACTCAAATGGGCTATTCTGTCTCCGGGGTTGAAGAACATGATATGCATGCTAAATTAGAAGATTTATTTGCAAAAGAGGGAGCTTTGGTAAGATTTCCTTGGATGTGGCAGTTTAGACGCATTTCCCATCTTGAACCAGATCAACCAATACACGATGTTGCATTTATTATTAATCCCAATCCAGCAATTTGGAAGGATGATAGTGGCCTAGATGTTCAGATGCACGAGTGGCTGCGTTGGATTAAGCCAGGTGGATTAGCTGTTTTACAGATTGATGGTGACTATTCGGATCCAGAAGCAATCGCTTCTCGAATTTTTCAAAAAATAAAAGAGAGTCAAGAAGTTAGGATATTGGGTATTCAAGATTATCCAGAAACCGAAGGACCGTTCCCAAGTTTTTATAAAAATTATACGGGCAAAGGGAATGCGGTTATTGTGTTAGAGAAGGCTTCTTCTTAAAATCCACGTTTCCATTCTTCTTTTTGCAAGATCACGATATTCTACTAATTCTGTTCGTCCATTTATGCCAACTTCTCGGGTAGCCCAACTGTGTGCTACTGTAAAGGTAGAGAGCATTTTGTCATCATAAATAGATTGAAGAAGAAGTGGGTTATTTAGAAGTTTTTTAATGGCAGCTATTCTTTTGTCTATAGCCGTAGAGTAAATTGGTGAGAGCGATAGGGTATCTTTTAGCTTTAAAAAATATCCAATTGAATGTTGTAGGAAGAGTTTATAAAGCCCTCTTGCTTCATCACTTTTTCCTTCTTCTTCTAACACAACAAATTGATCAAAGAGGATAAAATTTTGAAATAAATCTATGTTAAAAGGTTCTGATTGAACAGTGCTTGATGGATTTAAAAAGAAAAATGCAATAACCTCCGGATGAATGTCTAGTTTATTCCAATTAATCTTTCTGGCTTTGTCAAAATCATAAATAAAAGGATCTCCATTATGATCCTCTCCAACATTAAAATCACCTAGGTCCCCGTGCATCACACCTTTTATATCCATGTGTAACAAAGCTCCAAGAATTTTATTTAATGTTGTTGGCCTTAAAACTATATTGCTTCTAACTTCCCTATATTCAGATAAAAGTAGTTCTTCCCCTTCTCCTTGATAAGCGTAGATGGGGGTTTCAATACGAGGATGATCTCCGACCTCCGCCTGCATATCAAAGACTTCTATAACATTGGCTACCAAGGGACCTCGAACTTCTGGGAGATAGGAACGGAGAACATATCCGCCTTCTAATAAATGGACCCTTGTATGGGTGCTTTTACTAAGCTCTTTTTGAACTAATCCAGGACGAGCAAATGGATTTTTTATTATGGGGATAGAGAGTCTATCTGGAAGATGTCCTCGCGTGTTTGTTGCTGCAGTTTGCATCTTTTATTCTCCAAAATTTAGTCTTACCCAAGGGATAATTTCTTGCAACTCTCCACCAGCAATATTACTAACAATAAAGTTGATAGCAGGGCCTAGACGAAGACCACATTCAGTCAGTCCTTTTCTGTAGCTGTTGCTTACGATAGGAGGGGTAAGATCAAATTCTGTACAAAATATTTCATCTAGTCTCGGGATTTTTTCGTGCCCAACTAACCAACTATTTGTTTCTGCTTTCCCGTCTCCATTTTTCAATAAACTCATGCCTTTATCCATTTGTCTTAGTGCAGCTGCAACTTTATCTTCTTCATCTGATTCCAACTTTAATTTTGCTTCTTCTATGTGTAGTACTGCTTGTTCTTTCGATCTCCTAACAGCTTCTCTTGCATTATCTGATGCAAGTCCTCTTAGCGCCTCAATAAATAGAGATCTACGATATAAATTTGCTTTTAGCTCACTTCTGGTATAGTATTCATCTCCGACTTTAAAAGCAATATCGTCTTCTCCTTCAAAAATTGATAACCAGTCACTAATTTGTACCTGGTTTAATTTCTGACCGTCAGTTACAATACCTCTCCAAGATGATATTGAAAGGAACGGAGAGGTTCTTATACCGACTCTCTTACTTTTGTCCATAAATTTATCATTTTTGCTTCCGTCAACTTGATTAAAATCAAAATCGGCCAAATCTTTTGGGAGGTGGTGACTTGCTTTCGCAATTTTTCTGAACAGAGCAATTGTTTCTAATGTTTTTGGATCATCTCCTTCTGGTGTATAAAACATAATATCTAAAAAGGCTGGGACGTGGGATGGGTTGTGTTCAATAAAGGTATCAATTAGCCTTGCCCTGGTCCTAACATCTTGGTCAATATCTAAAAGGTAATTTCCAGTTTGGATTGAGACAGATACTGCGGTTGAAAAGAAATAGGGAATACCGATTCTGTATTGATCAAGCATAAAATCGACTTGATCAAATGGAAGTCCAGAGGTCATTATTTTTGAAGGTAAGCCCCACCTATCATGAATTCTTTGTGCTAAATTTCCGACGCCATAATCTGGTCGATCTGGAAATCTGGTCCAGGAAGGATCGTTATCTCGAAATACTTCGATTAAAGGACGATAGGGTTTAACATCAAATTTTTTCATTGCAGAGGCAGTACCATCTATAAGTAATTCAGTATTATCCCAATCTGCATTGGTTGGTGTTCTGTAGGATGTTGCGTGACAGCCCCAGCAACGTTGCAAGCAACCTCTTTGAACCAAAACTGAGAAGAGGTGCATAATAGCACTTCTGATTTCTCTCTCTGCCAATCCGTTGAAAACACGAATCGGATCTCTTTGAATGGCTCTTCGGTTAGTTGCTGGTATTCCCATTTATTCTCCTATTATTTTCTGTACGGGCAGTAGTGACAGGTCGCGACCTGTCACTACTGCCTACGTATATATCGACGAAACAAAATTTAAATTTCACCTATTTAATAGGTTATATCCGGATTGTTATATAGTCGATCTGATTCTGGATCAATTTTTATCCTCACTTTTTCGTCAACCCTTGTAACCCCTGATCTGCTGAATTGGTATAAAATTATCTCTTTGTTTGTAAGAGTTGTGTTATTTTTTCTTATTGCTTGGAATGATAAACCTGGAATTCCATCTTTTGCCAGGTATTCTGGGATTGTGACAGTATATGATTCGTCCGGTTGAATTGGAATATAGCTTCCCTCTCTTAGTATACTTACATTTTCTATTTTTCCCTCTTTGTTTACAGAGTATTTTAATCCAGATGGATGGAACAGTAAAGTTCTTCCGCTTCCATAATATGATACATCTGCTGCAAATTGCAGAATATTAATAATTTCTTGACCGGTGGATTTTATAATAGATAATTCTGAAGGCCAGGGGAGCATTTCTTCAATATCTGTTTCCGTTATTTCTCCTGCAGGGAGACCGGCCCTAACATCTCCTGCGATAGCTAATGCAATATCAGTACCGGTATGTTCTCTGTATGAATCGCTAATAAAATTCATTAATGGGATTGGTTGAGTAGATTTATATTTTAATGAAAGAGGATGTTCTAATTTTCCGACAACCCTTGGCCTGTAATTAAAAACACTTGGAACTCTTACCTTTGGTTGTGCATCCATATCAATTATATAGGGGGTTGATTCCATCCTTCCATCACCATTAAAATTTACATCGACGATACCTAAGGCTGCACCTTTAATTCCGGTATAGATAATTGGAATTGCTTTGCCGTCTTGATGGACAACCTGTTTGTGAGTTATGTTATGAGTATGGCTTCCTAGAACCAGATCTATTTCAGGAATGCTGCTCGCCATTTCTATATCTTGTAGAAATCCAAGGTGTGATGCCAAGATAACATTGTCGGCATCAAGTTCTTGGATAGTTGTTCGCACTTGATCTTCAAGCGGCTCTTCTTTTACCGAGACAGTAGATTCATATCCCATTTTTTTGTGGTGACCAAACTCATGGTTTATAGTTTCGGTCGTTACCCCTATAAAGGCGATCTTTCTCCCATATATATAATGTATATAATAAGGAAGGATTCCCTGCCCAACTTGTCTTTCGAGGGTACTTCCCGGTTCAAATTCAAGGTTCAGGCTTAGGAGAGGGAAGTTTGCCATACGTATTGCCTGATCTAGTACGATATTTTTCCCAAAGGCTCTGACCATTGCTTCCTGGATTAACTGTTCTTTTAACCTTTTAATTGTTAGAAGAAGAGTCATTCCCGGAGTTCGATACGATGGGTCATTTGTTAAGCAGGCTTTTGCTGAAGATTTTAATTCTTCAAGGAGTGCCATGGTTCCGGAGCGAATTGCTCTGTCTTCAAAATCAAAGAAATGGTTTCCAATTACGTTAAAGGCGAGACCTAGGTCATTTAAAACATTAATCATTGCAAATAATTGTGCAGGATACTGTCCCCCTTCGGTCAGGTCACCAATACTTGCAAAGAGATCGAGTTTCAGGGATTGGCGAAGTGCTGCGATTTTTAAAAGATTTGCATGTCCGCTATGCAGATCTGCGAAGAAACCAATTCTAAAATCCGAAGCACTTGTTCTTTCAACACTTCTTAGTACGGGAAGTGCTGCGGTTTTAACTTTAAAATTACAATCTATTTTACTCAACTTGTTATCTCCTATATTATTATCGATAGAATTAGAGATAAATTTCACCCAAAAATAAAATGAAGTGAAATTTTTTGCAAGAAGTGACGATAACTATGTAGAAGAGTAAAAAAACTTTCAGGGAGGAATAAGAATGGGGAATCAGTTAAGTTCAGGAGTGTTTTCTAGGTTAACATCTGTTTTTGGAACCAATTCTAGTAGGTATACCCCCCTTTGCCGGTTTAGGCCGCTTATTTGGGATGAAGCAGGTGTTTTACGACCCAATTTATCAACTGATGATGTAGCTCCTTATAGGACAAACGAAGAATTGTTGGCGGATAAACAAATATCCAGAGAACAGGTTGAGCAAGTTTTAGCTCCTGTAAAAGCCAGGTTATTAGTAGTTGGTAATTCCAACTTTAGACAAGAAGGACTAAACCGTTATTTTCGTGACTTGGTAGATGGAATTTTTAATCATGTTTTTTCCCGTTTAAGACGAGTTGGGATTATTCCTGGAAAGGATATTGCCCTTATGACTTCCGCTACTGCCGGTCAGGCGGTTGATAAAGAGGTTCGCGAGGTGGCTTTTAGGTAGCAGACCCCCGTTATTGCCTTTACTGATGACTGGATGATGGGAGAACGGGGATTAATTGCTGGGAATGATGCTACAATTCCAGGAATCCATTTTGTAGAAAATTATTCTAGAGACAGTGTTTCTTTCTCTGATGTTTTAATTTGCATTGGTGGTGGTAATTATGCCTTTAGTTCTGATGTTGTTAATGCCTTGGCCCAGGGTAGACAAGTAGTAATGTACCTGGATCGTAAGATCCCTACCTATGGTTCTGTAGTTAGTAATAATGCTGAAATTAATGGTATTAGTCGTTTAGAGAACTGTGTTACTTATTTTCAGGACGAGCAATCGGAGGCCATCAATACTCTAATTAAACTTTTAAAGGAAGTAGATCCTGATGGTAAATGGACGCCGGCAAAGATTAAACGTCAAATTACTATAGTTAAAACTCCAGAAGAAGTAGCCCAGGAGGTTTATGAGCTCTGTGGAGGAACCGATCTTTTAAAAACTAGAATAGAAGAGGAAGCCTTTCATCCAATGGGTGCTGTGACCCTTTCTGGTTTGACTCAACACGTAGGGGAAGTTGCAGAAACAGTTCTTGGTCATTTAGCTGAAAAAGGAGATGTTGAATTGGCTCCGCATGCTCCCAACAAGGGAGAAGAGCCCTTTGGTGTATTAACAGAAGAAGTTCCGGAGCTGGCTGCTTTTAGCGAAGGATTTATTGGTCAGGTTGAGAGAAGAGTTATAACCCTGCAGGATGATTATGATAATCCTATTATTGTTGAACCGGGTGAGGGAATAGTAACTTTAAATACAGAACAGGTTGCAGCTGTTCATAGTGCGATTACTGATATTACTTCACCGATTCATAGTGTTCAGCAATTAATGGCTGGTGCCTCTTTTATTATGTCTGTTACAGGAAGGAGTCAGACAGATAATAAAGGGAATGGGCCTATGGAAATGGATGCTGTTGAGGACTTTTTGAGGAGTCTGAAATTTCACTTACGAACTCTTGACTATCCTTTGAGCGAGCTTGGGCAAATCTTTGGTTTTTCCGAGACAGGAGTTGATGGGGTGCTTATAAGAATTTTTGGCGAAACAGGAGCTCGCCTACTTGGTGTTTCCCGGTCAGAATATTATCCTTGGGTCTCAGCTGACTCGAGAGAGTCAGGTTCTTATGTTTTTACAGCTAATAATCCCGAGGCTTATGCTGATGCTTATTCTGGGAGATCAATCGGCTTAAGACTTGATTTGTGTTATGCTGCTGAAGGAAACAAGGGAGTTGTGCCTAATGCTAAGGCAGCTTTTAGGGAAGGGGTTCCAGTACATTTGCACCCTTTAACAGATGATCCGGTTATGACCGAACAGTGGTATGATGCAGGGAAAGATGTTTCTTATGACAATATAACAAATGCCGGACTGCATATCTTTAACTCAGCTCAAGAGGATCCAGAAAGTTTTCGGGGATTAATTGTTAATAGTGATCCAAGAAAACTTGCCCAGTATATTGCTTATACAGCTATGGCGAAAAGAAGAGTAGAGGTTTAATAGAAAAATAGTGTGAAATTTTTCCAAATAGTATACGAAAAATATGTAGGGAAAAGGAAAATAAAAACGGGAGGTGGGAATGTAGGAAAAGGATTTTGAGGGAAGGGACAGCTCGCGAGCTGTCCGTACATTTAAAAATAAAGGAGGAAAATTAAATGGGAGTGAATTTAACAGGAGTAGGGTTACCGACAGCATTAAAAGGAATGAATTTTGCAGCAAGTGGAACAGGGGAAGGAGCAGGAGCAGCAGTTGATTATAAAGCCGCAATTTCAACTAGAATTAATTTAGGAGAGGCAGATGCCCGTCAAGCATTAATTGCTGATATGAAACCAGTTTATACAGCAGGGGTTGCAGCATTCAACGCCCTTCCAATGGCTACACAGTTTGAATTAGCTGATGTTACCCATAACCAGTCTTATTTTTATGCTCAAGTTTTGGATCAATTGAGGGCAGATGGAGAATATGTTGCTCCAGTTATGCCAGAGTTTAATGAAGCTGGAGAAGTTGTAGGGACAACTAACGTGATTGTTCCTGGAGCAGACCTTGCACCTTTGATGGCATGTTTGACAGAAGATGGAAAGGCAATGGTTAAACAAATGCTTTCTAAACCAGACAAAGCTTTCCTAAAACCTGCAGATATTCTTGATGGAAAAGAAGCAGATTTTTACGCCTTCTTTGGAAAAACAAGTGCAAAAGCTGTTGCAAAGTTGGTAGATCTTAAGGCTCAAGGAAAAGGAACCAAGATATTGAACAACCTCTACATGGAAGCAGGGGTATTATTGTCTTGGGTAGACGTGGTTTTCACTGGCGAAGCTAACGCAGCTATGAAAACCTTGTTGATGGACCTTCAAAAAGAAGCAGTAGTTGATTCTGCAATTATAATTGCAGCTCAAGATCTTAGCTACATTGCAGCAGATCAAGCTGATCCAGCTTTCCACCAATTGTGGATGACTCACAATGATTGGGGTTCATATGGTTGTGATCCTTTGGCTGCAAAAAACTGGGAAGATTTAACTGAAACTGAACAGGGTAAAGATACAGTTATTAGAACTACTCACACAGCAATGCGTGCGAAGTTAGCAACGATCATTGACGCAGTAAAAGAAGAGATATAATAGTTAATCTCGAGTTTTCATGGAGCCGCTGAAGAAATTCAGCGGCTCTTTTTTTTGGAGTTGATATTTTGGCTTATCATGATATAATAAATAATAGTTTTGGATTATCATATTAAAGCTTATGTACAAAAGAGAGCAAAAATTTACTGATTTAGGAAGAGAATCTTGTTTTTTGTGGGGTGCAAGGCAAACAGGTAAGAGTACTCTGCTTAAAATGCTCTTTCCCGATTCTACAAGATATGATCTGCTTTTGTCTGATGAATTTGCTCGTTTGACAGCTGATCCTAGTTTGCTGCGTAAAGAACTTTTGGCAAGTCCTCCAGGAAATAAACCAGTTATAATTGATGAAGTACAAAAAATTCCAGCACTTCTAGACGAAGTGCAATGGCTGATTGTAAATCACGGAATTCAGTTTATCTTATGTGGTTCAAGTGCACGAAAGATCAAACGGACCGGAGCAAACTTGCTTGGTGGACGTGCTTTGCGCTACGAATTGTATCCATTAGTTTATAAGGAAATACCTCAGTTTGATCTGCTGCGGGCAATAAATTATGGCTTGATTCCTCGGCATTACCTGGCCGAAAAACCCCAACTGCTTTTACAATCATATATTGCGGATTATCTTAAAGAAGAGATTGCTGCTGAGGCGGTAACTCGTAATATTCCCGCATTTGCAAGGTTCTTAGAGGCGTCAGCGTTTAGCAATGGACAAATAGTTAATTATCAAAATCTTGCTTCTGAGTGTGGGGTTAGTCCTGTTACTGCAAAAGGATATTTTCAAATATTAGTCGATACATTGATTGGACACTTTATTCCCGCTTTTCAAAAAAAACCTAAGCGTCGAGTTATTCAATCTCCCCGTTTCTATTATTTTGATGTTGGGGTTGCAAATTATTTATTGAAACGGGAGAATATCAGGCAGGGGAGCGAAAACTTTGGCCGGGCATTCGAACACTTCATTTTGCAAGAAATTATGGCCTATAATCATTATTCTGCAAAGAATTTTAATATTGCGTATTGGCGTACTGCGTCACAATTAGAAGTGGATTTTATTTTGGGTGACCATGAAACTGCAATTGAGATTAAGGCTTCTGATAGTATTGGGCTTCAACACTTAAAAGGATTGAAGGCGTTTAAAGAAGAATATCTGACAAAGCGTTCTATAGTGGTTTCTCTAGTTTCTAGGCCAATATTACATGGGAATATTTTGATCTTACCATGGCAGGAGTTTTTGGATAAATTATGGTCTGGTGAGATAATATAATTAAGTTCCTCTTTGATTATTCCTCAAAAAAGCTGAAATTTCGACCCGTTTTTGACGCCTATGAAAGCAATAGTCAACCTTTTTGGAAACCAGCGACTAAAC
>CAYQVW010000001.1:0-349079 GCA_964421245.1 uncultured bacterium | reverse complement strand
CCTCTCTTTTTTCTACCCCTCCCCAAAACTCATCACGTCACTTTAGAACAAGCCCCAACTTTTCAGGAAATTTCACACTATTTTGAAAATTTTCCCACCTCTATAATATTAATATAGCAAAAATTATGAAACTTGTAAATCTTCTATCTATTTTAAAAAAGAAGATAATTGGTCAATGACTCTTTGGGGGCTATAGTGATCTGGGTTTTCTTGTCCGATAAGGGGAGTTCTAATTATTTCTATATCGCGATTTAATCCATCCCGGATAGGGCGTATATGATTTTGTGATACAAGATCGCTGTTTGCAATAACATGAGTAATATATTCTGTATCTAACCCCAATGATGCTGTATCACTCATTCGCATATTTCTAATTAATTCCTGAGCCATTTGCCCTCCAGACATTCCTCGTGTTTCATTATCTTCTACCGAATTGCTAAGAAAAAGTTTTGGAGCGTTGCTTTTTCTGATTGCTTTCCCAAATCCATATTTGCGTGCGGCCACGGCAATGCTGGTGTAAAAACTCCCCATCCCAAATACTATTAAATCAGCTTGTTCGATTTCTTCAACAATTTCTGGATTTACTCTCGGATTGATTTCTGCTGCATCTTCTTTATTGCTGTCGGTAAACCACAAGTGTTCTACCGGCGCATTTTGATATGATGTAATATTTCTCTGCCCGCGCAAAATTACTCCATCTTGCATTCTTGCTGCAAGATACGGATAAGGGCGCTCAATTGTTGCCGGGTGTATTTGTCCACTAATATTTAAAAACTTAGAAAATAGTTGAATCGCTTTTAGCAAATCACCATTGGCTTCAAAATAGAGTCCGGCAAAAAACGCATTGCCGAGGCTGGCATCTCTAAAGTCAAAAAGTGTTCCTTTGCGTTGTGCCGCGATTCTTTCCTGGTTGAATCTCAATAATCTTGATGCAATGGCATCGGCTCTTTCTCCCTCTAATCTCGATGTTAAAGTTGTTCTCTGGTATGCTATATCAACAAACTGCATAGTTAGGTCAACTGGAGATCCTGTTTTAGGCAGCCGATATTTTAATGCGTCATATCCAGAAACAGTAGGGTCAGCCAGATCAATAATACGACTTCTAGTGTCGCCAATTCCTGGCATGTCAAAAAGTATTCTAAACTGGCGGGTGCTTTTACCATCATCGGCAATGCCAATTCCATAGGAGACGTCACAAGCCTGTTGCCGAAGCTTCTTTGCAACGAATCGAAATCCGCTGCCACCAGTAATAACAAATATTCTCATGCTAAATATATATCGGTCTATTTCATAAAAAATTTCAATTCTTTTGTTATTCTGCTATAATTCCCCTATACATTATATATAGGAGTGATTTAAATGCCAAAAAACAAAATAGATGCAATCGGAATATTGACACCGGGAGGGGATGCGCCGGGAATGAATACTGCTATACGAGCAGTAGTTCGAACCGCAATTTATCATAAGCTTCGTGTCTTTGGAATAAGTAAAGGATGGCACGGTTTGATTACCGGTCAAATCGAGCAAATGGATCTTAAATCGGTAGGTGGAATTATTAATAGGGGAGGAACTATTCTCCATACTCAACGCTGTCCAGAATTTAAGGAGCCTCACCTTAGAGAAGTCTCTTATAAAAACTTAAGAGAGTATGGAATTGACGGATTAGTTGTAATTGGCGGAGATGGATCTTTGGCTGCCGGTAATGTTGTAGCAAAAGAATCAGAATTTTTGGTTACTCATATTCCAGCAAGTATTGATAATGATATCAGCTGTACCGATTATACAATCGGTTTTGACACTGCTGTAAATACTGCGCTTGATGCAATTGACAAAATTAGGGATACCGCTGCATCACATGAGAGAGTATTTGTTATAGAGGTTATGGGAAGAAGACATGGAATTTTAGCTTTGGAAGTCGGTTTGGTTTGTGGGGCGGAAGAGATTCTTATTCCTGAAGTAAAATTTAGTGTAAGCAAGATTGCGGAAAAGATTAATGAAGGTAGAGAACGTGGCAAGACTAGTTTTATTATTGTAGTGGCAGAGGGAGCCGTATCTGGTGTTGAGTTTGGTAAAAAACTCGAGAAGAAGTTAAAAAGAATTAAAGTTAGAGCCAGTGTATTAGGTCATATACAACGTGGCGGATCTCCAACTGCCATTTCTCGTGAACTTGCCTGTAAGATGGGAGCCAAAGCGGTTGAAACGATAATTTCCGGCAAAGGCCAGCTAATGATGGCAGCACAATCTGAAAATATCTGTCCGATTCCGTTTAAAGAGGTATTGAAGAAGAAGAAAAAAGCGGACTTGGATCATTTGAAGTTAGCTGAGATGTTGGCTATTTGACGACCGGTCCAGTAGAATTTTTTATCTTTAATTCTATTGGCAAAGTATAACGAAGCGCAATCTTCGATGGCTTTTCAATTAGATTTAAAAGCAGATCAACCGCGGTTTTTCCAAGTAATCCTTGATCAACCTTTACGCTTGTCAAGGTTGGATTAAACGGTTCAATATAGTTTGGCAGAACCATATCATCAAACCCAGCAATAGAAATATCTTTTGGGATTTTTATCTTTCTTTCCTGATATGCCTTGTATGCGCGATATGCCATAGTATCGTTCATATAAATAATCGCAGTAGGTCTTTCTGTTTTATTTAAATCCAAAAGTTTACAGGTTGCCTCATATGAGGAAATAGGATGACACCAGTTTGC
The DNA here is from genome assembly GCA_964421245.1 of uncultured bacterium. GTDB lineage: Bacteria > Margulisbacteria > WOR-1 > XYC2-FULL-46-14 > XYC2-FULL-46-14 > CAYQVW01. Next base: position 346,372 of record CAYQVW010000001.1, on the reverse strand, counting down.
TTCAATTAGATATTTGTCCGATATTTTTATGCAATTTTCGGTTAGAGCTGTTCTATATCCTTCAATCCTATTAGCAGTTATATAATCATGTAGTGGCTTAGAATATATAAAAGCGATCTTCTTGTGTCCAAGTTCTAAAAGATGGTTTGTTAGTTGATACATTCCAGCTCTGCCATCAGCTATAACGGTATGCATTTCTATATTGGAGATAGGGTGGCCGGCTAAAATCATCGGAACCTCTTTTTGTTTTAAATATTGAACAAGTCCTTTTTTGATTTTTCCAAATAGCAAAACTCCGTCCACTGTGTTTTTTGAAATCATAAGAGGGGAGTCGCCCTCTGCCAAAAATTCTACTTCAAGTCTTAATTCCCGTTTTTGAGCCTCTTTTAGGGCGCCGGCAAGAACATAGGTATAATATTCTCCCAAGGCAAGGTTGTACATATCCTGAGCAATAATTCCGATTGCACCTTTGCGTTTTCTTTTTGGGGCGCTTTTCTTGTATCCAAGTTGTCGACATTTTTCAATTATCTTCTGAACCGTTATTCTACTTACCTCGCGGGGGTGATTTAATGCCTGTGATACTGTAGCATAGGAAATACCTAATTCTCGTGCTACATCTTTAATGGTTACCTTTTTTCTTTTTCTCATATTATATTATCGCACGTATAATTAAAAAATTTCAGGTTAAATTTAACTAACATTTAGGTCATTTTGGCCACTTTTACCCACATATTTATCATAAATAAGCCATTTTTTGTTGTTTTCTAATTTTAGCTAATTTTAGTTGTGAAACAAAATTTATTTTTAGGTGATAAACAACTAGAAAGGGAGATTGATTAAAATGGCTATAAATAAAATAATTTTACCAGGAACAAATTTGGCGGTTTCAAGGATCGGATGTGGATTACTTAGGTTGGGAAGAAAATGGGGGATTGATACTCCGGGAGAGAAGGTAACTGTTTCAGAGGCCGAGGCTTATGACTTTCTTGAGGGGGCAGTCAAACTTGGAATAAACTTTTTTGACACTGCTCCAGCATATGGAGTTAGTGAGAGGCTTCTCTCGGGGTTTTTAAAAGAAAATCCAGCAATTGCTCGGGATCTTATTATTGCAACAAAGTGTGGTGAGCATCAGAAAGAAGATGGAAGTACTTATTATGATTACTCTGCCGATGCAATAGAACGATCTATAGAAAATAGTTTAGCTTTACTTGGGCATATTCATTTATTACAAATCCACTCTGTTAATTCGAATGTTTTGGAGGATAATGAAGCCCTCCAAGTACTAGAAAAGCACAAAAATGGATCAGATGTTGATCTGATCGGAGTTACTGCTTCCTGGCCACCGGAAATTGTGAGAGAGTCAATAAATACTGGCATTTTTTCAACAATACAAGTTGCATACAATCCCCTGATGAATGAAATGGAACAAGTAATGGCTTTTGCAAAAAATAAAAATATCACTGTTCTTGTTAATCAACCGTTAATAAGAGGAATATTATCGAGCAAAAGCAAATATGCTGATGGCCAAATGCTTGAAGGGTGGGTTGGAGAGAAGTTGCTAATGGCAGGAGAACTGCAGAAAAAGATAGGAGAAAAATCCCTTGCCAAACATTCATTTGAATTTATATTCAACAACCCCAATGTCTCTGTGGTTTTTACCGGGACAAGAAGTTTGGACCATTTGAGACAAAATATTGGATATTTAAATAATTTATAAGGAGGATTGATTAAAATGGTAAATTTTAAAGGTAAAGTTTCCGTGAGGCCAAGTGATTTAAAGGGAGGCAGATTAATACAAGAGGGCGCAGCGAATATATTGCAAAAGCCTGCTGAAGTTTTTGAGTCACATCTTGTATATACAGCTGCTAAAGCAGGTGATGATGGGACACAAGCAAGATTAGAGGAAATGCAAAGGCAATTGGTTCTTGCTCCTGAGGATTTGGGGCAAATAGTTGCCGCGCCAGAATTTACTGGATTTTCCCAGGTGGTTTTAGGATTGAGTACAAATTCTGAAACGGTGAAGAGTATTCTAAATATGCTTTTCAATGGGCAATATTCGGTTAAAGATGGTCTTCTTGTTGGAATAACTCCCAGAGATGAAGCACACCTCATTAAGTTTCTGGGGAAATTGACCGGTTGGCAAGTTGATTTTATTAATGTTCCTGATGCTTTTTGGAGAGTAGATATGGATTTGGATCCATACGAGAGAAAGGTGCAGAGAGGTTTTGTGCAGGGTAGATTCATAAAAAACGTGCAGCCAGGTTTGGACCAATTACTGGCCCCATTAGGGGACCGAGATTTTACGGAGATAAGTTTTCATACTAATGCAGGTAAGGGCTTAGCTTATGGCTTTTATAGTTTTTCTGAAGGACCATCCACTAGGGACAGTCTAGGAGAAGGTTATCCTCTAAAACCAGTATCAGAGGGAAGGCCGGTTGTTTTTGGAATAAAAAGATAAGGAGCCCTTCGACGCACTGCGTTTGCTCAGGGCAAGGAGGTGAAATAATATGTCAGGATTTACAATAGTATCAGGAAAAGAACCAAGATTCAATTCATTAGTAAAGTCTATTTATATTTTGGCAAAAAGATGGAGAGGTTTTGTAAGAGAACAGCAACAATGGGCTGAAGGAACACCACAATATGACCGATTAGATGGAGAACAGTACAGGCATGAAGTAGAACAACAGGAATTTGTGGCTGAGCTTCTTAAAGATCCAGGTTTCCAGGCATTACCTGTAGTCACGGATCAAAGTGAAGTTCCCCGTAATGCGTTAATTGTTGATAGTAGAGATCCAAAAACAATAATAAAAGGCTATTCTTATTCCCCGACTCTTAATAGTGTATCCTGCGGAGCCCACCGTTGGGATGCAAAGTCAGTTGCAGCAATGCAATTTCGTATTATTGGCACACTTTCTGATCCGGAAAAAATTTAAAGGAGGTGAAATGAAATGACAAGATTATGGATAGCGATGGGACCTAGACCACCAGTGATAAATAATAGAGGAAGACTTGAATTAGCTGCTGGAGCAGTGAGAGGGAAGACAACAAGAGTATTTGGATACAATCCTGGAAGAACTCAAGAAGGATTAACTACTCAAATAATATAAGGAGAAGGGAAGTTCTTTGGGGGATAATAGGATTTCCTTTTATGCCAAGCATAGAAAGAGTAAACCAAATACTAGAAATGCGTGGTCCAGTAAGTGACGTTATTGGTCATTTTCCAGGTAAGCCAACAGAGGAGGAAGCAGCAGAAATATGGGGATGTCGCCATATAGACAGGGCCATTGCAGGGCATCTGTTTAGAAATACAATGTATAGCGAAGATGATTGTGATGCTGCAAATGCTTATCTTCGAAAACTAGGGAGATAATCTGAAATTTTTCTCCTACCTGTACGATATAAAGTATGGTAGGAGGAAAAATGTATTTTACGGGAGTAACTGCGAAGCAATATAAGGGTTATATTGGCAAACTTGCGCAAGGTGAGTTTGTTAAACCAACTCATGTGGATATTCATACTCAAAATGCCTGTAATGCAGCTTGTGCAGGTTGTATAGGAAGAGAAGGTCCCTCTGTAGATCAAAGGTTAAATCCCAGCAATATTGGTTTTGTACTGGATCAGATAAATGCTGGGGGATTAAATCCGTATATTCATAAAGCAGGATACACCGGAGATTCTCTTGTTGGTACTCAATACGTTAAGAATCGACCTACAATTCCCTGGGCAATCAATACTACTGTTGCTGGTGTCATTCATCAGTTAAGAAAAGGATTAGCCGACAGAATTAGCATAGTAAGCAATGGCCTCGGTTTTTACGGAATACATGAAAGAGGATATATTCCTTCAGAAGAAATGTTTGATTTTATTGTTTTTATGCCTTTACTCGGTTCTGTGCAAATTAATTTAAATGCTTTTTACAAACATAGAGCTTTTGATCAATCTCTTCAACCCCGCAAATTTAATCAGGTTATGGCAAACCTAAGGCATATAGCGCACCACAGATGGAGAGCAAATATAGGAGATGATTATTATCCCGGGGCTTATCTTGAAAAATTAAGTATTATGGGTCAACTGCCAGCTCCCCTAAGAATAGTGGGGAATTTTACTCTAACACCATCTAATTACCGTTTTCTACCAGCTCTGTTGCAAGAATTAAGATTTAATGAAAAGAAAATTGAGTTTAGATTTACTGATGAAAGCTTAACTCCACCAGATGAAGAATTTAAATATCCTATAGATGAATTAAGGTTGAGGATTGATTTGAATCGTTCAAGAAATATTGCGTTTCAAAAAGCAGCAAGGTCTTTTGTTGACAAAATAATTGCTGAATACGCTGATGAAGATATAGAAATCATTTTAAAGTCTCCTTTAGACCCAAGAGAATTAGAGGATTTAAGCGGCTGTCCTGCTTCTGTGCTTTGGCCGGCAATTGGTCCAGATGGATTAGTTTATCCTTGTGCTCACACAGTTGCTTCGGGATTTGAAATCGGATCCTTATTTGAACAGACTTTAGAGAGGATTTTAGAGGGCTATTTTTTAAGTAATCGTTGGAGAAGACCCCCACAATGTCATAGAAAGTGTCCATCGACTGATGCAAGTATTAATCTGCTTGGACAGGAGATAATCGGTTAGGGTGACGATGCCCGTATCGTTAATCAATAGAAATCTACCGCATTTCTCATCGCAAGAAGTTGATTATCTTCTGGAATAAATTTGCCGCCTTTTACTTCTAATAGATCCTTCGCAACGATTTCTTCAGCTTCAAGACCAGGATAAACACCAAACTTTCCATCTTTTATGAATTGAAAGATTGAATCTCCAAATCTTAAACCAAGAAGCCGGTCTGCAACATGGGCAACTCCGCCGCGAATTGCGTGACCACAATTTTGCAAGCGATATTCTATTCCTTTAGTATGTTCTTCGAGCAGAGCAAAAATGTATTCGCCAATACCACCCAATTGTTCATTGCCAAAAGAATCCATTTTCTTAGGTAATTCATGGCGAGCTTTTACTAAAGCATGTTTTGGATTAGCCAGAACTTTATCAAGTAATTTCTGGTTACTTTCATTTACTTCTTTTGAATATTTTTTATCAAACAAGCGGGCGCCTTCTGACGCAACCACAATACAAGAATTTTGATAGGCCATTGCCTTCTCAACACGCTTAATTACTTCTCTCATATCTACGGTCTCTTCAGGTAACAATACAACATCGGCTCCGCCGGCAATTCCAGCATGCAGTGCAACCCAACCAGCATGACGACCCATCAACTCAACTACAAAACAACGGTTGTGGGAGCGGGCAGTGGTCATAATGTTTTCAATAAAATGGACCGATTCGATTACTGCAGATTCAAAGCCGTAGGTTCTCTCGGTTCCAAAAACATCATTGTCCATAGTCTTTGGTGCACCAAGCATTGGGAAGGTAAACTGTTTCCCGATTTTACCGGCAGCCCCAAGGGTGTCGTCACCGCCTAATACCACCAAACAATCAATTTTAAGCTTCTTTAGGTTTTCCATTGCCTTTTCAGCTGCTTTTATCTCAATATTGGATTCGGAAAATAGATTTGTGCGGGAAGATTTAATGATTGTTCCGCAAGTTTTATAGCTATCTTTTAAATCTTCGGTCTTTAACGGCTGAAGGATCTTGTCTTTTTCTTTGCCTGGATCGCGGGTCAAGGCCTTCCATCCTTCTTTTAAACCGATCAACTCCATCTTTTCTCCGTCTGGAAGTGACTGGTTGGCCTGATTTATTCTACGCAGTAATCCATAGATTACCGCATTATGCCCAGCACAATCTCCACCACCGGTTAGGATTCCTATTCTCTTTAAATTTATTTCTTTACCATTAAATTTTACTTTCATCAATTATCTCCCTTTAAGCTTTGCCAGCAGAACCTAGAACATTAGTATTCTTGGCAATAAGTAGTTTTTTTAATTCTTCGCGAGCAGGTCCAAGATATTTTCTTGGATCAAACTCAGCTGGTTTTTCTGCAAATACTTTTCTAATTACACCGGTTACAACTAATCTTCCGTCAGAATCGATGTTAATCTTACAAACAGCAGACTTCGCAGCTTCACGAAGTTGGTCTTCCGAAACTCCAATAGCATCCTTCATCTTGCCACCATACTTATTAACCATTTCAATGTAATCTTTTGGAATAGAAGAAGAACCATGCAATACAATTGGGAAACCAGGTAGTTTTTTCTCTATCTCTTTTAAAATATCAAATCGAAGAGGGGGGACAGCTGCTCCCGGTTTGAATTTATATGCACCGTGTGAAGTTCCGATAGAGATTGCTAAACTGTCTACACCGGTCTTTTTAACAAAATCCTGTACTTCTTCAGGTTTTGTGTAAGTTGATTTTTCTGCAGAGACTTCGTCTTCAATTCCAGCAAGTACGCCAAGTTCTCCTTCAACTGTTACATCAAATTTATGAGCATATTCAACAACCTGCTTGGTTAGTTCAACATTCTTCTCGTAAGGGTGGTGGGATCCGTCGATCATAACGGATGAGAAACCAGAGTCGATACAAGATTTACAAAGTTCAAATGTATCTCCATGATCTAAGTGAAGACAGATTGGAATATTGCTCTTCAAATCCTTTCTTACCATTTGAACTGCGCCTTCTGCCATATAGCGGAGAAGGGTTTGATTAGCATACTTTCTGGCTCCAGACGATACCTGGATGATTACTGGTGAATTGCTCTCCGCACATGCCCCCATAATTGCTTGTAGCTGCTCCATATTATTGAAGTTGTATGCTGGAATAGCATAACCTCCATCAACCGCTTTCTTGAACATTTCCTTCGTGTTTACTAAGCCGAGTTTCTTATATAACGCTTCTGACATTTTCTGAATCCTCCTTTTAATGTTTTACTATTGCAGCGAAATCAGGGGCTTTTAAAGAAGCGCCACCAACAAGTCCGCCGTCAATATTTTCTTTAGCCATCAAGTCTTTTACATTTGCTGGCTTCATAGAACCACCGTATAAAATTCGAACTGTATCTTTAACTTCAGCTGGAAGAAGTCCGCGAATAAATGCATGAACTTCTTCTGCTTGTTCTGGACTTGCAGTCTTTCCTGTTCCAATTGCCCAGACTGGTTCATAAGCAATAACTACCGACTTCCAACTAACAACCTCCAACTCTTTTAAACCATTTTTTACTTGAGTTTCAACAACTTGTTTCCATTCGTTCTTTTCTCTTTGCTCAAGAGTTTCACCAACGCAGACGATTGGAAGTAATCCGAATTTTAAAGCTGCTTTTAATCTTTTATTAACAGTTTCATCGGTCTCTCCAAAGTATTGTCTTCTTTCAGAGTGTCCGATTATTACATATTTGCATCCAGCGGCTATTAACATTGGGCCAGATACTTCTGCGGTAAAAGCACCTTTCTCTTCCCAGAATACATTTTGTGCTCCTATCATTATATTAGAACCTGCTACTGCATCTGCAGCAGATTTTAGTGCAGGGTAGGTAGGGCAGATTAAAATATCTCGATCTGATACTCCCTTTACCTCGTTTGCTAATTCTTTTAGAATTGCAACGGACTCATCTACAGTTTTATTCATCTTCCAGTTTCCGGCCATCAACGGTTTACGCATTTAGTTAACTCCTTTTCTGAGGAACCTGCGACTGAAAGTCGCGGTTCCATGATTGATTTTATTATAGCAAATAATTTATTCCATGTAAGGGGGGTATTGACTTGACGCATCCCTTGACGCAAACTTGACGCAAATGCTATAATAAAAAACATGGATTATAAGCCGGTTTTTCGTATTACGCCATATCTTTTTAATCTTATTGATGAGATAAGTTCAATAAGGTCGTGGATAGATGAATCTACGCTGAGAGTTTCGTGGCTTCCAATTTTGCAAAAGGAAGCCAGATCTAGAGCGACTCATTCCTCAACTTCGATTGAAGGAAATCCATTAACTCTTTTGCAGGTAAAAGAGGTTGAAAAAGGGGGCAAATCTGGTGTCCCGGTACGTTATGACATTGAGGTTTCCAATTATTTAAAAGCGATGTGTTGGATAGAAAAACAGGGATTTGTTGTTTCTGAAAAAAATATTCTTGTTTTGCATAAGATTCTGACTTTAAATCTCTTAAGTGGTGACCAATGTGGTAAATATAAGAATAAGCAGAATCATGTAATAAATGAAAGAAAAATTAGGATTTACACTCCTCCGTCTCCAAAAACAACACCAAAATTAGTTAAAGATTTGACAGTTTGGTTAAATTCTAATGAAACGAGAAAGTTGCATGCCATCTTAGTCTGTGCGATAGTGCATCATCGTTTAGTTTCAATTCATCCTTTTGTGGATGGAAATGGACGTATTGCTCGAGCTATTGGTACCTGGATTCTTTATCAACGCGGATTTGATAGTGATCATATCTTTAGTTTAGATGATTTCTTTGCCGGGGATAGAAAAAAATATTATATGAAAATTCAGCAGGCAAGGGAACTGGATGATGATTTAACGCCCTGGATAGAATATGTTGCAGAGGGAATTAAGAGTACTCTTTTGGATGTTAAGAAGAGAATAGAGGGATTACAAATATCTTCAAGAACCCCTATTTATCTTTCACCGCGGCAGGAGGAGTTGGTCAAAATCTTAATGACTCAACCTTTTGCAAATGTTGCCGATTTAAAAAAGAAAATGAAATTAACACGAGCCAGGATTAATCAAATTATCGATCCGTTGATAAAAAGAAGTGTTATTATTCGAGAAGGAAAAAGTAGGGCGACTAGATACAGGCTCAAAGTCATGCTATCATAAAACCATGTTATATCTCTGCATCCTCGATGGATTTGGAATAGGAAATAATCCAAAAACAGACGCAATTCAAAAAGCGATTGCTGATGGTAAGGCCCCATTCTTTAAGGAACTCTTTGAAAAACATACCTTTGCAAAACTAGAATGTTCCGGTGAGGCAGTCGGTCTTCCTCCAGGAACAATGGGGAATTCGGAAGTAAATCACCTAAACATGGGTGCTGGACGAGTTGTCTACCAATCTCTCCTTCGTGTTAATAAAGCAATTGATGATAGTAGCTTCTATAATAATGAAGAACTTCTGAAAGCAGTTGAAAATTGTAAAAAGAATCAGTCAACACTGCATCTTATGGGAGTTTTGCAGGGTGGGGGCGGTTGTGTTCATGGAAACATCTATCATCTTTTTGGATTACTTGAATTAGTCAAAAGAAACAATCTAGATAAAGTTATAATCCATTTATTCACTGATGGTCGTGATACTAATCCAAATGCTGCTGGCAACGAGTATATCCCTCAGTTGTTAAAAAAGATTGATCAGATGGGCTTGAAAAATAAAGTTAAAATAGGGACACTGATGGGCCGAGCTTATGCAATGGATCGTGATGTCAACTGGCAATTTGTTTTGAAGGCGTTTAAGGCAATCGTAAATGGAGAAGGAGTCAGAAAACAATCAGATATTAAATCAGCGGTTAAATTTGCCTATTCCAATAAGGAATCAGACGAATTTATAGAGCCAACAATTATTGCTGATTATTCTGGAATGGGAGCAAATGATTCTGCAATATTCTGGAATTTTAGACAAGATCGTGCAATTGAATTAACTGCTTGCTTTGTCGAAGAAGATAAAAAGTTCTATAACTTTAAGCCGGGACAGCCGCCAATCACTGATGATATGTATAATCAGCTGAAAGCTATAAGGGATAAGGTAAAAGCAATAAGCTTCGTTGCGATGACTGAGTATTACAATGGAATGAATGCACATGCTGCTTATCCTGAAAAAGTTTTAACAGCAACAGTTGGAGAGATAGTTGCGCAAGCTGGAAAGAAACAACTGCGTTTAGCTGGCCCTGAGAAATTTGTTCATGTAACCGGTTGGTTTTCTGGCCGAAAAGGTGAACCATTTGATGGTGAAGATAGAATATTAGCAAAGGATTCAACATTAAAAGAAAGAACCAACGATGGAAAGAATTATGATTGGGTTCCGGAGATGACAGCATACATTGAAACAGAGGAATCGCTAAAAGCAATTGCTTCGAAAAAGTATGATCTGATTGTCCACAATTTTCAAAATGGAGATATGGTGGGGCATACTGGTAATTTTGATGCTGCGGAGAAAGCGATTGAGGCATTATCAAAATGTGTTGAACAAATTTATGTTGCTGTTATGAAACAGGGAGGGGTGATGATTGTAACTTCCGACCATGGCAATGCCGATCAGATGCAGATCTCGGATAAGGTTAGTACTCAACACTCAACCAATAAAGTTCCGTGTTGGATATTAAACTCCCGGATAAAACAAATTACAGGCGATGGTATTATCCCGGATATAGGAACAACGGCACTAAAACTTCTTGATTTAGATATCCCAAAAGAGATGACTGGAAAAATTCTTTATTCTTGACCAGGCATGACGTAGCAGGTAGAACGGCCGGAACCTTCGCAAAGAACCAATTTTTTATCCGATAGCATAGTTAACTCAATATGCGCAGTCTTATGAGAAACATTATACGCTTCTCTGTATTCTCTATTGGTAATTTTTCCATGTTCTGTGATCATCTGCATAGCGCGAAGTTGTCGTTTGTTTAATCCGAAACCGCTCCATGGATTGGTAATCTGTTTTTCTTCTTCCTCTTTGGCTGGGCGGGAGGCAGCTCCGTCTCTAATGTAGGCAATGTCATCGGACTTGTAGGGCTTTTCATCTCCCTCTTGTACGGTGATGATTACGATCTTCTTACCCCCATGATCAAAAAGTTCGACATGTGGGTTGATTCGCGGGAAGCAACGGTCCTCGGCAATGTTCTTTATCTTATTAACGTAATCATCACCCGCTGGAACCCCTAATAGATGCTTATTTTTATCGTCAATTCCGTAGACAATTTTGCCTCCATCGGCATTGGCAAAGGCAACAATATCACGGGCAATATCTTCTGTGGTGGGGATAGCTTTTTCAAACTCTAAAGATTGTCCTTCACCTTGACCGAGGAGTTCAATTATATCTTGCCATGTCATGGTGAAGTTACGATATCATATCTATTATTTGAAAGCAAGCTCTCTTGTCGAGAGTAAATATGTTATAATTCTGCCAAATGGCAGATATAATAAATCAAGTTTTAGATGTTTTATTCCCTCCAAAATGTGAAACTTGTGGAAATATCGGATACCAATCCTTCTGCCACAAATGTACCTCCAAAATAACTTATCTTGCTCCGTCAATCTTCTTTCATTCGGTTGGAGAGTATGATGGTATATTAAAAAAAGCAATTAAGCGCTTTAAATTTAAAAATAAAAAGAGACTTTCTCAGCCGCTTGGGAGATTGATGGTAGATTATATTAATCATCACCTTTGGAAAGATCAGCTTGATATGGTCATCCCTGTTCCACTGCATAGAAAAAAATTGCATCAGAGGGGGTTTAACCAGGCAGAACTGCTGGCATTAGAGATTACACAACAATGTCATATTCCAACTGTTGCCGGGTTGTTGTTTAGGAAAAGGGATACTAAGGCCCAGTTTGGCCTTCCACGACAACAAAGACTAATAAATATTCGTGGGGCCTTTGAATTGCGAGGAAAAAAGTTGCTTATAGACAAAAATATTTTATTGGTTGATGATATCTATACTACAGGGGCAACTTCTGCTGAGTGCACCAAAATACTTAAAGCTGCAGGCGCTAAGTCTGTTCACATATTAACTCTTTCAAGGGCTGTTTAAATTTGGTAAAATCAGTATAGACATGCCATGGCATGTCTATACAAATAGGGAGGAATACATGAACATTAATATACAGGGACACGGAATAGAATTAACAGCGCCGCTAAAGGAATATGCCAATAAGAAGATTGGCAAGCTGGACGAGTTTTTTAATAATATTATCAAAGCGGAGGTTGTTTTGGATGCGAGATCAATAAAATCAGCCGAGAAATGCCACGTTGCAGAAGTTAGCATGTGGGTTGGTGGAAAAAAGGTAATTAGGGCATCTGAAGCTGGTCGTGATATGTATGCTGCAATTGATTTGGTCGTTGACGAACTTAAGCCACAACTTAAAAAACACAAAGAAAAACACTATAAAGAAAAGAGAAGAGAAGGGGAAATAATAAAAAAACTATCTAGAGAGTATAATACCGATGATGAGCCAATCGAAGGTGGAAAAGTTATTAAAAGAACTCGTTATGAAATAAAAAATATGACAAGGGAAGAGGCTAAGGCCGAGCTAAAATTACTCGGTTACGAGTTTATTGTTTTTAGAAATGTTGAAAACGGAGAAGTAACTATGCTTCAAGGAAAAAAGTTTATTGATTCAGAATCTGTTTCTGAATTAAATAGTGATGATGCAGCCCAAAACATAAAAAAAGGAAGAAAGAAGGTATTAGCTTTTATTAATTCAGATACCAATCAATTAAATATACTTTATAAGCAAAATTCCGGGAATTTTGGTTTGATTGAACCGTCAATATAATGCTCAAGTGGATACTTGGTCTTTTTGGCGATTCGGATGAGAAAAAATTACAAAGGCTTAATCCCTTATTGCTCCAAATAAATTCTTTAGAAGACAATCTTAAGAAACTCTCCGATGAAGAATTAAAAGCGAAGACCGCACATTTTAAACAAGAGTTAAGTAATGGAAAAACACTCGATGATATCTTACCGGAGGCCTACGCGGTTGTCCGTGAGGCATCAGTTAGAACAATTGGTCTTAGACATTTTGATGTGCAAATACTTGGGGGAATAGTACTCCACCAAGGGAAAATCGCAGAGATGAAGACCGGAGAAGGAAAAACTCTGGCCGCAACCTTACCACTTTATCTAAATGCCTTAACCGGGAAGGGTTGTCATGTTGTTACGGTAAATGATTATTTGGCAAAGCGTGACGCAGAATGGATGGCACCGATTTACCAGTTTTTGGGATTAACCGTCGGATCTATCCAACACCACATGAATCCACCAGAGAGAAAAACACACTATGCTGCTGACATTACCTATGGAACAAATAATGAATTTGGTTTTGATTATTTACGCGACAATATGTCTTTCTCAAAAGAAGAATGTGTACAAAAAGAGCTAAATTACGCAATTGTGGACGAAGTCGACTCTATTTTAATTGATGAGGCTAGAACCCCGCTTATTATTTCTGGAATGATAGAGGATAAGGTTGAAACCTACTATCGAGCGATGGATGTAGCAAGGCGTTTAAAAAAGGAAGAAGACTATACAACAGAAGAAAAGACTAAAAACGCTGTTTTGACAGAAGAGGGAACAAAAAAACTAGAAAATCTTTTAAAGGTTGACTATCTTTTTGATATAAAAAATATGGCTCTTGCTCATCAAATTCTCCAATCATTAAAAGCACTACATATGTTTAAATGTGATGTTGATTATGTTATCAAAGATGGAGAAATTATAATTGTAGATGAATTTACCGGAAGGTTAATGGTTGGCCGCCGTTATAGTGACGGACTGCACCAAGCGATTGAATCAAAAGAAAAGGTTCGCATTCGTGAAGAATCGCAGACCTTGGCAACAATAACTTTTCAAAATTACTTCCGTTTATATAATAAATTGGCTGGAATGACTGGTACCGCAAAGACAGAAGAAGGAGAATTTTGGAAGATTTATGGTCTTGAAGTAATTGTAGTACCGACTCATAAACCGATGAATCGAAAGAATTATCCGGATGTCATTTACAAAACTAAGAACGAGAAGTTTAATGCTGTTGCGGATGAAATCAATGAGCTTCATAAAAAAGGACAACCAGCCTTGGTTGGAACTGTTTCGATTGAAAATTCAGAAATTATATCGGATATCTTAACAAAACGAGGAATACCACACCAGGTATTAAATGCTAAACAGCATGAAAGAGAGGCTGAGATTGTAGCCCAGGCCGGACAAAAGGGGAGAGTAACTATTTCAACCAACATGGCAGGTCGTGGAACAGATATTGTTTTGGGAGAAGGGGTAGTTGCTCTTGGCGGATTACACGTTATTGGAACAGAGCGACACGAGTCGCGACGAGTTGATAACCAATTACGTGGTCGATCAGGTAGGCAGGGAGACCCAGGTTCTTCTAGATTTTATGTTGCACTGGAAGATGAATTGATGAGGCTATTTGGCTCTGATCGCATAGCAGGTGTAATGGGTGGGCTTGGAATTGAAGAAGGAACACCAATTGAGCATCCGCTGATCAGTCGGGCAATTGCCAATGCGCAGGGTAAGGTTGAACAGTATCACTTTGCTATTCGTAAACAAATTCTCGAATTTGATGATGTAATGAATAAACAGCGCGATACTATTTATTCTCTTCGCCACAGAATTCTTGATGGATTTGAGCTTAAGGCCAAGATTTTTGAAATGATGGAGATGGTAGTAGCTGAGCAGGTTAATTTCTTTTTATCTGAGAAGCTCTCACCTGATCAATGGGATTATGACGGATTAATTAAATCAATTAATGAAATTATTCCAATTCAAGGACTTGCAGCTATAAAAGAGAATAAAGATCGAAAACAAATCAAAGAATCATTATTACAAACAGTTAATAACGCCTATAAATCTCGAGAAGAAGAGGTCGGGCATGAGGCAATGCGAGAGCTAGAACGCATTGTAATGCTGCGGGTGATCGACCAAAAGTGGATTGAACAACTAGATAGTATGGATATGTTAAAAGAGGGGATTGGCTTGCGGGGAATTGGTGGTAAAGATCCGTTAGTTGAATATAAGATGGAAGGCTACCACATGTTTCAAGAGATGATGAGCAATGTTAGGCAAGAAATTGTGAGTCTAATTTTAAAAGTAAAAATCGCTAATGATGAAGAAGAACTGTTACCAAAGAAGAAAAGTATATCATACGGAGCTCCACAAAAAGGAGACGCTAAGCCTTCTCCCGTAAGACGCGAAGAAAAAGTTGGGAGAAATGATCCGTGTCCGTGTGGGTCAGGGAAAAAGTATAAAAAATGTTGTTTACCTAAGGAGTAATTCTTCTGCTGTTACTTGAGCGATCTCTTCTGGATCAAAATGATTTCTTGAACAATCAATCTCTTCTACATGCAAACCTATTATTCTAGCAGAAGATAATAATCTCAAATAACTCCTAAGTAAAGCAATAGTAAATGATCTAGAACAGCTAACATCGCAATCGAGACTGACAAAAACATTTTCTCCTAGAAAACTACTTTTTTCCAAAGAAGATATATTAATGCCATTATCTAAAATTAACTTTGGCTCTAACATACTGCTATAATAAGACCCAATTAAATTAACAATTTTGGGTAATATTGTTTCCAGAGTTAATACTGGATCTCTCATTGATCCTCGAGAAAAGAATTGCCATGTTTCTTCGGGAAAAAGATCTTTGAACGTTTTAACATCAGGAATATGTTTTATTACAAATTGTTCAATGAACTTTCTGCCACTAACGCTATCTTGTGAAGAATTCTGCTCATACGTTGCAAAATTTAACTCTATTTCATCTATTAATGGCTGGGGATAAAATTTTGCATAAGCAAGGGATCCCTTTCCTACACTAGTGCCAACAATAGTAAGGTCTCTTCCGGCCAAAAATCCATTATGAATTAACCAGGTCCAAAAACCACCTTGATCAAGCCTTCTACTGTAACAATCAGAGTGATAATCAAAAGAGACAACTTTGGGTCTTATACTATATGCTTGTTGTAGAGCAACTAAAAAAGGGGCCGAAAAATGATGGGTATTTCCCGATACAAGCATCGGGAATTGATTCGATGCTTGAGCTTCTTGGATCTGCTCAAGATAAAATGCACGATGGATTCTAAAAAATCTATCTGCAGCAACTTCAGAATAGGGGACTACGTGGTCATCTGGCAATGAATCATTTTGAATTACTTCTACGTTTAATCTTGGATGTTTTTCCAAATGACCGATAAATTGCTCGGTTTTTAGTCCAAATGGACCTGCTGCAATTATTCTTACTCTTGTTATTGCTCTATTTGCCATATTATCCTTCCCATATATATATCGCCATTTTACGGCAATAATTTCATATTCTTTGTGAACATGGTAAAATGGAGCTAATGCACGAACAAGCAAAAGAATTAAAAACGAAAATAGAAAAGCTCGGTTCTTTCTTAAAAATTGAAGAAAAACGGAGGCAGATTGCTGCACTTCAAAAGAAATGTTCTGCACCAGATTTTTGGCAAGATGCTAATAATGCTAAAAAAGTTATGCAGCAGATGAAAAACCTTGAAAAAGAGGTTAAAGAGTGGGAAGGACTGCGCTTTGAAACAGAAGATCTTGCAACTCTAGCAGAAATTTCTGAAGAAAAAGATTTTCCTCAACTAGAAAAAGAGCTTAAGATGCTATCCGAAAAAACAGAAAAACTAGAGTTAAAAGCGCTTTTGTCTGGTCCATATGATAGCAATAACGCTATTCTTTCTATCCAGGCTGGAGCCGGCGGAACCGATGCACAGGATTGGGCTCAGATTCTGCTTCGCATGTTTACTCGTTGGGCAGAGAGTAAAGAATATGGAATAGATATTGCAGATGTCTCATACGGTGAAGAAGCAGGGATAAAAAGTGCGACAATAATGCTCTCTGGTCCTTATGCTTATGGATATCTAAAAAATGAAAACGGGGTTCATCGTTTAGTTCGAATGTCTCCTTTTAATTCTGATGGTAAAAGACATACCTCCTTTGCTGCAATTGATGTAATACCCGAAATTGCCGAAGATGTTAAGGTAGAGATTGATCCGTCCGATTTAAAGGTTGATACCTATCGTGCATCAGGACCGGGGGGGCAAAATGTTAATAAGGTAAGTTCTGCAATTCGTATTACCCACTTACCAACTGGAATTGTTACCCAGAGTCAATCAGAACGTTCTCAACATCAAAATAAAGAATATGCTATGAGGATATTAAAAGCAAAGCTATATGAACTTATGCTTTCTCAGCAAAAGGATAAAATTGAAGAAATTCGAGGAGAGCGCAAGAAGATAGAGTGGGGTAATCAAATTCGCTCATATGTCTTTGCTCCCTATACTATGGTAAAGGATCATCGAACGAACGCAGAGTGCGGAAATGTTCAAAAGGTTATTGATGGGGATATTGATTTATTTATTGAGGCAATGTTGAAGAAAAATGTCTAAATTAAAATTTATATTAAGTATCATATTAACTCTTGCGGTGCTTCAGGGGGCATTGCTTGGATTTATTCGTTATTCAGTCGAACAAAGCAATAATACTGTTGAGCTAGTAGTCGATTATGCTGATTTTAAACAGGCCTCTCTTTCTTTACAAGAGCTTAAAGAAGTAGGCATTACCTCGATTGCTCTACTAGAACAAACTCCAATGGAAGCATCCGCAAATGGAGAACTTTATTTTGCTTCTGGGGCTGGTATTCTAAACTATAGAAATCTTAGCCCCTTTTTAAGAAGCTATGCAAATAGGGGATTGATTTCGGCAAATAAAACGTATTTTTTAATTAAAGATCCAACAGTTAGGATAAGGGTTTTAGATCATTTAAAAGCAACCTTCTCAAAACAAAAGATCAAATTTCTCGGTAGAAACATTATTGAGGTTAATGAGAATGTTGAGGCGGTAAGTACACTTGGAATTGGTTTTTCCGAAAAAATCCTAAAAGATTTAGACCTGTTTAGAGTAGTTCCGCGACTAGCTAATAATCCAGACTATATTATCTCAAAAAAGATTGCTCTCTTAAAAGGATTAGACACCGTTGTTTTTGGTGGGGAAGAAATATTGGGATATCCCGATAGGCTGTCGGAGCTTAAAGATGCACTTAATGATAATAAAATTAAATATGGATATGTTGAAATAATAAAGCAGTTTGGAAATAGCAAACTGAAAAAACTGATGGGAAACAAGATAATCCGTGTTCATAGTATATCAAAGGACGAACTAAAAAAGACCGATCCGGGGGTTGCCGTCTCTCGTTTTATTAGGGCTACTAAAGAACGTGGAATTCGCATGCTATATCTTCGACCATATTTGGCACCAAATAAAGTTGATAATCTTGTCTATTTTGGGGCAATTGCTGATGGAATAAAGAAGAGTGGGTTTAAATTGGGCAGGGCATCAAGGCCAGAAAAGATCTCTTTAACCAAGCGTCCAATAATAATACTTGGTCTTGGTGTGATGGTGGGCCTAATTATGTTAATAAACGCATTTATAAGATTAAATTTGGTTGCAACTGTATCAATTTTAATTATTTTAACTGTCGGATTATTTTTTGCTGCTTCGCAACAAATGCTTGCAATGATGGCGGCAATTATCTTCCCAACAATTGCCGTGATAAATAATTTTTCAAAACCACTACCCGCCCGGAATATCCTTTGGGGTGCGAGCTTGATTGTTATGAATGTGGTTGCCGAAACCTCGATTGGAATAATTTTAATAATTGGATTATTAAGTGATTCAAGATTTATGCTTGGGTCAATGAGCTTTGTTGGTGTTAAGCTAGCTTTGCTTTTACCCTTATTACTCATTACTTTTTACTTCTTACTAAAAGGTGAGGATAAAGAACTAGATTATAAAAAATTAAAACAAAAAACAAAGTACTATCTTAATTTAAATATCCCACTTTTTCGTGTATTGGCTGGTTTGTTTGCGGTAGCTATTTTGGGTATTCTTGTTGCTAGAAGTGGTAATTTCATTCTGCCTGTTTTAAGAGCTGAAAAAGTCTTTCGTAGTATTCTTGAAAATCTACTAGTCGTTCGTCCCCGTTTTAAAGAATTCCTGATTGGATATCCGATTCTTTTTACCTCAGCAATATTGTTTTTAAAGGGTAGGCGCAAATGGTTGTGGATATTGTTACCAATTGGAGCTTTGGCACCAATTTCATTAATTAATACCTTCTGCCATATTCACACTCCGCTTTTGATATCAATTCTCCGTTCCTTAAATGGTTTAATTCTTGGTATAATACTTGGGCTAATAGCAAGTTTTAAACTACTATGAAATTAACAATATCTGGTTATTATGGTTTCAATAATATAGGGGATGAGGCAATTCTTGAATCCATTATAATGGGTTTTTCGAAGCTCGATCCGAATATTAAATTGGTCTTTCTTTCAAATAATCCAGAGCAGCGAGCGGAAGCTATTTCCAGAAATAGGTTTTTTTGGTCTCTTCTAACCTCAAAAGGCTTTATATCTGGTGGGGGAGGGTTATTACAGGATAAAACCAGTTCAAAGAGTCTTTGGTATTATTTGAGTTTAATATTCTTAGCAAAATTATTGGGTAAGAAAACTTTTATTTTTGCCCAAGGAATTGGACCCATTAAGTTCAAAATCAACAAGTTTTTACTAAAATTGGTACTTAATGGATGCTCTTTAATAACAGTACGCGATAAGGTCTCTTTTAATTATCTTAATTCGCTAAATTTAGGTAAAACTAAATTAGTATGCACGGCTGATCCTACCTTTATCCTTTATCCTAAAGAAAAGCAAGAAAAAGAGTTTGAACCTAACAAGCGTCCTCTAATTGGTATATCTGTACGCAATTGCCAATCCTGGAACAAGCTTCAACCTAGAGTTGCAAAGGTTGCAGATATTATTCTTGAAAAATATAATGCTCAAGTTGTCTTTATCCCTTTTCAATGGCCACAAGACATTATTGCCTGTAATCAGGTTATTCGTCTTATGAAAAATAAAACAAAATTAATGGGCCAAGCCTATGACTCAAGGCAAATGCTTTGGTTAATCAGTCAGCTTGATTTATTAATTGGAATGCGGCTCCACTCACTGATGTTTGCCGTTTCAAGCCTGGTCCCGGCCCTGGGAGTTTCCTATGATCCTAAAGTTGATAATTTTATGAAGGAGGCAAGTTTGCCGACAGTCTCTATGAATAATTTTTCTGTTGAGGATGTTGTTTTGAAGATCGACGAGTTATTTCGCAATCGGGTTGGGATAGTAAAAAGTTTGAGCTTAGTAAAGAAAGAAATGTATGTCAAAGGTATTGATAATTTTGTTTTGGCTGGCTCTATTTTAAAGGGAGGGAGGGGGAAGCAATGGAAATCTTAATTGCAGTGGTTCAACTCTTTATTATTACAAATCCTTTGGGCAACCTCCCTGTTTTTCATATGCTGACAAAGGATAAGAAACTCGAAGATAAGCGCAAAACCTATCTTGCGGCTTGTGTTTTTGGGTTTAGCATTCTCTTGGTTTTTGCGATGGTCGGTACTTATATTCTGCAATTATTTAATATTAGCCTAGCTGATTTTAGAATCGCTGGCGGAATACTTCTTTTGGTTATAGCGCTTCTTATTGTAATTCGTGGAAATTGGGTAGAAGTTAAGGGTGACGACAGAATAATTGGTGCTGTTCCTTTGGGTTGTCCTGTTTTGGCTGGTCCTGGAGCAATCACTACTGCTATGGTATTGCTTGGTACCTTTGGATATCAAATTACACTACTTGGGATATTAATTAATTTTATTCTATGTTTTATTATTCTTTTTGCAGGAGATATACTCTTTAAGTTCCTTGGAGAGAATGGTTCAGAGATTATTTCAAGGGTCACGGCAATCTTTCTGGCAGCTATTGGCGTACATTATATTTTAGTCGGTATTTCTCATGTTTTTGGGATATGATTGTTGATTTAGCCGGTATAAATATTGATAACGTAACATTGGATGAATCGATCCAAAAACTTGATGAATTTATTAAAGAAAAAACTCCCCATCTAATCGTAACCCCCAATCCTGAGATGATCGTAAATGCTCAATCCGATTCCCTGCTGAAAGATATTATAAACAATGCAGCCCTTCGACTACCGGACGGGGTTTCAATGATTGTTGTTTCAAAAATATTAGGAAAACCATTGAAGGAGAGGGTGGCAGGAATTGATTTTATGCTACGTGCAGTTGAGTATTCGGTTCAGAAACGCTATCGAATTTTTCTTTTGGGAGGAAAACCAGGAATTGCCAAGAAAGCGGCAGCGATATTAACAAATCGTCATCCATCAATTCAAATTGTCGGAGTTCATGATGGATATTTCGAACATGACGGAACTATAATTAATCTTATAAAGAAGGCTCAGCCAGATATTATCTTCGCTGGGCTTGGTGCTGGACGTCAGGAGAAGTGGCTTAACAAATATTTAAGTGCATTAAATGTTCCCGTTGCAATTGGGATTGGAGGATCGATGGATGTTATTTCTGGATATAAAAAACGAGCACCAAAGGTTATTCAAAAATTATATATCGAGTGGCTTTATCGTTTAATTACCGAACCATGGAGATGGAGACGGCAGTTGGCTCTTCCAAAATTCTTGTGGCTGATTTTTAGGGGTGTGGTATAATATTGCTATGACAGATCAAGCGTATACCGAAGTCTATGTTCCGGAAGCAAAACTATTTAAGCGTGGGAAAGTTAGAGATGTTTTTGATCTTGGAGAGAATCTTCTAATTGTTGCCTCGGACCGCATTTCAGCTTTTGACTCTGTAATGCCAAATGGTATTCCGGACAAGGGAAAAATTTTAACCCAGATTTCAAACTTCTGGTTTGATCATACTAAGATTGTAATTGATAATCATTTAGTATCAACCAATATTGATAATATTCTGGAAAAACTTCCAAAAACATTTTTGAGATACCGGGATGTATTAAACAAAAGGACCGTTTTGGTAAAGAAAACAAAGATGGTTGAAGCGGAATGTGTTGTTCGTGGTTACATTACTGGATCCGGTTGGAAAGATTATCAAAAGGATGGCGCAGTTAATGGGATTAAGCTACCGGCAGGATTAAAAGAGGCAGATAAGCTTCCTGAACCCATTTTTACTCCAAGTACCAAGGCTGAATCTGGTCATGATATGCCAATTACAGAAAAAGAGTTAAAGGATCAGATCGGATCAGAAATGACCGAATTCTTAAAAACAAAGAGTCTTGATCTTTACAAGAGATCAGCAGAATTTGCACTAAAGAAGGGTGTTATTATTGCTGATACTAAATTTGAATTTGGAGAATTAGATGGAAAGATTATTTTAATTGATGAAATCTTAACTCCGGATTCATCTCGTTTCTGGCCGACCGATACCTATAAACCGGGGAAAGCTCAATTTAGCTATGATAAACAGTATGTGAGGGATCATTTAATAGCTGTTAAATGGAACAAGGAACCTCCAGCACCAAAACTTCCGGATGAGGTTGTTGAAAAGACCCGCCATAAGTATATGGAAGCTTTTAGAAAGATTACTGGTAAAGAGGTTCTTTAATCGCTGCTTCTCAGGATAAAGCGACCTCGGATAAGACGCAGATCTACTCAGATTAAGCAGATATTATATTTTTATCCGTGTGATCTGTGCTGATCAAAGTTTTATCAGCGATTTGTATTTATCTTGCGAGATCTTGCGACAATCAAAATCTGCGATAAAATCAGCGTACGGCGATTAAAGAATATTCATATGATATAATTAAGGTATGCCCTCAAGAAAAACCAAAGAAATTAGCGTTGGCTCAGTTAAAATCGGTGGAAAAAACCCAATTTCTGTCCAATCAATGACCAAAACCGATACTTCTGATGTTTCGGCTACAGTAAAACAGATCAAAGAGCTAGAACAGGCAGGTTGTCAAATTGTTCGCTCTGCAATTAAAAACGAAGAAGATGCTTTGGCTATTTCAAAAATCAAGAAACAAATTTCAATTCCTCTAGTTGCTGACATTCATTTCAATTATAAACTTGCAGTTATTGCTGTAAACGAGGGTGCAGATAAGATAAGAATAAATCCTGGAAACATTGGGGGAGGAGAGAAGATACAGGCGGTTGTTGAAGCTTGTAAGGCAGCAGAGATTCCAATAAGAGTAGGCGTGAACTCTGGATCACTTGAAAAAGATTTGCTAAAGAAATATTGCCATCCAACTGCTGAAGCATTAGTTGAAAGTGCACTGCGTAATGTTAAAATTTTAGAAGAACAAGATTTTAAAGATATCGTCATATCAATCAAGGCAACCAGTGTTCCGATTACAATTAAGGCCTATCGATTGCTTTCAAAAAAGACAAAATATCCATTGCATGTTGGAATAACTGAATCAGGAATTCCCAAAACCGGAATAATTCGATCAGCAGTTGGAATAGGCTCCATTCTAGCCGATGGGATAGGGGATACGATTAGAGTTTCTTTAACTGGTAATCCAGTTGAAGAGGTAAGGGTAGGCTTTGAAATTCTAAAATCACTTGAATTAATTCAGCATGGTCCAACCATTATTTCCTGTCCAACCTGTGGACGTTGTAGTATTAATGTCGAGAAAATAGCCACAGAAGTAGAAGAAAAAGTCTGTCATATTAAGTCTCCTGTAAAAATAGCCATTATGGGTTGTGAGGTTAACGGCCCAGGTGAGGCTGCTGATTCAGACGTTGGTTTGGCTGGCGGCCATGGAATTGGCCTAATCTTCCGCTCTGGTGAGGTGGTTAGGCGGGTGTCAGAAGACGAAATGATTGATGCCTTAATAGACGAAATTGAAAGTTTTAGCGTAATATAGCCAAAAATTAGTCCTTTTCTCAATTCTTTCCCCATGATATAATCAAAATGTTGCTTTTTATAAGGAGGGATTCTATGATAAAACGATATACATTAGAAAGAATGGGGCAAATCTGGTCCGAGCAGAACAAGTTTGATAAATGGCTAGAAGTTGAGTTGGCTGCCTGTGAAGCATGGGGTAAACTTAAGAAAATTCCTGCTAAATCACTAAAAAATATCAAAGAAAATGCTGAATTCGATATAGAAAGAATTAATAAAATCGAGGAAAAGGTTGACCATGATGTAATTGCCTTCTTAACAGCTGTCGCTGAAAATGTTGGAAAAGATTCTCGTTATATTCATATGGGGCTGACTTCATCCGATGTTGTTGATACTGCCTTGTCTCTACAATTAAAGGAGGCCTCTGAAATTATTATTGAGGATCTAGAACGTTTTATTTTGGCCCTTAAAAAGACTGCAAGAAAGTATAAAAATGCCATTATGATTGGACGTTCGCATGGAGTTCATGCTGAACCGACTACTTTTGGATTAAAAATTGCTCTTTATGTAGAAGAAATGAAGAGGAATCTGGTTAGAATGGAAGAGGCAAAAGCAGCCATCTCCGTTGGAAAATTGTCCGGAGCAGTTGGAACTTATTCAAATATTGATCCAAAGATTGAGCAGATTGCTTGCGAAAAACTAGGAATTGAAGCATGTAGTGTCTCTTCTCAGATTGTTCAAAGAGATAGATATGCAGAGTATTTTACAACATTAGCAATAATTGGTGGAACATTAGAGAAGATTGCCACAGAAATCCGTGGATTACAAAGAACGGAAGTTTCCGAAGTCGAGGAGCCATTTAGAAAAGGACAAAAGGGTTCTTCTGCAATGCCTCACAAAAAGAATCCAATTACTTGTGAAAGGATTTGTGGTCTCGCTCGTATGCTTAGAGGGTATGCAGTAGTTGCACTTGAAAATATTGCTCTTTGGCACGAGAGAGATATTAGTCATTCTTCAACTGAGAGAATTATGGTCCCCGATGCAACTATCTTAGTGGATTATATGTTGCAAAAGATGATCCCAATAATCAATGATCTTAAGGTAAATACCGGCAAGATGAAAGAAAATATTGGACTAACCAAGGGATTGATTTTTTCCCAAAGATTATTGCTTTTATTAACAAATAGCGGACTAACTCGTGAAAAGGCCTATAAACTGGTACAAGAGAATGCGATGAAGGCCAGAAAGACCGGGACAAATTTAAAAGTATTGGTTCTGGCAGATAAGAGAATAACAAAAGAAATAAGCTTAAAGGATGTCGACAGTGCTTTCAGTACTGCCTATTATCTTAGAAATGTTAAACATATCTTTAAAAGGTTGGGGTTAGATGGCAAAAAAGGTTAAGGTATATATTAAAAATAAAAAGGGTGTTCTTGATCCACAGGGAAAGACGGTTGAGCAGGCTCTCCATACACTAAATTATAAGAATGTAGATAATATGAGAGTTGGAAAGTATATGGAATTTAGAATCACGGATAAGGCAAATATTAAAAAGATAGAGAAACAAGTTGATGAAATGTGCAAAAAGCTTCTCGCTAATCCAGTTATTGAAGATTATACATTTAAAATAGAAGGATAAATTTCTCCCAATGAAATTTGGAATTATTGTCTTCCCAGGTTCAAACTGTGATCATGATTGTTTTCATGTCTTAAAAGATGTTATGAAGCAAGAGGTTGAATACATCTGGCATGCCGACAAAAAGCTAAAAAAATACGATTGCATTATTCTTCCTGGTGGTTTTTCTTATGGTGATTATTTAAGGGCTGGTGCAATTTCACGCTTTGCCAATATCATGGAAGCTGTAAAGAAGTTTGCAAATAGGGGAGGGAAAGTCATTGGAATTTGTAACGGATTTCAAATTCTTTGTGAGGCCGGACTTCTTCCTGGAGCATTACATAGAAATGAATCACTGCGCTTTATATGCAAAGATGTTTTGTTAAAGATAGAAAATAATAAAACAGCATATACCCATCTTTATGACAAAAATCAGACAATTACAATTCCAATTGCCCATGCTGAAGGTAATTATGTTTGTGATAAAAAGACCTTAGCTAGTCTAAAAAAGAATAAACAGATTGTTTTTACATATCAGAACAATCCTAATGGATCATTGGCCAATATTGCAGGAATCTGTAATAAAAAAGGTAATGTCTTGGGTATGATGCCGCATCCAGAGCGTGTATCTGAAGCAATTCTTGGAAATACAGACGGTAAAATATTATTCGACTCCTTAGTCAGTCTAGGGAATGCTTAAAAAAACACTATTATTATTACTTTTTCTTATTGCTACTAGCATAGCCTCAAATGCTTTTGGCAGCGGTGTTCAAATAATCACGAAACCAATGCAGTCTGATGTGGTTGCCATAGATGTTTGGATCAGAACTGGCTCCCGTAATGAAAACTATTTAAATAACGGCATTTCTCATTTTATCGAACATTTAATCTTTAAGGGATCAAAGAAGTATAAAGCTGGAGAAATTGATAAAAAAATAGAGGAAGTTGGTGGCATTATTAACGCTGCAACCTCAAAAGACTTTACCCATTTTTATATTATTGTTCCAAAAAAGTATTTTGAAACCGCAGCAGCTGTTCTAGCTGATGCCTTAATCAATCCAAGTTTTATGGAGGACGAGCTGGAAAAAGAAAGAAAGGTTGTGCTTGAAGAGATACTACGTAGCCAAAGCCAACCAGAAAAAAATCTTTATGATTTGGTTTATGCCAAATCCTTCCGTCATCATCCTTATCATTACCCGGTTCTTGGGTCACTCGCAACCATTTCTAATCTAAAACGCGAAACCATCATAAATTATTATAAAGATCATTATGCTGGAGAAAATGTTAGTGTTGTGGCAGTTGGAGGTCTTCCTAAAAATGCTTTAACTATATTAAAAAGAGAATTTGGGGGATTTCCAGCGCGAAATACTAGAACAAGTCTTAAAAAAGAATATTTATCTGAAAAAAAGCTCTTAGAGCTTAAAAAAGATGTTAAAAAGACTTATCTTTATGTCGCTTTTTCGTCTCCCGATATTACAAGCTTTGACAGCTACATAATGGATGTTATGATTACTCTTCTCTCAACTGGAAGAAATTCTATTCTTAATAAGGAGATCAAAGAAAAAGAGCAATTGGTAGATAGTATTGGACTTGTATATCCAACCCCAATTGATCCAAGTCTTTTAATAATTAACGCAATCTGTGATAAGAAGAATGTTGAAACAGCCACTCAAAAAGTATTCTCTATTCTTGATAATATCAAAATAAATGGGGTTACTAAAAAACAATTAGAAAGAGCAAAAAAATTGATAGAAATGGACAACAAATTAACTTATTCCACACCAGGGGCCCTTGCTTCACACATAGGTTATTTTAAAACTATTGCCAATAATGTGAGCTATGAACAAAATTATTTGGAAAAAATAAATCAGGTGAGTGGTGATGATATCAAGCGGGTTGCTAAGAAGTACTTTGGATATTATACAATCGGAAGGATAATACCAGAATGAAAAAATTGTTTCGTATTTCGATATTCGTATTTAGTATTTTGTTGTTTGCTCATTCTTCCTTTGCGAATCAACCTCAGAAGTACACATTAGATAATGGTATAAGCATTATATTAAAGGATGCTCCAGGGACCGGATTGGTTGCAGTTAATGTCTTTATTAAGGCATCACCACTTAACGAGACTCATTACGATGCTGGTATAAGTCAATTGGTTGGCAGAATGCTAAAAGAAGGGACTAAATTGCGTTCTGCCGAGCAAATCGCGGACGAATTGGATAATATTGGAGCAAAGATATCTATTTCAAACAATAGCGATTTTACAGAAGCATCCTATATTTCTTTGTCAAAAGATCTTGTTACCGGCTTTGATCTTTTAAGTGATATTTTGCAAAAGGCTACCTTCCCACAAAAACAGATTAATAAGAGAAAAAAGGATATGCTCTCGTCAATTAAAATGATTGATGATAATCCAGATTCAATTGTTTATGAAGAGGTTTTACACCTTATTTACGGCAATCATCCTTATGGATTTAGGGAGAAGCAAAAGATCCCCAATATTAATAGATTTAGTAGATATGATTTAATAAAATTCTATAAAAAACATTTTGTAGCTCAAAATATAGTTGTATCAATAGTGGGGGATATAGACAAAGAATTATCCCTTAAGCTTTGCAAACTTTATTTTGATTTCGATAGGGGAGTTGGGGATGGAAGTCAGGATATCTGGGGATCAGGATATCCGGGAAAGATAAAGAAAAATCTCACAAAAAATATAATAAAGAAAGATTTAAAGGCTAATTGGATAGAAATAAGCTATCTTGGACCATCAGTTGATGATCCAGATTATGTAGCATGCAAAGTTTTAAATGATATTTTAGGATCTGGAATGAGTTCAAGGTTGTTTAGGAATATTCGCGAAAAATACGGTTTGGTTTATTCAATTGGAAGCTTTTTTCCTACCAGAAAACAGAAAAGCAATCTAACTATCTATGCAATCGCCAGTCCTGACAATTCTGATCAAGTTCAGGAATATATTTTTGATGAAATTGAGAGCATTAAATCAGACAAGGTATCAGTCCAAGAGCTAAAACGAGCAAAAACCTATTTAAATGGTAAGTTTATTATTGACCATCAGAGCTTATCCCGCCAAGCCTGGTATTTGGGCTGGTTTGAAACACTTGGTCTTGGCTATAAAACTGATTATGAATTCAAAAATATGGTAAATTCTGTAACGGCTGATGATATTCTTCGAGTTGCTAAGAAATACCTAAAAACCCATGTTTCTGTGATTTTGACCCCTTGATAAATGCGATTTAAGCCACGTTAGGGTCTGCCCAACAACTCGTGAATTACCTTCCAAGAAAACCAGGCACAAATCAGCCCTAAAACAATAGATAGGCTAGCTTTTCGAAAAATAAAGCCCAGAAAATGATGAACTCTTTCAATTTCAAAAGGAAAAGAAAAGAACTCCTTTGGAAAGAATAGGTAAGCCCCAAAACCAAATAAGCCAGTTAATAAAACAAATATTATTAATCTCATATGGAATATTGTATCATATATAAAGATTGCTGTGAATACCGGTGTGTGGATAACCGCTAGGTGATGTAGTTTTTGGCCCACCAGAGCATAAAAGTAGCTAATCGTCACCCAGCATATACTTGACATAAGATATATTATACGACATCAATCATGAAACGTTTCTTGCTAGTTGCTGCCTTTTACGCTAAGCCCAAACGAATAATTTCTCTCCGAATTAAAGATATCGTCAGCTTGAAGAACCAAGTCAACATGTCTATTTAACCCGTGAGCACTTGTAAGCCTGAGTTTTGGTGCATTTGGTTTTGGATTGTTAATATCATAAACATCAGTACTAAATATCCATGTTGGAGAGGCATAAAGATCAACTCCCCCACCAAGCCTTGAATTGATCATACCAAGCTTCATACCCCAAAGACGGTTGAGTTTTCTGGCCAATAGGATATCATGAAGCCCTAGGTCTCGGGTTGGACCTTCTCCAATTCCAAACCTAAAATAATCACCGGGTCCTTGTGTAATATCAATATTTCCACGAACCTGATTGGCAGTTGATCCAAGAAGAACGTCTCCCGATGGCTCTAAATTAAGTTTACGGAAGCCCTCAAAGAAACTATTGGCAGATGACAACGTCTTATGCGTCTCGGCAACGGTTCCCTTAACTGCTTGTTGAAAATTTTGATCTCCCGTAATTGCCATAATTCCTCTATTTGTTGCTCTCAGCTCTTGAGTTAGCTTTCTCATGTCTATTGCAACCTGATTAGCTGTTAATATTGCATTTGCAAATGCATGTTGTATTTTTGGGTCAGATGCTAGTTTTCTTACATTTTCAAGAATAGCTTTAGTTTCCTGTAGATTTTGTGCCCCAATGTCTATGAAATCAACAATTCCAGATGTTGAAATACCATCCAAAACATCTCCTTCTTTATATAATTCACTCGATGTCCCGGGCCTAACATCCAGATACTTTAATCCGACCAAGCCATCAAAGGCTACTCTTAGTTTTGAATCTACCGGTAGCTTGATTTTTCTTTTTACACGAGCAAAAACCTTAATATCCTTTGGTGTTGGATCAATACTCATAACTTTTCCAATATTAAATCCACGGTAACGAACCTCGGATCCAATTGTTAATCCCTCAATACTTTTAAAAGAACCGATCAATTCGTAGCCAGTACGAATAAGAAATATCTCACTTTTCCAGCTTATTATCATTGCCAAAACAACCAATGCAATAACTGTTGTTAATCCAACCTTGCTCAGGACTGTCATTTTCATCTTTTTTCCTCCTAGTTTATTAATCCGGCTGTTATGAACTCTTTTACAATTAAATTCTTTGAGTTTCGAGCCTGCCCAACCGATCCAACATCAATGAATTTTCCTTCATCCATCATTATAATATGAGTTGCTGTCCTAAATACAGTACTTAATTGATGAGTAACAATGATTGACGTGGCTTTCATCTCTTCTGCGATTTTATTAATTAAATTTTCTATAGTTATTGAGGTTATAGGGTCAAGTCCGGTTGTCGGTTCATCATAGAGGATTATCTTTGGATCAAAAGCCAAGGCCCTGGCAATCGAAACTCTTTTTTGCATACCACCAGAAAGCTCAGAAGGCATAAGCTCTTCTTTACCAGACAAACCAACGCGATCTAGTTTATGAGCCACTATTTTTTTAATTTCCAGATCACTTTTATGAGTATGTTCCCTTAGTGCAAAAGCAACATTTTCTCCAACCGTTAATGAATCAAATAATGCAGAAGACTGGAATACCATTCCAATTTGTTGTCTTAACTTAATCATTTCCTCGTTATTTAATTTTGCAATATCTTTTCCATTAATCTCAATGGATCCGTTTGTTTCTGGTTCAAGGCGCATAAGTAGGCGGAGCAAGGTACTCTTTCCACAACCAGAAGGGCCAATGATTGCCAATTGCTCTCCATCTTTTATCTCAAGCGACACATGATCTAATACCATCAGATCATTATATTTTTTTGTTAAATTCTTAATTTTTATCATTTAAAAAATAATACCGATAAGAAATAATTTAAAACAAATAGTGCTATTAGAGAAGCCACAACTGAACTAGTCGTTGCCTCCCCTACTCCCTTAGCCCCTCCCTTAGTATGCAATCCCTTGTGACAGGCAATAATTGCAATTGCCATACCAAAAATAACTGATTTAATTATCCCACCAAAGACATCCCAAAGCTTCATCAACTGTTGAGCCGAAGTCATATAATCGCTCCCGTTTATCTTTATAAGAAAAACAGCAACAAGATATCCACCAAAAAAGCATACCAAATCTGCCAAAATTGTTAATAAGGGCATCATAATAGTACAGGCCCAAAATCGTGGAATGACTAAATATTTAATCGGGCTACTACCAAGTGCCTTGAGTGCATCGATTTGTTCGGTTACCTTCATTGTTCCCATTTCTGCAGTAATTGCCGAAGCAACACGAGCAGAAACAATAATTCCGCTTAAGGCAGGGGCCAGTTCACGAGCTACGGAAATTGCCATTACTCCACCAACAAATTTTCCTGCTCCAAACTTAACAAATTCGGTCGCAATTTGAACAGCAAATACCATTCCGACAAAACCTGCTCCAATTAAGGCAATTGGCAGGGAGTCTACTCCCATTTTTACCATCTGTTCTAATGTTAATTTAATGTTTGTCTTTCCACTAAAGATACCAGAAAGGGCTTCTCGTCCAAGAATAGCTACCCTTCCAACCTCTTCTAAGAAGGCTATAACCATATTGATAATTTTTGTTTCTAACTTTTCAAGCATTTTAAAATTGCCTTTGGAATTTGTGAGACGACATCGGACGCAATCAGGCCATGCACTCCCTCTGATTTTACCGCCAAATCACCGGATAAGCCATGTAAGTAGACTCCCAGGATTGAGGCATCGTACGGTGACGCTCCTTGGGCAACAAATGAAGCAATCATTCCAGTTAAAACGTCACCCATCCCGGCGGTTGCCATGCCCGGGTTACCATTTTTATTAATATATACCTTTTTATCTGGAGTTGCAACGACAGTATTTGCTCCCTTTAAAACACATATTACTCCCCAGGTTTTTGCTGCTTTTTGGGCAACTTTTACTCGATTTTCTTGTATCTCCTTGACCGAAAGCCGGGTTAGGCGGGCAAGTTCTCCCGGATGAGGGGTAATAATAACCGGTTTTACAAACTTCATTAGGATTGATGGATGCTCCGAAATAGAGTTTAATCCATCTGCATCAATTATTATTGTTTTCTTCCAAGAGGTTAATGACCTTGTAACTATCGAACTTGAAAGTCCAGGACCAATAGCTAGGACATCAGCATTTTTTGCCAAATTTAAAATTTCTTTTGCGGCTTTCTCACTAATTACACCTTGAAAGGTCTCTGTTAATCCATGTGTAATGATTTCAGGAGCGGCAATATCCACAAAATTTTGAAGGCTTTTGGGAACAGCCAGCTTTACTAATCCGGCTCCGGACCGCAGCGCCCCTCGTGCAGCAAGAACCCCGGAACCTGTCATTCCAGGGGATGTTGCAACTAAAAAGACCTCTCCACAATTCCCCTTATGGAAGTCGTGGCCTCGCTTTGGAATTAAGCCTTTTATTTTATTTTTTTTCAATGGTTATATAACCTTTGAAATCTTACCCAATAAATCTGCTGGTTGAAAAGGCTTAACAATATAGTCCTTTGCTCCAGCAGCAAATGCCTTATCGGTTTCTTTGTTATCTTCGTTAGCTGTTAAAACAATAAAAGGAATATCTTTCGTTTTGCCGTCCGCTTTTAAAAGCTTTGCAACCTCATAACCATCCATATCAGGCATTAAAATATCTAATAGTATTAAATCAGGTTTTTCCTTTGCTTTTTTCACTGCTTCTTTGCCAGAACCTGCTTCAATTATTTGATATCCTTTAAAACCCAAAAGATCTTTTAAAATTTTTCGGTTTTCTGCTTTATCATCCACAACTAATACTTTCTTATTGGATTCTCCCATTATTTTCCTCCGTCGCTATATTTTTGTACTATTATATATCAGAAATAACCACAAAAGCAATTGCAGAATTTTTTTCATGAGAAAGACTTACTTGTACGTTTTTTGCTAGTTTTCCGTTTAGATAAATATGGGGTCTTCCACTATTATCATTAATAATTTCTATGTTTTTCCAGGACAAATCGGCTACAATTCCCGAGCCATTAGCTTTGGAATATGCTTCTTTTGCGGCAAAACGAACTGCTAGTTCCCCCAGACGCGCCTGACAGTAATCTAATTCCTTATCTGTAAAAATTCTTTTTAAAAAACGATCACCAAACTTTTCAACAGCTTCTTTAATGCGGGTAGTCTCAATAATATCTACGCCGATACCCTTAATCATTATTTAACCGGGGTTAACCAGGATTTATATTTAGGATTTTTTCCTTTTACAGCCTTGAAATATATTTCTTGGAGTTTTTTAGTTATTGGTCCGATGCTACCATTGCCAATCTTTTTCTTTTCAATCTGGCTGATTGGAGAAATCTGTACACCAGTACCGCAAAAGAAGAGTTCATCTGCTTTATACAAGGCAGCAGGTTTAAACGATTTTTCGATCGTATCTATCCCCAGTTCTTTTTTGGCCAATAGCATAATTGCTTTTCTGGTAATGCCGGGCAGGATATCGTCAGTTAGAGGAGGAGTTATCAGCTTTCCATTTTTTACCATGAAAAGATTCTCCGCACTCCCCTCTGCAACATTCCCTTTATCTGTCAGAGTAATTGCCTCTACATATCCTCTCATCAGAGCTTCCGACTTTGCCAGAGAAGAATTAAAATAGGTTCCGGTCAGTTTTGCCCCGGATGGCATAGATTTACTGTTGATTCGATGATATTTTGAGAGGCAAACCTTTATTCCCTTCGAAGTGTCAAGGTAGTCTCCAAAAGGAGCCAGGTAGATAGCAAGATCGTCCTCAACACCATACAAACCTAATCCAATTTTTTCTTCGGACTTATATGCAATTGGGCGGATATAAACATCCTGCTTATAACCATTTTTCTTAACCAACTCAATGGTAATTTTGATAAGATCATTTAAGGTTGGATCTATCTTAGTATGTATTGCCTTACATGAAAGCAGCAATCGTTGATAATGTTCTTTTAGTTTTAAAATATAGGATGTTTGCTGTTCTTCATTCCAATAGGCTCTAATCCCCTCAAAACAGCCGGTGCCGTAATTTAGAGCATGGGTCATAATACTCAAAGTCGCTTCTTCAAACGGAACGATTTTACCTTTAAAATATGCGTATTTCATTACATTTTCCCCGGTGCACTGATTTTCAATAATTCTAACATATTTCGAAATACTATTCGAGTAGCGTCAACCAGCATCAAACGAGCTGGATTTTCTAAAACTCGGCACTTATGATAAAAATTATGAAAGACTTGGGCCAGATCTTTCATATAATTCACAATCAGATGCGGCTCTCTTTTTCTGCAAGCAGCTATGATTTCATCTTCTACATCTAACAACTTCCTCATTAAAATTCTCTCTGCCTCATGAGTTAGAGAAGTTAGGTTTTTGGTTTGGATGCCTGTATGGATATTAGATGTAGATGTTGGATGCTGGGATTTTCTCAAGATGCTACAAATCCTAGCATGTGCATATTGTACATAATATACTGGGTTCTCTTGACTCTTTTTCTTGGCAAGTTCAAGGTCGAAAGCAATATGATTATTGGCCGAATTCATAGTCATAAAAAAACGAGTGGCATCTGGACCAATCTCGGAAATGACCTCTTCAAGTGTTACCATGTCACCAGTACGCTTACTCATTCGAACCGGCTCTTTTCCACGGAAAAGAGAAACGAGTTGTCCAATAATTACCTCAAAGCGCTCAATTGGAAGAGCTAATGCCTCAATTGCAGCCTTTAGACGTGTTACATAGCCATGGTGATCGGCCCCCCAAACGTTGATTATCAGATCAAATCCACGCTCATATTTGTTTAAGTGATAGGCAATATCTGCTGCAAAATAGGTCGTTTCTCCATTGGCACGAACTAAAACCCGGTTTTTATCATCACCAAAAGACTCTGATTTGAACCAGAGGGCCCCATCTTTTCGAAAAGTATGTCCATCAGCAGTTAACTTAGAAATAGCATTTTCAATTGCATTTTTATCATGAAGTTTTTTCTCACTAAAAAAATTATCAAAGGATACACCAAGCTGTTTCATAATATTTTTTTGATGATCCAAAATATTTGACAAAAGAAGCTTTCTGAATTTCGGGTCATTTATTTTATCTTTTAACTCTGCCTCAATATCTTTAATATATGCCCCGCCATACCCATCTTCCGGTAATGCCTCGTTATTTGAAACAGCCTTAACAGATTCTTCTAACTTATTAATTTGATTGCCAATGTCATTTACATAAAACTCTCTCTCAACCTTATATCCGCATATCTCAAATAGAGAGGCAATGTCATCTCCTATTACCGCCCAACGACCATGTCCAACATGCAGTGGTCCGGTTGGGTTTGCCGAGACAAACTCAATCAATGCTTTTTTGCCTTTACCTGCGTTGCTCTTTCCGTAGTTTCTATCTGATTTTATAATATGTTGAATATTCTTTTGTAAATAATCTAAGTTTAAAGTGAAGTTTATGAAACCATTGGGAGCAACATCTATTTTTGAAAAAAGAGATTTACTTGTTTTGTGCTTTAGTAGATCCTCTATCAGTGATTGTGCAATTTGTCGAGGTGATTTCTTGAGATGCTTTGTAAGCAAAAAAGCAACATTAGAAGAAAAATCACCATATTCCTGATTTTTTGGTATTTCTATTGATAATTCCGGTAAATCAATTCCCTCTGGAAGTTTTTTTAATAAAACTTCTTTGACAACCTTGGCAATCTTAACTTTCATTCTTTTTCTTCGAACTCACCCTTAATTTCTTTAAATTTTTCCTTGCCTTTTTCCATTGCATCTTTTAATTTTGTTCTGGACTTTTCCCCTTTTTCAGGTGCAAAGAGAACACCAAGAACCCCACCTATAACCCCACCAGCAAAAAGTGTTTTGAACCATCTTCTCATTTCGAATCACCTCCTACCAATACCTGTACTCCCTTTTTTAGGCCAGCAAAAAAACCGATCACTACCGCTTTGGATGGCATTAGTTGTTTTACCATTTTCTTTCTCATCTTCTTTTTGGCAGAGTCAATTCCACCAAAAAATGTTGATATTGTATCTAAGAATCCGGTCAAAGCGTTAAAACGACGTCTCGCATCTTTGACGGTAGAATTAACTGCTTTCACACTATCTAAAACTTCTTTTAAAATAAGAACAGAAAAAACAACTGCAACGGTTAGAGCAACTACAAACAGACTAAGACAGGCCAATAAGATCTGCTGAAATAGTATCATAGTTCCTCCTCGGCTGATATTTTCTTAGTTGTTTCCTTCGCTTCTTTTGCTCCCTCTTCAAATGCCTTACTAAATTTATCGATTGCGGCTTCGAAATCAAAATCCTCTAATTTCTTTTGTAATTTGCTGCGGGTTTCATCTCCTGATAATATAACACCAAGTGCCGCACCTATTACTCCACCAATCATTATCCCACTTAAGAAAGAATTTCCATTTTCCAACTCAGACATTTTATTTCCCCCTTGCTGCTAGATATGACCCAAGAAATTTATAGAATCCGGCTTTTGCCTTAACATTTTTCAATGCTGCTTCTACCTTCTTGTCTTTTTTATGACCTACCATATCTACAAAAAAGTAATAATCGCCAAGTGCTTTTTTAGAAGGACGGGACTCAATTTTGGTTAAATTGATTTTTCTATCGGCAAACTCTTTTAAGATATCAAAAAGGCCTCCGGGTCGGTCTTTTTTAATAGAAAAAACAATTGATGTTTTATTTTTGCCAATCTTTGGATGATCAGTTTTTGCCAAAACAATAAAGCGGGTTTGGTTCTCAGCTGCATTAATTTTTGGCGCTAGTACTTTTAAACCATAAAGTTTTGCAGTAGCAATATTTCCAATTGCCGCAAAGACTCGTCCTTTTACCCTGCCATGAGCAATAATTCTCTCTCCAAGTGATATGGCAACCTGCTTAACCGCATCTGCTGTACTGTAAGATAGGTGAAGCTTGGCTTTTGCCAGTTTTTTTCTCAAAAAGTCTTTACACTGATCAAGTGCTTGTGGATGAGATATAACGTCTGTAACCTCAGATAACTTAATTCCTTTTTGAGCAAAAAGATAGTGATAAATTGGGATTATAATTTCTTGACGGATAAGTAGATTGACATCTTTTGCCAGCATATCGGTTACTATGCCAATGGTTCCCTCAATCGAGTTTTCAACTGGACAGACCCCTTCTTTTATTTCTCCTCTATTAATTGCCAAAAGAAGGTTATGAATCGTTGTAAATGGAACGAGCTCAGTTTTTCCCTCTAATTTATTTTGATATAATTTGGCAGCAGCTTCAGAAAACGTACCTTCTGGACCTAAAAATCCTACTTTCATATAGATCCTCCTTGGTAGGATTATATCATGAGTTTATAGAGATTTTAAGGAGGCAAAATTATTGCCACCCAAATGTTGCAAAGTCTTAATTTTTGAGGTATCAACAATATTATCAGGAAAAGATCCCTCTTCTGCTTGAGCCGACGCAATCTCTCCCACAAAAAGAAAGTGGTCCCCTACTTCGATAATATCTTTGACACTACATTCTAAATTAGCAAAACATTCTTTTATTAAGGGGGTCTTTATTTTAGAGGCTTTCTCTTTTGTAAAACCTACCTTCGAGATCTTATCAATTTCATGCCCGTGGACTTTACCGGCAGCCACTACTTTATCTTTAATCTCTGCTGATGGAACATTTACTGCAAATTCTTTGTACTCCTTAATCAATTGGGTTGTGTAGTGCTTTTTTGAAACTGCAATTCCGACTAAAACCGGATTTGCCGACATCGGCATGCACCAAGCTATGGTCGAAACATTAGCTTTTTCTTCGGTTCCAGAGGTTATTAAAACAACCGGCCCATAGTTAATTAAGCGGTACGACTTCTTTATCTCGACTTCCTTCTTCATAGCGGATAACCTCCATTTTTGATTCTTTAAGCATTTTTTCTGCCAACTCATCCGGATAATTTCCGGAATAAACTAAACGTTTAATCCCAGCATTTATCATCATCTTTACACAGATAACACAGGGTTGATAGTTACAATAGAGAGTCCCACCATCTATCTGATCTCCGTGAACAGCTGCTTGAATAATAGTGTTTTGCTCTGCATGAAGGCCTCGGCAAAGCTCATGACGTTGACCAGAAAGAACATTCATTTTTTTGCGAAGACAACCAACTTTTTCACAATGTTCAAATCCTTTTGGGGCACCATTATACCCAGTAGAAATAATGCGATTATTCTTAACAATAATTGCTCCAACTTTGCGTTTTAGACAAGTAGCACGCTCTGAAACATCAGAGGTAATCTGCATGAAGTATTTATCCCAAGATGGACGATGTGCCATAATTCAAATTATAGCATGCTTTAAACGATTCTGGATCTAGCCAGTCCTACATATCTCTGCACTTGTTCATGAACTTCTGTAATTAATGGAACGGCTTCTTCGGGGAGAGAAACATGAGCACTCCCTTCGTCAACATCGGTTCCCTCTGGATCACCATTTAAAAGATAGGCCAAGGAAGTATCTAGTGCACGCACTAAAGGCTCTGACCTGTTGTGTGTGCGATGGTCTAATACAGATGCTACTTTTGGGGAAGGAATATCGGTAGAAAAAGGTGGCTCCTCTACAAAACCAAGTTCTTCCGGATCACCGCTACTATGCTCAAGTTTCCAAAAAACACCAGCCTCCCCATTAGCAAGATTAAGGGTAACCAATAATTGATTACAAAACATATCCCTTTGCTCAAGAGTTCTCAAAATTTCCCTATTAATTAAAAAACCATTATCTAATTCGCCAGGAAATGTAATCTCAACTATCTGACTTTTACCACCCGGATAAACTGATTCTCTGGTGATTTCAGGTTCATTTTCTCTGAGGTGTGTAAGCAAATCAAGAGAATTAAACCTCCATGCATCTGCTGCCCTTTTCACTACCATTTTAAATTTCCCCCAATCACTACTTTTTATCGGGCTTAATTTAAGAAAATTTCAGGGAAATTCATTTTTTAAGGAGATGTCGGGTGGTCTTTACAATATCTGGAGCGGTTAAACCATATTTTGCTAGGAGATCTTCGGCTTTTCCTGACTCAGCAAACATATCACGAAGTCCAATTCTGGCCATTTTAGTAGGACAGTTCTCAGCAAGAAGCTCAGCTATAGCTCCACCAAGCCCTCCTACAACAGAATGCTCTTCAACAGTTACTACTGCTTTGGTCTTTTTTGCTGATTTAATAATCGTTTCTTTGTCTAATGGTTTTAGGGTGTGGATGTTTATAATCTCCGCCGAAATTTTCTTTTTCGCAAGCTCTTCAGCTGCTTTTAAAACCTCAGAACCTAAAATCCCACAGAAGAAAATGGTAACATCTTTGCCCTGTTTTAGAGTAATTGCCTTCCCTATTCTAAATTTGTAGTCTTTCTTATCATAAAGAACCGGCGAAGTTAATCGAGAAAGTCTCACATAAACCGGACCATGATACTCTGCCGCGGCCCGGACTGCTGCCTCAGCCTCAATTCCATCTGATGGAACTATAACCGTAAGATTTGGAATAGCACGCAAAATTGCTAAATCTTCGGTGGATTGGTGAGTAACCCCGTCCTCCCCAGTTGTAATCCCACCATGAGTTGCACATATCTTTACATTTAAGCGTGGATAAGCAACAGAAACCCGGATCTGCTCCCATGCACGACCAGAAGCAAAGCAAGAGAAAGTTGAACAAAAAACTGTCTTTCCAGTTGTTGCAAAACCGGCTGCCATACCAATCATGTCCTGCTCAGCCACTCCAGCATTGAAAAATCTATTTGGAAACTCTTTTGCAAAATAACTGGTTTTAGTTGAACAAGATAAATCCGCATCCAGGACTACAATATTAGGATTCTTCTTACCGAGTTCTACAAGCGTTCGCCCATAAGCTTCACGGGTAGCTAATTTACCTAAATCTTTCATTCAAGCTCCTTTAGGGCACAAGCAATCTGCTCTCCTGCGGGAGCCGATCCATGGAACTTATTATTGTGTTCCATGAACGAAACGCCTTTTCCTTTTACAGTATCGGCAATTATAATAGTCGGTTTTCCGGAAACCTTTTCGGCCTTTTCAAAGGCATTGATTAAATCACGAATATTATGACCATCTACCCTATCAATTACATTAAATCCAAATGCTTTCCACTTATCTTTAATAGGAAGAATAGATTTAATGTCTTTGATGTGACCATCAATTTGTAACTTATTGTGATCCATAATTACACATAGATTATTGGCCTTAAAATGCCCAGCAGACATAGCCGCTTCCCAAATCTGTCCTTCTTGTGATTCTCCATCTCCAATTAAACAATAAACCCGATATTTCAATTTATCAACTCGGGCTGCCAAGGCAATTCCAACGGCTGCTGAAAGCCCCTGCCCCAATGACCCGGTTGACATCTCAATCCCAGGAAGAGAAAGCATATCAGGATGACCCTGAAGGGAACTCCCGACTTGGCGAAGATTTTTTAAGAACGATTTTGGGAAATAACCAGCTTCTGCTAAAGTCGAATATAGAGCCGGAGCAGCATGTCCCTTTGAGAGAACAAATCGATCACGTTCTGGCCATTCTGGTTGTTCTGGTTTATAGTTCATTTTGTAAAAATACAGCGTCGAAAGTATATCTGTTGCGGATAAGGATCCACCGGGATGGCCAGAGGCGGCATCACAGATCATTTTTACTATTTGGTGTCGGATGGATTTTGCTTTTACTTCTATTTCTTTAATCTTCATAAAGCCTGTTTTATAATATCATCCTTTGATTTTTTATTCAATTATTTTTATTTCCGGCTTAAGTGCAATTTTATATTGTTTCTTTACTTTATTTTGTACTGTTTTTACTAATTTCTTCACATCATTAGCAGATGCTTTTCCGTTGTTTATAATAAAATTAGCATGTTTTTTGGATATCTTTGCCCCCCCTATTGTGAGGCCCTTTAATCCAGCCATTTCAATTAGCTCTCCAGCAGTATATTTATTTTTTCCTGAAACAATTGGATTAATAAATATTGATCCCGCTGATGGTTCATTCGGATGCTTATTTGATCGAAGCTTCAAATACTTTGTTATTGATTTTTTTATTGATGATTTTCTCTTCTTTTTTAATTTGAGGCCAACCTCATAAATCACTCCGGAAATACCACTCTTGCGATAGGAGAACTTTATCTTTTTTGAATTTAGTGTCTTGCTTTGCCCACTATTTGTGAAAACTTTCACAAACTCAACATGTTTATCTATTGAATTTCTCCACGCTCCAGCATTTCCAATGACTGCTCCGCCAACACTGCCTGGAATGCCGGCTAAAAATTCAAGACCAGACAATCCCTTATTTGCTGTAATTTTTACTAGTTTTCCCAATGGAAACCCTGATCCGACAATAACCTTTGTTTTATCAATGATACAATGGTCAATCCTTGAGGTGCTAATTACGGGAGTGGTTAGTAAATTATCTGGAAAAAGAATATTGGACCCCATTCCAAGAACAATATGCTTTTTGTTCTTTCTTATTGTCTCTTTAAGCTCTTCAGTTGATTCTGGAATAAGAAAAGATTTTGCTCGACCTCCGATTTTGAACGTGCTATGTTTTTTTAGAGGCTCATTTTGATGCTTCTTCATTTTTCATCCTAAGACGAGCCAATAATTCTTTTCCGACTGTATAAATATCACCAGCTCCAAGGGTCAAAACAATATCATTTTGTTTTAACTGCGGAAGTAAAAGCTCTGATATTTTTTCTTTTTTGGGCACATAAAGAACCTTGCTTCTGTCTTTAATCTTGTCTGATATTAACTTACCAGAAACATTTGGAATAGGTTTTTCTCCAGCAGAATAGACATCAGTTATTATTACAAGATCCGCTTCATTAAAAGAAGCAGCAAATTCAGAAGATAGCCAATAAGTCCGACTATAACGATGTGGTTGAAAAATGGCAATAACCCTCTTTTTAGAATTACGATAACAAACTCTTGCGGCATTTAATGTTACATCTATCTCTGTTGGATGATGGGCATAGTCATCCACAATTAGAATCTTGTCAATTTCTCCAATAATTTGGAAACGCCGCCGGACCGATAGATAAGTCTGTAAAACAGAAGCAATTGAGGCGAAGGATAGCCCAAGTTCTAGGCCCAGAACAATTCCTGCCATGGCATTGGATATATTCTGTATGCCAGGGACAGATAACATAACATCACCAAGTTCCTGGCCCCTGTGATACACCTTAAATCTTGATCCACCATCTATATGTTTTATATCACAAGCCCAATAATCTTCTTTATTAGAAAAACCATAACTTATTTTTTTAACATCAATATCATTAATTACCTTTTTACAATTTGGATGATCGGAGATAATAAGAAATCCATTTTTATCTTTTATCTTTTTTGCAAAATCTCTAAAATGATTGAAAAGGTTTTGTTGACTACGAAAATACTCCATGTGATCAGCTTCAATATTTGTAATAATTCCAATTTGAGGGTCAAGGTCCAAAAACGATCCATCACTTTCGTCAGCCTCAGCTACCGCATATTCCATGTTTCCCAATCTAGCGTTTCCATCAACATAATCGGTCTCTCCACCAATCAGAAAAGTTGGGTCCATCTTATTTTCAAGAAAAATCTTTGAAATCATCGAAGTGGTTGTGGTTTTACCATGTGTACCGGCGACCCCAATAGCAATTTTATGTTTTTTTAGAATAAAAGCTAGCATCTCTGCTCGTCTTATTATTGGAATGCCAGATGCCTTAGCACTCTTAATCTCTGGATTGTCTTGAGGGATTGCGGAGGAAATGACAACAAGATCTGCACTTCTTAAGTTAGATTCTTTATGTTTTAAAAAAACTTGTATGCCAAGATCCCTTAGGCGAATAGTATTACTGTTTTCTTTTTGATCCGAACCGGTTACTTGGTATCCCATCTCATGCAATATTTTACCTATTGCCGATACTCCACACCCTCCAATACCAATCAAATGTATGTTTTTTATTCTATCTAAATTAACTTTTCGCATTTAGTAAACCTATTATACTTTCGGAAGCATTGTTCCGAGATAGTTTTTTTGCAGATTCCCTCATCTTAATTAATTTGTTCTGATCAGTTATCAGTGACCCAATTACTTTTGACAGTTTACCAAGATCCTGATCGGACAATTTAATGGCAGCTCCATATTTTTCAACAACTTTTGCATTTAGCTCTTGATGGTTCTCTGCGGCATATGGAAAGGGAATCAAAATTGATGGAAGTCCACAAGCCAAAATCTCCGAAATTGCCGTGGCTCCTGCCCTGCTTACAACTATATCTGCCTCTTTATATCCCTCTTCTATATTATACATATAAGATAGCATATGATAAAAGGGGTAATTGTGTTTTTTTAGGATATCATAATCTCTTGTCCCTGTAATATGTATTATTTTGATATTCAATTTCATAAAATTATCAATCTGATCGCCTACGGAAACATTTATACTTCGTGCACCTTGGCTGCCACCTATAATTAATACTGTAAATTGTTTTCCATTAATCTTTTTAAGTTTTAGGATACTTTCTCTGACCGGATTTCCAGTAACGACCCCCTTAATATATTTCTTTGACTCAGAAAAAGAGAGGGTTACAACATCGGCAAACTTTGACAGAAATCGATTGGTCGCTCCGGGAAGAACATTTTGTTCGTGCAATAGAACCGGAATTTTAAGCATCTTTGCAGCAATTATAACCGGAAATGAAACATATCCACCCATGGATATAATCCAGTCCGGTCTAAACTCTCTTAAATACCTTAATGAATCGATAATACCCCAAACAGCCATAAGTGGTGCAGAAATAGCTTTCCATGAAATTTTACGCAATAAACCCCTAGCGTGAATCAGCTTTATAGGAAACTTTATCAAATCTTTTTCAAGTCCCTCCAAGCTTCCGATAAAGAGAACTTCAGCTTTTTCTTTCAGCTTTTGTGCAATGGCAATACCTGGATAGATATGCCCCCCCGTACCCCCTGCCACAATTATTACTTTCATTTTTTTGATATGTTTGCAACAATACCAGCTGCAAAAAGACTGATTACAATCGACGTCCCACCATA
Source organism: uncultured bacterium (assembly GCA_964421245.1). Lineage (GTDB taxonomy): Bacteria > Margulisbacteria > WOR-1 > XYC2-FULL-46-14 > XYC2-FULL-46-14 > CAYQVW01. Next base: position 302,599 of record CAYQVW010000001.1, on the reverse strand, counting down.
ACTAATAAATGGCAAGGGTAATCCAGTTGTTGGAACCAACCCTAAAACCACAGCAATATTTAAAAAAGACTGAACGGCAAATAAAAGCATTATTCCAGAGGCTAGCAAAGAAAGAAAAAAGTCCGATGTTCTGTTGGCAATAATCAAACCTCGAATGAGAAAAAAGATCATTAAGGCAATAAAAACAGAAGCCCCAATCAATCCAAGCTCCTCACACATAATGGCAAAAATAAAATCAGCATATTGCTGAGGTAAATAAAGAAATTTTTGTTTTGAGTTCCCAAGTCCAAGTCCCAAAATATTACCCGAAGAAACCGCAATTAGAGATTGAATAATCTGATACCCAGATCCTTGAGGATCTGCCCAGGGATCCAAAAACGAGATCAATCTCCTCATTCTATAGGGAGAAGTTATCGACAATGCTATTGTAAGCCCTGCTCCCGAAAGCAAGAAAAACAAAAGATGAATAATATTTGCACCGGCAATAAAAAACATTAGAAACAAAGTTGCAAGAATAGTTAAAGTAGTTCCCAAATCAGGCTGAGCCAAAACAGGAGCAACAAGAAAAACACCTAATAAAAAGATGGGAAGCAATCCCATAAAAAAGTTTGGAAGCCGATCTTTTGCAAAAGACAAAAGATGCGCAAAAAAGATAATGATTGCTATTTTTAATATTTCGGAAGGCTGAAAAGAAAACCAAAAAAAATCTATCCAGCGAGTAGCCCCTCCCATAGACTTACCAATTCCTGGGACAAAAACTAGTAAAGATAAGATAAAAGCAATCGCAAGCAACAAAAATGATCTTTTTCTTAACTTTGTTAAGTTTAAATTATAAGCAAAATAGAAAGCAAAAGTTCCAATTGCTACATAAAAAATATGCCTTTTTACGTAAAAAAAGCTATCCCCGGTATTCTTAAGAGCCATTGCACAAGAAGAAGAAAAAACCATGATAATGCCAAGAATACTCAATATCGCAAGCAAAAATATAAAAATATAATCTGGGCGCTTTTTCTTCATAAAGCTAACACCGCTTCTCTAAAAACTCGTCCTCTATCTTCAAAGTTTGAAAACATATCAAAACTAGCACAGGCCGGGGAAAGCAAAACTTGATCTCCCTTAGTAGATAGATCTTTTGATGTTTTAACCGCTTCATCAAGGGACTCGGCAAATTTAATATTGCTGAAACCAGATTGAATTAATTCGTTATTGAATTTCATTGCCGCTTCACCAATTAGAATCACAGTTTTTGTTGTATTTATTATTTTGGGAATTAATCCTGATAAAGAAACTCCCTTATCAACACCACCTAAGATTAATATGATGTTTTTTCTTTGGTCATCAATGGATAAGGCATCTAATGCCTTGATAGTAGAATCGGGATTAGTTGCCTTTGAATCATTGTAATAATCGATACCATCGACCGATTTTATATACTCAATCCGATGAGGGACCCCCCTAAACTCAGAAAGAGTTTTTTTAATTGACTCTCTAGAAACACCGCATAATTCTGCGGCAAGCGAAGCAGCCATAATATTTTCTATGTTGTGATCACCCTTCAACATTATCTTTTTTGGATCAAAAAAGAGAGTTTTATGATTAAAAGCTGTTTTGCGTGCCAGGGATGGATCAATAATTTTTCTAACTATTTCATCACGTTCATTATAAATTAAATAATCAGTTTTTCCTTGATTCATAAAAATGCGTGCCTTTGATTTGGCGTACTCATCCATACTTTTGTGTCGAGCCATATGGTCTGGAGTAATATTGAGTAAAAGACTAATCCATGGTCGAAAAGATGAAATTGCTTCAAGCTGATAGCTACTAACTTCAGCCACAACAAAATCCAGAAAATGATCATCCACAGTAATCAATGGAGTTCCAATATTTCCAGCCAGGGCTGACTTTTTCCCCCCCTGGACTAACATTTCGTGAATTAGAGTTGCCGTAGTGGTTTTTCCATTTGTTCCGGTAACGGCAATAATTGGCTTATGCAAAAAGCGAAAAGCAAATTCAAGCTCAGAGATCACGGGAGTTCCGTGATTTTTTGCAAGCTTAATTGCAGGAATATCAAGATGTATTCCAGGACTCACCACTATAAACTGTTTGTTTGAAACGGAAGAAGGGGAATGTTCCCCAAATTCAAAAATAACTCCCAGATCTGATAACTCTTCAACTACTTTAGGATCACATTTTTCTCTTAATCGTTTTTCAGAGATAGTAACCCTAGCACCAAGCGCAAGCAGTTTTCGGGCAACCGCCTCTCCTGACATACCAAGTCCTAAAATCGCAATATTTTTATTCTTATAAGACATAAAGGACACCAAATAGGCAAAAAACTAAATTGAGCTCCCAAAAGAAGAGAACGACTCTCTCCTCGGACCATCCTAATAATTCAAAATGATGATGCAGGGGGGCCATTTTGAATACTCTTTTTTTGAAAGCTTTAAAACATAAGACCTGAATAATAACTGAAAGTGCTTCAATAATAAACAATGCAGCAAGAATTATTAGAAGAACTATGTTGTTTGTTATTATAGCAAGACCGGATAGTGCTGCCCCTATAGCAAGGGAACCAGTATCTCCCATAAAAAGCCTAAATTTTTTGTTTGGACAAATATTATACAAAAGAAAAGCAAACAGTGATGCGGCAACTATAAAAGAAAAAAGAGACAATGAATTAAAAAATTGATAAGAAAGAATAAAGCCAAAACAGATAAAGCTTACTATTGCCGATCCAGCCAGCAGTCCATCTAATCCATCAGTTAGATTAGTTGCATTAGCTCCACCAATTATAGCAAAGAGTGAAAGGAGGAGAAAATATGTATTTGATTTATCAATAATTGTTAATGAAAAGAATGCAGCAACAAGTAGTTGAAAGATGATTTTCTGCCAAAAACTCAAGCCCTGATTTGATTGTCTTATAACTTTCAACATGTCATCAGCTAAACCGATTAAGGCAAACCCAAAAAATAGTAACACAAGTGGAAAAAACTTTTGAGGTAGGAATAAAAAAGAAACTAGAGCAATGACAATAACAAATCCAATCCCACCCATAGTTGGAGTCCCACTCTTCTTCTTATGGCTTTCTGGTCCCTCTTCCCTCTCAATCTGAGTTACCTTTATTTTTTTCATCACAAGAAGGACTACATAGGTAACAACGGTTGTGAGAACAAAAGCTAACAATGTAATAACAGCAATTTCCAACGACATAAAATATTTTAGCACAAAAAAACCCTCGTATATATAGAATACACGAGGGCTTTAGTTTAATTAATTAAGCTATTTTCTAAACAGTTTACCTAGTTCAACAACCAATCCCATTCTTGTATCGTATCCGAGCGTTAAAGATAAATCATCGCGGACCATTTTCTTTACAAACAACATACCGCCGATTCCAGATTTATCGGTAATGGTTCCGGCCCCTAAGATATTTGATACTGCTGTTGAATAACTAGAATAGGTTGCGGCAAGACCAATGTCGAGATTATCAGCAAGTTGTTTAGCTATCCCTAATTCAAGTGACAGCAAACTATACTCACTATTATAGCCGTAACCCAACGCCCCCGATCCAACAAGATCAGTTTTGACCTGCCGGGTTCCTTCAAGCACAATTCTTGCACTTCCACCAGCCAAGCCAAGCTTTGCATTTATATCAGCCGATGAGGCAGATGCAATTAATACTACCGCTAATAATGCGGCTAAAACATACTTCATCTATCCACCTCCTAAAGTGGCATTCTGATACCAAATTCCATTCCAACGCCTAATGCATTGCTTGATGAAGAGCCTGTAAGACCAAGAACAGTCCAATTATAGGTAATTGGAGCAGTTGCATATTTAAGCTGAGCATACCAGGTATATGGATCCATCTTGCCTGTTACTCCACCAAAAAAACCAAATCCAATTCCTCCGGAAAAAGCACCAGCCACAGGAGACCCTAATGGAAAGCCGTAAATCAAACCTCCACCAGCATAAGGATTTAGTATTCTAGCTGATTTGCCTTCTCCCGTCTTAAATGGTTTAGCTTCATAAACAGCGTTAAGTGATCCATATAGATATCCTGTTCCACCACTCCAGGCCCAAAAACTGTAGTCAACTTCACCCATGATATGTACATCTTTATTTATCTTGTACAAAGGGGCGAATTCAGCACCAATTCCCATCCAACCTACATATGATAATTTTGGAGATACTGTTAGGGCAGAAGCAGAAGTGGCTATCCCAAAGACCAATAACGCAATCAATAAAAATATAATTTTCTTCATAATTTCACCTCCTTTTTTCCCTCCTTCGCCTTCCATGGTTTCGGAGGGTTATTTTTCTCTAATCAAGTTAGAAATAAAATCTGCCATAAGATCTTTGCAGCCAAGGCCAAATGCTATAGCAAGAGCCAAACCAACTGCGCCGATTATAACACCAATTGATGGAACAATAAGGACAGGTCCAATACCGAGTTGTTCTAGGGCAACTAAAAAGGCAAAGACAATAGTTGCGTATTGCATTATCTTAGCAATGGTCTTAGCACCTGGGATTCCCACATTAGAAGCTATTAGATAAACAACTCCACTAATAAAAATCGAAAGAAAAACCCCTAACCCAAGAACCAAAGCCGCAAGGAAAACAACCCCAACATAATTCAAGATACGATCAAGTAGCGGGTCAATTGGTAGTCCAAGATAATTAGCCACAGTTATAATCAATAAAAGTACTGCCAGCCAATAAGAAAAGTCCCCCAGCAGCTCCGATGAAGATCGTCTTATTTCAGCCTTTTCCATCAAATTTGTTAATTTCAATTTTTTTAATAATTGGTCTAGGCTTAAAGCTTTAAAAAATCCGGTGACCAAAAACTGAATAATTTTTGCGATTATTACCCCAAAAACAAGAATAATGGCGGCAACCAATAAATTAAGAAGATATGGCAGAACCTTGTCCCAAACTTGAAGGAAAGAAACTAATAGACCATCAAACATTATAAAACTCCTTAAAATATTGCCAAAAGTATTGAAACGACAATAAAAGAGACAGCAAAGGTAGTAGTTATTTTATCAAGGCCCTGTTCAAGCCCCTTAGGAGTTCCAAAAAGCTTTGCCGCACCACCAATTCCACCAAGCCCCTCCCCTTTTGCGGTATGTAGAAGGATCGTAATCACCAAACAAATTGCGGAAATAAATTGTACACCAATTAAAAATGTTGTCATATTATGGATAGTTTAACATAGACGAACTATTTGTCAACTAGACAAGCAATTCCAGGAAGAACCTTTCCCTCCATGTATTCTAAAGAAGCACCTCCTCCTGTAGAAATATGTGACATTTTGTCAGAAAGTCCAGCTTTTTTGACGGCAGAGGCAGAATCTCCTCCACCAATAATGGATATTGCTCCCTTTTCTGTTACATCTGCTACCATCTTAGCTATTTCGATCGTTCCATTAGCAAAACGGTCCATTTCAAAGACCCCCATTGGACCATTCCATACTATTGTTTTAGCATCACAAATAGCATTAGCAAACTTTCTAATAGTATCGGGGCCAATATCAACGCCCTGCCACCCTTCTGGAATGGTTGTTCGAGGAACAACTTGGACATTGGCATCTTCAGAAAATTTATCAGCAACAACGTGGTCAAGCGGCAACATAAGCGGTGTCTCTTCATCAATTGCCGACTTTAATATCTCTTTTGCTTCGGGAATTAGATCTTTTTCAACAATTGATTTTCCAACATGAATCCCACGAGCCCTAAAAAAGGTGTAGGCCATTCCACCGCCAACAATAATTGCATCAACTTTACTCATTAGATTTTTAAGTACCTGGAGCTTTCCAGATACCTTTGCCCCACCAATAATGGCGATAAAAGGTCGTTTGGGTTCATCAAGGGCTTCGCCTAAAAACTTAAGTTCTTTCTCTATTAAAAAACCGGCATAGGCTGGCAGATGATCCGCAATACCAACAGTTGAAGCATGGGCACGATGTACTGTTCCAAAAGCATCTGAAACATAGATTTCAGCCAAGGATGCCAACTCTTTGGCAAATTTGGGATCATTTTTAGTCTCTGCTTTATGAAATCGAAGGTTTTCAAGTAGTAAAATGTCCCCATCTTTAAGTGAAGAAACTAATTTTTTAACTTCATCACCGATACAGTCCTTCGCTAGTTTTACGTTTTTTCCCAAAAGTTCGGATAGTTTCTTTTGAACTGGAGCTAAACTTAGTTCTTTTTTAACTTCTCCCTTGGGACGACCAAGATGGGAGGCAAGAATTATCCTTGCCTCCTTATCTTGAAGAAACTTTATTGTTGGCAATGCTGCCAGGATACGTTTATCTGAAGTAATATTCTGTTTTTCATCCAATGGAACGTTAAAATCACATCGAACAAAAACCTTTTTACCTTTCAAGTCTTTTATATCTTTGACAGTTTTCTTTGCCATTATATTTTTGAACCCATTAGCTCTACAAGGTCGACCATTCTGTTTGAGAAGCCCATTTCATTGTCGTACCATGAACAGACTTTTACAAACTTTTTATCGATTTGTTGAGTCAATCCAGAATCAAATACGGATGAATGTGGGTTTCCAATGATATCTACAGATACAATTGGATCAGTTGTATACTGAAGAATTCCTTTTAATGGACCTTCTGCTGCTGCTTTTACTGCTGCGTTGATCTCTTCTACTGTAGCTTCTTTTGCAAGCTCAATAGTCAAATCAACCAAAGATGCATCCCAGGTTGGGACGCGTACTGCAAAACCATTTAGCTTTCCTTTCAATTCTGGAAGAACTAAACCGACAGCCTTAGCTGCACCAGTTGTGGTTGGAATCATAGACATTGCAGCTGCACGAGCACGTCTTAAATCTTTATGAGGAAGATCAAGAACGTGTTGATCATTGGTATATGAATGAATTGTGGTCATTAATCCTTTAACCAATCCGAATTTGTCGTTTATGACCTTTGCAAATGGTGCAAGACAGTTAGTTGTACAAGAAGCATTTGACACAACATGATCTTTTGCCGGATCATATTTGTCTTGGTTTACTCCCATAACAATTGTTGTACATTCTCCTGAAGCAGGAGCAGAAATAATTACCTTCTTTGCACCAGCCTTGATATGAGCAGAAGCTTTTTCAACGGTTCTGAATATTCCGGTACATTCAAGAACTATATCAACACCTAGCTCTCCCCAAGGTAATTTAGATGGGTCCCTTTCTGCCGTTACTTTAATTACTTTCCCATCGACCGAAATTCCGTCCTTTACCTCTTTTACTTCTTTATCCAAGACTCCGTGAACAGAGTCGTATTTTAATAGATATGCTAAAGTTTTTGCATTTGTTAAATCATTAACCCCAACAATCTCCATATTGGCACCCTTTTTAAGAGCTGCCCTTAAAACGTTACGACCGATTCTTCCGAAACCGTTTATTCCAACTTTTACCTTCTTCGCCATTATGAATCCTCCTTATTTTTCTTAAATGTACGGGCAGAACATTGTTCTGTCCCAACAAATTTATTATATAATATATAGGGATTCCTATCAACCTGCAAAAATTAGCTGAAATTTTTAAGATTTACTATCGAAAAAACCTTATGGGAATACGATTTTTAATACATGCACATCCTAGAACTATTGTCGAAACCGTTCATCTAGCAAGGAAAGGAAAACAACTACGAGAATTTTTTGGATCTCATACAAATGATTCTTTCGATACCGCAGTAAGAAATATGGCAATTGACCCAAGCAAGCTTTCTTTGACTGATTTTGATAACGATGCAGAGATTGGGCTAATACTAATGGGAATAATTTATGGAGCAGACACCCATCAGCGAGTAAGGCTTGCAGCAAACTCTTTAGCCGGTATGAATCAGCGTCAAATAGTTAACTTTATAGTCAGACCTAAACTGTCTGAGCTTGGTTTGCCGGAAGAAGCAGCTGTTACAATTGCCAAATCAATTACTCACATACCTTGGAACTGTGGCTTACCCAGGATCTCTGTAGAAGCTAAAGAATTTGGCCGAATGGTCGATCTCTTTCCGCTTACCCCCAAACAAACTACTTACATGTATTATAATAGTCGTCTCGGAGGTACTTCCAGATTTTACTCACCCTCACAACTAACAAAAATTAATCCTCTTCATGTTAAAGAGGGAGAAATATCACACCTTCTTTTTCATGCCGGACTTGAAGAACAAAACCGTATTTTAATGTGGGATATTGATAGGCTTCGTGTTGTTACTCGTCATCTGGTAATTCCATCAGTAGAAGATCTTCAAGCCATGCTCCAGAAAAGAATAAAATTAGGAATTCCTATAGAGAGAGCTTTTTCTGTTTGGGCAGCAGCAGAAAAGATCAGATCCATCCATGATGTTAGTACAGATGGAGAAGTGACTTTGGCAAGTGGGGTTTCTACCGCACAAGTTGTTTTAGCAGACGAGCAAAAAATTACGACGAATTAAAAATATTGTAACTTTTCTGCTATAATATCTTCCATGGAACAAGCTCCTTGGAAACCCATTCTTTTTGCTGCCCTAGCCTCATTTGTGATGCTTATCTTGATTTTTGTCTTTACACTTCCCAAGGTTGAGACAACCAAAAGAATTGATAGAATTCTTGAGTTTGATGCTTCATCGATTGTTGGAAGGACCGATGGAAAAAAAGTTTGGGAATTTTCCGCCAAAACCGGCTGGGTTGGAAAAAATAAAGATATAACCAATCTCAAAGACGTTGTTGAAGGAACATTTTATAAAGATGGAGAACTCCTGATAAAAAATTTCACTGCCGAACAAGTTTCTGCTTTTCGTGGATCAAAAAGGGTTGAAGCCAAAAAAGCCAAAGCACAAATATCAATTACCAGTAAAAGAAATAAAGGAAAAAGAAAATACTCAAGCATCAATGCTGATTTTTTTAGCCACAATCCAGATCTAAAAGAATCTTCCCTCTCTGGGAACATAAGATTAATTGATAAAAAAACAACATTATTTAGCGATAACATGAGAATAAATCATGACAAAGAAATTGCCTGGCTAACAGACAATATAAGAATCAAGAGAGAAGATGTTAGCCTAACCTGCCGGGCATTAGAGTATCGAGCTAAAACCGAAAAAATCCTGGCACAAAAAAATATTAGATCTACTATTTCAGGAAAAGAAAAAACAAGAATAAAATCTGGTTATCTTCAAATGTATATCGATGAAAATAAAGATGTAAGTATCTCATCGGAGGTTGAGGTAATTCAAGGAAAAAAAGTTTGCACAGCCGATCAGGCAATATATAATAAGATAAAAAAAGAGATCACTCTGTCTGGATCCGTTGAAACAATCATTGAAAGAGGAAGTGCCTTAATTAAGGAAAAGACAGCACAAAAGCTAAAAGACAAAAAAATAAAAGAACTACTAAAAAATAAAACGCTGCAAAGCTCGGACACCTTGATTCTTTCAACCATAAACGGTGATTATAAGGCTTTTGGGAATATAATAGTAAGGCAGAAAGGCCCGTCTCGCCGAGGGCCCGCCTTGCCGCGAGGCAGGCTCGCCGAGGTGGACAAAAAGGCAAAAGCAGAAAGGGCGGATTATTCTGACAAGAATGAAACTATAACATTAACTAATAATGTTTATTTAAAAGAAAAAGAGCGTTGGGTTAAATGTCAAAAAGTAATTATTTCTGTAAAAGACAAAACTTTTGAGGCTTCCGGACAAGTAGAAGCAGAATTTAAGCTGTAGGGTCAAGTCGCGACTTGACCCTACAGCGCCTTTATCATCTTCGCAACTTTTTTCTTAGCTTCTTTTGTTTTTCTACTGTGCTTTTCAAGTTTAAAGGTTACAATATCCCCTTCTTGTATTTCTGGGGGTAGATAGCAATCGGGCAGTTCAACCATAACCTCTTCATCATGGCCCAAAAGAATGACTGCAAAGCCATCCTCTACTCTATCGATAATTCCCTTTATCTTTGTTACATTTTTCATTTTAAAAAATAAGTTTCTGGCGTCGCATTGCGACACTTTGTATTATACCAATTGAAACCAAATTTACAATAAGTGAAGTTCCTCCAAAAGAGACAAACGGTAGCGGTATCCCAACTACTGGAAGAACACCAATATTCATCCCGATTGAAACAAAAAAATGAAACATTAGCATTACTCCAATTCCGGCAACTAACATTGATCCAAAATAATCATAAGCTCCTTCCGCAATTTTAAAGATTCTCCATAATAAAATCAAAAACAAAGAAAGAATAGAGAAAGATCCGATAAAACCAAACTCCTCGGCAATTGCCGAAAAGATAAAATCAGAGCTTTGAATTGGTACAAATTGTAGTTGGGTTTGAGTCCCACTCATGAAACCTTTTCCCAAAAACCCGCCAGCCCCAACCGCAATCTTTGATTGCAATGTATGATACCCAATCCCATGTGGATCCATTGCTGGATTTAAAAATGACAAGACCCTCATCTGCTGATAAGGCTTTAATAATCCCCATAGAATAGGAAGAGCGATACCAACACCAATATTTATTCCAAGAATTAAAAGCATGTCAGCAATCTTGACACGTGAAAAATATAGAACGGCCCATAGAATAATAATATAGGTAATCCAAAGATATAGGTTTTGACGAAAATAAATAGAAGCCAGAGGAGAAAAAATCATTGTAAGCAATACTGGAGAAGCCTTTCCCCAGATTAACATTCCAAGCGAAATTGAAATTAATACTAATCCAGTTCCTAAATCTGGTTGTTTAAAAATCAGTAAAAAGGGAATGCCCGCAATTGCTAAGGCCCTAAACATTCCAATCTTTTCTTTCCTGGAACTAAAATATGCTGCTAAAGAAATAATTAGCAATAATTTTGCAATTTCTGAGGGTTGAAACGAAAAGGGTCCAAGCATAATCCAACGCTGTGCCCCCAAGGAACTTCTTCCTAGAAAAAGAACAAGAACAAGAATAAAAAGCATCAATATGTAAAGTAATGGAGCTAGGCTTCTTAGCTTCTTATAATCTACAAATGCAAAGTAAACCATTAGAACTAAACCGATTGAAAATGAGACCGCCTGTCGTTTCACATAGGAAAAAGGATCGCGCTCTGCTTTTTGTTCTGCATTAAAAGTTGTTGAGGCAATCAATAATAATCCGACTAAAACTAAAACAATTGGGATTAGCCACACAAGAGAATCAGATATCTTAATCATGCGAGGATTGATCATGTGTTAATTGTAGTATATTGGGAAAATTCAGGCAATAGAAATATTATCAAAAGTTGGGAACATTTTCAGAAACTGATCCACCCACAAGACTTCTAAAAACAAGGAAAAAGACATTATCATTACTTGGATTAATCCCTTTCCTAGCCGCTTCTTCTTTAATTTGATTTCTAAAAAAAGCAAGCGCATCCTTATCTTCTTTTGCTTTTGTAACACTGCCACGCAGTGCCATAGCAATCATTCTCCTATAATGTTTTAAGAAAACCTTTACTCTAACCTTTTTCGCTTTTGACAATCGGCCAAACTTAACTTCAAAACTTTGCCTTGTGATATTCTTTATAGCTTTATCTACAGCCCTCAAAGCAAACTTTAAATCTTTTTTGCAATCAGCAGAGAGAGAATCCCTACCTGCTATTTTGTCGGCGATTGCATTTGAATGTTGTTTCAGTTTTCTACGAGCAAATTCAAGGTATCCTCGATATAAACCTTTCGAATATACGCGATTAGTTGTTCTAACGCTCTTACCATATGTAATATAGAGATAATTATCTTGACTCTTTTGGGAATAGAATGTATTGAGAGCATTATAGCGGCGAACAAAACGGTTATCCCCAACCAAAACAGATCTAGTGCCTGGAATTCTGGCCATTACAAAGGTGTGCGGCCGTGGCAATAGATTAGCAGAAGAGTTTCCCATCAGTGCCATTCCAAAATAAAGCTTGGTAAGTCCTAATGAACGGAATAATTTTGTATGAAGATCACGAAACCCCTTACAGTTTGTAATGGAACGATTATATTTATCTTTAGCTAATTGGGGGATAAGTCCATCTGTTAAGTTTCTAGTAAAGCCAACATGTCCACCATGAACAAAGTAATAATTTAAAAATGCGTTGGCCGAACCCATATAAAGAGAAATTTGTCTTTCGTCTCTCCACCAACCAGACTTAAAGTGTTTTTTAAACTTTGCCACCCCTTCCTTAATAGGCTTTTTAAATTTAGTTGACTTGATCGGCTTTAAACCACTAGTAATCTTAATATAACCAACAAATCGTGGGTTTACCGCTTTAGGGTCAACCTCTGCTGGGAAGTAGCGCTCCACTCCATTAATACTACAGAGAACCCAATCTATTTTTTTCAGTGTTTTAGGAGTAAGCTGTAATTTTTTTGTTTGCAGTTTTTTGGCTACAAGTTTTTTCGCTACTTCTGCTACTACTGCCTCTGGACGTTTGTCTTTATCCTTATCCCTTATTGCTTCTTTAATTACATTTTTGTATTTCTTAAATTTTGCGCTTCTTGGAATATAACCACGTCTTCCTAAGGTTTTAAAGATTGTCTCAGCAAATTGATCTTTACTTATCCTTTTAATAGACTCAACGGTTCCGTTGGTAGTTGTATATATTGGTTTAACGACCATTACATGTTTCTTTCGGTAGGTATTTCAAAAAATTTCAGGCTATTTGAATAGCAGAAAGTAAGGCTTTAGCCTTATTACAGGTCTCTTGATATTCAGCCTCAGGATCAGAATCAGCAACGATTCCCCCACCCGCTTGAACATAAGCTTTTTTGTCTTTTAATAGAATGGTGCGAATAGTGATTGCGGAATCCAGTTCTCCGTTAAATCCGAAGTAGCAAACCGATCCAGCATACGGACCACGTTTTGTATTCTCAAGTTCATCAATTATCTCCATCGCCCGAATCTTTGGAGCACCGGAAACGGTTCCCGCGGGAAATGAGGCCTTTATTAAATCAAAACAGTCTTTATCTGAACTAATTTTACCTCGGACATTTGAAACAATATGCATAACATGAGAGTATTTTTCCACTGTCATTTTTTCATTAACTTCAACCGATCCATACTCACAAACTCTACCTAAATCGTTGCGAGCTAAATCAACCAACATAACATGTTCTGCAATCTCTTTTTCAGATGCCAAAAGTTCTTTTTCCAAAGCCTTGTCTTCTTCTTTTGTTTTTCCTCTCCATCTGGTCCCTGCAATTGGACGAATTGTACACTCCCTTTCTTCTAAACGGACCATAACCTCAGGGGAGGAACCAACTAAACTCATATTCTCCATTTTTAAGTAATACATGTACGGTGATGGATTTATTTCTCTTAAAACCCGATAGGTGTCTAATCCATTTTGGGTAAATGGTACCTCAAATCTTTGAGACGGAACAACTTGAATAATATCCCCAGAGGTTATATATTCTTTTGCTTTTTCTACAATCTGCATATATTCTTTTTTTGAAAAATTAGAAGAAAATTCAATATCTTTTTTAACATCTTTTAACTTTGAAAGTCGGATTTTCTTTTTTAAGGTTTTTTCTATCTTTTTTATCTGTTCAACCGCACCAGCATAAGCTTTTTCTGGATCGGATGTTATATGTGCATTTGAAATTATGATTATCTTCTTTTCTACATGATCAAAGGCCAATAGAGAATCAGCCATCATAAAAACCATGTCAGGAACTTTCAAATCATCAGAATTATTGCACGGAACTCTAGGTTCAATATAGCGAATACTATCGTAGCCAATATACCCAACCATCCCACCATGAAAACGAGGAAGATTTGGGATCTTTACAGCTTGGTATTGTTCCAGAAATTTTTTTAACTCATCAAAAGGATTTTCTAAGCCAGACCTAAATACGAATTTTGGATTTGATCCCACAAAAGAATAACGAGCAATATTTTCCCCACCTTCAATTGATTCCAAGAGGAATGAATAATCTGACTCTATTTTCCGAAACGCGCTAACTGGTGTCTCCTTCCCCATCTCTATAATTTTATAGACTGGGATAAGATTACCCTTTTTTGATAGTTTTACGAATTCTTCTTTTGTTGGCGTGAACATAATATAGTCTCCGCAATAATTAAATCTTCCGGGGTCGTTACTTTTATGTTTTCGTATGACCCCACAACCATTTTAACAGGAATACCAAGATCCTCAACTAATTTTGAGTCATCAGTTGCATTGCCTTTGGCGTTTTTGTAGGCTTCTTTTAGTACGGAATATTTAAAGACCTGCGGTGTCTGCGCCTGCCACAACTCTTTTCTGTTTAATGTGTTTTGAATTTGGACAATTGGTAATTTGGATTTATTTAGGATTTCGGACCCGCCTTGCCGAGCAGCAGGCGAGGCAGGTTTAGGATTTCGGATTTGCTTAATTGTATCCTTGACCGGTACCCCTACCACTACTGCATCATGTTTCATACATTCTTCTATAGAATTTCTAATTATTTCGGGTGTAATAAGTGGTCGCGCACCATCATGAATTAAAACAATGTCACAATCTTTTGGAACTAATTCTAAACCATTTCGAATTGAATCAGTTCTTTCTTGACCAGATTTACAAACCAAGGGTGACAATCCTTCTCCCGGACCAACAATTACTATTCCAGAAATTTCTGAAACCTCTTTAAAGACGTTAACTGTCCACTCAAGCATTGGTTTTCCACATATTGGTAGCAGCTGTTTTGGCTGTCCCATGCGGTTTCCAGTTCCACCTGCCGCGATGATTGTGAAAATTTTCACAAGAGCAAACTCCTTGGTAGTTTTGTTAAAACCTTATGTCCCCTACTTGTCACAAGCACCATATCCTCTACTCTCATCCCCCATTTCTTTTTAAAATAAATTCCAGGCTCAATCGTTATAATCTGTCCAGCTTTCAGTATATTATCATTATTTCCAGAAATACGGGGAGTTTCATGCGTCTTTCTCCCAACACCATGGCCAGTCGTATGAACAAAGTATTCTCCATATCCAGCCTTCTCAATAACATTCCTTACTCTATTATCAATTTCAGAACACTTTATTCCAGCCTTTACTCTTTTTATTCCAGCAGCCTGTGCCTTTTTAAGCAGAGTATAAATATTTTTTTGTCTTTTAGTCGGTTGCCCTAAAACATAACTACGGGTAATATCTGATCGCCAACCTCTATACAATGCGCCAAAATCGAACATTATTACATCTTTTGATCTTATTTTTTTCCTAGAGGAAAAACCATGGATTTTAGCAGAATTTTTTCCTGAGGCAACAATTACACGAAACGATTCTTTCTTTGCTCCATATTTTTTTACACGCTTACGAATTTCGGCAGCTACCTCTTTTTCAGAAACCCCTGGTTTTACAAATTCTTTTAATTCGGAAAAAACTCTCTCGGCAATGCGAATAGACGTTAGATGTTTTTTGTTCATTAAATAAGTTTAGCGATGGCCTCTAAACCTAAAAGATAGCTGTTTAATCCAAAGCCAGAAATCTGCCCGGTTGCAACTGGTGCAATAACTGATTTATGACGAAACTCTTCTCTAGCATAAATATTTGATAAGTGAACTTCAACTGTTGGCAGATTGGCTCCAGCAACTGCATCACGAACAGCAACCGAATAATGAGTATAAGCTGCTGGATTTATTAAAATCGCAGAAAAACCATTAGCCTTTGCCGACCCAAGTTCTTTACAAATCTCTCCCTCACCAGAGAGTTGCATTGTCTTTACTTCTAACTTAAGCTCTTGTGCCTTGTGCTTTAGTGCTTTGTTAATATCATCTAGAGTAGTTTTTCCGTAGACATCTATTTCTCTTTTTCCAAGTTGATCGAGATTTGGACCATGTATTATTAGTATCATGGTATAATTCTACCAGAACATGTTTGACTTATCAATTATAATAGTAAACACAGACAATAAAAAGATTCTCGATCAATGCCTTGATTCTATCTATAAAAACACCAAAAAGGTCATCTTTGAAATAATTGTTGTAGACAACGCATCAACCGATGGATCACAGGAGATGGTAAGAAGAAAATACCCCGAGGTTCATTTAATTAATAATGATAAAAATATGGGCTTTATAAAAGCATCAAACCAAGGATTAAGAATAGCCAACGGACGTTATCAAATGCTGTTAAACGACGATACTATCACCAAAGATTCTGCTTTTGATAAAATGGTTAGTTTTATGAATCATAATCCAAAAGCCGGTGCATGCGGCGCCAAACTTCTAAATATCGATGGAACCATTCAAAGACAGGGCGGAATATTTGGAAAGAAATTCTACAATGCAAAACAACCAGCTGAGGTTGATTTTATAATCGGGGCCTGTTTAATGGTTAGGAGAGAGGTTATTGAAAAAGTTGGAATGATGGATGAAAAGTTATTCTTTTACAATGATGACCTAGATTGGTGTATGAGTATTAGAAAGGCTGGATGGAAAATATACTTCTGCCCACAATCAGAGGTGATCCATTATGGTGGCTATAGTAGTAAAAGGACTTTTAATCGTCGTCTATTTGTTGAAGGATTCAAGGGTGGATTATACTTCTGCAGAAAACACTATGGTGCTTTTGCTTGGTTAATTTATAGAATTCTACTTTTTGTATTTATTTTAGCTTTTATTCCCCTTCTAATTCTATCCTTCCCTTTCAAAAGAAAAAAATTTCTTGATCGTCTTTTGGCTTATTTCGATATTCTTTTCCTACGCCCCAACTAAGCCTTCACCTTTGCCCTTCGCCTTATTTTCTGCTATAATGGTTCCCAATTCCATCAGGTTGAAAAAGGAGGGTTTCCATATGGTATTGAGGAAAAAAGGAACGCTTTTTCTTATATCATCTATTGTTTTCTTGTCTCTTTCACTAACATTTGTAGTTGGGTTTTCAAATCGTTCTGATTCTAGCAAAGAGATAACACCAATTCCAAATGCTAATGGATACAATGTTATTGCAGATATAGTTGAACAAGTTGGAGATGCTGTTGTTAATATTGACGTTGAGAAGAGTATTAAAGCAAGGGTCTTTAGCCCACTCAATAATTTTGATCGCAGGTTCTTTGGCTTTGATCCTGATCCTGGATTCAAAGATTTTTTTGAAGACCAGGTCATTCCTCAAAGAGGGGCTGGATCAGGATTTATCTTTGATAAAAAAGGCCATATCATGACAAATGAACACGTAATTAAAAATGCGGATAAGATTAAAATCACTCTAAAAGATGGAAGAAAATTTGATGCAAAAGTTATTGGAAAAGATTCTACCATTGATTTGGCAATTTTAGAAATTAAGGCAAAAAACCTTCCGGTTATTCCTCTTGGCAATTCGTCCAAAATCCGTCCGGGAGAATGGGCAATTGCAATTGGAAATCCTTATGGCTTTTCGAATACCGTTACGGCTGGAATAATTAGTGCAACCGGGAGACACCTCTCTGATCTTGGGAAAAAAAATCTCATCCAAACTGATACGGCAATTAACCCGGGAAATTCCGGCGGACCATTAATTAATCTGGCTGGCGAAGTTATCGGAATAAATGTTGCAATTGTTGCCCAAGCACAGGGAATCGGTTTCGCAATTCCTGTAAATGAGGCAAAAAGAGTTAAAACAGAATTAATAGAAAAAGGGAAAGTTGTTCGTCCTTGGCTTGGAGTTTATCTTAGAGATATGGATAAGAGGCTTGCGAATTATCTAGACCTTCCATTAAAAGAAGGTATTGCTGTCGTTGAGATTGTAAAAAATAGTCCAGCTGAGAAAATGAGATTAAAGCGTTATGACATTATTAAAAAAGTAGATGGAAAAACAATCAATAAAAGCGACGAACTGATTGAAATAGTTGCAAACATGAAGCCAAAGCAAAAAATTGAATTATTAGTTTATCGCAATGGAAAAAATATAAAGCTAAGTGGCAAAATTGGCGAAAAGCCTTAAGGAGAAAATAAATGGAAAGTAAGCTAGGTGGAAATAAATCGACCCGAAGAGTTTATGGATTTGATGAAATTGCATTAGTTCCGTCAATTGTTACGGTTAATCCTGATGACGCAGATACATCATTTGAATTAGGAGGGAAAAAATTCGACATTCCAATCATAGCCTCGGCCATGGATTCTGTTGTAGATTCAAATACTGCAGCCCTAATGTCAAAACATGGTGGGCTTGGGGTATTAAACTTGGAAGGTGTACAAACTCGTTATGAGGATGCTGATTCTATTCTCAATCAAATAGCTAAGGTTGAAAAAGAAAAATATGTAGAATTGATGCAAAAACTTTATGAAGAACCAATCAAAAAAGAATTAATTACTAAACGGATAAAAGAAATTAAAGATAAAGGAGGAGTAGTTGCAGTTTCTGCTACCCCCCAACAAGCCAAGGAGTTCGGAAAAATAGCAAAAGAAGCTGGTGCAGATATTTTTGTAATTCAATCTACTGTTATCTCTACAAAACATAAATCCACAACCTCAAAAGCTCTGGACATAAAGGAATTTTGTAAAAAAATTGGGATTCCAGTTTTAGTCGGTAATTGCGTAACATACAAAGTCGCTCTAACATTGATGGGGACAGGAGTAGCTGGAGTAATGGTTGGGATCGGACCAGGAGCTGCTTGTACTTCACGTGGAGTGTTGGGAATTGGAATTCCAATGGCTACAGCAATCGCTGATTGTGCGGCAGCACGCGATTCTTTCTATAAAGAAAATGGAGTCTATGTACCAATTATTGCAGATGGTGGAATGGTTGTAAGTGGTGATATTTGTAAAGCCCTAGCCTGCGGTGCAGATGCAGTTATGATCGGCTCTCCTATTGCAAGAGCAAATGAAGCACCAGGACGAGGAAAACACTGGGGAATGGCAACTCCAAATGCAACTCTACCAAGAGGAGCAAGGGTTGCAGTTGGAACAGTCGGATCACTAAAAGAAATTCTGCATGGACCTGCAAAATTTGATACTGGCTCTATGAACTTAGTTGGAGCTATCAAAACCTCTATGGGAACTCTAGGAGCATCTAACATCAAAGAGATGCAGCATGTTGATGTAGTAATTGCTCCGTCAAACGCAACTGAGGGAAAAGTTTATCAAAAAGCACAGCAGCTGGGGATGTATAAGTGAAGCATAATTTACTCGTAATCCTCGATTTTGGTGCCCAATATTCTATGCTAATCGCACGTCGTGTGCGAGAAGCAAATGTTTACTGCGAAATCCTACCCTATAACACCTCAGCTGATACGTTAAAAAAACGTAACGTAAAAGGTATTATTTTGTCTGGTGGTCCCAACTCGGTTTATGATAAAGATGCACCGCATCCTGATCCTGCAATTTGGCACCTTGGTGTTCCTATCCTTGGAATCTGTTATGGGATGCAGCTTATTGCAAAAGAATTAAAGGGTGATGTAAGAAAAGGACACAAACATGAATACGGCAAGGCTAGTTTAGAAATAGATGATCCAGAAAACATCTTTGCCGGTCTTCCTGAAAAAATTAAATGCTGGATGAGTCATGGAGATTCTGTCTCAAAGCTCCCGGATGGATTCAAGGTTATCGGACATACAGAAAACACACCCCACGCAGCCATTGGCTCAGAGACAAAAAATATCTATGGAGTCCAATTTCATCCAGAAGTTGTTCATACTCCACAGGGTTCTGAAATAATCAAGAATTTTCTATATGTTGTTTGTGGAATTAAGCCAACCTGGACAACCGAACATTATATCGAAGCAGCATCAAAAGAGCTAAAGGCTGTAATTGGCAAAGAAAAAATCCTTTGTGCCCTATCTGGTGGAGTTGATTCTACTACCGTTGCGGCATTAGTTCATAAAGCTCTTGGAAATCAGCTTACCTGTATGTTTATTGATCAAGGGTTTATGAGAAAAGATGAGGCCAAAAAGATAAAAGAGCTCTGTTCAAGACATTTCAAAATACACATTGTTTATATTGATGCTTCAAAGAGATTTTTTGATAAGCTTAAAGGAGTAGTTGATCCAGAGAAAAAACGAAAGGTTATTGGAACTGAGTTTATTAGAGTGTTCGAAGAAGAAGCAAAGAAGTTAGGTGAAATGCCCTATCTTGCCCAAGGAACTCTATATCCTGATGTTATTGAATCTGCCGTTCCATCAAAAGTAACCACTGCACATACCATTAAGACCCATCACAATGTTGGTGGACTTCCAAAAGATATTAAATTTAAATTGGTTGAACCATTACGCAAACTATTTAAAGACGAAGTTCGAGCCCTAGGAAAAGATTTGGGAGTTCCAGAAGATATAATAATGAGACAACCTTTTCCTGGTCCGGGGCTTGCCATTAGAATTATTGGGGAGGTTACCCCCGAGCGAGTTAAAATATTACAAGAAGTAGACGATATCATTGGGACTGAGATTAAAAAGGCTGGATTTTATAAGAAACTTTGGCAATCTTTTGGTGTTCTGCTTCCAATAAGAACTGTCGGTGTTATGGGAGATAAACGCACTTACTTAAACACAATCGCTGTTCGAGCAGTAACCTCGGTTGACGCAATGACTGCAGACTGGGCTCGTCTTCCATATGATCTTCTTGAAATTATTTCTAACAGAATTGTTAATGAATGTCCTCTTGTAAATCGCGTGGTTTATGATATTTCTTCTAAGCCACCTTCAACTATTGAGTGGGAATAGATCTTCTAGACCGATTATGCTCTGCTAGAGTCTTTGAAAAGATATGACTTCCATCTTTCTTCGCCACAAAAAAGAAGTATTTAGTCTTTAATGGGTAAATTGCAGCTTTTATTGACTCAATGCCTGGATTGCAGATTGGCCCAGGAGGTAAACCAGGATTAATATAGGTGTTATAAGGCGATTTTACCTTTAACTGCCAAAGAAAAACCCGTTTAGTCGGATCATTAAGTGCATATTTTATTGTCGGACAGGCATCAAGCGCCATACCTATATTTAATCTATTATGATAAACCGAAGAAATAATTGCTCGCTCTGCCGGTTTCTGAGCCTCTTTTTCAATAATTGAAGCTAAAGTTAAGATTTGATGCAGATTATATTTGGTATTATTGGCATTTTCTAACCAATAATGAATAACAACTTCGGTAAATCTATTAAGCATAATACGGGAAAGCTCTTTTTCATTAATTTCTGGATCAAAAAGATAGGTATCCGGAAAAAGATATCCTTCAAGTGAATTCTGTCCTACATCCGCCAAAAAGGCATATTCTTTTTTTAATTCTTTATCGATTGGTAGCTTATAAAGCTTTTGAAATTTTGAATAGGCTTCATACGATAACTCTTTTAAGATCTTTCCCATCCTATAAACAGATGATCCTTCAGGAAAAGTTATTTTCATAAGATTTGGTGGAATAACCTCGCCTAGTTTAAGCTTATTTATAATTGCAATATTTGTCATGTTGCCCGACAAAATATAGACCCCAGCTTGAAGATTGTTTTGTTGCCCCAAAAATCTAGTCGATAGCTTAAAAAAGTGCTTATTTCTTATTATCTCCTCCTGATAAAGGAGATTTGTAATATTGTTGGCATTAAAACCCTTGGGGATAGAAATTGTTTTAGTTGTTCCATTTCCCCCGGTCTGAGTTAAGATTGAAACAATCCCACAGGCAAGAAGAACCAAAACAACCGGTATTGCTAATATTAATTTCTTTTTCATTTCTTTCTATCTAAGTAATTTTGAAGAATAATAGCCGCTGCAACTTTATCAATTACCTTGCGTTGTTTGCGAGAATCTAATCCAGCGTCAGAAAGAGTTTTTTGAGCACTAACCGTTGTCATTCTCTCATCCCAGGTGTTGATTGGAATATCAAACTTCTCTTTGAGAAAAGAGACATACTCCAAGGTCTTCTGCGCACGAGGACCAATTTCTCCCCTTAGTGTCTTTGGAAGACCGACTAATATCTCGGACACCTCTTCATAATCATCAATAATTTTTTTTAATTCGGAAAAATCGGTACCAATCACCGCGACCGGATGAGCCATTAATCCTAGTGGATCAGAGACAGCTACTCCAATTCGTCTCTGTCCATAATCTAAACATATGATTCTCATATTGACTCAATCGCTTTCTTGAGGGCTTCTTCTATTTTTGATGGGTCCCTCCCACCAGCCTCTGCTTTATTTGGACGACCACCACCACCTCCACCACAAACCTTCGCCATGATTTTAACTAAATCTCCTGCTTTATAACCTTTTTTAACCAAATCGTCTGAAACTAAAGCCAAAAAGAAGGCCTTTCCTTCAAAACTAGCTGCAAGTAGCACAATTCCTGAGTCAAAAACATCTCTAATTTTATCTCCCAATGCCCTCAGTCCCTTTATATCAACTTTATCTGCCTGATAAGCAAGTACCTTAATTCCCTTTATCTCTTTGATACTCTTAACCGCCTCGTTTCTCAACCCTGCGGCACCTTGCACCTTTGCCTTCGCCGCAGCCTTTGCCTCCTCTTTCTCTAGTTCTTTCTTTTTTAGTTCAGAGTCATTAAATTCTTTTTTCCTCTGATATTCTAAAACTGCCTCCCCAACCACAGCCTCAATCCTTCGAACACCGGATTGAATCCCACCCTCTTTTATAATTTTAAAACTTTTGAGCTCTTTGGTGTTTTTTGCATGACACCCTCCACACAATTCACGACTTATGTCGCCAACTTCAACAACTCTAACTTCATTTCCATATTTTTGATCAAAAAGAGCAGTAACCCCTTTTTGTTTGGCAGCTTCATAATTGGTACAAAAGATGTTTAAACTTATTCCCTTGTTAATATTTTGATTAACAATTTTCTCGACATCAAGAACTTGCTCTTTTGACAAGGCCTTGTGATGAGTAAAATCAAAACGCAAACGATCAGATCCGACATATGAGCCAGCCTGTTTAACATGTTGCCCTAAAACAATTCGCAAAGCAGCGTGCAAAAGATGAGTAGCCGTATGATGTGGACAGATTTTGTTGCGTCTAATAAAGTCAATCTGAGCCGAAACAGTGTCTCCGACCTTAAATCCATCACTATGCTCTACTTTATGAAAAATCACTCCCCCGATTGTTCCTAAGGTATCAAGTACTTTTGTCTTATTAATCTTGCCAATATCTCCGACTTGTCCTCCGCCTTCTGGATAAAATGGGGTTTTATTTAAGATAATATAATTTTCTTCTGGGATAATTCCAACAATTTTACTTTGTATTTCTAAAGTATCATAGCCAACAAATTTAGTTGTCCCATAATCATCTTGTGCCTGTTTTTTTAACTTCAAAAACTGATCTTTGGGAGCCTCAGAACGGGCCCTGGTTCTCTGCTCCTCCATTTTTTTGTGAAATTGTGCTTCGTCAAAACTATAGCCTTTTTCTTTCAATATCTCTTTTGTCAGATCATATGGGAATCCATAGGTATCATGAAGTTTAAAAACCTGTGCCCCTGAAATATTTTTATTTTTAGAATCAGTTATTATTTTATCAATAATTTCCATTCCAGAACTTAAAGTTAACTTAAAGTTGTTTTCTTCTGTTTGAATTATTGATTTAATAAATCTCTCTTGAACTTGAAGCTCTGGGTAAAAATGTTGTCCTGATTCAATCACTAATTCACAAATATTCCATAAAAAGGGATCTTCTATTCCTAATTTCTTACAATACATAACAGCTCGTCGAATTAAACGGCGGAGAACATAACCCCGAGCCTCATTTGATGGAGTAATTCCATCAGCAATAAGATAGGTCATAGCTCTACAATGATCAGCAACAATCCTTGTCGCCGAAATATTCTTCTTCTTGGAGTGCTTATTGATTTCGAGAAGGAGTGGTTTAAAAAGATCAGTATCAAAATTAGTTGCTGCATTCTGCAATACTCTGGCAATTCTTTCAAGCCCCATACCAGTATCAATGTTCTTTTTAGGAAGCGGGTCTAAATTGCCGGCTTCATCACGGTTATACTGGATAAAAACAAGATTCCAAATCTCCAAATATCGTTCACAATCACACCCCAGCTTACAATCTGGGCCACAGGATTTGTCTTCTCCAAAATCATAATATATTTCAGAACATGGACCACATGGACCGGTTGGCCCAGCTGCCCAGAAATTATTCTCTGCATCTAGACGATAAATTCTATCTTCACTAATTCCTATCTTTTTTGTCCAAATATCATGGGCCTCATTATCATCTTTAAATACCGCAATTTTTAATTTTTCACTTTTAATTTTTAATTTTACTGTTAATAGCTCCCAAGCAAATCTGATAGCATCCTCCTTAAAATAATCACCAAAAGAGAAGTTTCCAAGCATTTCAAAAAAAGTGTGGTGCCTGGAAGTCTTTCCAACCTCTTCTATATCATTAACGCGGACACATTTTTGACAGGTTGTGGCTTTGGAAAAAGCTGGCTCTTCTAATCCCAAAAAAATTGGTTTAAACTGCAGCATCCCAGCAATTGTTAAAAGAACAGTTGGATCAGACGGAATTAAAGACGAAGAAGGAAGTCGCTTATGTTTTTTTTCTTCGAAATACTTTAAGAAGGTTTCCCGAATATCTTTGCTTTGCATATCGCCCTAATCTCCTCTTGGACAGCATCAATTGATTGAGTTGAATCGATTACTTTTACTCTTCTCTTATCACGTCGCGCAATTTTTAAAAAACCAGATCGAACTCTTTTATGAAAAGCCACTGCCTCTTTTTCAAACTTGGTCTTAACTAACGCTCTTTTAAGCCCTATTTCTATTGGAAGATCAAGTAGGAAGGTTAAATCGGGTTTTAATCCCTCCGAAGAAATTTTATTCAGCAAAGTAACTGTTTTAGGATTAATTCCACGTCCCCCTATTTGATAAGCAACTGTTGAATCACAATAGCGATCACATAAAACAATATAGCCTTTTTTAAGGGCCGGTTTTATCACCTTTTCAATATGTTCAACGCGATCTGCTGCAAAAAGCATTAATTCTGAAATGTTTGCAATACTTTTATTTTTTAGAAGAATTCGCCGAAGGGCACGACCAAGTTCGGTTCCCCCTGGTTCAAGAGTCATTACCACTTTTCTTCGGCTAGATCGAAGATAGCTGGCTAAAAGACGGATATGAGTAGACTTCCCACATCCCTCGCCTCCTTCAAATGTTATAAATATTCCTTTTCTCATATAATCCTAAATATTAAACCAAATTCATTTCTAACAGCTCGATAACGAAAACCAAATGTATGGCAATGGACACCTGCCTCTATTGTATAATCAATATCGTATGGATTCCAGGACGGAATATCATATACTGTATCCACCCTTAAGGTACTCTTAAAGATATTTAACTGTAAATTTGCAGAGAATTGGTCCGAGTTGATTAACTTATAATTTTCATATAAGAATGGGCTTGCTCCTTGCTGATCAAAAAAGTGGGAATAAGCAAGCGAGTTTGAAAGATATGGACTCCACTTCTTATTTAAAGTCAATTTACCAATATTTCTCCACCAAAAACGCCCTTTTGAATATCTGGAATAATCAAACAAGATGCTTGGAATTATTTCAAAGTCATTCTTATCATAAATCTTGCTATCCCAAAGATAAGACAAATGTGCTTTAGCAACCGCCTCTTTTGAATTTTCAGAAATTAATCCAGCTCCAATTTTTATCTTTGGATCTCTGAAGTTAAGCGCAATCTCTGGCGATTTTGTTACCCTCTCATAATTTATTCTTTCTCTCAAAGATAAGGTGGTTTCTAAATCGAGTTTTCTATATGTTGAAGCAGAAAATATATCAGTCGGCAAAAAACTATCTATAACACTCGGTCCAAAATAATAATGATGAGTTAGGCCACCCCAAAAGGGCTCATGATAATTTCCATAAAGTCTGAAATTACCCTGATTCTGCTTACTTAATATATAATTTGCCTCAAAACCAGATCCAATTCCCTTCTTTTCAGAGTAATTAATATTAAAACTTCCGCTAAGTTCTCGTCTTGCGTACCAAACAATTCTCTCACTAATATAGAACCCATCTTCGTCGTTGCTTCCTATTTCAGGATAAGGCAAGATATTATGTTTTCCTTTTCGCTCTGCCTCAAGATCATAAACATAAACCGGTATTGGCAGAGTTGGGATCCTTCCGTACCAAAAAATTCCCCAATAGGATACTAACCAGTTGGTAGCTGGATAAAGAGACATCTGCTGGGCAGAAATTCTATAATGAGACTCTGGTTTTATTCCA
This sequence comes from uncultured bacterium, assembly GCA_964421245.1. GTDB lineage: Bacteria > Margulisbacteria > WOR-1 > XYC2-FULL-46-14 > XYC2-FULL-46-14 > CAYQVW01. The sequence continues at coordinate 276,513 of CAYQVW010000001.1, read as the reverse complement.
CAGGTATCAAAAGAGGCCCCTTTTAATTTAATCTCTTCCCGATTAAAATCAATATAATTACCTTCTAGAAAAACACTCTCATAATTAACTCGAACTCTTCTTCCTCTTCCTCGATCCTTATCTAATTCATACTCTATTTCATCACCCGATAAAACAATATCTCCATAAAAGAAAATAAAGCCATTATCTAGCTTAATTGATCGTGTTTTTGTGTTATAAACAAGCCGCTCACCCAAGGCTTTATTATTCTTATAAATAGCTTCAACCGATCCCTCGGCAACTATATTATCTTTTTCGTAAGCAATACTATCTGCATTTATTATAAGATCTTGGTCGGAAGCTAAGGCCGGAGAGATTAGAAGTGCCAGGATAATAAAAAAAAGTATCATCCAACGTGCTCGTAGCGGCTCTCTTTGTTGCAGAATTTCGTAATCTCTTTTCTAAATACTAATTCAACCACACCAACCGGACCATTTCTCTGTTTTGCCATTATTAATTCGGCAACATTACCACGTTCTGACTGTGGATTATAATAATCATCACGATGAATAAACATAACAACGTCAGCAGTCTGTTCAATTTCTCCCGATTCTCTCAAATCAGAAAGTCTTGGGATTTTATCTGGTCTCTGTTCAACTGCTCGAGAGAGCTGCGACAAAGCAATTACAGGGATATCCAATTCACGAGCTAAGGTCTTAAGGGATCTAGCAATTTCCGATATTTCTTGAACACGGTTTTCGTTGCGTCCACCCCTACCTTGCATAAGCTGCATATAATCAATTATTACCATTCCAAGTCCACGATCAATCTTTAATCTCCTACACTTTGCCCTGATCTCAGTTGAGGTAATAGAAGACGAATCATCAATAAAGATCGGTGCTTCAGAAAGTTTTGAAAGAGCTTTGGTCAGTTTTTTCCATCCACGATCGGGCAAAGTTGCAGTTTTAAGCTGCAGCGCATTGACTTCTGCTTCGGAGCAGAGCATTCTTTGAGCTAATTGTTCCTTTGACATTTCAAGAGAAAAGATCGCAACCGGAACGTTAAAACGAATAGCGGTATTCTGGGCCATGTTAAGTGCCAATGCAGTTTTTCCGACCGATGGACGGGCGGCAATAATAATCAAATTGGAATTTTGGAATCCGGCGGTCATATTGTCTAAGTCAGTAAAGCCGGTCGGAATTCCAGTTATATTTTGATTCTTGCCATAGAGACTATCAATTCGATCAAGAACACTTTTTAGAATATTATCAATCTTGCTAAATCCCTCACTTGATTTTCTAAGTGCAATATTAAAGATGCTTTTTTCGGCACGATCTAGAACCTGATCAACATGTTCTGGCTCTTGGAAAGCTTCTTGAACAATATGAGTTCCGGCTTCAATCAGACGACGCAAAATTGCCTTTTCTTCTACAATCTTGGCATAATACTCGACATTAGCTGAGGTTGGAACAGAATTAATTAGATCAGAGATATAAACACTACCACCGATTGCATCTAGTTTTCCGTTTTTTCTTAAATTTTCTGTTACAGTTACAAGGTCAACCGGCTCTCCACGATCAAACAGTTCAAGGATAGATTCATAGATATAAGTATGGGCATCACGATAAAAACTATCACGTTTTAATTTTTCAACTGATTTGGCAATGGCCGCTTTGTCGATTAACATTGCGCCCAAAACAGATTGTTCTGCTACTAAATTTTGCGGTGGAATACGATCTTCTGGCATTTTTTTAGGTTATCCGGATATTGGGATATTTGGGACAGAGCATTGGGCTATCCGGAAATTAGGGACGAATATTAGGTAGATTGTCCCATCCCTGATCTCCTAATATCCTGATCTCCAGTCCCTGATTTCCGAATCCCCGGATCTCCTGAAACATTTTAGCTTATTTTAAGAGGAAATTCAAACTTAAAGCTAATTAATTATTAAATATCTAAAATCCGTTGAATTTCCTGTAAGATTAGTTAATGTCACAACAAAGCTTCCAGCTAAGGGAGTAATATCTCTTATACTAATAGCTGCTCCTGGATTTTCGATCAAACTTGCCAATACCAAACTGGTAGTATCACAGGCCTTGTTGGCAACAGTTACAGTATCACTAGCATTTGCAATCGTACCATCTCCAAAACAGTATCCGTCCCCAGAATCCGCTATTATCATTCCAGTAATTTTTAATGCAGCTCCAGCGTGAGAAACCTGATTACTTGCAGCAGTATTTTGCGCCGATACCCCGTATCCACCCGTACTACTACTAATACCAATTACTCCAAAGTTGTTTCCAGTTGTATGGGTAGCCCTCCCAAAAATACCTCTACCATTTACTCCGGGTGCTATACCATTAACAGCGAAACCAGATGTACTAGACCCATAAACCCCATCTCCAGAAGTACTTATACCCTGTACCCCATCTCCAGTAGTACCAATACCATAGACTCCAGCGGTAAGCCCACTTCCCCAAACACCATAAGAAAGAGCCGACGAAGCTATTCCTATAACACCAAAGCCCTCAGCAGTAGCACGTATTCCAACTCCAGCTACATTAGTAGAACTAATATCCGCGCCAATTGCCGCCGAGGTTGTTTGCATACTAGAAGGCCCCAACTGAACAAGACCAGAGGCATCGATTCCTCCAACTGATTCTGCAGTTCCTGCGCGAAATGCATAAGGAACAGTTATCAATGGAATACGTGGCGTTAATTCGGTTCCACCACTTGGAACAGCCACCCCAAGATATCTCGTACTTCCATCAAAAAACGAATGAGAAAGTGCAGTTGCTGACCCAAGTTGTACAGAATATAATCCGGCTTCTACTGTCACAATCGATTGAGTCTCTGACCAGAGTGCACCTCCACCCGTGGCTGCAGCGTAAATTGCAAATTTCATCGACACTTCACTACTAACTAAAGCGCCCGAGCTATTTTTTAATACTCCCTGATAATTCATTTGTGATGGAACAGCTAATGCTATTGGAGTAAAGAGTAACAAGTAAAAAGTAATGAGTAATATTTTTTTCATTTTTTCCCTCCTCTATTTTAAACTCTGAACAAAAGAAGTCAAGTACAATATAAATGCTGCTTCTGCTCTAGTAAAGCTCTTTTTCGGATAAAAGGCCTTTTCTTTTATAAAAGTTAGCCAGCCAGCTGAATAGGCAGTTGAAATATATGGAGTTGACCATCGACCAGAAGGAATATCTCCATATGGAAAGACAACTTTGTCTATCAAAGGCTTTTTATCAAATAAAACTAGGATTTTCATTGCTTCTTCTCTACTCAAAGGTTTATTCGGTTTAAATGTACCATCTGGATATCCAGAGATTAATTTATAATTAGCAGCATTTTTAATATAGCGCGCTGCCCAATGCGAACTCTTAACATCTGTAAAGACATTCTCCCCTTCAATATTTGCGAGTGGAACTTTCTTAGCTTTAATAAGCAAGGTACAAAGCTCGGCTCGGGTTAATGCTCTAGTCGGTCTAAATGTTTTATCCGTATAGCCATTAATAATTCCTTTTGTAGCCAAATGCTCAATTGCTACCCTTGCCCAGTAATCCTTTGCAACATCAGAAAACATTTGTTTATAAGGAGGTTTTACAACTTTTTTCTTAATTTCTTTTCTTGGAACAATTGATAATGTAAAGTAATGAGTAGAATTAGCTGCTAAAACATTGTCAAGATAATAAGCATAATCAAAATTAATATTTCTTATTTTTAACCCTAATCCTAAAGAATAATTGTTGGTTGAAGTAGTTTTTGAGGTTGGAACTTGTTCAAGTCCACCACGAAAAGCTAAAAAATCTCTCACTGTCCATTCTAATCCGCCATGAAAAACAAGTGGTTTATTCTGCGCAAAATCACCATCTAAAGCAACCAATAGAAAATTTCTAGGTTTAAAAGCCAAACCAAATTTCGTATTAAATAAAATTCCTTCTTCTGCTCCAGTACCCCAAACGATTTTCCCTCCCATTGATGCTGGCAAAGTGTTTTGTTGAGACAATCCAAGAGTTAGATTATTTTTTGGTTTCCACAAAACACCTAAATCCAGATCATAACCAGAACCAGTCCCTCCAGCTTGATCAGATAGTGATTTATTAAACATTTTAATTGTTGCACCAGTTGCAATTCCAGCAGAATTTGCAGGTAACCCAATTACAAGCTGTGCAACGTAGTTAGAATAATTAAAGGTAGTTCCGGTCGTAACAATACGGTTATTAGCATCTCGTTGAGTAGTTTCTAATCCAGAAACTCCTGTACCCATGTAAGACAAGCCCAGAGTGGCCATTCCAACTCTCTTCCCATATCCAAGTAACGTATAGGCAATATCTCCCTCCATAAGAGAGGTATACATTGAGGTTAGTCCCCAATCAGAAAGAGCTCCTGCATTGGCTGGATTTACAAACATTGCGTTAATATCACCATCGATTGCGGCTGATACTCTGCCCATTGCCAGCGATCGAGCGCCGACACCTAATTTCATTGGATCAAGACTCGCTTCGCTTTGACTAACAACTAACAACAAACAACTTACAACAAAGAAACCGCAAAAAATAATATTTTTAATTTTTAATTTGTCATTTGTCATTTGAGTATAGCTATCTTAGCTCTCCCAATCGGTTTACCACCAGAAACTATTCTCAAGAAGTAAAGATCGTTCGCAAGAGTTTGACCAAAATCGGATACTCCATTAAAATCAACTTCATTATAGCCAACCCTTGCCCCTGCCCATCCGGACAAATATTCTCTCTTATAAACAAGCTGTCCAATTGCGTTAAAGATATAGACTGAAACAGTATCCTGTTTATTCAAACTATAGGCAATCTTACCAACACCGTTATTTGGATTATATGGATTTGGAAATATATAAACCGAAGTTGCGCTAATATCTCCGATATCAACCTTTAGAGTGCGAGAATAAGTTTCAGAATTGCCACTTCGATCATATGCGACAATGCTAAAAGTATTATCCCCATCCGAGAATGTCGCATCATAGATAAACGAAGTCCCACTAAAACCCGAAGGAGATGTTAGACCTGAAAAATAGGTCTTTGTTCCATTTACTTCAACATAGCTAACTTCTGGACTAATTGTTGATGCTAAAGAAGTTATTGTTGCAAGAACCCTTGGACTTGCTTCAACATAATCGTCATCTAACTTTTCATACCCATTAAAAAGAACATTGTCAATGACAACGCTGCTTGCAACTGCGGATCCAGTTGAATAAGTGGTGGACATAAGACCTGCTTGGAAACCGGCAATCATAATGTAGCCGCTATTGGTCATTTTACCAATAGCAGATCCTCCAGCAGAGCCAGAAGAAGAATTGGTGCTAGAAGTTGAATTAGTCGATCCACCACCACCAATAAAATTTTGAGGAATTTCTTGGGCAGAAGAGACAGAAACAACCACCAACAATATGAATAATAGCGAAAATATCTTTTTCATAAAGTTTATCTTTCTAAAATAATCCCATCTGTTCTTGATCCGCTATTCTACCGTTTCCTTTCCCCTTTTTCAACCTCTTTTTCTGTGTCTCTCCAAATCCTTTTTCAACCATCTCAAGCGTGTTATAAATCACTTTTGAACGAGAAATAACTGACTCTGGTAAACCGGCTAATTTTGCTACCTGAATCCCATATGATTTATCAGCTGTTCCCTCTTTAATCTTATGCAAAAAGACAATATGATCATTTTTCTCGATTACTGAAACATTTAAATTCTGCATAGCATCGTACTTATCTGCTAGCTGGGTTATTTCATGATAATGGGTCGCAAACATAGTTTTTGCTTTGATTTTTGTATGAATATATTCTGCAACTGCTGCTGCAATCGACATTCCATCAAAGGTAGCGGTTCCCCTACCAATCTCATCAAGAATAATTAAACTTTTATCAGTTGCATTGTTTATTATGTTTGCTGTCTCGGTCATCTCTAGCATAAAAGTCGATTGACCAGAAAATATATCATCCATTGCGCCAATGCGAGTAAAAATACGATCTACTGGGATTAATTCAGCTTTATCTGCTGGAACATATGATCCAATTTGTGCCATTAAACAAATTAAGGCAACTTGACGCATATAGGTAGATTTTCCACCCATATTAGGTCCGGTAATTAACAAAAAGCTTTGTTTTTCATTTAATTCCACATCATTTGGCACAAACCGATGTTCACCCTGTGTCTTTTCTACCACTGGATGCCTTGACCCTTGCAACTTGACCCTTGCCCCTTCTCCATTAACAATAGGCTTACAATAATTATTCGAAACCGCAACTTCTGCCAACGAAAGAATACAATCCAACTGGGCCAATGAAAAAGCAATAAGCTGTAATGACTTGGTATATTTCGCAACTTCGTCCCGGACCTCACAAAAAACCTCATACTCCATCTTTTTAAGTCTTTCATCTGTATTTAAAATTAAGGATTCTTGCTCTTTTAATTCTGGAGTAATATATCGCTCAGAATTTACAAGCGTTTGTTTTCGAATATAATCATCCGGAACTTGAGACAAATTTGATTTAGTTACATCTATGTAATAACCAAAGACTTTGTTGAAGCTGACTTTAAGCGATTTAATACCGGTTCTTTGGCGCTCTTTGGTTTCAAGTTCTGCAATCCATTGTTTTCCACCACTCGCTGCTTTTTTAATTTCATCGAGTTCTGGATTATAGCCAATTTTGATTATTCCGGCCTCTTTGATTTGGAAAGGAGGATCATCAACTACCGATCTCTGGATAAATTCAGAAATTTGTCTCACGGATTCCATATCAATGTCTATTTTTAGCAACTTTGTACTGCAATTTCTCAAAGTCTCAACAATAGCCGGTAATTTTTGTAAAGACTCTTTAAGCGCAATTAAATCCCGCGCATTACAACTTGCAGCAGCAACTTTAGCCGTTAACCTTTCTATATCTGAAATGTCCCTAATATTACTTCCCAAATCTTCCCTAAGAATTGAAGAAGTATATAATTCTTCTACAGCATCAAGTCTATTTTGTATTTCTGAAACGTTCAAAAGTGGTTGTAAGACCCAAGAACGAAGCATGCGAGAACCCATTGAGGTCTTTGTTTGATCAAGAACCCAAAGCAAACTTCCTTTATAGCCTTTATCTTTTACTGTATGCACTAATTCAAGATTGCGACGAGTAGCGGAATCGATAAACATAAATTCCCCCACTCTATATGGTTGAATTTTATTTATATGATCGAGAGATGTTTTTTGTGTATCAGAAAGATAATCTATGATCGCAGCAGCCGCTTCAACTCCTACTTTAAAATCTTCTATTCCAAACGATTCTAAATTAGATATTTTGAAGTGTTCTTTGAGCTTTTCGGAAGCGGACTCGAAGTCGTATTTGTCTGCGAAAACACTTTTGGAAACCTGCGAGTAAACCTCGCGGTTTCCAGCATCTATCATATCCGAAATCAACAATTCCGACGGATTTATCCGATCTATCTCTTCTTTAACTTTATGTTCTGAATCAACCTGAGTAATTTTGAATTCCCCAGTCGAAGCATCTACGTAGGCAATGCCATATTTGTTTTTTTCAAAGGCAATTGCCATAAGATAGTTATTGGTCTTTTCATAAAGCATTGATGATTCAATGACTGTTCCAGGGGTATAGATTTTTATAACATCCCTTTTTACAATACCCTTTGCAATCGATGGATCTTCTACCTGCTCACAGATTGCAACTTTATACCCTCTTTCTATTAGCTTTTGGATATAATTTTTTGAAGCATGATGAGGGATTCCGCACATCGGCATGCGGTTTTCATTCTTGCCCCTGCCTGTTAGGGTTAACTCAAGCTCACGAGAAGCTAAAATTGCATCATCGTAGAACATCTCATAGAAATCACCAAGGCGAAAAAAAAGGATTGAGTCCTTATGGCAAGATTTGATTTCTTGGTACTGTTTTACCATCGGGGTAACTTCTGGCATAGAAAGATTATAACATAAAATAAGCTGAAACTTTTTAGAAGCCTATACGATAAAGAATCAATGGAAATTACAAAAAAATTACATGGTGCTTCCGGTACAAACGGTAGAGGACTGGTGGCCTCAATTCACCGCCCTGACATAAGATTGGTGCAGTGGATTAGGGCAAATCTAACAATTCCTGGTAGATTTGTGGCTGGTGCAGATGAAACAGGTATCGAAGATATTGGAGAAAGGCTAAATATACATATAAGAGATATTGTTGCAGCTGCTCAGCTTGATTCTTCTAGAGTATGCATTCTAGGCATAATAAAGATTGAAGGCATCAATCATTTGGCAGTTTTGTCAGATAGCGAGGAGGATTCAAAAAGTGTTGGATCAAATCCAGTTGTTGGCAGTGTTTTTCGTTCCTTAACTGATAATACAGGAACAAAATTTGCAGACTTTTTAGATGTTTTTGAACTTCCTATTTGCGCGGCGTAGCAGCTGCTTCGGCAGCAAGTAGGTTATCAACTAATTTAATAATTTTAACTCTTTTAGCTTCTGAAAGACCATCCAATCCATGTTCTTTTATTTCTGCGATTAGTCGTTTCCTAGCTTTAACCGCTTCTTTATACTCATAACTTTTTAAAGGGTCCGCTCCCTTAGGGGTCCGTCTATAATGATTAAGGTATGCCTGAGCCTCCCTACCAATATTCCCCTTTCCTTTATATAATCTTAACGCATGTATTAGACCAGGCCCTGATTCCTTCACTATCACAAACTCAAATCTGCCTAAAGCATATTCAACTGTTTGTGGTTTCGCTTTAGAACTAGGCTCTGCTCTTGCTCCTGACAACTTTGATGCTAGTTCTTGTGGAGTCATTTCTGCCCTAGGTGCTGGTTCTGGCTTTGATTCTGGTGCATTTCTTCTTGCTTTTAGTCCTGCATCAAGAGCAGCTAGTCCTTCCAACATCGAAATTGGCTTTGCCGGTTCCGGCGCTTTTGCAGGTTCTGGTGCAGCAGGTGGTGGTTGCACTTTTGGAGCCGCTTTAGGAGGAGGAGGACTTATCGGTTTTAATCCGGCTTGAAGAGTAGCTAATGCAGCACTAAAGTCTTCTACTGGCTTTGGTTCTGGTACTGGTTCTGGAGCTGGTTCTACCCTGGCAGCCTTTACTGCTAGATCTAATTGAGCAAGTGCAGCCTCTTGATCATATGGTTTTTTCTTGAGGGTAAAAATAATTTCTCCATCTTTTTTGCTACTTAAAACATAGGTATATCCATCATCGGTTTTAATCTCTTTAGTCTCTCCTGGTTTAACATAATGAACTTTACCATCAACTTTTATGCTACCAGCTCTTCTATCCAGCCACTCAATCACCGCTTTGGTTCCCCCCTTAGCTATTTTGATACCTGCAGTCAACGCAGGACCGGCATATCCAACCCCCATCCCAGCACTAGGACCGCGTTCTTTAGTTGGGCTATTTGCCCAGTTTCGCGCCCAGTTTCGTGCCCACCCTTGTACCCCTCTTAATCCCTTTGCTATTTGTCGCCTCATGCCTTTCTCTAGCTTTCTTCCAAGGTCTCTCTTTTGTTTACCGCAATTTTTTACAAAGTCTTGTGTTTTTAAAACCTGAGCAGAGTCAACTAAACCAAGCTTCTCCCCTCTTTGTTCAATATTCAATCTTTCTTTATAAAGGGAATGCATTTCACGAAGAAGACCATATCTAACATCGTTTCCAACTTTTTTCCCTTCCAATTCTTTGACTTTTGCATCAAATTTAGCCATTTTTGCTTCATGAGCATCAATACGCTTTTGAAATTGTTTCATCTTTAACCTTGCAATTGATTTTTGCAGCGGGGTTAATATCGGTTTAGCAAGGCGGCCAGCACCCCTAAGTCCGACAATAAAAACAAAACTGTCAAATCCAGTTTTTGCAATATTTTTTGCTGACCAGACAGAGTCGGTGTTTTTTCCTCGGATTTTCAGTTCAAAGGCCTGACGGCCTAATCCCCAAAGTGTAAAAAAGGAAACTTCTGAAACAAAAGTTCCACCATGCACTAGTGTTTTTCCGAGGGTGGTAAGAGGCACTTTTCCCCCTTTACTAAGGTTATATGCAAGCTTACCAAAACCACCAAAAATCCCCTTTGCAGCAGCAAACATTCCTAATGTCAAGGTACTTTCTACAATAAACTCATCCGAGCTTTGGAACCAATTTTCCTCAAGGCCTGAGGCATAATTCATGGTTTTATGGGTTATGGTAAATGTAGTAGCAAAAATAATTTGTGAAATAAGAAATTCAGCAACAACCATTCCCTCCATTCCCAACATTGCAACAGTTGCCCCGGCTAAAACCTCAGCCAATCCGGCAGACACAATCGTTATTCCAATAGCAGCAAGGGTAACTTTGGCAGCTTGAATCACCTGAGCTGCTAAAACAGCATTATTTAAATTAGTAATTGCTTTATTGTTTGTTAGTCTTTTTAGAAAAGCAGCCTGTCCCTTAGATGTTTTTAACTGTTTTGGCAGGTATCCCAAACGTTCCAAATGTTGTATAACCTGCAATGCGGTTAAAAGATCCCCTACTGAATTACAATTTTTTAAGTTAATTGAGCTATAGGCAAGTCGTCTTACTCCGGCTAAGTAATTTCGACGATTTGCTTTACTAAGTCGTGCAAGATCCTTAGGCCGAGCTAACAAAGATAAAAATCTATTTACCTGCTGATGGGCACCAATCTTTTTAAACCCTTCAAGTCCAGAAAGATTGGATCCACCACGCGCATGATGAATATTTAGCGCACCAAATACCCCAGCTCCCTGCAAGAAGGCCCTTCCTTCCGTAACCTTTGGATCACCCTCCAACCTAACTGCATCCTGAAGCTGACTTTGCACTAGTTTTAAAGTTCCCATGTAGGCTTTCTGATTCGCTTTCTTTATGGCTTGAGGTAGATTCTTTTTCAAATAAAGCAGTTGGCTAACCGCCGCTTTATCCATTGCCTTGTTCTTTACTGCACGATCAAGAACTGCAAATGCATGACGAAATCCTGCCCTTCCTTCTTTTGAAGGGACTCCATTATTGAATAAATGTTCAAAAAAGTTCGCATTCTTATACTGCGATACATATCCAGAAGCGGATGTTAGTAAAACTAATCTTCGTAGAACAAACTCAGTTTTACCTAGTTTCTTGGCTTGAGCAGCAGATAGGTTTTTCGCCCCTTTTAATTCTTGAACTGTCTTAACATCTCTCTGCCATTGATCTGGTTTAATCCCAAGTCGTTTTAGTCCTGCCTGAACCTCTTTCTTTTCAATCGTCTCTGCACGTCCCAAAGCAAGCTTTTGCAACTTGGTCTGATAATGTTGTTTATCAAGACGACCTGCCTGCGAAAGATCTTTTTTAACTTTTTGACCATGTACTTTGGCTTGATCTAATTTTCCCGATAATAGATCCGACGAGAATAACTTTAATTCTTGAAGCGCTGCTCTATATTTGGCCCGAATCCTCTTTGGCAGCTTTTCTCCTCTTTTTAGCCTTATTCTAATTCTATATATGAGTACTCGAGACTTTCTGTACTCTTTTGCCCTTTGGAGCCTTTGCACTGCATCTTGTCTTAAAATTGGATTTTTTGACTTTAAACCTTGCCGAACTGAACTAATTAATGTTTTCCATGCAGAACCATAATTTAGGGCTTCATAACAATCTAACTCGATTTTAGTAAGATTACCCAAAACCTGCGCGTTTATAGAATCAACTTTAGTAAAATTAGGAGATTGGCTTCGGAGCTCCTGACTGATTTGTTGGTATTTTCCCCATGCTGATGCTTTAAGTTTACGAATCTTGCCACTGCTTAATCGAGGTAGCTTATTTGCTTTGTTACTATATATATTGTAAGTACATAATGCAGCAATCAGCTTTTGCGCTACTTGAGCGTCTTTTCCAGAACTATTTTTAAAAGCGGTTTGAAGAGAGTTTGCTGCAAATTTGATATCTTTTTTAATAGTTTGTCTTTGTGATCTTGTAAAACTAGAACCTTTGGCGGCTTTTTTCAATCCTTCTGCTGTTTGTAAAAAACTGCTAATAATCCTTTTCCCTCCAAGAATCTGTTCAGCTTCTCTTCTTGCTTCTGCGAGTTCTCTCGGAGATATTGAATCACTTGCTATTTTTTTAAACAGAACAGTAAGCCGCGCTTTCCATAAAACTTTGGGTAAGGTAGGAACAATCTGTGTTTCGCCAGTAGAAAGTTTAAATAAGGATTCACTCGTACCCTGACTTTGTTTTTTAACAATTCTTTTTTGAGGATTTCTGGTCTTTCGATTATAAGGTCTTGTCTTGACCCTAGGTCGATTTCCTACTGCAAAGCTGCCACCTTCCATCTATGTTGTTCCTCCCTGGGAATCTAACTGGCCCCGAGGGGCTCTTACATGTATTATCGAATTATGGGGGGTGGGACTTGCATGGATTTTAAATCACATCTTCTTCAAGTATTTCTTGTGACTCAATCTCTTCTATGACTTCCCTAAAAGGGTTGTCCTCTAATGGCATATCTTCTTTTATAAGCAAGGTTCCAACTGGAATTCCATTCCACTGCTTCTTTCCTGGCAAAAGGCTTGGATTACAAAAACACCTAAATATCAATTCCATGGGCTAAGGCTCCTAATTTTGTGTAATACTCATAAAATGCTTCTTCTCTTACATCAACCCTACATCCAATCAATATCCAAAACCCTTTTTCTATTCAAGAGTCCTTCAAATCTACGATTAAATTTAAAGGCCCAATGAGCTGTTCTTGGTGCATAGAAAGCCCTTTGCCTATTTTGTAGTTTAGTAAGTCCTTTCCATTCTTTTACTACAGCTGAAGCATTTCTACTTTCCTGTTGTTGTAGTATAAAGTCAGCAAGCTGTCTAATCAATAATGCCTGATCAGGTAAAACTTTATCATTTCTAACAATACAGCCTAAATCATCAAATGCAACAAACATCATCCATTGTTCTAGCAATGTCTGATTGCTTCTTTTTGCTGCTGACCATGTTTTTATAGTATTTACACTACCTCCGCAAGTGATTTTCTCCAAATTATTATCGGGAATCTAGTTAGTAAATTTCAGTTATTTTCGGAGTTCAACATCAAGATCATCTGTGAGGGCTTTTAAGACTTGATCATGTTTCGCATTTATATCAAAGGCATAAAAATATTACTCTTAAAATTTTCTTCCTGCTCAAGCGAAGCAAACAAAAGCGGAATCTCTTTATATTTATTAACAAATTCTTTAAAAGATTTGGAATGCACATCGCTCTGGGACACCTTTTTCTTTGCCTCGATTGCAACTTTCCTTGAATCAGGTAAATCTAATATGAAATCAATCTCTGACTGGCTTTTGGTTCTCCAAAAATGAAAGGGTATTTCATCCTTTATAAACTGCATAACCAACCCATTTTCTAACAAAGCTCCTCCATCGGGGCGTTTATTAATTGCCCTAAAATCATCAATTACATAATTTCTAAATCCGCTATCAAAGAAATAAACCTTTGGGTTTTTTACGATTTCTGTGCGTTTGTTTTTAAAATACGGCTTTGCAAAATTACAGATAAAGGTTTTTTGTAGAAAATTAAGATACCCCTTCACAGTTTGATAACTTAACTCCGAAACTTTCGCAATCTCATTGTACTCTATTAAATTTCCAATCTGCAGAGATAATGCTTTAATCATCTGCGCCAGTTTATAATCATCTACTAATCCCAGGATATCTTTCACTTCCCTTAGGAAATAAGTATTATAAATATTTTTGAGTATCAGCTTTTTCGTTTCAATATCAGAACTGATTACTACCCGAGGATATCCACCATAAACAGCATATTCTTCATAAAGTGCAGATAATTGCTCAAAGATGCCAGAGTCAAAAACATCTTTCCCTTTCGCATTTTCTTCTTTAAGAGATATTTTATTTCTTTTATAAAAGGAACAAATCTCGGGATTAGCATAACTTAAAAATTCTTCAAAATTTAAAGGAAATAATGAAAAAATAAATATGCGCCCTACTAAATACTTAACTGCCTGTACAGTTAAATCTATGCTGGAAGATCCTGAAATAATAACCTTAGTGTGATGGGTATCATATATATATTTGAGCCGTTTTCCGCCTTGTTTCGCATACTGAAATTCATCAATAAAAACATATTTGTACGGCTTAACATACAAATCAACAAATTTATCAATATCATGAACAAACAAATCTAATATCTTTTTATCTTCAAAACTAAAGAAAATAGCTTGCTCTTTTATCCCATTATAAATATGTTCCAGCAAAGTAGTTTTACCGCATTGTCGCGGGCCGATTACGGCAATTATTTCTTTAGAATCAATATGCTTCAAAATGGTATCTTCTAATTTTCTTGGTATATACACAAAAATCAGGCCTCCTTTCTAAAATTCAACTGCTGTTTAATTATAGCAAGAACAAGGATTTCTGTCAAATCTATGTTTTTTCGGGAAAAAGCGCCTTTATTTTCATTATATCGCATAGTCACAAATCATGGGAGCTTGATCGGGCATAATAAGAAATTATAGCATATAAAAAACAAAGCCTTCTTGAAAAATCAAGAAGGCTTATTAAAGATTATAACCAGTTGTAGAATTAGTCCAAATCTATCTCCTGTATATATATTTTACCATCCAATCCAATTGACCCCGTTTTGTAACTTCCGATCTTGTTAGATCTTTTTTGTGCATTTTTCCATCTATACCTCTATACTTGAGACCCCTTTTTACTATTATTTCTTTTGTTTCCAGTACACCATCATTTCGATTACACTCTCTTGTAATCTTTCTTGGTAGAACCTTACTTAATTCCCTTCTTAGTCGACTATTTGGTTTTAGACGAATAGAAAAGCTGCGTCCAGCTTTTACAGGCTTACCATTTCTACCAATTTGACTAATTTCAAAGAAGTATGTGTCATTTAATGATCCCCTACGAACAATACTTGCGTTAATCTTTCTAACCCTTCGTCCGTGTCCCCTATGAGCAGGAAAAGTGACAACTGCTATTGTGGGATCTTCTTTTTTAGCAACGCAGTTTTTAACTTCCCACCCATTTGCTGTAAGATTTTCTTTCACTTTGAGCTCCACAACCATATTTCTCGAGTTTTTTGCAAAGTTCCATGCCTTACAAGCCTCTCCCTGATTATTTATCTTTCCCTTCCCACCCTTTGTCTTATCACCCCCATCTGCTCTTTTATAATATGGTATTATCCCTTTATATCTTGACTTCAAATTCCCTATAACAATCGGTGTTCCTCCCATTTATTTTTCCTCCTTTTTATTTTGGTACGTGCAGAACAATGTTCTGCCCTACGTCCTTACATATACTATCGTAGTGAGGTTGATGAAACTTGCATGAAAATTAACTTAGATTTTATGCAACTTTTGTACTTGTAGTTACGATACTATATTTAGAGGAACATAAATAATATGGGATTTCCAGATCAATTAAATATAACAGTTCATCCTTACCGTAGAACCAATAATGGTAAAGGCAAAATTAGTTGTAAAACAATACCCAAAAAAGCTGCTACCAAAAACACATCCCCTCCACCCAATCATTATCTAGCAAATCCTTTTTTAATAACCTATACTGTAAAAAATAAAATTGTCCAATGTATAACCTCTCGTAGAGAGAATGCAATTGTTAAAGAGAAACTAAGAGAGGCTAACCAAGAAATCAAGAAGGGCCACACCAAAAAAGCAATAAAAACCTGCATAAAACTAATCACCGAACATCCAGACTCAAAACTCATCTACAAAGCCTATATGACTTTGGGGGACATTCACTTTAGAGGAAGCAATTATAAACATTCTATATATTACTACAGAGCCTTGTTAAATAAATTTTCAAAATCAAAATACGCTCCTATGGCTAAGCTTATGCTTGGGCAATGTCTGTGGAAATGTGGTTATTATCAAAAAGCAGTCAAGATTTGGGATGAACTTCAAAAAAGCCATCCAAAATCACTTTTCACAACAGAAGCAAGGGTCTTTTTAATGTTCGCATACTCGGGATTAAACCTAATCCCAGAGTATAAAAATTTTCAACTAATTGAAATATCTCCCATCCCGAAAAACAGTGGCATTTCACCAGATTTAAAAAGAGCAAAACAATTGTCACAACAAGTTTTAAGCAAATTACCCAATTCACAATACGCTGTTCTTGTAAGATTCTGCTTAGCGTCTATTTGTTTTCGCAAAGGTCTAACAAAGAAAGCATTATTGAATCTTAAACAAATGTGGAAACAGTTAAAAAGTTTACAAGGTAAATTGCCAAACAACAGAGCAAATTATTACCTTGAATACAAGCTACTTGTCTACGCAATAAAGTTATTTTATTCAATAGATAAACATAAATTTTCAAATAAAATACTAAATATGGCAAGAAAGGCCCTAAAGACTTATTCAAAAAAATTGTATTTGGATATAACCAAAGAGGGGTATATATATATAGAAAAACCAGATGCAAGTATTTATCTAGCCATACTCGAATTTTCTTGGGACCAAAAAGAAGTTGCAAATAGCTATGATCAGCTCAGCTTAAAAACTGAAAAAAAACGATTTAAGACTATTTCTAAAAGGAATGGACTAACCATTAAAAGACTCTGGGGGTTAAAAAATGTCTTATTCTTTACTGATAAATCAGGGAAATACAACAGCAGCAATGCATTATTAATGAAATTTGATCCTAGAATGGGAAAATTTGTCAAATACCAGCAAGGAAAGTATCCTGGCAGTCAAGTATTAACCTTCAGATACCCAAATGGGGTCAGATTTATTTTGAAAGATCCAATAGAAAGTGCCCCAACAATAGAAAACTTCTTAAGAGCAATGCAACTTGTTCCTCAGAAAATGTTCAGAGTATTAAGACACATAGAATTTAATGGTATTGGTAACACTGAATATAAATATTTAAAAGGAAAAAGACACCTTTATATAGGCAGAAGGAATAGTACTATTAATAGTGTTATTCATGAATTCTCTCATGTCGACGATCTCACATTAACACGTGGAATAAATGGTAAAGATATATGGAAATTTAGGGGCAAGAATCACGCCCCAGGAGATGATAGTCAATTATTCTATGAAATTGATTGGCCGGACGAAAAACTTAAATATGAACTATATGTAAACAAATCCCAAAAACCCATACAAGCAAAATGGTTTAATCCAGAAAGCTTTACGAGTTCCTATGCCATGTCTGATAGAAGGGAAGACCGGGCAGAATTTCAATCAAGAGATTATAAAGCAAAGAAGGCTACTCTTAGAAACAAAATCAGAGAAAAAATATCTAAAATAAGAAGTAGATGGAAAAATTTCTCTCCGACAGATCACCCCACAAAATATTATCCTTATTTCAAAAAACTCAACAAATACATATTTACCTCACTCTTCTCAGCCTTTAGGGGGAAAGAATTTGGTTTAAGCAAAAAAAGTCCGAGTTTACGCATAGCTGAAGCAGAAGTCTATTATGCAATAGAAGAACAGTGGCTACTACAACAAGGCTGGGCTCCAACACGAGGAAAAGCTTTTCAAACAAAAATAGATAAATCTCTAAAAGAAATTAGAAGGCTCAGAGCAAATTTGCTTAAACAGAAAAAAAGAGCAATCCAGAAAAAAATTAAGTTCTAATCTCAACACCAAGTTCATCTGTGAGGGTTTTAAGAATCAAATTATGCTTTAGATTAACTTCCTCAACTGTCAAAGTTCGAGAAGCATCGCGGTAGGTTATTCGATAAGCGCGGCTGTTTTTGTAAAGATCAAATAATTGAATGTTTTCTATAATATCGCCGCCAGTTTGACGGATAGTATCCATTATTGCAGTATGGGTTATTCCATCTTTAATAAACATCGCCACATCACGGTCGGTTTTTGGAAACTTTGGCAAAGGCTTATATTTCTTCTCAACTTTAATTGCAGAAAGCATTATTTCAAGGTTAATTTCAAAGACAAAAACCGGTTTTTTAAAATCGTATTTCTCTGCAATATCTGGATTTAGCTCTCCAAACCAACCAATTGCTTTCCCCTCAAAAATTATTCCAGCTGATTTTGTTGGATGAAGAAGATTGTTTGCTATTGTCTCTAATTCAAAGTTCCCTAATTCAGACAGCAAGGTATCAATAACACCCTTAACCTTAAAAAAGTCGACTCCCGAACCTGTCATCGCAGAAACCAGCATATCGGTCTCTTTATAGTTTTCTTTTCTGTGGAAGATCTTACCAACTTCAAAAATTTCGATATCTTCTATCTGATGTCGTAGATTATGATCTACTACCTTCAAAATACTTGGCAACATAATAGTTCGAAGAACCGATTCATCTTCTGTTAAGGGATTTGCAATTGGGATATATTTTGTTTCAATCCCCAATCTCTGAGGAAACCCTGGATCTAAAATTGTAAAGGTCTGGGCTTCATAAAGCCCCACTCCAACTAATATCTTTTTTATTCTTCGACTTAAATTTTCAAAAGCATCGTCTTTTAACTCCTGAGATACCCGAGAAATAGTTGTATCGATTTTATCGTAACCATAGATACGTGCAACTTCTTCTATTAAATCAACCTCTCTTTCGACATCTCCAGCACGAGAAAGTGGAACTTTCACAGTTACTAATTTCTCATTACTCTTTACTTTTTTGAAACCAAGCCGTCCTAAAATCTTTGTTATTTCAACTGCTTTGATCTTGGTCCCCAAAAGACGATTAGTATTTTCAACCCTAATTGTTAGTTGTTTTAGTCTTCTTGGACTTAGCTTCTTATCAATTTTTCCCTTGAGGATCTTTCCACCACCCAACTCTGCAATTAAAGTCGCTGCTCGATCAAGGGCTAGAGCAACTCCATCCCAATCCACCCCTTTTCCAAATCTAACTGAAGACTCAGAGCGGAGTTTTAAAATTTGAGAAGTTTTATTGATAGAGATTGGATTAAAGAATGCTGATTCTAATAATATATTCGTGGTTGCATCAGAGATTTCTGTTTCAGTTCCACCCATTATTCCGGCAACAGCAATTGCCTTGTTTGCATCAGCAATTACAAGCATGGAAGAATCAAGTTTTCTCTCAAAACCATCTAGAGTTACTATTTTTTCACCTTTTTTTGCCTTTCGAACGACGATCTTGCTTACTTTATCCTGATCAAAGGCATGTAACGGCTGTCCATGCTCTAAAAGAACATAATTGGTAACATCAACAATATTATTTATCGGCCTAACACCACAAAGAGTTAGCTTTTCTTTCATCCAAGCTGGAGATTCTTTTATCTGCACTCCTTCAATCACTCGAGCCATGTACCGAGGACATAATTTTTTATCTTTTATCTCTATTTTTGCATTTATTTTATCTGTGGATTCGTGTAAGTTGTTAGTCGTAAGTCGTAAGTTGCTAGTTAAAACAGCAGCTACTTCTCTGGCAACTCCTCTTATAGATTGCAAATCTCCCCTATTTGGAAGAATATCTAATTCTAAAACTTGGCCGTTCTGCTCAATAGCACCAACTTCGGTCCCAGCCATGGTCAATTTCTCAGCCAAAACCTTTGGAGAAACTTTTATATCAACATATTCTTTAAGCCACTTAATTGGTACTCTCATTAAAATTGCCTCAAAAATCGCAAGTCATTCTCAAAAAATAGCCTTATATCTGAAATTCCAAATTTTAACATTGCAATGCGCTCAATGCCCATTCCAAAAGCATATCCAGAATATTTTTCCGGGTCATACTTTACATGCTTAAAAACATTAGGATCAATCATTCCAGAACCAAGGATTTCAAGCCAACCAGTCTCTTTACAAATTCGACAACCTTTTCCCTTACACATCATGCACTCCACATCAACTTCTGCGGATGGCTCGGTAAAAGGAAAGTAACTTGGACGGAAACGGACCTTCTTCTCTTTTCCAAAAACAGCATGTAAAAGCGCAGTTAAGGTACCCTTTAAATCTGCGAAAGTTATATTCTTATCAACCATAAATCCTTCTACCTGATGAAAAACGGTTGAATGAGTAACATCCGCATCTCTCCTGTAAACTTTACCCGGTGCGATGATTGCAAGCGGTGGTTTTTTCTTCTCCATAACCCTAATCTGGACCGGAGAAGTGTGGGTTCTTAAAAGCTTATCTTCTTCTATATATAAAGTTGACCACATATCACGAGAGGCATGGTGCTTTGGAATATTCAATGCTTCAAAGTTATAGTAGTCAGATTCAATATCTGGACCACTCTGAATTGAGAATCCTAATCTTAAAAAGATATCAACAACTTCGTTCATTACTTGAGTTATGGGGTGAAGTTTTCCACGTTTTTGCCCCTGCCCTGGCATGGTTATATCAATTGTCGATGCTTTTATCTTTTTTTCTTTATCGGCTGATCCTAATGTGGACTTTTTCTCTTTAAGTAAATTTTCTAGTTTATTTTTTGTAATATTTAGGCTTTTACCAAAATGTGGTCTATCGTCTGCTGGAATATTTCTTAGATTTCTAACTAGTTCGGTTAATAAGCCTTTTTTACCAAGATAGTGAATTCTCCAAGCTTCAAGGCCTTGAAGGTTTTTAATGTCATTTAAACGCAATAATGCTTCGTCTTCTACTGCTTTTATTCTCTCAACCATTCATGCTCCTCTGCCTTAGTGCTTCATATATTATAACAGATGCACACATCGCTGCATTAAGAGATTCTGCTTTGCCAGGTATTGGGATAGAGACAACAACATCGGCCAGATCTAAAATATCTTTTGATAGACCAGCTCCTTCATTACCAATTAGAATAACCACTTTTTCTTTTAAATCTGTTTGCCAAAAGCTCTCTATCCCTGTAGTATCGGTTGCAATAATCTTATATCCCTTACCTTTTAATATTGAGACATCGCATGCGATGTCTCTACTTTGTACAACTGGAACATGAAAAATTGATCCGGCGGTTGATCGAATTGTTTTTTGGTTATAAATATCAACACACCCTTTACTTGTGATTATTCCAGAAACATTTGTTGCATCAGCCGCACGAATAATGGTTCCCATGTTTCCTGGATCTTGAATATCGATACATGCAATAACTAATGGGCCTTTAATGTCATCTATTGTGGGTGATGATTGTTCTACAACGGCCATAATGCCCTGTGGTGTTACAACATCGGACAATTTCCTGTATTCTTTATCAGAAACCTCGTAACATGGAATTCCCATCTCTTTTGCCTTAATCATCACCTTATGCTCTTTTGAATAAACGATATATTCAATGTCTAAGAGAGCTTCTTTGATCAAACGAGGACCTTCGATTACAAATTTTCCTTCCTTTTTACGAACAGAGGCTTTGCCTTGGAGGTTTCTTATATTTTGTATTTTCACGGCTGAAAATATTATAGCATACGAAATAAAACCATTTTGTATTATTTAAGCGCAGGAACAGAACAACCAACAAAGAATCCGCTACGACCTTTTTGGCAATATACTTCCGATAATCCAGCCGAGTACATAAGTGCCGCAATATGATTCCCAACCAAAGCATATTCACCATCACTTGGCTGGCCAAAATGATCCGACTTATCAAATATTGTAAACTCAATTTTATCACAAAATAAACCAGTATCCATTTCGGCCCCAATTCCAATATTTTTTGCAATTTCTCCATAGGTTTTTTTACAAAGATCAAGATGAAGAAACATTTTCGAGCCAACCGCCAGCTGACCTGATTCTGGATTAAAAACAATCTTTGCATCAAAGATATGAAGACCTCTCCCATGAACCTCAAAATATTGTTTTTTATCAATACTTTCCAAAAGAATCACAAAGATCAATAATTCTTTTATATTATCTTGAGCAAGAACAAACGGATCCTTAAAGTTTGCTGACGAAAGTGAAGGGGGAGCATAAGCCCTTTTTGATTTGGGTACCAACAACTTAAAACTCGCTCTATCCAAAGGAATAGAAAGAACACTAGGCAAATTTGTTTTATAGATCAGTCTTTTCATAAATATATATCGCCAAAAAATAAAAAAATTTCAGTGTTTTTTTTGAATAAAATCAAGATTGACCTCAAAACACAATAAGAGTAAAATTGGGGCAAATGCGTAAAGTTTTGCTGATATTTTTGTTATTGATAATCTTTGCGGCAAGCTCAAATGCCGAAGCATTTATTTTTAAAGATGCCAAAGGAACAATTAAACAAGCTGATCCACGGGCAACCTTTTCACCGATTAAGACAGTTATCAAAACTACTACGGAAGCTTTTATCCAAAATAGCAAAAACCAATTATGGATCGCAGTTCCCTCTATTGAATCAACGACCCTGCTTTATTCTGACAACCTAGATCATGTTTTTAAAGAATTTAACTTAGCAATAGGAAAACTGACAAATTTTTCAGAAAACAACAGTTTGTTGCATTTTATTTACGAAAAAGATAACCAACATTATTACAGACAGTCAGATTACACAGGTTCGTTCTTAAGTTCTCCCGTGTTAATCTCAAAGACTCCGGCAGCTCAAACGGCAATGAGCACAAGCAAAGATATAATTATTTTTTCCTTAATCAGCAAAGATAAGAAAACAATTCAAACTTATAAATCAACCAATAATGGAAAAACCTTTATAGATAGCAATATCTCTTCTTCCGGTTTTGATAAATATGAGGAAATAATTTCTAATGGAGATGAAATACTTGCCATAGCTAATAATAACAACACCTATAAAATAATTCGTTATAAAAATATCGATGGAACATGGATTGAAGATATTATTTATTTAACCAATAATAAAATTGAAAAATTAAAAATAATAGCGACCGAACTACAAGAAACTATCATTCTGTTTTATCAAGAACTTGGTTCAAGCTTTTGGATAGCTTTTAGCGCTACAAACAATGTTGGAACCTATCCGCAGGAAATAAAAACTAATCAGGAGGGTTTTGAAGGCCTTCATTGTTCCGAAAACACTTTATTTTTGATTTCCAACAACAATTTGAGCAAAGTTCTCTCTCTATCAAGCCTTGATTTCCACCCTCTCAACCCACATGCTCCTTTGATTACGATCAATAAACCTGAGGATAATCAGTGGTTTCGGCCTGAAGCAACAATCTTGTTTGAAGCAATTGCAACGGATCCCGATCTTGATCTTTCGAGCAATCCCAAAATCGAGCTTACAATTGGCCAAGAAACATATAGGGACCAAATATACTACTATCCAGAGCTAAATAAAATCTTCGGATTTGTCAAACTCCCAAAGAAAATTGCTAATGGTAAACATTTGATAGAAATAGAAATATCTGACCAAAAAGGAAATAAAACAAAAAAACAGATAAATTTTTCGGTTGATTCTACCCATCCATTGGCGCAAGCCCCAAGCAGCCCAACCGGACAAACAGATAAAATTATCCTTAAATTCGAGGAAGCGGATTCAGGCATCGACCTTGACAGCTCAATAATTAAAATCTCATCAGCCAGCCTAGAGGTTATGGGAACACTGGAAGCAAATATTTCCGATATCTGTTTTTATCCAAAGGATAAGCTTGAAGACGGCAAATATCAAATAGCGGCATCCTTAAGAGATAAAGCTGGAAACAGCGGGCCACAACAAAATTTTAACCTCATTATAAAAGAGGGCTTTATTGGTCAGGAAAGTATTGCAAAAACTGGGGTTTCATCCATTTTGCGAGCAGGACCAAATCCCTTTAGTCCGGAAAGAAATGACTTTAAGCTTTTTTACACACTGTCTGTTCCATCTGAAGTAAAACTTTTTATTTTTACTATAAATGGACAAAATATTTATCGCGCAAACTCCGCATCCTCCGCAGCACACACTATTACATGGGATGGGAAAGACCAATTCGGATTGTTTGTTCCAAACGGAGTCTATCTATTTGCATTAACTCACGGTGAATCAATTCAGAGAGGAAAAATAATCGTCCTAAGATAAACTAGTATGCCCCGGTACTAAATAAAACTGCCGGAATAGTTCTAAAAAGTATTTTTACATCTAACCAAAGGGACCAATTTTCAATATAGTAAATATCTAATCTGACCATATCTTCAAAAGGTAATAGGGACCTGCCAGAAACCTGCCAAAGCCCTGTGATTCCAGGAGTAATCCTAAGCCTCTTTTTATGCCAAGCTGAGTATTTTTCGACCTCGGGAGGAAGAGGAGGCCGAGGACCAACCAAGCTCATATTCCCCAATAAAACATTAAACAGCTGCGGAAGTTCATCAATACTATATCTTCTAATAAAATTTCCAACACGGGTTATGCGAGGATCATTCTTAATTTTAAAAATATGCCCTTCTGCCTCTGATTGGTCCATTAACCGCTCTTTAAGCTTTGGAGCACCCACAACCATTGATCTGAATTTTAAGCAGTCAAAAATTCTGCCGTTCTTACCCACCCTTTTCTGACTAAACAATACCCCACCAGGAGAACCAAACTTTATAAAAAGAGCAACCACTATAAATAATGGTAAAAGTATTATTAACAAAACAAAAGAGACAAAAATATCAAAACTGCGCTTAATAAAGGCCTTTATACCAGAAAGGCCAATTTCCGCTATTGTAATTAATGGAATTCCCCCTATTTCATCAACATCAACCCTACTTGCAATTAGCTCAAGCATACCAGGGACAATTTTAAATTTAATATTTAAGACTTCACACTCAGTAATAATATCTAAAATTGTTTGATGAGATAGATTTGTAGATGCAATGATTAACTCATCAACCCTTTTCTCAATAATCGCCTGTTTTATAATAGATGGATCAGCACTTATTAATCCAACGGGAAAATACCCAAGAGATTTCTCGTTTAAAAACTTACTATTTAGAGCATTTGCAATCTCATCTTCCCCAAGAATTAATACGCGTTTTAGGCCAATTCCCTTTCTATACAATAAGTTCCTAAACATGGTTGTGATTGTCCTCGAAAAACCAATCAATACAATCGCTATCCACCAGGAATTCAATATTACTAAACGTGAAAACCAAAAACTACGATAAATAAACAAAAGTGCAAAAAGCAAAGTCGAAGCAAGAGTTATTCCCCAGATTATCTTTGCCAATTTATCAATCAGAGGATATGAATGGGTTTCTTTGTAAAAACCTACTAAATTAAAAACCGCCAACCATAGAATTGTTACAAAGAGTAACACCCCACCATATTGATTAATAGGCCTAGTTGCCTCAGCCCCAACAAAAGAGAAAATATTAAAACGCAAATAGTAGGCCAATATAAAAGACAAATTAATTAAAATAGCATCAAAAAATATTCTCATTGTTTAAGCACATCAAAAGCCTCTTGGGCTTCCTTATGTTTTCCCATTTTTTTATATATTATCCCAAGAGCCCGGTAGGCACTTAGATGCTTTGGATTAGTCATAATAATTTCTTGTACCATTTGAAAGGCCTGATCCAATTCACCAGCATCAATCAATTGCCAGATAACCTGCTCCTTTGCTTCAAGAATATTTGGGTTAATTCGGTTAGCCTCTTTGTAATATAATTGGACCTTTTTATATTGCTTTTGCTTTTTTGCAATATTGGCCAGGACTAGGTATACTTCTGCATAATAAGGATCAATTTTCAATGCCTTATTAGCAGCGTCAAGTGCCAAGCCTATCCTATTGCTAACAAAATGAATCCTTGATAAAATATAAAAATTATCGGCATTGTATGGATCGACCAAATTTCCAAATCTTAAAATATCAAGGGCTTCTTTGTGGATTTTCGCCCTCTGTTCGGGTTTTGACTGAGCCGCCAAATTAATCAAGCTAATCCCTTTATGGGTTATTGGCCCACCCTCAAATGGTTGAATAGCCAGAGACTTATCATAAAAACCCACGGCTTCGGAAAAACGTTTTACCGAAGCAAGGGTTTTACCCATTTTGAATTCTTTATCCGCGTTAAACGGTATTGATGAAACATATAATAATGAAAAAGTAATTAATACAATTAAAGCAACCAAAAGCCAAGGTATATTGTCTATCGTCAATGTTTTTTCTTCTACTTGCTCCGGCTCATCCAAAAGACAAGTATCTGACTTAATTACAACCGCCCACATTACCCAAAACAATGAAGTTATAGCAACCACACCAAAACTAAACTGATTTTGAACCAGATATGCCGTGATTGCAGCTAAAAAACCAGCTACAATTAGTTTATTTGACTGAGAAATTGACTTCGTTACCGTTTTAAATCCTTTTTTGAATACCAAAAACAATACTAATATGTAAGCAAAGAAAGAAACCAGGCCTCGAGTTACCGGCACGTCTAGCGTCTCATTATGCATACGATCTTGCTTTACATGGAAGGCCTCTTTAAAACGAAAAAGTTTTGTTTCATAGCGAGGAAAAAGCATCTTTAATACTTCTGGACCAATTCCAAAAAACGGGAAATCGACAATTACATTAAATCCACTTTTCCAGGTCTCTCCACGAGATCCTGCCGCACCTTGAAATTCTATTTTAGGGGAATCTCCTTTTTGAACATCTTCAACCTCAATCTCTCCGGTCATTCTTGAAAAGAGGGAAAACTGCGGGTCAGAAATTGTAACCCCGGTAACAATTGCAAGGGCTAGGAAAAGAAGCCCAATTTTCTTCCAATTATCAAAAATAATTCTTTTAGGACCAATAATAAAAAACAATGAAAAAGCTGCAAAAAAACCGATAAAACCACCACGGCTTTGGGTATAAAAAAGCCCAGTGTACATTATAATCAAACTAATTCCAAAAATTGCGTCTATTAATAATTGGGGCAACTCGTCATGTTTATAAGCAAATAACACCGTGAAAGCAGAACAAAGAAGAAATCCTAAATACCAAACAATTACATCAGATGTTCCCAAATTATAAATCATTATAACAAATGTTAATATCGGAACGATAAAATAAACAGAAGGCAGTAGTGATTTAAGCTCAAATGGTTTATTGGATTTGGGAAACAAAAACAAAATAAAAGTTAAGAAAAAGGCCATATCTGCGTACGCTGCATAAAAATTTGGCTGACCAATTGTTGCAATAACCCGATGCCAGGTAACAACCCCTCCCCAGGCGTAAGGATCAATTCCCTTCCTCTGTATGATTGCATAAATTGACATGACAACCGAGGCGGAGCAAACCGTTACCATAAGACGCTTAACAGCTTTAATATTATTTATATAATTTGTGGCAACAAAAAACAAAAGCGCAAAATTAAAAAGAGTTATAAATCCCTCGAAACGTCCATAAAAACCAAAAAAACTAATATATACATGAATTGACGATATTGTGGCAATAAGACATGACAAAACATATGTTGCAACCGGCCAATCAAGAATAGAGCGAACCCATTTATGTTCCTTGAAAATTAAAATTTTAATTGCCCAAACACTCAAGATTAAAATCGAAAAAAAGCGGATGGTGGTTGCTTTGGTTAGAGAAAAAACAATTCCAATTCGGCGATCAAAGATAATTGCCGCCAAAAAGAGCAAAGATAAAAATAAAACTTCAATAATTATGTTAAAGTGCTTTGATTTCACTTAAAAACTCCCTTATCTTTCTTTTGAAAGCATCTTTACTAAATTTCTCGGCATGTTGTCTAATTATATTTTTATCAAATTTCATCTTTTCAAAACGCTTTATCGCTTCTATTAGAGATTCTGGGGTTTGTTCATCAAAAAATAGACCACTAACATCATCTTTTATGGTTTCAAGCGCCCCAGCCCTCCCAAATGCAATAGTCGGCCTCCCAGATGCCGCACCTTCAAGCGGAACCATTCCAAAATCAGCTTCTTCAGTAAAAATTAACGCGCGACACTTTGCATAAAGATCTCTTAACCTATTATCATCTACATTACCCAGAAAATCAATGTTGGTAGCTGCTTTTTTTATTAGGTCAGGCTTTGCTGGTCCCTCCCCAACAATCCTTAATTGTAATCCCAACTTTGAGAAAGCATCAACCGCAATATCAAGCCTTTTATAATAATTTAATCTGGAAACAATTAAAAAATAATTTTCCTGATTTGTTCCTAAGGAGAACTTATCAATATCAATTGGGGGATGAATGATTTTTGAATCACGACCATAAAATTGACTTATCCTGTTTTTAACGACTGAGGAATTAGCAATAAAAAAATCAACACCTTTATTTCTTTTCAAATCCCACTTTTTCAATGAGTTTAAAAAAAGAGGTAATATCTTTTTAGCTATCCAGGGGATATTTTCTTTTTTAATATAATCGTCATAGCGCCAAGCAAATCGCATGGGATTATGACAATAACAAACATGAATCGCATCTTCTCGTTTTATTATTCCTTTTGCATATGCACTGCTTGAAGAAATAATTAAATCATATTCACTAAGACCAAAACTTTCAAAGGCACGTGGATAGAGCCAAAAATAGTGGCGGAATTTTTTCAAAATAAAAGGCAATTTTTTCATAAAAGAGGTTCGAATATCCATTTTTTGAAAGGCCGGTGGCATTTTTCTTGCATTATAGATGGAGGTGAAAATTGGTGCATCAGGAAAAATTTCATGAAGAGCAGCAACCACGCGTTCCGCCCCACCAAATTGATTTAGATAATCGTGAACGATTGCAACTTTCTTCACGATGACACAAGATGTCCCTTTTCGATCAAATAGTCCCGAAGGGCTTCGTCCCAATTACGTAGGTTCCCCATTTTGTTTTTAAGAACAGAAAACTTTGGTCGATGGGCAGCTGCTTTAAACTCGGCAGCAACGGTTTTTTCAACTTTAATATCATAATTTAGTAATTCAAATATTTTTGCGGCAAACTCCCACCACGAACATTGACCGTTATTTGAGATATGATAGAGACCATAATTTTTAGTTTTGATCAATTCATATATTTTCTTTGCCAAATCAAGCGTATAAGTCGGGGTTACTATTTCATCAGTAACAACCCTGATCTTTTGACCGGATTTGGCCCTTTTAATCATTCCTTCAACAAAATTAGTCCCGCCTTTGCCCAAACACCCCGCAGCACCATATAAACCACAAGACCGGACAATAAAATGTTCGGGAAGAATCTCTTTTGCAAATTTTTCACCATCTAGTTTTGAAGCACCATAAACCGTTTTTGGATTGGGAGAATCTTCTTCCGTATAAGGAGACCCTTTTTCTCCATCAAAAACATAATCCGTTGAAATATGAACCAGTGTAATTCCAGCATTTTTGCAAGCCATGGCAAGATTTTTTACAGCAATGGCATTAACTTCCTCTGCTAGCTTCGGATTAGCCTCACAATCGTCCACCTTATGGTAGGCAGCAGTGTTAATCACTATGTCAGGGCTATATTTCTTAAAAACCTGATTAATCTGGGAAGGTTTAGTAATGTCTAAATCTTTGATGGTTAAAAGAACCTGCTCTTTTTGGGGAACAACTTTGCATAAATCAGTTCCAAGCTGCCCATCAGCGCCAATAATTGCTATTTTCATATCTTTTTCCCTGCTTCTACTAATTTTTTCATCCAGGCAATATTATAATAAATCGGATTTGAGAAGTCGGTATATTTACCCGCCTTAAGTAAATTATAAATCTCCATGGTTGCCGCTTCAACTGTTCTCTTGGCCTCAAAACCGACTAGTTTTTTTATTTTATTTGAAGAAATTCGATAGCTTCGTGACTCCTTGTCCCCCTTTTGTATATCAAGAGAAACAGGAAGATATGATTTCAAAATAGCATGAACCTCTTTTCCCAAATCCAAAATTTGATAATTTTTATGCACCAAATTAAAAATCTGCCCAGCAACCTTTTTCAAATCAACCTCCAAACAAGCTAAATGGGCATCAACCACATCTTTTACGTGAACCAAGGGACGCCAATTATCTCCAGCACAAAAAACTGATATCTTGTTTTTAGAAAAAGCATCTTTAGTCATAGTATTAACGACTAAATCCCAACGCATCCTGGGTGAAAAACCAATAACTGTGGCCTGTCTGATAATAACCGGACTAAATTTGTCAGAAACTAGTGATATTAAACCGTTCTCCGCATCTAATTTTGATTGTGCATATTCTGACTGAGGATTTGGCTCAAACTCTTCATTGGCAATATCATCAACATGAAAACCGATCACAGCAGCAGAAGAAGCAAAGGTCATCTTTTGAATCCCCTTTTTCTTGCAGGCTTCGCCAACTCGCATAGTTCCTTCAAAATTTATCTCTTTATTCGCTTTTGGGTCAAAATCGGCAGTCGGATCGTTAGAAAGGGAGCCAAGATGAATAACAGAAGAAACATCATTCAATACTTCTTCTGGAAAGACTCTAACATCCCCCTGAATAATTTCAATTTTGCTTTTAACCTCATTTAGGGCTTGATCCCCAAAATACAACTTATCAAAAACTCTAACACTTTTTCCCTGCCTGACTAATTCTTCTACCAGAACTGACCCTATATACCCTGCTCCACCAGTTACTAATACAATCCCTCCATCATTTTTAATTTTTAATTTGTCATTTGTCATTTTTTCTACTACCATCCTTTAATAAAATACCCTATTATTTTAACATATTCCAAGACAACTCTCTGAGTATCTTCGTGCCTCATCCACCAGTTTTCTGTTTTAAATCGACTATTTTGAACCGGGTAAGAAGAAACCTTAATCCCCTCTTTTTTATACATCTTTTTAAAAAGTCGACTAGCTCGTCTCGTATGGGTAGGAGAAGTTACCAAAATAATGCTTTTAATTCCCTTTTCTTTCAATATTTCTAGAGAAAACTTTGCGTTTTCATAAGTAGAATCAGATTTGTCTTCAATTAAAATGACCTTATTGGGTATTCCAAGAGAAATGGCATGACGACGCATAATATCTGCATAAGTTACATTCCAATAAAGCAATCCACCACTAATTAAAAAGTAGTCGGCTTGACCCCTCTTATAGAGCTCTGCTGCCTGCCTAATCCTCTCTCCATTACTATCTCCAGACAAAACAACAATTGCGTCGGATTTATTAATATCATCTCGAACTATCAAATACTTTGCAAAAGATTCAAGAATATAGGAATGTACAATCCATATAAAAAGTATAACTAAAAGAGTAAGTATAATTATTCTTATGTATTTTCTCATTTGATTAATCGATAAACCGGTATTTTAAGGTAGTCCAAATAGCTATAACACCATCTTTCCAGCTTATCTTCTTCCCTTCCAAAACATGGCGAGGGTTGTATGATATTGGCACCTCATATATTTTTATTCCTCTCCTAAGTGTTTTCGCAGTTGCCTCTGAACAAAACTCAAATCCATCTGCCTTAATATTTAATGATTTAAGCAAGCTAGTTTTGAATAATTTGTAGCAAGTTGGCTGATCGGTAATTCTTGATCCAAAGAGTAAATTAGTAAATTTACTAAGAAATATGCCACCGAATAAAAAAGACAAGTGAGACCACTGGTTTTTTTTATTTAATCTTCTTGACCCATAAATCACCGAAGCATTATTCTCTTTTGCTGCCTTAATCAAATTTACATAATCGGCTGGGTCATACTCTAAATCCGCGTCTTGAATTATCACAAAATCACCGGTTACATGCGGCATTGCGCTCTTTATTGCTGCTCCCTTACCAGATCTTTTTGGATGAAAAATAGAAAATATTTGATTGTAGCCTTTTATTATTTCAGGAGATTTATCGGTCGACCCATCATCAACAACGATCACTTCTTTTTGAATTTCTATTAGATCAACAGACAAAACTTTATCTAGAGCTTTTTTTATTGTTGCCTCTTCATTTAAACAAGGAATTATAATCGAAAGCTTCATATGTCAGTCAATTATATCATGTCAGATGGTATAATTGTCTAAATGAAAAAAGTCATACTACTATCCTTTTTTTTATTGCTATTATTTACAAGTATTGGGTTGGCAGATGTAATATCTATCCCTTTTCAAAAGGCAAAAAACCAGCCCTATTTCGCAAGCCCTGAACTAACTATCGACTCTGCTGAATACAACACCATAATATTAAAGATTAAATCCGAACAAAGAGGAATTGCTAGAATATATTGGGTCAATGTCTACGATATGCAATTCAATATCCAGAAAAGCATTCAATTCTCTCTCAAGTCGGGCAGTCATAGTTATTATATTAGTATCCCATCACAAAACCCAAATTGGTTCGGTTGGACAAAACAAATCCTGATAAATCCAGAAACTCCCGGACTAACATGGAAAGTTGAAGATATAGAAATTACCACCGGCAGTTTTATTACTAATATTTTGTCCGGCTGGCAAGAATTCTGGAAACCAAGGGGAAGAGTTGTAATTGGAAGCACCATAAATGTTACTCCCAGCAGTACAATTTGGGGAAGATCAATTAATATCTATATGTATTTAATAATAGGTCTCTCTTTCCTTATCTTTTGGGTCAGATCCTTTTCTCTTACGAAAGCGGCAGAAAAAACCTTTACCATAATCATACTAATCTGGATACTATTAACACTAAATGCCAATTATAACTATTTTAATATTTTTAAAAACAATTACACAAAATATTTCGGAAAATCTATCGAAAATAAGCATGCCAAAGCGTACGGAAGAGATTATTATGATTTTTTGAGATTTGCAAAGCTTAAACTCCCTCAGAAAAAAGCAACTTTAGGCATATTATCTTCTTTATTTGCTCCAGGCCTTCAAGCAAGGATTTATCTGATTCCAAATGTTTTAATTAGCCCAGAAAAGAATCCGGACTATCTTTTGATTTTTAATCAAGCAAAAGATCAATCTTACAACAAGAATATGTATAAAATTCATGAAAAATATAAAACTGGTCAATACATAGTAAAAAGGAGGAAGTAGTTATTATTAGATTTATTTTAACAATTTTATTTCCCTTAATTTTGGGAATTGGCATTGTAGCTATAATCGACCAAAACAAAAAATCTTTTCCTTTTTTTGAAAGATTATCTCTTTCCTGGGGAATTGGAATTGGATTAATTGGCCTGGAAATGTTTGTTCTCTCTCTACTCGGCTTCAAACTTAGCTTAATTATGGCTGTTGGACCGGCTTTGGTCCTTCTTCTGTTGCTGATTTCCTTTCTGATCATAAGAAAAGTTAGTTTATTAAATCTCCGTTCGCTTAAAAATCCTTTAACTTCACTAACTCTTAAAGAAAAAGCATTAATTTTAATGATTCTTCTGATTGTTTTCTATGTTTTCTTTGACGCAACAGTAAAACCGATTATAAATTATGATGATCTATGGAGACAGGGAAGCATTGCAAAGATAATATTTACTACTGGGCACGTTCTAACAGATCAAAGCATTGAGCTGGCCGGTCCCCACCCTTATCTTAACCCACTCTCTCAAGCTTATATTTATTATGGAATAGGCTCGTGGAATGATGCTTTGGGCAAAATCGTATTTGCACTTTGTTTTGTCTCTCTTATCTCACTCTTTTACATAAATCTTAGAAAAAATATCTCCCGCTTCTATTCTCTTGTCTTTACGTTTTTGCTAACCTCATTTCCGCTGATAATTTATCATGCCGGAACCGCCTATACAGATTTTATGCAGACCTTTTATTATTCGATTGGAATAATTTATTTATTCAGGTGGATGCAAAACAAAGATAATCCAAATCTATACATTTCGGCCATATTTTTGGGAATTGGTAATTTTGTAAAACAATCTGGAATACCTTTGTGGGCTTTGGCAATAATAGCATTACTAATATATATTTTCTTTGAGGATAAAACTAAATGGAAATTGGGGCTAAAATTCATTCTTTTGTCAACCATCCTCTCCTCTCCCTGGCTCTTCTTTCACAACAGCTTTTTAATGAGAAAAGCAGGAGGAATTCTTTCTATTACTGGAACCAGCACCCCCCCTTCTTATGAAAATTTACGTTTTGGACTTCCAACTTTGTCTAAAATCCTCTATCATCTTTCGGCAAAACTGTTTACTTATGCTGACTGGCAGATATTGTGGTTTGTCTTTGTATTTGTTTTGATATTTTATTGGTCCAAAATATATAATTCTAAGTTAAAATACTTACTCATCATAATAATTTTTGATCTCCTAATGATTATTTATGCTTTTTATAACCCGCACAATTTTCAATTCTTAGTAGATGGAACCCTAATAAATAGAGTGGTCATGTATCAGGTTCCTGTAGTATTGTTTTTTGTTGCACTCACTACTTTTAAAAAATTAGAAGCAGAATGAAACCTGAGCCACGAGCTAATCTGATTATCAATTCTCTTCGTATCCAAACCCTTCTCTTTGCTTAAACAATAATCAATAGCTCCAGAAATATCCTCGGTAGCATATTCATCAAAAGTAGAAATTTTATCATACCGGCTCTTTTGAGCAGACATCCAGGTTTTAGACGGGACCACCGCCCAGACCCCTCCACTAATTGCTTCGGCCAAAATACCCGAAGTTCCCTCCCCATAAAATTCTCTTCTGCACGGGGCCAAAAGAATCGAACATTGCTTCATCTGCTTTTTATATTCAGATTCGGATAAGTATATTTTAAGCATTTTTATTCTTTTGGGATATTTATTTTGGATTGAGAAGATTGCATTTTTTGCCCTTTTTATTTCATCCGATTGTTTATAATCATAAGCCTGGATAATAAAAGAGGCCTGCGGGTGGTTTTGCAAAACCCTTTCAATAACTTTAGGCAATAGATCAAATCCTTTATCAAAACGCGCTCCTCCAAAATATCCTATAGCTATTTTATTATCCTGACTCTGAACCCTCTTTATAAGCAATAAATGAGGCATTGGAAGTAGTTTTGCCGAGGATATTCCATTAGACAATAACTCATTAACTATTGCTTCGCTGTCAGCATAAAATAAGACATTCCCCTTCTTATAAAGACAGCGCAACAACAGTTTATTGTATTCTCTCAAGCCACGTCTTAAAACTATTATTACTCTTGGCTCAAGCTTAATTCCCAATGTACCCAGGGAAAAAAATAAGAGGATAGGTAATCTGACCGATTGAACAAATACGGTGGTTTCTTGATCCAGTTTATTATTTTTAAATATGCTTCTCCATTCAAAAATACTCATCATCGCCGCAAAAATCATTTTTAAAAGATTTTTTTTCTTCCAAAAAGGCTGCTTTAGGCACTGTTTAACAAATTCGGGCTGTGGCTTTTCTCTTTTGGGACACCATATTTCGGTTTTTATCCCCTGCCTAATAGCTTCTTTTGCTATTGCAAAATCATATGTCTCCTCATGACCCTTTATATCCATTAAAAAATGGTCAAGAATAACCAGCTTTTTCACTTAATTTTTCCCTTTTTAATTTGATCATCCATCCATTCTATCGTTTTATCAAGACCGGCCTCAAGTGTTGTTAATTTTAAGTTCGGAATCAGTTTCTTCAATTTTTTAATATCCAAACATTTTGATCTTGCTCCAATATATTTTGAAGTATCAAATTGAATCGATTTAAAATCTCGTCCGGTTTTTTTACAAATAATCTTCGCAAAATCTTTTATAGAATGCTCCTCACCTGCCCCAATATTAATCAAATCATTTTCCTCTGTTTTATTAAGCTCAAGCATGATTTTGACAAAATCAGAAACAAGAACCAATTCCCGCTTCTGGTTCCCATCCCCCCATAAAGTAACAACTTTGTCCTTAATAATCTTCTTGATTAGATCAAAAATAAAGTGCATCTGACGGCCATCGGTATGGTAACCCGGACCATATAACGTAGAAGGAACAAAGCAAAGATATTTTAAACCAAATTGTTTATTTAGTGCCAGTAATCCGGTATAGAGCATCCTCTTGGTCATAGCATAAGTAAATAGACTGTCAATCGGAATTCCCTTCAAATAATTCTCTTCTTTTAATTTTTCATTTGGGTCATAACAACAGCTTGATCCCATACAAATCATTTTTGCCTGAGGCTGATGCTCTTTCCAAAAGGTGAGAACACTTGTGTTTATTTTCTGGTTAATAATCCATTGCTCTCCGGTATGAGTCAGGCAAAAGTCTCCAGCCTGAGTCCATGCAGCCAAATGAAAGATCTGATCATATTTTTTATTATTGAACTTCATAAGAGAATCAGGATCAGTAAGATCACAATTTTTTGATCCCAAACGGGTTACTTCATGCCCTTCTTTTTCTAACTCTAAACAAAGAATAGTACCAAGAAAACCAGTCGCACCTGTAACTAATATTTTCATACTAAATCTCCTTTGGATTTACCGGGAAATAAAATTCTATTCCATCATCAATTAAATGCTGATTGTTTGCTAAAATTTCTTTTTTAAAATTCCAGGCTAGAACATAATAAACATCAGGCAATTCTTTTAGTTCCTTCTCTATTAATATTGGCAGATGCTGGCCCGGTGAGAAAAGGTCCCGACGCAATTCATTTTTCTCAACCAAACAATCCAGATATTCTTTGCCAATGCCAAAATAATTTAATAAAGTATTTCCCTTTACCGGAGCGCCAAAGCCAAAGATTCTCTTCCCCTCTTTTTTCTTTTGATCAAGATATTCCAAATTATCCTTTTTCATCTTTTCAATTCTCTTAGCAAATTCCAGGTAGGTTTCAAATTGGTTAGCTTTTTTGCTATCTTCACTCTTATACAAGCCCTCAAGTCTCTTTGATTTATCTCTCTTCCCCTTATGAGAAATAAAGGCCATCATGGTTCCTCCGTGAATTGGAGATAAATAGGCATCAAACGTTTCCAGCCCATGCCGGCCCAATAATTCTTCTAAAGTCTTTAAATTATAATAGAGCAGATGCTCATGATAGATCTGGTCAAAGGCCAGATTTTCCATAATTCTCTTCATATAAAGAAACTGGACAATAAAGACTCCATCATCAGCTAATGATTCTCGAATCCCGTCACAAACCGAGTGTAGTTCTTCGAGATGAAAAAACACCCCAGCCGCATTTATTATATTGAACTTCTTGTTAATCTCTTTAGCAGTCTTTAAATTGAAGAACTTATTCAGGGTTTTAATTCCGGAACTATTTGCAATCTCGGCCGTAGTCTTTGACGATTCTACCCCTAAGACATCATATCCTAGGTCCTTAAAATGTTTTAATTGTGTCCCATCATTAGAGCCAATATCCAGAACACTTTTGCTAGAGAGGTCCCTAAAAAATTGCGAGTCAACTTCATCTGCAACATTTTTAAAATGCTGGCTCAAAGATTTTGTAATTCCAGATAAATAGGTATGATCAGCAAACATCGTTTCTTTTGGCACGGTGTAATCAAGCTGGACGGTGGAACAGTTATGACAAAAAACAACATGCAGAGGATATGAAGGCTCCTTGCCAACATCTTCTTTCTTCAAAAAATTATTGGCCCAGGGCTGCATTCCAAGATCAATTGCCAATTCTAGATCTGTTGAATCACATATTCGGCAGTTCATGATATATATCCCCCCTCGTCGTCAAATACACCCTCATCTGAAATACCCCTATCCCTTCGGTGACGATACCAAATAATCGTTCCAGACGGAAAAATAATGAAAACAACGACTAACATGTATACAAAAGTAACCCCAAGTGCACCCCACAACCATCCGGTTATTACAACAAAAACAGCAATTATAATTGCTGTTATCAAAGACAATAACATAAAAGGCTCCTTTTTGTGCGCTCTAAGATAGGTTCCTTCTGCGTAAAATACCTGCATAAAGACAGTTGCTATTAACAAAAAACCGGTAGGCAGAGGAGGAAGAAATCTAACCGAGAAAGGATGACCAATTGCATACAGGATTGAAACAAATATGAATATAATAACAGAACCAAACATAGAAACACCAATTGCCGCCGCCGAAGATCGATAAAACAGTTTATCCAACTTATCATACTGTTTTTTTGCAATTAAAATACCATATTCCGGAGCCCTTGCAAAAATCCAGACTACAGAGATCAAGGAGAGTGCATTGACAATACTCCAGGTCATTCCCATCTGCCCCGCGACTACCGGACCTTTAAAAAAGAAAAGGACCGGGGTAAAAATATAAAAGCTAAAATAATTGCTTAGCCAGCTCACGGCTAATCTCCATTGCATCGGCCAAACATCTTTTTGCCAATCTAATCTGGGACCACTAATACGACGAGAAAGATCTTTGAAATAGTTAAAATATTTTTTCCATAAAAAGTATGCTGTCCAAAAAAGAGGAATAAAAACAGCTCCGGCTGTTGCCCACAATTTTCCCCCAAGTGAAATAATTATCCAGGTAGAAACAGATCTTATAACACCCTGGATAAAACGATAACGATTAACCTGTGCCATCTGATTGCTTCCCTCTAAAAGTGAAAAAGAAGGGAGCAGCCACATATTGATTCCTGTAAGAGCACAGAGGGCCAACCAAGGATAAACCCAATTTATCCCATTTTGTGCAGATCTGACAAAAAAGAGGTATCCAACAGAACTTAACCCAACAAATAATATTAATCCTCCAAAGAAATACCACAAAAATGATACTTTGGCTAAACTTCTCAATCTGGACAAAGCATCTTTATCCCCTTTTATATTTCCTTTTTCATCAAAGCTTAATTTTGCCCACTCATGGCTGGCAAAATGAAGAATCACATTGCATAACCCCAATTCAACAAAAATTTGAAGAGCCAACAAGCTATGGAAAGTAAAGTAGTATCCCTGAAGAACAGGGCTAAAGAAAAAGACTACCAAGAAAACAGTGATGACTCCAGCAATGGCAGTCCATCCACGAGCTATTACGCCCCATAAGACAGCCTTATTCATAGCAAATAGTTTCAATAGATTATTAATTTTTTCTTTCATTTGATAATATCTCGAATCACAAACCGGACCATCCGCAAATTAAAATATTCAAAGTACTTGTGATCCAAAAACATCAGTCTTAACAAAGGCAAGCCAAAGACCGAAAGGATCTTACTCCTCTTAAAATCGTTCTCTACATCACTGTATGAAGATGTTTTAAAAAGATCAAGCATAAATCGCAAAACATTAAGTTGTTGTTTTCCCCTTTTACCGGCTGAAGAAAAAGAAGCACGATGCTGCCTAAGCATTGCCAATCCTTCGGGGATATAACATATCCCGCTCCTAAAAGCGAAAACGTGGTGCATAAACCAATCAACATGCCATTTGAGTTCCGGTATATAACCACCTGCATCAAGAAGTGTTTTCTTCTTTAGAATCAGAGTATGGCCGGCGATCAAAAAATTTCTTCTTCTTAAATGCTCAACAATTTTTTCGGGTGGGAAAAAGGAAGATTTATCCGTTATCCCCCAGGACTTCACCTTAATCTTATTGCTTTCATCGTCAAAAAATACTGGATCCGAACAGCAAAAAACCGCTTCAGGATATTCATTCAAGAGATTCATGGTTTTTTCAAAAAAACCGGGTAGAATCTTGTCGTCAGAGGAGGCCGAATATATATAATCTCCTGTTGTTTTGCTCAATGCCAAATTGACAGAAAAGAGCGACCCCATATTTTTTTCATTCTTGATAAAAACTAAAGAAGAATACTTTTCTGCCAACCTCTCAATGATTTTAACGCTATCATCTGTTGAACCATCATCCACAACGATTACCTCTTTAGGCTGATAGGATTGTGTTAAAATTGCCTCCAATGCTTCTTTAATATACTGTCCGTAATTATAATTACACATTATTACAGAAAGCGTGTTCTTCTTCATCTATCAACCACCATATTTTCCATAAACTCATCACGATCAAGATATGGAAACATATCCTCAAGCGGTCTTGCACACCCCGTACCATCGGGATTCATATCAAAACCCATCCGCGGAATCAACTCCTGATCTTTTGGTATCATTATTTCACATAAAGTTGGACCAGATTGCTTGAGGACCTGTTTTATCTTCCGGGATAACTCTTTGTTATTATTAATCCTAACCACATTGACACCATAAGCCCTGGCAACTTTTTGATAATCTGGCAGGCTAATCCCCCCTCTTTTACCTGAACCAATAAATCGCTTTTTAAGAAATGTTTCCTGGGTATGACGGATAGCAAGATAACCACTATTATTAAAAACAAAAATTTTAATTGGGAGATTATGATGAATAATAGTCTGCAGCTCTTGAATATTTAATTGTAGGCTGCCGTCACCGATCATGCAGATTGTACGTTTTTTATTATTGGCAAAACAAGCGCCGATACTATCTGGAACGCCTGTTCCCATAGCAGCAATCCCAGCTGAGACAATTAATCTCTGACCTTTTTTTACTTTCATTCCCTGGAATGACATATATAAAGCTGTGCCGCCACCATCAACAACTATCGTATCTTCCTTACCAAGCAGGTCGGATAACAAATCAACAAACTTATAGGGATCAATTAAACAATTTTTTTTCTGGCTTTTTGGCGGCAAATTATAAGACTTATACTTCTCACACTTTTTTCTCCACCATTTAATTTGGTTTAGGTTGTTCTTTTTGAGTTTTCTCTTAAGTTTGGATAAAAAAGGTTTCGCATCACAACAAATTGGTAAATCTATGGTTTTCTTCTTAAAAGCCAACTCTTTAGGATCAACATCAACTATGATTTTTTTGGCATTACGAGCAAAAAGACTACTATTGGTTCCGGTAAGATTAAGGCTCAAGTGAGAACCCAGAGCTATCAGCAAATCGCAATTTTGCACAGCCAGATTTCCCCCACGCTGCCCAGCTATGCCTATCCGCCCAAGGTAAAGTGAATTATTATTAGGCAAAAGATCACCAGAATTCCAACTGCTAACAAAAGGTATTCCAAACTCTTTTATTAATTTTTCAAATTTTTCAACCGCACCTGCTAACCTAATTCCATTACCCGCCACTATAATTGGTCGTTTGGATTTACACAAAAGATTAACGCATTTTTTAATTTGAGCTTCTAGTTGATCTTCTTTTTTTGCTTGTGATTTTTTTGGAGGCAACTTGAAACCCATTAACTTGCTTGGTTCAATTTGTGCCCATTGGAAGTTTAGTGGAATATCAACCCAGACCGGACCCGGTCTGCCACTACGGGCAATACTAATAGCTTTTTCCAAATAATATTTGATTTTTTTGGGATCATCAACCATGACAGAATATTTAGTAATTGGCTCAACCACTGAAACAATATCTAGTTCCTGAATTCCTAATTGCCTTATCGGCTTGCCTCTGGAAGTATGCTCCATCCTTGCTTGGCCAGAAATAAAGATACAAGGGATCGAATCCATCCAGGCAGCCAGCACTCCTGTTATGGCATTGGTACCGCCCGGTCCAGTAGTAACAACAGCCGCACCTAAATTGTTGGTAATGCGCGCATAGGCCTGAGCAGCTAAGGCCGCTGCCTGTTCATGGTGGGTAAAAATCGGCTGAATGCCAGGTTTTTTATCAAGAGAATCAAACAAGTGGACAACTGCTCCACCAGTCAACCCAAAAACATATTTAATTTCTTTTTTGGCTAGAAAATCCGCAACATAATCAGTTAATTTCATTATTTCTTCCTTTTTAAAGTTACTTTATAATCCGTTAACATTATAGTAATGTCTTGACTGCCCAGCATCTACCGGTACAATTGAGCCCTGACAAAATGACGCTAATTTAGAACAAAGCAAAGCTACCATCATGCTAATTTCTGCAGGCTGCCCAAATCTACCCAAAGGACATCTCTCTTTAATGTATTGCTCCGCATGTTCCGGCCTTTCTTTTAAAACCTTTTCCCAATGACCACCCCGAGTGATGACAATTCCGGGTAATACAGCAGACATGACAACGTTCTTTGTCTCAATGGCCAAAATCCTACCCATGGATCGTGTATAAGCTGTCAGAGCAGCTTTCACAGCACAAAATGGAACCGGCCCATTATTTTCCATAGAAGCCGTAGAGCTAATATTAACAATACGCCCCCAATCCTGCTTTTTCATATGGGGAATAAACAAATTATTTAACTCAATTGCTACTTCAAGATTTAAGCGATACACTTTTTTCCAATCCGATAAAGAACAGTATGGATCTGATACATCAAGGGTACTGCCAACATTATTTACAACAATATCAAGATTGCCAAAATTAGACTGAATCTCCTGAGCCAATTTACCAGGAGCCCCCTCATCTGTTATATTGCTGATAATGCCATAATGTCCAGCAGCTTCTCCTCCAATTTCATTTAATACCTTCTTTAACCTACTTTCATCTCTGGAAGTAATAACTACTCTTGCCCCCTCATTTGCTAAATCCTTGACAATTGCTTCACCAATTCCGACTGCCCCACCAGATACCAATGCTTTTTTCCCTTTTAGCCCCAAGTCCATTTCCTTGCCCTCCTTTAACAGAATTCTTAAATTGTATTCAACGGTAAGATTATTTGTTTTGGTTTCAGCACAAATAATCTAGAAAGTATTTTTCTCACATTACTCATTGATGAGATAGCTGTAATCAAAATTGTTGCATCGCTCAAGTCACTGATTTGTTCTCCTAATTTGATCGGAACCGGAAGATTGATATAATACAAACCATTCTTACCTTTATCATCATCAATAATGCATTCTAAATCAGAAAAATCATTATTTAAATGATAGCTTAAAACAGGCAACATAAGCGCCGCTCCATAACCATAGAGCAATTCACCTTTTAAGGAACTCAAACGATCTCTAGTGGCATCCATATTTTTCTCAAACATAGAATAGCACTCAAGAATTGTTGATGAAGTAATATTTTTTGGTTCTACAATTTGTTTTTTAGTACTTTTATTCTTCTTAAAAACAACAATTATTGATCCAAAATGGTTAAAGTTGATAGTATAATCCACCAGTTGGCAATTGAGTTCGTTCAACATAAATGTGATCGATTTAAGAGAAAAGTAGTTTAAATGCTGATGATATATCTGGTCAAATCTCCCCCCCATTAGTAGAGCATCCAAAAGGGGGAACTGGAAGAAAAACAAGGTTTTATCTGAAGACATATCAACCACTTTTTTAATCATTTGCTTTGGATCACTAACATGCTCCAAAGTATCCTTACAAATAACAACATCAATTGGATCAGTTAAGGAAACCTTTCCAAAGAAATCGCCAATCGCAACTATATTGTCTTCAGAAAATTCCTTCTCCCTAGCCTTTAATATTGGATCAATCCCTATCAATTTATCAGCTTTTGATTTTAAGGATTTTAGTAAGTATAGATCATTACAACCAATCTCAACAATTGTTTTAAAATAGCTGTCCTTTACAAATTGGTTAAAATATTTAAGGAAAAAATCCGTATGCTCCCTTGCGGTAGCACTTTCTGAAGTCCTAAAATGATAATTATCTAAACCCCCATATTGCAGTTCAAGGTTAATCACATTATTAAGCTGTCCATGGCCACAGTTCCGGCAAAAATGAAAACTCTGATCAACAAAACCCAGTTTTTCATTGGGCAGTTTATTTGTATAAATTTCAGTGATTGGAAAATCCGGTAGCTCAATCAATGGAGAATCCACCTTTTTATCGCAAACAACACAATTTATCCTTTTTTCAAATGATATGTTTTTATATTTCTGATTATTCATGATTTTACATATTTCAAATGAAATTGATTCATTTTCTCCAGTGATTGCTTTATTACTTCGATATTAGTACTGGCATAACAAAGCCGAACATATCCTTCTCCAAATTTTCCAAAACAATCTCCAGGGAGAAGACAGACTCCAAATTCATGCAATAGTTTTTTGCAGTATTCTTTGGAAGTCATTCCTGTATCTTTTATACTACAAAACACATAGAAAGATCCTTCCGGTGGTAAACAGGAAATTCCTTTTAGTTTGTTTAAGCCCTCAACTAACAGATCTCTCCTATCTTTTAATATGGTGATTCTTTCTTTGAGAATATCGATTTCTTCAGTTAAGACCGCCATAGCTCCTGCCTGCGTAAAAGCCGGTAAACAAGACATAGTTGTTTGTAATAATAGTCCCATTTTTGCAA
The DNA here is from genome assembly GCA_964421245.1 of uncultured bacterium. GTDB lineage: Bacteria > Margulisbacteria > WOR-1 > XYC2-FULL-46-14 > XYC2-FULL-46-14 > CAYQVW01. The sequence goes on along the minus strand of CAYQVW010000001.1, from coordinate 232,746 downwards.
TCAGTTCCTTGGGTCCAATTGCATAACCAACACGCCACCCAGCCATGGAAAATGTTTTTGAAAGACTATTTAAAAGAATAGTTCTTTCCTTGCACTGGTCTACTATGGAGGGAGAAAAGTGTTTCTCTCCATAAGTAATTTTTGAATAAACTTCGTCACTTAAAAGATAAAGATCACGCTCCTTGGCAATTTGTGCTATTTTTAAGACATCTTTTTGCTTTATCATTGCCCCAGTTGGGTTTTGCGGGCTATTTAAAATGATTAATCGAGATCTATCACTAATCCTGTCAACCAGATCTGAAGGGCAAAGCCTGAAATTATTCTTTTCGGTTAAAGGAACTCCAATAGGCTTTACCCCGTTATAACTTATTGCAGAATGATAAGTTGGAAACCCGGGATCCTGATACAAAACCTCATCCCCCTGATTGCAAACACAACGAATTACAGAATCAATGACCGCATTAGCCGGACAAACCAGAATTTGATTAATATCCGGTTTAAATCCCCAACCCGAAAGGGTATACTCAGCAATTGCCTCTCTAAACTCTAATAACCCCATAGAATTAGTATAATGAGTTAGATTTTGATCAATTGCCCTTTTTAATCCTTCTTTGGCAGAATGAGGAGAATCAAAATCCGGATCACCAATCTCAAAATGAAAGATTGTTCTGCCCTGACTCTCCATTTCCTGAACCTGATGCAAAAGAGCAAACATAGGCTGCCCAATTAAACTATTTGCTGTTTGCGATAAACCTTTCATTTCTCCCTCCTATTTTTTGTGAATATACTGCAAAGGTTCTTTTTGAATACCATTCCAATTTTCAGTAATCCAATTGATAACCCCTTCAATACCCTGCTCAATTGAAATTTCCGGCTGCCAATTAAACTCTTTTCTGGCTTTTGTAGAATCAATCACATAAGCTGCGTCCTGTCCCAATCTTTCGAGATCGATTTTGGTTGCCTTCTTAAAATCAACCCCCATCTTCTCACAGATAGTTCTTACTAAGTCTCTAACTGCAATCCCCTTTTCTGTTGATAAATGATAGATTTCACCATTTTTACCCTGCTCCATTGCAGCCAGCTCTCCTCTCGAAATATCTCTAATGTGAATATATGACTTAATTGCCTGACCTCCGCCATGTAATCCAATGATTTTCTTATTTTTTATATATATAACTGAACGGGGAATTATTTTAAACAATTGCTGATAGGCACCATAGACATTGGTGGAACGTATCATAACCATTGGAAATTTAAAATTCTTAACAAAAGTAAACAAGGACAAGTCACCAGCTGCTTTAGAAGCAGCATAAGGAGTGCTTGGATTTAGCGGAGCATCTTCCTTGATTGTCCCCACACATGCCCCATAGACCTCAGGTGAAGATATATGAACATAGCGTTTAAGAAAAGGGCAGTCTTTTAGGGCATTGGCTAATTCTGTAATAGAAACAGCGTTTGTTTGAAACCAATGTCCGGGATTCTGCCAGCTGGGACCAACTTCACTTTGTGCGGCAAAATTGACCACATAATCTGGTTTAAATACTTTTACTAATTCTACCAAGCGATCCATATCCTCATTCATATCCATTTGATAATATTTGAAATCAGGATTCTTATGCCGTTTATATGGTAGAAACAAAGAACTCTTTTCTTTTGATCTACTTATGCCAATAACGGAATAAACTTGTTTTTCCAGTAATAAATCAACAAAATCGCTACCAGAAAACGAATTACTACCAATTACAATTACTTTTTTCATAATTTTCCTTATCTTAAATTGATCTCCTGCATAGTCTTAATATTATAGTATTTCTTGTTTTCCATCGGATCAGAAATTTTACCAGCCTTAAAAGCGGTACAAAGATCTGTTGCCGCTTTCGCAACAGAACGTTTCGCTACAAATCCTAACTCGCGCTTTATCTTCTCAGAAGAGACATGATAAGAGCGATTATCATCAGTTGGCGTGGTAACAATCTCCAAACCATTTAGTTTCATTTCTTGGTCAACAACTTTTTTAACTGTGGCAGCAATCTCTTTCATCCTCATGTTGTCCCAACCGGCGTTAAAAATTTTTTCATCAATTTTTTCATCAGAATACTCAAGGGTATTAATATACAAATCAGTCATATCATCAATATGAATATTTGGTCGTTTTTGCTCACCGCCAAAAACAGTAATTCTCCCTTTGTTAACTGCATGGTTGGTTAAAATATTTACCGACAGATCCAGTCTTAAACGCGGCGAGTACCCACAAACTGTGGCCGGCCTAAGAATTAAAGTTACAAAACCAGGTACACGTCGTTTTAACAGCTCTTTCTCACAAAGAGCTTTATATTTTGAGTAATCTGTTAGCGGATTAAGCGGCAAATCTTCTGTAACATTGTTTTCTTCCTTAATACCGTAGACACTTGAGCTGGAAGCATAAATAAACCTCTTAACTCCTTTTTTCTTAGAAATTTCAACCAACGAAATAAATGCATCATAATTGATAGCTTTTCCCAATTCCGGATTAAGCTCGTAGCTGGGATCGTTGGAAATACAGGCAAGATGAATAACTGCGTCTACGCCCTCCAATTCCCGCTCCAATAAATTATCATCCCGAATATCTCCTTTAACTTGCTTGAGTCGAGGATTATCTTTAACAGAAGATAATACATCTTCACCATAAATATATAAATCTAAAACTTTAACACTATACCCTTGCAATAAAAGTTTTGGGATAAGAACTGATCCCACATACCCTGCTCCACCAGTTACTAAAACAGTTTTAATCATTCTATCTCCTTTAGAAACCGCTTAACCTGCCTTCGATCCCCTTCCTGCGGTGCCCAACAAGGAAACTCAACATCAAGATCCTTGTCAAAGGGACCAGAATAAGTCTCGTGATATACCAGCCATTTAGAAGTTGGTCTGGGCATATGCCAAAGATTGTTCGAAAGGCGATATAAAAAAGGCTTACTTCCTCCAGCTTTTTCCATCTCCACCGTTTTGAGCAGTTTGCCATCATCGCTGAAAAAATAGACCGTCATTGTTCCCTCAACAACATGATAAGACTCGCTTTTGCCCTTGGGATGACGATGCGGTGGAATAAAGGTGTCCCTATGACAAACAATAAGCATTTCATGGGTCTTGTGGTCATTAGAATGATGCAAGCAGAGACGGAATCTTTTCTGCTCTGTTGCCAAAGCTCGCAACTTCAAATCAGCAATTGTTTTAGCTGAAACCAAACAGATATCTTCTTTATTATATATTGAGTTTGCCATCAAGTAATTTAACCTTTTGTTTTATAATTTCGACAGGAGCACGGAACTTCATCTTCAATTTTGATACGGCTAACGAATTACAACAAGCACGAGGCTCTGAATAAGGAATATCGGAAAACATTGCAACCCTATACTTCATCATATCCTTATTTTTACTCAAACTTATGATAGTATCAGCAAGTTCGGTACGAAAAATTGGGGGAGCACTCGCCAGATGACAAACACGTAAATCTGGCTTATCAGCAATTTTTAATAATCCTGCAGCTGTATCTTTTACATCAACTATAGAAAAATTATTGTCTTTAGCCATTTTTGCTCCTGGACGCAATAGGGTTTCATAAGTTAGCTTAATCACACAACGATTTTCCAGTGTCCAGCCAACATTCCAACCAGTACGGACAATACAGCTTTGACCACCTTTCTTATTAAGATATTGTTCGATTTCAAACTTCATTTTACCGTACAAATTAAGTGGTTTAGGCAAAGATGTTTCATCATAGTTTCCAGAAATCCCATCAAATACTTCAACAGAGGACATAAAAATCACCCTGGCCCCCACTTCCAAAATCTCATCAATCAAACGTTTGGTCGCGTATAAATTTAGGTTTTTAGCCTTTTCTTGATTATCAAAAATCCAGGAAGGATTACTGTAAGCAGATAAAACATAAACAACATCTTTGGTCCCAAGATCAGAAATAACTGACCGCAATGATTGAGCTTCCATATTAAAATGGGTAAGGCCTTCAACTTTATTATTATTATAGGTACCAATAGTTACTATCCCTGAAGCTCTCGCAGCCTCATATAAACTTTTACCAATTAAACCCGAAGCTCCAATAATAATAAGACGCATAAGTTAAACTCCTTTAAAACCGGATCAGACAGCGACCACTTATCGAGCCAGAACCCATCATTTCTATTGCTTTATTTACATCTTTCAACACAAATTCATGAGTCAACAAATCCTCTAAATTCAAAACTCCCGCTTTTACCAGATTCAGATAACGAGGAATATCCTCATTTGGACAGGTTTCTCCCCCGTGACTTCCATCAATTGTCTTGCCAAAATGCAGGGGTAAAGAATAAATTGAGATATTATTACCTTTTTTGGGAACACCTACTAAAACAGTCTTGCCCTTGTTCTTTGTAGTTTCATAAGCTAATTGGATTATTTCCGGCAAACCAGTGTTATCAATCACAACGTCAGCACCCTCTGCTCCTAATAGTTTGATAATTTCCTCCTTGGCATCAACTTTGCTGGAATTAATTAAATGTGTTGCCCCTAATTTTTTTGCTAATGTCAATTTATTATCATAAATATCAATTGCGATAATTGGATTTGCAGACACGAGTTTTGCACCCTGAATTATATTTAAACCAACTCCACCTGCTCCAAATACAACTATCGACTGGCCGATTTTTAATTTTGCGTTGTTATTAACCACACCAAGCCCGGTAGTTACTGCACAACCAAATAACGCGGCAATTTTGGGATCTAACCAGCTTGGTACAACTGTCAGACGATTTTCTGAAACAACGGCACATTGATTAAAGGTTGTTACCCAACCAGCATTGATCCTTTTCCCTCTCCATTGATACGCTGGAGGTTCGGCCTCAATGCCCGCTCCCTTCATCCAATGCAAAACCACGTAATCATCCTGTTTTAATCGTTTTACCCCAGGCCCCACAGCAATAACTTTACCAGAGCCTTCGTGCCCCAAAAGATGCGGCAAATATTTATCTGGTCCCTTGGCTCCCTTTATTTCACCAATCTGCGAACCACAAATGCCGCTGTAATATAGCTTAACCAGTACCTGACCCCATTTTAAAGTCTTAGGCAACTGCACCTCATCAACAATCAAGGGTTTATTCTGTTCAACTAAAATTGCCGCCTTCATATTTTTAGGTAACATTAATTCCTCCATTTGTTTACTCAAAATAAATAAAACAATGATCCCCAGTATATCCGGTTAGCTTAAACCACCAAGCCCATTCATCAGGATTATTAAAGGCTTCACAGGTAAGCTGCCAATAGAGCAGATTAGTCTTTTCCTCTTCATTTCTGTATGATTCAACACAAATAAACTTGTTCTTCTTTCCGACTCTCTCTATTTCTTTAAGCGCTTTCTCAAGCTCATAGGTCGGCAAATTATGTAAAGTGTTAATAGAAATAACTAAATCAAAAGTATTATCTTCGTACGGCAGGTGACTAGCAGATCCGACTTGCAGATTTGCACGCACTTCTTCCTTAGCATTTTTAATCGCATATTCAGAAATATCCAGACCACTAACCTCAACTCCCGAAACAACCTGAGTAAAATCGTATAAAAGAAATGCTTTACCACACCCAACATCAAGAATTTTGTCTCCCGGTTTAAGGTTATAATGATCAGCCATTTTTTTTGCTACTGCTTTCCAACGACCATCATATTTGAATCCCCCGTACCCAATTTTTCGATCGCCATCCCAGTAATCAAAATCAAACTTTTTAGCAATTTTTGCGGCCTCTGCCTTAGGAAATTCATTAACACGGCCTAAATAATCCCGCTTTGTTTTTTTATGAACATCACTCAAAAAATCAATATAAACCATAATTACCTTCCTCCCATTAATTTATTTGTAACAGCAATAATTTTTTCAGTAGTTATACCATAATATTTCATAATCTCAGCCTGTGAACCATACTTTGAAGGAAAGGTATCCGGAAAGGCAATCCTTGCAAATTGCTTCTGTTGTGCAAAAGGAGCTTCTGCCATCACCTCTGCTACTGCACTACCCAGACCGCCAACAATTGAATGTTCTTCTACCGTAATAACGGCTTTAACTTGTTCCGCCTCTCTTATGATAGCCTCTTTATCAATCGGTTTTACTGTATGCATATGAAGAATCTTAGCCTGAATACCCTGCTTGGCCAAAAGTTTTGCTGCATCAAGAGCCAATTTAAGCACAACACCTGTTGTAATAATCAAAACATTTCCATTTTCCTTCACAAGAATCCCCCGACCTATCTTAAAAGTCTTTTCTGGTAAACTGACAATTGGGTCACCGCCCTTTCCTAAACGAATATAAAGCGGACCATCATGATCAAGTGTTTGAGACATAAGCCGCTTCATTTCGCAAGCATCACACGGAGCAACGATAGTCATATTTGGAATCGCCCGCATAATTGCAAAATCCTCAAATGCCAAATGAGTTGCACCAAGAGGAGCGTAAACGACTCCACCCCCACTTCCAATTATACGAATTTTCAAATTGTGCATAGCTGCATCCAGCAAAAGCTGCTCATAGCAACGACGAGTTAAAAAGACCGCAACAGTATTTAAATAAGGTATTTTGCCATTCATAGCCAATCCCGACATCATTCCAATTATATTAGCCTCGCAAACCCCCTCCATAAAATAACGATCCGGCATTTCTTTTTCAAATTGAGCCAGGGTTCCCGCCCCAATATCGGAACCAAAGAACAAAACCCGCTCATCTTGTTTGGCTAGTTTATAAATTTCATTTAGACAGGCTTTTCGCATATTCTAACTCCAATTCGTTAATTAAACCCTTTATAATCTCATCAGATAATCTGCTTTTATGATGCCATGACGCATTACCCTCAAGAGAAGGAATCCCTTTCCCCTTAATTGTGTGACAGATAATCACGCTCGGCTTCACCTTATCGAGGGGAACATTCAGCAAGACTGTTTTTAAATCGGCAATACTATGTCCATCAACTTCTTTAACAACAAAACCAAAACTCTTCCACTTATCTGCAAAAGGTTCAAGATCCTGCACTTGGCAAGTCCTTCCAAAACACTGCATTTTGTTATAATCAACAAGAGCAATGAGACGGTTTAATTTATGCTTGCTGGCAGACATAGCAGCCTCCCAGACAGTACCTTCATTACACTCCCCGTCACCAAGAAGAACAAATGTTCTATAATTTTTTTTAGCCAGCTTGCCATTTAAGGCGATACCAACTCCAAGAGGTAAGCCATGACCTAATGAGCCGGTGGAGGCCTCAATGCCCGGCACCTTACCGTGCTGCGGGTGCCCTCCTAGTATAGAATCGAATTCGCAAAATGTATAAAGATCTTTCTTCTTTATAAAGCCCTTTTCTGCCAAGGCAACATATAATGCTAAACAACCATGACCCTTACTAAGAATGAAACGATCCCTATCCTCCCATAACAGGTTATTTGGATTAAGGCGCAAAATATCCTCATAAAAAACCCGAAGGATTTCAACAATCGATAAAGTTGACCCAAGATGCCCTCTACGGGAATGTTCTATTATTTTTAAAATCTCTCTTCTATATTCAAACGATTTTTTCTGCATTTTTAATTTAAAGAAAGCGGAAAGGCTTTCCCCAAAAACTCCTCTCTTGTCTTATCAAGCTTATTTTTTGCTTTCTCAATTTGTTTAATTAATCTTCTTTTAGTTTCCTCATCACTATCAGAAAAATAAAGAAAATCATTCAGCATAATCAAGGACCATTTTATAGCCAATAGAAGATAAACCAGCGGCAATCTCTTAGCCAGATTAGTATCCTTTGCATAATACCTAATGATCTCGTTAAAAAACGCTTCCCGACAAATATCCGGCACCGGAACTGCCGGCTGTAGATAGAAATCGGCTATCAACTTTGCTGGATCGTCCCAACCATAGTACTCAAAATCAATGAAACAGAGTACACCATCATGTCGCTTAATAATATTGTGAAAGCCAAAATCAGAAGGACTCAATGTTTTTTCGCAACTATCAAGCTCATGATTTAGATCAAGCCGCCGGCTAGTTGCCTCAGTAATTACAAATTGCTTGATTTTGGTAAAAAAGGGAATCAATTCACCCTCTAGGAAAGAATGAAGCATCTTGTTTTTCCGACTTACTCCTTGTAAGCGCGTCAATCGTCCTTCGAGATGATCAATATAAGCTTTTATCGTATAACAGGCTTCCGAAGCAACTGGTTGTTTGTCAGCATCTTTTTTGTCGCCCAACAAATGTAATTTTTTCAAAAAATCGGCAGCCAATTTTACTTCGCCCAAACCAATCTCCTCAGCCTTAAGTTTCTTACCATTAATAAATTCGTAAATACCAATATTTTTCTCCTGATCCATACAAACAGGCCGAGGCACAACATGGATACTATTGTTCCAGAGAAAAGAAAGACCGTAAAATTCTGTCGCTAGCCGGTCGCGCCTATCGGCTTTTCTGACAATATATTGTTTAACCAGATATTTGTTGTTTTGGTCCGTTAGAATTATATGGGCGATACTGTTAACACCATCTTTTATCCCATTAAATTCGAGTATCTCCTCACCTGTTTTATCTTTCAATATTTGATTTAAAATTTCTTTCATTTTATTTAAATAGATGGCTGCGAATATCTTCCCAACCTGCTGATTGTGAATACAATATTTTTTTAACACCAACAGGAAAATTTGGATGAAACAACACTTCAGATAAATCATCAATAAAATGGGAACAGCCTCTGTTCTTTATTTGTGATAATTTCCCTTCAAGCGTTTCTTCAAAGACAACGTCTTCCGGAGATAAACCATATTTCGAATAAAACCCATTCAACTCTATCCATTCTTTTGCTGCTTCTTGCAAATTAACCTTGGAACCTATCGCAGGATAAACAGTTTTATGACTAATTATTGATACTTTAATGGACTCTTCTCTGCAGATTAATAAAAATTGCCCTACTCCATCGGCCAGCCTAGCTTCTCCAATATAATTTCCATATACCAACCCCTGCAGCTCTGTCCATTTATCATTGCCCTTTGGCAGCATTCTTATTGCATCACGAATAACCTGCTTGTTTTTCTCTATTTCAGGAGAAACAAGACCAAGTTGGACAGCATATTTATGAAAAACATCATCATAAATTATAATTGTATTATCAAAGTCAATTCCTACGTTATTAATCTTCACGTTTGTTTTTTCCTTCTGACATTATAATATCCAACATATAGTGACAAATTGAATGATGAATTATTTCTACATGACTATATTTATCTGATGGAACGTAAAAATTTATATCCCCGAGTTTTGAAAGCGGATTATCTGCAGAAAAACCAGATAGAGTTATTACTTTACAGCCTTTTGATTTTGCCGCTTCTGCCCCATTTATGATGTTTTCTGATTTTCCGGAACTAGAAATTGCAATTAAAACATCTCCCTGCTCCGCAAACAACTCGATTGGTTTTTTAAAAACATTCTGATAACCACAATCGTTACTTACACAGGTTAGAAGGGCCGAGTCATTGAAAGTAATTGCCGGGATTTTACCATTTTTAGAGTAATCGGCTGCCATGTGGCTTGCAATTGCCGCACTAGCTCCATTGCCGATAAAGATAACTTTTTTTGCAGACAGAATAACTTCTATCGCGCTTTTGACCTTTGCTTCATCTGTTTGAATCTGATTGATAAAACCCTTTAGTTCATCGTAGCATTTTGATATTGTCATTTTAATAACCTCGTTATATATTTCATAAGATCAACCACCGCTACCGGAGATCGATTACAAATAATTTGGACCGCCAAAGCCCCAACTGCATTCCCAATAAAAGAGGTCAAATCCTGCGAAAAACCTAATTTCGCACAAGGAGCAGTATAAGCAAAAAAAGCATCCCCTGCTCCGACCGCATCAATAATCTTTGAGGCAAAAGCCGGGGTTTTATGGAAACCATACTCTTTACTATAACTTAGAGACCCTTGAGGTCCGCGTGTAACCATTAAATTCTTGCAATTAAGCTGAGTTAACATACTTTTCATGATTTTTTCCAAGTTACCATGTTTATCTCGTGCAGCTAATCTTATTTCCGGTTCATCTATCGATACATAATCAGAGCATTTGTACTTTGTCGCCAAATTAAACCCAGTGTTTGCACTATTAGTTTGAACATTCAAGGCCAAATATTTTGCCTTTTTGGTTAATAAATCTATTAGCTTTTTACTAATTAAGCCATGACCAAAATCAGAAACAATTACCACATCATAATTAGATACATTTTTCTCAAGATATTTAATAATATTTTTATTCAACTCATCCGATAAAGGGGAATCATCAATGTAACAAACCTGAGATATCTTTTGCTTTGAAACATTTTGAACAAATCTTCTCTTAACAGTTGTTGGAGCATCTTCTCGATAAAAGAAATGTGGTTTTATGTTTGGATGAAGGCTGTTGCGAATAAATTCCTCATGAGTATCCTTTTTACCCAAGACAGTGACTAAATCAACCTGACCACAAACTTCTGCAGTATTATTTGCCGTTGCAAATACCCCTCCAGGAAATGATTCTTCGGATAGATATTTACTTACAACCAAGTGCTCCTTTAGTGAACGACCCATCGATTCACAGTAATGATACTGGTCTATTATTGCATCACCAATAACCAATGTTTTTAACTTTTTTGCTGATTTGATTTTTTCAGATATAACATCAATTGGATATTTTTTTGAAATATTCTTAAGGTATTTGCGAGTCTCTTTTGGAAAAACATCAAGATACTCATTAATTAATTTTGATGAGCTAAAAGTTATATCATAAGTAAAGGCCAATCTTCCTCCAACCGATTTAACCGCTGCTTCTTCATCATAAATTTTTCCAGTCAAATCCTTATCTTTCTTCTCATATTCCTGTCCTTTTACATAAACATCTGGTTGAATAGTCTTGATTGCATCTTCTGCTGTTGAATTAAAATCTATTGCCACATAATCAACAGCTGAGATTGCAGCCAAAGTCTCTGACCTTAAATTTTCGTTAAAAATTGGTCTTCCTGGCCCTCGCTTAACATATTTGTCGGCTGTAATTGTAACAACAAGAAGATCTCCTTCCTTTTTTGCAGCTGCCAAATGACGAATATGTCCTGGATGAACCAGATCAAATACCCCATGACAATGAACGATCTTCTTTCCCAATTTTTTCTTTTTCAGAAGAATTTCTTTTAATTCTTTAATTGGCTTAATCTTTTTAAGTATTTTTTCCATCTAATTCCCCTTATTTTGAAAGATAGGCAAACCAATCCTTGGTTGCCTCTTTTATTTTATCCGGTGTCCAAACCGGAGCCTTGCTCCAATAATCAATATTGTCCAATAGAATTTTTACTCCTTGCTCAAAACTAACTTTAGGATTCCAATTTAATTTTTTTCTGATTTTTGAAGTATCAGCATAGGTACAATCGGGTTCCCCCGGACGCTTTGGAATATATGTTATTTCCCCTCCCAGAAGCTCAACCAGTTTATTAACGCTATAAGTGTTTCCGCTGCCAACATTAAAAATCTCTCCTGAAAGATCTGATTCTGCCGCTGTGATAAAGGCAGAAACAACATCCGTTACAAAAGTAAAATCGCGGGTCTGCTTACCATCACCAACTACAGTAAAGGGCTTATTAGCCAGTTTCTGTGCCAGAAAGACACCAAAAACGGCTCCATAAGTACCAGAAGTCCTTGATTTTGGTCCATATACATTAAATAGACGCAATGAAACAACCGGAAGTTTATAAATCTTAGACCAGCTTAGAGCTATTTCTTCTCCTAAGTATTTTGTCACAGCATAAGGATACTCTGAACGAATTTCTGCACCTTCCGAAGTTGGATAGTTGTCCGGAATTCCATAGCAAGATGAAGATGCGGTATAAAGAAACTTTTTAAGATTGGGACAGACTTCACGTACAACTTCCAAAATATTTAATGTTCCATCAACATTTGCTTTGTGATATTCAGTTGGATTTACAATTGATGGAACAATATCGGCTAAAGCCGCCATATGAAACACATAATCAGTATCTTTAAAGAATTTCTTAATTGAATCACGGTCATTTATATCAGCTTCAACAAAAGTTAGTTTCGGATTAGATAAAAACTGTTCGATATTTTGTTTTCTGCCTGTAGACAAGTTATCAATTATGACCACCTCAAAACCCTTATTTAAGAGCGCTTCAGTTAAATGACTTCCGATAAATCCGGCACCACCGGTTATAATTGCTTTCTTAGACATTGCCAAATTTACCCTCTGGTAAAATTTTGTACCCTTTCAGCAATTCTTCTATGCCATCATCTAGGGAATATTTAGGCTTCCATCCAAGTGACTCAATCTTTTCGTTGCTTACAAGATAATCTCTTTTATCAGGATCTTTCCCCGTAGCAGACGATCGTATGTCCAACTTAGGCAGATATTCTTTTATTTTTTCACAAAGCTGGCGCTTGGTAAGATTAGCCGAGCTTAGTCCAACATTATATGTCTGACTTTTCATCTTTTCAAAGTTTTTCAGGCCAAAAATAAAAGCAGCAGCAACATCTCTTATATGTATATAATTTCTCCTGAAATGTTCTTCAAACAATTCAATGCAACCATCCTTGTAGGCCTTATAGGTAAAATCATTAACTAAAAGATCTAACCTCATCCTAGGACTCATACCAAAAACTGTGGCTAAGCGGAAAGTAATCGCATTTCCTTTTTTAAGCCAAGCATTTTCAACTTCCACCTTAGCTTTACCATAATCCGATACTGGCCGAAGGGGCGTTTCCTCGGTGCAAAATTTATCCTTCTCTCCAATCCCATAACCACTATTAGTAGTCGGATAGATCACTTTTTGTTTAGAAGTTGTTTTCCTAACAATATTCATATTGGCATCGTAATTTATCTGCCAGCTTTTTGGATTTTTCTTACAGGCCGGCATACCGACAATTGCAGCCAGAGGAATAATAATGTCAAATTTTGGAAGGAGAGAATTTACTAATGCTTCATCACAAATATCTCCCAGTATAAAGTCTTCACGCGGAGGAGTTTGACCATACATTAGAGAATCGATCACAGTAACTTTGTACCCTTCATTTAATAACGCTGGAACTAAAATTGAACCAATATATCCGGCACCGCCGGTTACTAAAACTTTATTTTTCATAAATAATTTTTGACCCCTCTTTTTCAAAGTTAAAATGGACTTCCAACAGCGGGGATAAAGCGGCCCTCACTGCATCCTTTTTGTCTTTTGGTACAAGAAAGAACAAAAAGCCCCCATTGCCTGCTCCTGACAATTTACCACCAAAAGCCCCAGCATTAACCGCCTCGTTGTAGATACCATCAATTGAATCATTGGTTATCTTACTAGAAAGACTCTTCTTAAGTTTCCAATTTTCATCTAATAGTTCACCCAACTCTCTGATCATCACGTCTCCATTTTCCCCTTTAATAATTCTTTCTGCTTCAAAAACCATCTGATACATTCTCTTTAAACATTTATCATTCTCTGAACTTTTTGTCTTTCTAATTTGTTCTTCCAATATTTCACTAGCATATCTGGTTGCTCCCGTGTAAAAGACCATCATTGAATCGTTTAGAAACGCTATTTTTTTATCAGAAATATCTAATGGCCTAACTTTTATGCTATCTTTCCCAAACTCAATAATATTAAACCCACCATATGCAGCATGCATTTGATCCTGGCACCCAACATTTTCTCTAATAAGCTTTTGTTCTATATAAATGGCTTCTTCTGCCAGCTGCTGTGGAGTGGTCCTTTTCCCTTCCAAAGCGTTTAGTGCTGATAAAAGGCCAACCGTAAAAGAAGATGAAGACCCAAGACCAGTACGTGCCGGAAGATCAGCAAAGATATGTATGTCAAGATTGCCAGTAATTTTTCGGTGTTTTAGCGTTTCCCTTACACTTGGGTGAACTATCTCATCAACACCATTAACCAGTTCTGCTTTTGAATATCCTACCCGTATTTTATATTCAAAAAACTCACTTAGCCTATTTACGCTAACATAAACGTGTTTATCGATCGCGGTTCCAAGGACAGCACCACCTTCACGATCAAAATACTCTGGATAATCGGTTCCACCACCAAAAAAGCTAAGCCTTACCGGAGTTTTTGATATTATCAAGACAAATTCCTCTCAGGATGATAATTGGTCCCCCAATATGCCTTACCCAATTTTTCAGCAATATTCAGCACACGAAAACCATTGGTTTTAAACTTCTTTTCTCCTAATAAAACTAAAGCATCCTTATCTTTAATTTGTTCGATTTTTTGTACTCTTTGATAGTCAAAGCCTTTCAAGGCAAGTTCAATCAGATCAGCCAAATCATCATCACCCATGATTATAAACTTCTTTTGTCCATTACGTATCTCGTCAAAAACAATCACCGCAATCTGATCACGCATCTGTTTAACTAAATTTACCGTTTTTCGTACATATTCATAAGATTTTTTTGCTTTTTCAGAAAAACCTTTGGGAGTCAGCATATACTCTGTTTTTTTGGAGTTTAAGCCCTGGGTTTTAATTACTCCGCGCTCAATTAAACGTTTGATTATAATATTAACCGCTCCTAAAGACAAAGCGGTATTTTGTGAAATTTGACGCTGGGTGAGGTCATTTTTTTGGGCAATTTCGTCAATAATTTTCAGTTCATTTTCGTTGACCATCAGGAAAATTCACCTCAATGTTCAATGTTTGTTCAATATATGAACATTATAGGACATGGCAACCACCCTGTCAAACAAAAAAAGGGGTTATTTTAACCAACTCTTGTTGCTGTAAGCTGCGTTTACGTAGATTTTTGCTGTTATTCTCAAATTGGAAAATTCTTTCTGTTCATACAATTTAATTTTCCCCTCTTGCTCGATTTTATTTAAAAACTTATTCCAACGAATATTTTCTGGCCAAAAATGCCCATCTTGGTATGGCCAATAATAAGGCTCCTCTCTTGGCACCTCGACAGTTATAAAATACCTACTTTTAAAAAAATTTGGGTCCTTGATCATAAAGGATGAGTAGAAAATGAATCTTTTATTAAAATGGAAAGCTAAGTTATAGGGAGTTAGATAATGACCGGAAAAACCGACAGAAACACTTTCTCCCGGCGGAATAGCATCATAAAAGAAATTAAGAACATCTTCAAGATTGTTCTTTCTTTCAGTATCAAAAGGCCTATTGATAACTGGATATTGATTATAAACATGCGAAAAAGCTTTTTGTGGAAATTGAAAAAGTTCATAGCATAAAAACAAGCAAACTAAAATACCTCCCACATATATCCATCTTCTTAGAAGCAAAGATGATTGCTTAATCTTCCCAAAAAGATCAATCAACATAAATCCAAATAATACATACATTAAGGGAACAAAAACAGAAATATACCTAGCCTCATGATGCCCAATGATAGTGGATAATATTAAGGGAATGATAATTAAAATTACCAGGATGCGCAAATTAATTTGTTTTTTTATAAAATATGCAGACACATAGATCAAAGAAATAAACAACAATATCCCTATTAAATAGGAAAAACTATAATAATTTAAGATTATCATAGGATAATCGATAATTCTCTCAAAAAATGACAATTTCTCCCCAACTATTCCAGCCTGTTCAAACGACCAAAAAACCATTCTAATTTTCTTTTCTGCCGGCGGGGTTAAAAACCACAGAGCAGTAACGATTATAGCTCCCAAAAGGAAAGACAAATATCTCAAAAACCATTCTTTAATAATCTCTCTATTTCCCCAAAACTCCCACAAAGCCAATACCGCAACAGCAAACCCAAAAAGAGCACCATATTGATATTTTGTAAGTGTCAATATCCCCAAAGTTATCCCAACCAAAAAGAAATAACCGGTTTTTTGTTTCTCTAAAGCTATCAGATAGACAAACACAAACAAAAGCGCGAAAAAGACACTTAACGCTTCAATCATGCAAGCGCTAGCCATATCAAGAATAATTGGCGACAAAATCATAAGGATAGAAGCAATAATTCCAATTATCCAACCTTTTTCTCGATTTATCCTTATTGCAATTAAATAGGTTAAAATTATTGAACCAAAAAAGAAGAAAAGACTCATCGCTCTTGCTGAGGAAAAAGACATGCCAAATAACAAAAACCATATCCCCAAAAACCACGAATGCAAAAAACACCAAAGCGTTTGTTTGCCAGTATCTATCCAGAATTTATCCCAATTTAAGCTTTTTAAATCGTCAAAAATTAGTAAACCATAAAAAGCGTGGTGAGATTCATCCCAATAAAAAACATCACGTGGCACAACAAGGTAATTATAAGCTAAGACAACTGAAATCAATCCCAACAAAAAAATCACAACAAAGCCGATTAAATTTTTGTTCTTTAACACGTTGGCCTATTATACCAAATAATTACTATCATGATATAATTTATCAATGAATATCCTGCTAATTGATCCGTCTAAAAGAGCAGTCTATGGAGCCATCGCCTCCCCCTCATATCCATCAATAAGCCTGGGATATATTGGAGCTGTTTTAGAAAAAAACGGACACAAAGTGAGCATTATTGATATCGACGCTGACACCCTAAACGATAACGATATAGTCAGTATAATAAAAGACCTAGACCCAGCTTTAGTCGGACTATCAACCACTACACCAGTAATGAATTCTGCGCTATCAGTTGCAAAATTAGCAAAAAAAATAAACCCTAAAATCAAGACAGTCTTGGGAGGAATTCATCCGACAATTGCGCCTGAGAGCTGTATAAAACATGATTCGATTGACTTCATTATTAAAGGAGAGGGAGAAAACACAATATTAGAGCTAGTCAATTTTTTGGAAACCGGCAATAATGAATTACATAAAATTGATGGAATAGTTTTCAAACAAAATAAAAAAATTATTATCAATAAAGAAAGAAAACTTATTGAAAACTTAGATGAACTACCTTTTCCCGCCAGACATCTCTTCAATAATGTAAAATACAGCTACCCTGACGCCCTGCTCTCCCCTGCCGCCCCAATAATAACTAGTAGAGGATGCTTTGGACGTTGTACCTATTGCTGCATTAATCAGATATATAAAAGAAAATTTAGGGCAAGAAGCGCAAAAAATGTTGTAGACGAAGTTGAATCACTAATTAATAACAATCATGCAAGAGAAATCCACATTTGGGATGATAATTTTACATATGACAAAAAACGTGTTTATGAAATCAGAGACGAAATAAAAAAAAGAAAGATATCAACCCTATTCGCCTTTCCAAACGGCTTAAGGGTGGACCAAGTTGATGATAATATTTTGTCTGCCCTAAAAGAAATGGGAACATACAGTATTGCCTTTGGAGTAGAATCCGGCAATCAAAATATCTTAAAAAGCATCAAAAAAGGTACAACAATTAAACAAATAGAAAAAGCCTTTAAACTTGCAAAAAAACACAAAATAGAAACATGGGGATTTTTTATGATTGGGCTTCCAGAGGACACCAATCAAACAATTAGGGAAACAATTGATTTTGCCAAAAAAATTGAACCAGACATAGCAAAATTCCACATCTTAAAACCCTACCCTGGAACAGAGGCCTTTGAACAGTTGTCCAAGCTTGGTTTAATTTCAAGCTTTAACCTTGACGAATATGGAATACACACAAAACCAACCCACCATCTTAAGTCTCTTTCCGAGGAAGAATTATTAGCATGGCAAAAAAGGGCTTATCGGGAATTTTATTTACGCCCATCAAAGATAGTTAAACAGCTAATAAGAATGAAATCGTGGGAAAGAATAAAAATGAATGTAAAAGTGGCAATTTCTATACTAAAAGCTATTAGCTGAACTTGTAAATTTCGGCCTTAACTCCCAATTTTTGAAAATATTTCTGTCCGCGAAGCTCGAGCTTTTGAATGTTTCTTGAAATAAAGACATTCCACTCTCTGGTACTATTTCTTAATATTCCGTCAGAATACGGTGAATTTCTATCAAAAATTATGGTAACCAAATACATTCCTTTTGAATAGTTGATTTTCTTAAGATCATCATAAGTGTAGCAATTACTAAAGTTCCTTTTTAACAAAGATTGTGATAGATCACGATGCAAAAAACCAAAGACGACTGGTGAAGTTTGAGGAATCTCCTGCCCAATATATTGAATAACTGGCTCAAGTTCATTTTTTTCTTGTTTTAAAAAAAAGAGAGAAGTAACAATAACAAACAAAACAAATATAATAATGGCTGTTTTTCTCATTAACTATCGGCCCTTGTACCACTTTTTCTTAAAATCATCCTGCTTCTTAACAAGTTTCTCCCACCAGGAACGATTTTCTACGTACCAGGCAACAGTCTGAGAAAGATCACGATCAAAATCAGGATTTGATTTCCAACCTAGCTTTCTAACTTTTGAAGAATTCAGGGAATATCTCCTATCATGCCCGGGACGATCGGCTACATATTTAATCAGTTTCTTTGATTTTCCCAAAAGCTTTAAAATACCCTCAGCAATTCTTATGTTTTCTACCTCAACTGATCCACCAATATTATAAACTTCACCAATTTTTCCTTTTTTCATTACCAAATCGAGTGCAGAACAATTATCCTCAACATAAAGCCAATTTCTTACGTTCTTACCATCTCCATACAATGGAACCTTTTTATTTGATAAAGCCTGAGTAATAAAAAATGGAATTAGTTTTTCCGGATACTGATATGGACCAAAATTATTTGAACTTCTGGTTATAATCACCGGCAGACCATAGGTTTTATAATATGACATAACCAATAAATCGCCCCCAGCCTTTGAGGCAGAGTACGGACTATTTGGCTTTATCTGGCTCTCTTCGGTAAAAGATCCTCTTTTTATACTCCCATAAACCTCATCGGTTGATATCTGTATATATCTTTTTATCTTAAACTTCTTTACCGCCTCAAGAAGAATCTGAGTTCCAATAACATCTGTTTTAATAAAGTCCTGGGGAGAGAGAATGGAACGATCAACATGGGTCTCTGCAGCAAAATTGACTATTACATCAATTCCGGATGAAACAACCTTCTCAACTTGCTTTTGATTACAGATATCTCCCTTTACAAATTTATAGTTCGGGTTTGATGAAATATCAGATAAGTTCTCTAGATTTCCTGCATAAGTCAACTTATCAAAGTTAACTACATAATAATCCGAATGATGATCCAGAAGATAGCGAACAAAATTGCTCCCGATAAAACCAGCCCCACCAGTTACAAGAACTTTTTTCATAAAGTCGCTTTCCCTTCAACTAAAAGGGTCGCTTTTTCTAACGATTCAAATGTTCCCGCATCGGACCACCAACCATTTAATAGGCTAAAGGAGAGCTTCCCCTTTTTAAGATAGGCATTATTCACGTCAGAAATCTCAAGCTCTCCCCTCTTTGATGGTTTAAGTGTTTTAATAATCTTAAAAACATTCTTGTCATAAAAATAAATCCCAGTAATAGCCAGATTACTCTTTGGTTTTTTTGGCTTTTCTTCAATAGAGACTATTTTATTCTTTTCGATTTCAACCACGCCAAAACGCTGTGGATCATGGACCTTTCTTACAAGAACTTTAGCTCCCTCTCCCTGTGATCTAAAATCCGACACAAATTCAGTTAAATTATCCTGAAAAATATTATCCCCCAGAATTACACAAAACAAATCACCACCACAAAAATTTTCTGCCAAACCTAATGCTTGAGCAATACCACCGGCTTCTTCTTGAACCTTATAGGTAAAACGGCAACCAAAATCTTTACCACTACCAAGAAGATTAACAATATCCCCCATATGTTCAACGCCGGTAACAATCAAAATATCTTTAACCCCAGCTTCGGTTAATTTTTGAATTGGATGAAAAATCATCGGCTTTCTACCAACTGGCAAAAGATGCTTATTAGTAACCTTGGTTAGTGGATGCAAGCGTGAACCTGTTCCACCAGCAAGAATTATTCCTTTTAGATTTTTTTTAGGCATCTGTCAGTGCCCCTTTTTGAATTTTAATCAATTCAGCCACGGATTCTTTCCCTTTTGAAACTAAGGAGCTTAAAACATCTGAAGAAAAGGGAATTCCCTCTGCCGTTGCCTGAACTTCTATTAAATTCCCCTTTTCGTTAATAACCAAATTCATATCAACCTCAGCTTGAGAGTCCTCGGCATAATTTAAGTCAACCACTTCTTGCCCTGCAAATTTACCAACACTTACTGCAGCCAAAAAACTATGAATTGGATCTTTTTTCAACAAACCATCAGCCAAAAATTTATTTACAGCCAACTTTAATGCAACAAACGAACCGGTTATCGCTGCACAACGAGTACCCCCATCTGCCTGAATAACATCCGCATCAATTACAATCGTCCTTTCTCCAAGAATATTTAGATCAATAATTGACCTAAGAGATCTTCCAATTAATCTCTGGATTTCTTGCGTTCTTCCTTTAATTCTTCCTTGAGAATCTCGGCGTATTCTAGAAGTTGATGACCCTGGTAGCATTGAATATTCTGCAGTTAGCCAACCAGAACCACTGTTTTTTTTATGTGGTGGAACCTTATCTTCTAAAAAAGCGGAACAGATAACCTTGGTATTTCCTACTTCGATCAATACAGAACCATCGGCATATTTTAGAAAATCCTTAATTATTCTAACCGGTCTTAATTGATTTAGTTTCCTATTATCGGGACGACTCATACTTTTACCTTTTCATTGTTTTTAGTATTTATTTCTGCACCAACGGTCTTTGAAAGGCGCATACGTCCTGCGTGAATTGTACGCAATACCCTAGATGATGTTAATTCAAGATTTGAAAGAACATCATCGGCATAGCGATCTGCACCTGAACGAACCTCTTTTGCTATCTCATAAGCCTCTTTAACAATATCAGCAGCTTTCTGAGCCTCATCTTTTGGCTCCTCTACATCCCTCTCTCCCTCAAACTCAACTTTTTCCGGAGCCTTTATGTCCCCTTCTTGTATCACTAACCTCATCTTATCGATCAGACAAAGTAATTCCTCTTCATTTAGCATTGTTTTTTTGGTTAAAGGAATCTTAAATCCTTCCATAATCACAGACTCTAATGTATCGAGTAATCCTAAAATTTTCATAACAACTACCCCCTTAATTTTTTTTGAACAGCTGGAGGAACCAACTCGGCGATATCTCCCCCCAACTTGGCAATTTGCTTTACAAAACTCGAGCTTAAATAGGAATACTTATGATCTGTCATAAAAAACACAGTCTCTAAGTCAGGCTTCATTTTGCGATTGGTCAGCGCCATTTGAAATTCATATTCAAAATCAGAAACAGCGCGCAACCCTCTTATGATCGCATTTGCAAAAACCTTATTAGCATAGTCTACCAGAAGACCGTGAAAGCTTTCCACCTTTATTTTGGGAATATGCTTGGTGGCTTCTTCTACCATTTTAACTCTATCTTTTAGTGAAAAAAAAGATTTCTTATCCGGATTCTCAATTATCGCAACACGAACTTCATCAAAAATTTTTGCGGCCCGCTCTATTATATCAACGTGGCCGTTAGTAACAGGATCGAAACTGCCTGGGCAAACTGCTTTTTTATATTTTTCGCTCATAAAATGCTAAAATAGTATCTCCATATTTTTCTTCCCTAAATCGACTAATTTTCCCATACTCGGAATCAATTTTTTGCTTAAAACGATACTCCGCAACAATTATCCCATTAGGATTTAACAATTCCATCTCTCCCAGTTGCTTTAATGCTTCTTCTAAAACCGGAGAATTGTAGGGCGCACCTAGGAATATTATATCAAATTTAGCACTCTTAGATGAGAGTATTTTAATCCCCTGCAAGGCATCAAGTAAATAAACTTCTGAGCGATCGGAAAAACCAAAATCAGAAAGATTTTCTCTTATAATTCGAACATGTCTTTTATCTTTTTCTACAAAAAAAGCAATTTTAGCTCCACGTGATAACGCCTCAATCCCAACACTCCCGGACCCAGCAAAAACATCTAAAAAGGATGAATCAACCACCTTCGTAGATAAAATATTAAAAAGGGCTTCTTTAGATCGATCAGAAAGAGGACGAATATCTGTTTTGGGAGTCTTTAGCTTTCTTCCTTTGGCGGATCCCGCAATTACTCTCATCTACCTATTATATCAATATCCCAAGAATTTTCCATATCGCCGCTTAACCTCTTTCTTGAGAGACTGTTTTTCTTCTTCCCCTAACTCAAAAGCAGCTTTGCGGGCTTCTCGAAGAACCTGTTCATCTCTTACAATATCTGCTACTCGAAAGTTGGGCAGGCCTGACTGCCTAACTCCAGCAAAATCACCGGGACCACGCAATTTTAAATCGACCTCTGCAATATAAAATCCATCAGTCGAATCAATCATTGCTTTAAGCCTGGTCCTGCCATCTTTTGATTTTGCATCTGAAAATAAGAAACAATAAGACTGCTCTGATCCGCGTCCTATTCTACCGCGCAGTTGGTGAAGCTGAGATAAACCAAAGCGTTCTGCATGCTCTATTAACATAATGGTTGCATTTGGAATGTCTATTCCAACCTCAATAACAGTTGTCGAAACTAAAATATCTATCTTTTTATTTTTGAAATCCTGCATTATCTGATCCTTTTCATCACCCTTCATACGACCATGTAAAAGTCCTACTTTAAATCTTGAAAATACATTATTTTGTAAAGTAGCTGCTTCATCTGTTGCGGCTTTCAAATCCATTTTCTCGGACTCAGCAACTAACGGACAAACAACAAATACCTGCCTCCCCTTTTCTACTTCTGCTCGAATAAATTCATAAGAGCTCTTTCTCTTTTTCTCTGGAACATAATGGGTTTCAACCGGTGTTCTGCCCGGCGGCATTTCATCAATAATTGACCGGTCTAGGTCTCCGTACAAGGTAAGAGCCAATGAACGGGGAATCGGAGTTGCGGTTAGAAAAACAATATCCGGGTTACTCCCTTTTTGTGACAACTTCGCCCTCTGCAGCACACCAAATCGATGTTGTTCGTCAATTATTACTAATCCAAGTTTGCGAAAAGTTATCTTTTCTTCTATCAATGCATGCGTTCCAACAATTAGATCGGCACCATGTAATTCTGAAACTTTCTGTTTTCGCTGAGTTGTCCCAGTTAATAATTTAATCTTATGCTCTTTTAAATATTTCTCTATTTTTAAAAAGTGTTGGTTTGCTAGAATCTCTGTTGGCGCCATTAAAGCAACCTGATAACCATTAGAAATTGCAATTTCAGCAGCAATCGCTGCAACAATTGTCTTTCCTGATCCAACATCACCCTGAATCAGACGACTCATCGGTATTGGCTCTCGCATATCGCTTTTTATTTCATTAAGTACTCTTTTTTGAGCATTTGTTAATTCAAATGGAAGATGAAACCTGCGACTAAAAGTCGCGGTTCCCGTAGCATTGGAACCGAGGCTTTCAGCCTCAGGTTCTAAATCAAACCCAACCCCCTTCTCTACTTTCACTTTATCTCTTCTTAATCCTAAACCCAGCTGAAAAAAGAAAAAATCATCAAAAATAAGGCGTCTTTGATATTTGGAAATAGTCGATAGCGTTTTTGGAAAATGAAGTTTTCTAATAGAATCAACAAGATCAGGCAATTTAATTCTTTTTGGAATTATATCAACAACTAACTCCAGATACTCAGCAATAACTGTTTCAACGACTGTTCTAATCTTCTTTTGATACAATCCCTCGGTCAAAGGATAAATTGGAACAATTGGCTGATTATATCCAGTATCTATTTCATAGTTTTTAACGGTAAGTTGCAAGGCCCCATCATAATGATTAATTTCAACCCTGCCAGAGACAATCAGACGCATACCTCGCCTTAGCATCCGCAAGAGAAAGGGTTGATTAAACCAAACCGCCTGGATTGAGCCAGACCTATCGCCCAAAGTAACCTTTTGTACCCTTGGACTGGTACTTCCAACATCTATGATTTCGGCCTTAATTACTTCCTGTGGAGAAGGGACCAAATCTGAAATAGCCTTAAGATTGCGTCGGTCTTCATAGCTTCGGGGAAGAAAAAAGATCAAATCCTCAACAGTTTTTACCCCAAGCTTGGCAAAAAGCTTGGCAACCTTTGGACCAACCCCTTTAATATATTGTATAGGCGTATCAAGCGTTTTTTTGTGCATTTAATTGAATTTTATCACAAATCGTGTTATATTATTAATATCATGGCAAAAGTATGTTTTTTCTGTAATAAGAGACCTACAACAGGTAACAATGTAAGTCACGCAAACAATAAAACCAAACGGCGTTTTATGCCTAATTTGCAAAAAATTAGAATTATAGTAAAAGGCAAAAAACTTCGTGAATATGTTTGCACTAAATGTCTTAAAAAAGGTAAAGCTGCTAAAGCAGTATGTTAAAAATATTCTCAAACCCCGACTACCAAGCAATAATCCAAAAAATATTACTAGAGCAAAAGATTGACCCAAATTCAATAGAGATAAAAATTCTCCCCTTTAGAAAAGTCGGTTTGCATTCTCTACTTAATTTTCTAATCTTAAAAGATGGGCATCCGCTCTTTGTAATTAAGTTGCCAAGATATACTGAAGGTAAATACGCCCTCGAAGCATTAAAAAATGAAGCCAAGATGCTTGAGACTCTCAAAGAAAATGTCCCTGAGATCATTAAATATTCTGCACCGGCATTGATTATTAAATATTACGATGGAGAAATGCTCGATTCATTACTTGAAAAAGACAAAAGCCTTCTTTCTCTTGGGATATCTCCCTTAATAGATCTTCACAACAAAACAAAATCAAAAGAAAAAACCATTGATCAAGACTTTATTGAAAAACATATTATAAAACCATTACGATTAATTATTGAGTATTATCCCAGGGAAATTGTAGTTATTGAAAAATTTATTAATGAGTTTTTTAAGAATAATGACTTTGAGGGACTAAAATATCCAGAAGTTTTGTCACACCAGGAATACAATCCATACAATCTTCTTATAACAAAAGAAAATAAGCCAATAATACTAGATTGGGAGGATGCAAAATCGGATGGACTTCCTATTCTCGATATATTTGATTACTTCATTGTGAGCTTAAGAATAATGAAGATAGACTCAAAAGATGCGATTTTAGATTCTTATAAGAAATTTAGTGAGGAATACTGCAAAAAATTAAATATTTCAAAAAAGCTATTGGACCTCTTCTTTGTTGTCTTTTCTATTAACAAGACTCATTTCTTCTTAGAAGAAAAAAGAAGAGAAGTTGAATATGGCAAATCATGGTTAGAGATTATTTTAAATACTTCTAACAAAGATTGTTTTGAAAGTTATATTAACAAACTAGCTTCTTAGACCTCGATTGATATGAGCGGCCCAAAAAGATTCTGAGCTTTTGGGATTAATTGTTTAATTTCATTCATCAGTTTAGAAAGATCATTTAAATTCTCAGCAATAGTTTGTGCATCCAGAGACTTAATCGTTCCAACAGCAGATTCTATACTATCCAAAATTGAGCTAAGTTGAGCTTTTGATAACACCCCGCTGTTAACTAGCATCCTTAATTGCACAACAAGATCTCTTAATTCCTCTTTTTTCTTTTTGGCGAGCAGCTTTTCTTCTTCCTGACTTTTTACCTGATCAAGTTTTGCTAAATCCTTATAATGATTATGAATTGCATCAATTGTATCAGAAAGAATCTGGAGTCCTTTTTGTAAAGAAAGATAGATGCTTTGTGAGTTAATAATTGATTCATATTGAAGACTTAATGTTTTTGAAGAACCAAAATTGTATTTTTGATCAACTGGCGGCTTCTTTGGCCCCTTCTTCTTTGCCACCTTCTGCCCCACTATAGCCTGCTTATTTATTTCTGCTCTTAAAACCATTAGAACACATCTCCTAATTGTTTATTACCCTGATTACTAGTCAACAAATCCTTAAAAACACTCAGAAACCTGTTTGAAGAGATTGTTGCCTTATCTGGCTTCAATTCATGTGGCTTAGATACTCCGGTATTATGCCAACTGGTCTGCAATTTTATAGCCCAGTTTTTCTCTTTTATTCTATGGCTACCTATATTTCCTATTTCACTAGACATTGTACTCTCCTATGCCGCCGCCAAACACTTATTTAAATTCTTTTCTGGATCAAAGTCTGGAGAAATCTTTGGTGATTCCTCCTGAATTCTTTTCAATAATTGTACCAACATAGCCTGTTTCTTTTCATAATTAGGATTATGTGTCGCTTTCAACATTGCTTCAGTCTCTGCCAATTCAAGTCTCGCAACTCCAAAGATTCTTCCATTGGCTTTTTCAATCATTTGATTGATTTCAGACTTATTTAATCTAACCCCTAAACGTAGAAGATTGCTCTTTGTACTCTTGATCTTTTTCTTTATTAAGTTATAGGCAGTTCCACGTAAATCGTACATGGTTGCTCTTTCATCAAAGGCCTCTTGTAGTACTTCTACCAATTTTTGTCGAGCAACAATTACCCCTTCTTTTTCAATTCTATCAAAATCAATATCACCAAGCTTAACACCAAGTCTAATTAATCCATTCTTTGATTTGCGCATTTTAAGGAATGTTCTAACCTTTGCTTTTAAACCACCAATAGCTCTTTGCATATAAATAGCACGTATCTGGTTAATTAATCCCTCTTTTTGATCATCAATATCAAACTCAAACTCGCGATGGTCTTTTCTCCCCTGGTCAGAAGATGAAGGATTCATCTCCCCAGTCTTAGTATCAATAGGAACTAGTCCAAGATCAATCATTTTAATGTTCCAATCGTTTAAAAATTGATCTGAATCAAATCCAACCTTAGAACCCAACTTTAATAGATTTTTAAGTTCTTTATCAGAAACATTTTTAAATAAACGCATTTTAACCATCTTGCTCTGAATCTCTTCTTGAACAAAATCCTTTACCTCAGACCTAGCATCAGCCGCTACTTCATCAAAGGCTCCTTGAAGTGTCTTTCCACCAAAATTCCAACCACCTGTTTTATGGTTAACAAATGCAAAATCCAAAACATCATTCAATCCTTTATGATTTGCGGCCCAATCAATACTCTTTTCTTGACTCAACAAACGACCCAAATATTTTTCTTTTATTTGTGCTGCGATTTCTGAACGGATACTTGCTAGAATATTCTTATTTACAGACTGGATATCTTTAACAGAATAACCTAGCTTTATCATTTGATTTTGCAGTTTTTTAAGCGCTATACTCTTTTGCTTATTTTTTCCACCATTAACTAAGTACTGTGAATAAGCAGCGCTATATTCTTTTAGTGACCCTGCCTTCTTTTGTGCCTCAGACTTCGGACTATTTTGATTATTGTTCTTTAGTTGTTGTTTTTTCGTAACTTTATATTTATTACTTAATTTAACAGAATCGTCGGTACTTTCGCGATTCCCATCAAACATTAGATCATATTCATCCTTAGACTGACGCTCTACTTTATTATTTAGAGACTCTGTTATATTTACTCCAACCGATAGAACCTTCTTGGCAAGGTCAGAAAGCAGTCCTTTTAGAACATTGTCAGCGGTATTCGATTCTGCTAAATTACGGGCAGTAGTACGCTCTGCCTCTTTCTTATAATTTAAGGTCCTATCCATTTCAGCCTGAATCGACTTATTGCCGACTTCAGCCTGCTCTTGTAATCCAACCTTATTTACGACCATGGCTTAACTCCTCGATTTTGCTCACAACTTCTTCACTCTGCTCAAATGAATAAGCTTTCTTGAATTCTTTAAGGGCTTTATCAAGATTACCTGCCTTTTCATAAAGAATGCCCAAATAGTAATGGGGCAAATACTTATATTGCTTTAAATTTGCGCCAGAATCCTCTGCTGGCTCTAAATCTTTTACGTGCTCAAAAACGCTAATTGCTTTGTCATTTTGACCCGTTGCAACCAAACATACTCCTATTAAATTATATGCATCTGCATTGTTTTTGTCATGCCTTAGAACCTCTTTTGCTGCATCAGCAGCTAACTTCCCTTTTCTTAAATGAAAATAAGACCAACCCTTTTGCATAATTGCATCAATTTTATCATCACAATCAGAAAAATTAGCAATTGCCTTTTCATATTCTGAAATTGCCGCTTCATAATTCTGGGATTTTTTATGATTATTAGCTGTAAAGTAATGGTAATAAGGATCATTAGGATGAGTCGCAATTTGCTGCCTTAATATGTTTAAATTTCGTCCTATTTTTTCGCTCATCTTCTGTTCTTTTAAGTGGCAACCCCAGTGATAAATAGGAACACCCTTTAAAAACTGGCCAGAAACAACAGTTCCTTCTTTATCACAAACCTGTTCGTTAAAAGCACGCTCAAAATGATAGCCCAAATTATTACGAAAAACCTTTAATCTTAAATAAAAGGAATTAGAATCAAGAGTATCGACTTCACATTCATTTATCGGTAATAGAAATGAATTTGCAGAGGTATCTTTTAAAAAGTTCTTAAGTTTTAAAAGATCCTCTTCTTTTATAATTTCATCAGCATCAATCCACAAAATCCAATCACCAACTGCTCTCTCAATTGAAACATTGCGAGCAGCAGAAAAATCATCACACCATGGAAAGTGAGACACTTTTGCACCATATGATTTTGCAACATTGACAGTATCATCATCTGATCCGGTATCAACAATTATCAGCTCATCAATAGCCGATGCGAGAGATGGCAATGTTTTCTTTAACATCTCTTCTTCATTTTTAACTATCATACATGCTGATATTTTCATTTTAATTCTCCGAAATTAAGACCGAAATTAATGATTTCGGTTCAATCCCCTTTAAAGCCTTATCAATCGCTTTCTTATCCCCTATTAGTTTCTCAATAAATCTTACAATATTCTTTTCATGACGATTAACCACTCTATCCGCCCTTTTCAAATACTGGTTTAATCTCTCAAGCTTAATTAGTACCTCTTTTTTATCTGAATCTAACATATGCATTTCATATTCTAGGTTTGCCTTTTCAGACAAAAGCTCACCTTTAATCTTATGGCATTGATCAAGTTCGATCTCTTCTAACTTAGATGGAGTATAATAATCCTTCTTTCCCCAACGCTCTGCCTGGAGAATTAATTGTTTTCTTATTTCTCCCAAAATTCTAAGCTGCGCTTTTTTCTTTCTATTTGTTCGACCCATAACTAATTACCCCCAAATAATGTCGACCATGGCTTTACTATAAGCCCAGTCCTGACTTAATTTTGTTTCAATTTCTGCCAATGCTTCTTTGCGAACCGTGGCCTTCATCTCTTCAATCTTTGATGGTGAAATACCAGCCAGAGCAAGTAAGCTGTTTAAACCAGCCAATTTCACATTTGACATAAACCTTTCTAAAAGTAAATTGTGAGATTTTGATTTTCTATATATTTCTTTAAAGCTCTCTTCTAGTGCTGCTGCATTTAAACCAAATCTAGATACATTGATTATCCCTCTCTGCTCCGGAGCTAGAACACTTTTTTGTTTTAAAGATACAGTAGTTGAAAGTGTTGCAACATCTTCTAGATTAGGCATAATTTCTGGTTTATTAGTTGCGTTTTGCATTTCTGCTTTGTTAGTCTGTTCTGTACTTTGTACATTTTGAGTATTGGCAGCTTCCGCTTGAGTTGTCCACTGTAAACCAGTAGCCTGGTTTTGCTGATGGTTCACCACTTCCTGCTGTTTTACCTGTTTCTGCTTCATCTTTGCAGCAGCATAGAGCTTTTCTTGAGATAATTCTGCCCCAATATTAAAATCACTCATTAGGATTTCCTCCTAGCTTTCTGCTTGTTCTGCTTTTTTGGTTTGTTATATTGTTTTTTTGCTCGATTTTTATTTGCTGAGGCCCTATTCTGTTGTTCCATTCTGGCTCCAGCTTTTAGATCTGCTGCCCTACTCTTTGCTCTTATCATTGCGGCAGCTCTTGCCGATAAAGCTTTCTCTAGTTCTTCTTCCTCTTCTTTTACGATTGCATCAGCTTTATCATCCCGATATTTATTCATTTTTCTCTGGCTATCAAGACCCATAACCGAGTTCTGAGCAACAGTATTAATCATCGCTTGTTTAGATGTTTGCTCAGCTTCTCTAAAAGTTCCAACAACATGCACAGTCCAGTTATCTCTGTAGAGATTTTTTCCATTAACAGAAGCCCGTCCAACCAATTGACTATGACTTAATCCTGTAATCTGACTGATTGTATAATCTGGATGTAAAATACCTGCATTGGGGTTTACATTTTTAGGTGCAGCAGTAGTTTTTGAATCCCATTTTGTTGAATATACGTCCCATCCAACAAAATCAGACTCTTTTTCCCCATAAATATATGATGACCATGGTTGCGGTATTTCTGAACCACTAGTATCCTTTAAATAGAAAGCCTCGTTTAAAATCTTTTGAGCATTCGCCTGCTTAGAACCAGACAATCCACTTACATATTTTGTTGCTTTGCTTCTAATAAAAGACCTAAATCTCTTAAACGCAACTGTCTCCCTAGCACCCCTCATCTCTCCGTTGTAACCCAAATCACCAAGGTAAGTTGAATCATCCGGACCCGATGCAATAACATCTTGATAGCCAACACCGCCCGTAAGAGCAGCATTAAGACCTCTTAAATGATGTTGCATTCCTCCAACAAACATACCAAAAGTTTTTAAGTTGTTGGCATGTAAATATTTTCCTCTTTTAGGATCTTCTCTCCAACTATCAAAATTCTTAATAATTCCAGCATCATCCGGACCAATTTGCCCCTTATTTGCGATCATATAAGTTGGACAAATCAATTCTGCCATTACAGTTAAAACTAAACGTCTGGAACGGGTCACTCCAACAATAAAATTAAATGCATCTTTGTTGGTCCATTTATCATAAGAATATTTATTGCCCCATTTAATCCCGTTATAGTCAATTTTCTGCCCTCCAATAATGGGAATTTGAGTATCGTTAATTCCAGACATTACTATTTCATAATAACTCTGGCCAGATCCTGCCAGAAAAGAGAGTGCTTCCTTTATATATGGTCTATAATCTCCTAATCTTGAAGTATCAAAGCCAGCCTGAAAGGCTCTTTTAGCATAAATAGCCGGATCATCGGCTAAAGAATAATTGTAAGACTTATTGCCATTTTTGATTAAGTTTGTTGCTCCTGCGTTTGGATAAGAGATACTCTCTTTCAACCCTGATCCTTCCCCTATCCCCCATAACTTATTGCCCAAACGCTGAGAATGCAAGGCTCCAAAAAGATCTTTTTCATATCCCCTTCCTGGCGTTGAATCCCAGGGAGTATTTCCTTTATAGATTCCCATTTCATCATCGGCAAATATACCAGATTTGTTCTTGGCTTTATCGGTTAGTTCCTGAGTTGTAAACTTTTGAACCAAAGCTTCAGGAAAAAACTTAAACATTTCTGATAAGAAGTTTAATCGCTCAGTTGCCCATTCATATCCGGCAACCCCTTCATCTAAGTGTTTATACCAGGTATCTCCTTTTGGTATTTCAAAAGGAGTAAAGGGGACTGGCTTTCTGAGCCACATTTGATGTTTTGAACCGCTAAAACCCATATTATTTCATCACCCTTATTAAGATTTTGTACTCGGAGACAATTTATTAACCCATGAAAGTTTGTTCTTAAACAAAGTATTAGCACCATCAAACACATTATTTACATCAGATATTGCTTGGTTAAAGAGATAGACACCGGCAATTCCATACTTATCTGCAGCTTTAACAGTTACTCCGCGAACCTTTAGATCTTTTTTCGGATCGATCCAATCAGACATAAGCTCTTCCATTGTGTCCCAAAAAACTTTCTTCGCGACAGACTTAAAATTAAGCCTACTCTTATCCCCCACCGAGGCCATTGCATTAACCGCCGGTACAAATTTGGTTCCTGGATTTGTATTTGCTCCCATTTTTATTTTCCTCCCGTCCTCCTTCGCATTCTTTGCTTCGGAGGACTTTTTTCTCCAATAATATTTCTCTACTGAGAAGCATTATAAGAGGGGCCTTTTGGCCCTCTTATTTGGTTGCTTACCTAATCGTATATTGCTCCAGTTTCTGCACCTTTCCTTCTAGAGTTTTCCGTATCTTATCTCCGCTCAAACTTGATTGAACGATATTCTGAACTCTCTGGGTTATTTCCTGCAATCTGTATGTACCGGTGATAGTATCTGCTTTGTGTACCTTTCCGCTGGTTGGATCTTTAAAATAGAAACCAGATCCACCTTGTGCACCCTTTCCATTTTTTGCGGCTTGGGAAAATGCATCCTGGTCTGCTTTGCTCATATTAGAGCTATTAGACACTGTGGTTGCATCATTCTTGGTACTATCCATCGTAACCCATCTTATTCCAGACCCCACGTGAGACAACTCATCCGCAATCTGGAAATTGGCTACGTTGCTATCATAAGCTCCCTTGGTCGGCATTGGATTGTTCGGCGTTGCATTTGGCATTATTTTTCACCTCCTTTTTTTAATATTTTTTCAATTCTTTTTATAAAAGAATTTAAACTCTCCTCTTCATCAGACCACTTAACATCAGACACATTCCACATCTTCTTTCTGTCAAAAACCACCTCAGTCGTTTGTGACTTTGTTGGGACAACAATCTGTCCAAGCTTAATCGCCTGATTTACTGTCTCAACAAAGGTCACCTTTAAATTATTTAGTTTTGGTTGAGCCTCTTTTCCCTTTGGCTGCAAACCACTTACTTCATTTATACCGTACATTCAACATTCCCCCCTCTTACTTTACCTGACAACTCCCTAAATAATTTTCTGGCTGTTTTAGCTGTTTCAGCTGAAACAGCAACTTTTTCTTTAGCCGCCAATCTAGGTCGTCCTGGTTTACCGGCAATCTGTTCTTTAAGATTATCAGGAAGCTTCTTCCCACGTTTTGTAAGAAGTTCTCCTACTTTTGCCGCTAATTCAGATCTTAATCCCATCTTAATTTCTCCTTAGGCAATCGAATTTGCTACTGTTCCAAGCCCACCTAATTGTTTGTGAATCTGGGCAACTTTCACTGGTTCTGATTTCGGGCCAAGAGTTTTAATATTATTCTTCTTTGGTTGCGAAGAAATAAGATTAAGTGTATCCAAAACGCTTTTGGCGCTCT
This sequence comes from uncultured bacterium, assembly GCA_964421245.1. Lineage (GTDB taxonomy): Bacteria > Margulisbacteria > WOR-1 > XYC2-FULL-46-14 > XYC2-FULL-46-14 > CAYQVW01. The sequence goes on along the minus strand of CAYQVW010000001.1, from coordinate 199,649 downwards.
GCTTTGAACCCTGTATTGATTTACCTACACTACAACTCATAGTTGCCCTCCACATATATAATCGTATTGGGGGCTATAAAACTTGCATGGAATTAGGCATTTCCGTAGGATTTACCGAGGGATAAACTTGCCAATTTTTTCTGTGCTTTTGCAGCTTGGCTGGCTTGATCGTGATAAGAACTGGAACCTGCGAGTGAAACTCGCGGTTCCTTCTTTTTCTCTGCTTTTGGCTTCGGTATTTTGGAACCGAGGCTTTTAGCCTCAGGTTCTCTCTTAGGAGTCGATTTTTTCTTTACTTTCTTAACCTGTAAAACCGGTTTTTCTTCTATTTTATCTTCGATTTTTATTTCTTTTTTCTCTGCTTTTATTACTTTTCGTACGGACAGCTCGCGAGCTGTCCCTTCTTTATTTTCTTCCTTCTTCTCTTCTTTCTTAAAAACCAACATCAATTTCTTTCTCAATTCTTCCTGCTTTTTGCAAATTTGATCTAATTTAGAATCAATCGATTCTAGTTCGTCAATTTTATCATTAGCCAGAGTCCTCATCTGTTTTGCAACATCTGGATTTTCTTTTTTGTATTTATGGCAGCCAGATAAAAGGTTTCTTACTTCTACTTTTTTGTTATCAAAATCAAGCAGGACGATTCTTGATTCTTCATCAAGAAAAGAAATCGCGTCTTTTAAGTTATTAAATTTATCCGGCAGCATATGCTTCCTCCGCTAATCTAGAACTGACTTTAAGCTGTCTTCTCGAACTCTTTATACGATCTATTTTCGATTCTAATTTTGCTAAAAGCGTTCCAGATCTATCTCGAAGAGTTTCAACTGGAACATCAGCCTGTACGGACAGCTCGCGAGCTGTCCCTTCTCGCCTTTCCGCCTTCGTTGCAACTACAACCGGTGCAGAAATCTTCTTTTCACTATACTGTTCAAGATCTTTCCCTTCAGTCTTTTTGCCATCTGCTCTTCTAACCGCTGTTTTTTCTTTGTGCAACCTATTTAACTGTCCAACTAGCCTATTAAAACCCATAATCTTCTGCATTGTTTCGGCAGTAACCTGCTCCAATATATTCAAGGATGAATGCAATGACTGTTTTTCATCAGGAGTCAGCTCAGATTTTAAAAGAATATATTTAAGCTTGCGCAATACTGTTTTATGATATTCATCTTTTGTTTTTCCTATTAAAAGATCAACAAACTTTGTTATATCTTTAAGTTGTTCTGGTTCTAAAACCTTACCTCGTTTTCGAGCTAAAACCATATTACGAAGTCGAAGTGTTGCCTGCCTAGTCTCTCTTGCTGGAATAAAAACTTTCTTATAAAGATCTTCATATAAGGATTGCAATTCATCGGGCTTCATCTTATCAAGCTCTTTTCCCTTATCTTTTGCAAGCTGATCTAGCACATTATCAATCTGTTTTTGAACAGCCATAGCAGTTTCTGCCTTTACAGAGGCCTCAGCCGCCTCTATTTGAGCCTGAGGAACATTCATGGCAGCATGGATCTTAGAGCTTAGCGCCTGAGCACCCTGAAGCATTCTTTGAAGCTTCTGAACTTGGCTTGGATCAAGCTGGGCCGGAGCCCTTCCCCTTAATTTTGTCTCAAATTCTTTTAACTCTGAGTATTTCTCCTGCAATGAAGTAAGCTTTTGATCAATTTCTTTAGCCGGGATAAAACCTTGTAAAGGATCTTTTTGTAGTTTGTTTTTTGGAACCAACGTAGTTATAAGATCTTCTTTTTTCTTTTGTTTCAATTTAATCTGCTTGTTTCTTATCTTTCTTAATTCTTTAGCCTGTTTTTTCAACTTTTTAATCAATGGCTTCATGTTTTTAGCTGCCTCACGCCTTTTTGGCATCATATCAATTGATTTTTCAAGGTAATCAGCTAATTCCATTAATATTTTTGAGGACGGTTTACCAGATTGTTCAAGACTCCTTTTCAAAGTCTCATGAGCCTTCTCTGTTTGTGCTAGGTTCTGGGCACCAAATACCATTTTATGCTCTTCTTTTCGGCGAATATCTTGTATTTGAGCTAAAGTTTTATCAATCTCATCTTCTTTTTTCGTCGAAACTTCATTCAAACGAGCAGCTTGGGTTGTCTCTTTATAGGTAGATAATGCCATCTTTACCTTATCTAAAGCGGACTTAGGAAGATTCTCAATATTCCTTGCCAAAGCTCTCTTTAAACGGGATCCGGCACGACGGGCTTCCTGATCAAGATAAATCTCTCCCATTTCAAACTGCGAGGCAACGCTATCTGACTTCATATGGTCCATCGCTGCCATACCACGAGCACCTTTGTCTCCTCTTAAAGCTGCCTTGGTTTGGTTAACCTGTTCTTGAGCCTCTTCTCTCTCCGTATAACCAGTTGAGGTATTATCATAAATAGCACCGGCAATTACACTCAACCATTCCTTAACAACCTGAGTTGCAAGTTTAACTGGGAACATCTTTCTTCTAAACTCAATTGCATCTCTCTCCTTTGTCTCCAACGTAGTTCTATCAACAGCAGTTTTATCTTGTAGTTTTTGCTTACTTGTTCTACTCATACCCATTTTGTGCCTTACCGACTCAGATTTGTGCTGATTGCTTGCTTGTTTTACAGAATAAAAAGCAATTACAGCATCAAAGACCCCTCGTGCTAGTGCTTGATAAAACTGACGTTCATAATTTGCAATTTGATTATGCCGTTGAACATATACGTTCAAGTTACTAAATGAACTCTGAGTTGCCTTAAGCATTGCCCAGACAACATTATTTACTGAAGTCCTTAAGGTCATTGCATTGCTAACCGCAATTCCACCCATTGCACGGACAACCATGTTTTTTGTCTCTTGTTGCTTTTCAAGCATCTCGGCAATAGCTCTTTGAACCCGAGCAAGATTCCTGATCCGCTGATTGGCAGCAGATAAATATCCACTGTTTACCCCTATTTTCCCAGATCCTAAATCGGTTATTATTCCCTTGTTGAATTTACTATTGCGTGTTTGTTCTTGTCTCGCTTTTTCGAGTAAGGCGGCTTCAACTTTTTCATTGTCTCGTCTAGCCTCTTCATTCATCGCTTCTTCTTTATCTTCTAAGTTAATATCACCATAACCTTCTTGCGAATTATCCAGAGCAATTGCCATGTCGGTCCCAATATTTATAAAACCCATCAAGGCATTGGCAATAGAAGCAACAGCACTTAGGGCTGTCAAAGCACTTAAGGCACCACCTACAACAGATACTCCAACCTGAACCGCACCCCTTATTGCAGCTTCACTTATCGTTTTCTCTGCACTGCGAGAAGCATTATTCATTTCAGTTTTTTTGTTATTAATCTTTTGCAGGTGATCTAAGTTTTGCATTGCAGCATTATACTGAGCCTGAACAGTTTGTAGAGAATTCTGTTCTGCTGAAACAACAACTCCCCCCATAGTAGCAACAACGGAATTAGATAAAGTTTGTCTAAGTTTATTAGTTAGAGTAAAGATTGCTTTAACATTAGCAATTTGAGCCATTCTCTTTTGCAATTCCATAATTTTCTTATTATTGACTCCCATGAACCCATCCCCAGTATCCATAGTTCCTTCTTTAAATAATTCCGAATAGATCTGAGCTTCAACATAATCAATACTGGCCTCAAGTCCAGTCTCCGGCACATTGTCCGGCATATTAAATTTGTCGGTATCAACATTGTCATATTCTTTATCCAGAGAAGAATCACTCCATTCTGCACCCCACCAACCGGTACTTGATCCTATCTCTCCAATTATTTGTCCAGCCGCTTGACCTAAGCCATATCCGACACTAAACAGGGTTGAAGCCAAAGTACCAATCGCTGTTCCAATCCCAGCTCCGATACCGGCACAAGCCCAAGAAATACCAATTGTAATTGCAGTACTTATCCAGGCATCGGTTAAGGCTTTTGATTGTGCTATTTCCATATTACGTGCAGTCTCATACTCTTTTAAGCTAGAAACTAAACGATTAAAAATTGAAGTCTGGTCTTGCATTTGGGTCTGATAAACTGCATTGTAAAGTGGCGAAACAGAAGCAATTGATTTTATTCCAGACATTGCAGAGAAAACTGCTCCGGTTATAGAAAAAGCGGTATTTTTTGATTGACTAATAATCCTAAGACCTGCTTGCGCCGAGGCTAATTCAGCCGCTTTCGTCGCAATTCGATCATCATTTATTCTCTTCTTTCCGTCAGAAGAATCCTCAATATACGAACGATTTATAGAACCCATTGCATTTTGAGCTCTATTTAGAGCCTCATCAATAGTCTGTCCTTCGGCATAAGCTGTCTCTTCGTGTCCGTCTTTAGAAACATCGTCCGAGTATTCATCATCTGCTGTAAGATAGGCATTGGCTAGTGCAGAGAGAGCAGCCAGCGTTCCAATTGCAGCAACCGCAATAGCTAAACCAACACCGGTCCAACTCAAAGCAAGACCAACAATTGCAACAACAACTGCCGCAACTGTAGCAAAACTCTTTAAAAACCAGGTTAGCTTAGCTTCAAGGGTTCTCATCTTTTCAAGTTTTCTATTTAATTTAACTGCTTGGTTCTGTAATTTAGCAGTGATAATCGCAGCATTTATCATACGATCAAGTGATTGTGTTTTTTGTGAAGCCTCTTCTTCAAAGACCTGTTCAACTGCACGCATTTTGGTACTACCGGTCTCAATTTTTGACATAGTCTCAAATACAAGATTACGTGCTTCCTGTCTCCCCTTGCTACTTGCCAATTGATTTCTTTGAGCATTAATTGGAGCATTAAAACGGCTCTTCATATCGGAAAGTTCTTTTTTAAAGACATTAATGTCGATCAATTGATCAGTACTAAGCCTCTGCTTAGTTCCAGTAAGTCCTCCAATTAGGGCTCCCAATGCTGCACCAAGACCCGGAATACCCTCAACTAGGATTCCTATTGTCGTTCCAAGGGACGCTCCTCCCTCCACATCATCTTCCTCAACAACCTTAATATCGGGTGGCTTTATTTTACTTATTGCTTCTTCTGCAATTTTGTTTTGTTTTTCAACTGCGGTTGGATCAATTCCAGAAATAGTGACTTGGTTAAAAACCTTTTTCATAGAGAGCAAGCTCTTGCGCATTGCATTATAAAATTTTAGAGTCTCATTACGCATTTCCTCTACCAACCATTCTTCATCATCACAAAATGGAAGATAGTCATGCCACTCTTCTGCCTCATCCTCTGCTGCATTTTTTCTGTCTGTAAAAACATTCTGGTTGTCTTCTAAAACCTTTTGGAATATTTCTGAAACAAAATTATTAATTGATCCAGAAATACTTTTATTGTTCTTTAGAACTAGATCTAAAAATTCTGGAACCTTTCTAGCTCGCTCTTCTGCGTCCTTATAATCCCCACTCATGGTTTCGTAGATCATCTCGATTGCATTGCCCTTTGAACCCATTGCAATAAAAACCTGAATTGTATTTAACGATTTAATTCTGCTCATAATAAACTGCAAAACATCTTCTTTTAATTCATAGTAACCATCTTTGTTTTTAACATAGCAATCTTCTGGATTAAGTCCATTCATTAAGTTATAAATTGAGTCTTCTGCATATTCTAAAACATCTAGGTTTGAATTACTCTTTGGTCCCCTGAGGGTAAAGCTATCTCCACTAATTTTGTTTACATTAGAATTATTTCCATCAGTATTTTCAATATAGCCAGATGACTTAGTAACCCCATAAGGATTATTTTCACCATATTTTTTATATATGCTTTCTAGATATTTATTATCTACTTGAATATTATTAGGCATTCATTCTCCCTGCCTGCCGGCAGGCAGGCTATACATTATATATATCGGGAGAATTGGCTAAAAACTTGCGTGAAAAAGGGAAAATTATTACGTAGAGAAGAGGGGTTGTGAACTTGCTGGTCCCTTGGCTTTTTCTTTCGCATCAGCAGATAAATTAGCATCTAAATTGATATGTGAATGGTTTTTTGCCCAAGCAAGCAAGTTATCTTGGTTAAAATTACCGATCTTATCAAAAGGAATAAAACCATTTTTGGCATAATGACAAAGCACTTCAAGATAGGCATCTCTAACCGCCTTATCTTCATAATTAATCTTCGGATCAACATCATAATTTGGCCTACCGTAAATCACCATATCCATCTGAGCCATGTAATAGGCCGTTATTGCATCTTGAATTTCTGGATTCGTAACTTTTAATCCTCTAATCTGAGCATCGGTCATTTTACCAAGCCGATTAATAACGATAATAGCCCTACTTACATTTTTCTTATCCTTATTATTTTGAACATAAAGCCTGTAGGCATATCCAAGCGCCTTTTTATAAGGCAGGATATGATGTTTGGCATGATCAGTTATTCTAAAATCAGGATGGTCTTCCCTGGCACTTTTCGCAAAATAAATAGCGGAAGCCCGAAATAGTTCGACTAAGCCTTGGCCAATAGTCGACATCTTCATTCTAATTTGCGGAGCAAGCTCCTTCAATCTTTTTGCAGCAACCGCTACCCGCACCAATCCACTGGGTCCAGCCCCAAAAAGTTTTAGAACATTTGCTAGTTTTATAAACCTTTCAGGAACTTGTAACATTTTAGCTAATTTTTCGCAGAAATCATCGTCAATTTTAACCCAGCCATCTTTAACAATTCCATTCATAAATGAAACAAAATTTTTACCAAAATTACCCGCCCTTCTAATCAAACCAAGCATTGTATAAAAAAGTTGTTCAACATCACTTTTTGGTTTGGCAGGAGGTTTGGGAGTTTTATAACTAGGAGACGAAAAGTGAGTCCTTTCCGCAGCTCTTCTGTCTATTCTTCCTGGCTCACCCATTATTTACCAGCCTCCTCTAGATCTTTTTCCAAACTTTTCTTCAGCGCTTCGCTCTTTCTTTTTAGCTGATTTTTTATCTGATGAATTTCTCTTTCAATTCTTTTTAAGTTTTTTTGAGCCTTTTTCTTTTTTATTGAAGCAGCAAAAATTCTAGAAAGGTTAAAAAACAACCCTGCTACTGCAAAACCGATTAAAATTGATAACCAACTAATTTCCATTTTATTCTCCTTACCCTACCGCACTGTCACCAACAATGATATCAACATTTTTACCAAGAAGAGGAGAAGAATATCTTTCTCCAGGACTTTCATTCTTCTCTCCTGGTTTTTGAAGATGTGCAGCCGGACCTTTTGGATCTTCTTGATCAAGTCCTTTATAAACTAAATAAGGCATTAACGGTGCATAGCCTTGTTTCTTTGTTCCATCATGAGTCGTATAGTTATAAGCAACGTTATTACTTCCATACCAAGCACGCGAAGCTTTAGACAAAGCCTGACGAACTACTTGTGACTTCTTACCAGCCAAAAGGCCGTAAAGCCACCTTGATGTACTTCCTAAATTAAATCTAATTGCCATAGTTATAGCATCTCCCGATTATTCTATCGTATCAACCCCCTCAAAACTTGCATCCTCACCCACCGTTTTTCAAACGGTCTCCCCTCTCCATTGCATGGAGAGGGTATGAAAAGGGAAAAATCCTTCTCCACTCTGTGGAGAAGGGGGACCACAAGCATAGCTTGTGGTGGATGAGGTGTGATATAATTTAGAGAATGTTGAATATTAAGAAAAACCTTCCAAAGATCGGACTTATTTTACTTTTTATTATTGTGGCAGCTATTGCTGGTTTTTTGGCGCAGGTACTAAGCCAACTACCTGATGTAAACACAATTAACACATATCTACCATCAGAGGCTACTATTATATATTCTGATGACAATCAAGTTTTAGCTAGACTACACGAAGAAGAAAATAGACGAGTCGTCCCCTTATCTCAAATCTCACACCTTGTTCCAAAGGCAGTCGTTTCCACAGAGGATAAAAACTTTTATAAACACCGGGGTATTGATTTTTTCGGTGTTGCCCGTGCAGCGGTAAGAAACATCAAAGCTGGAAGAGTAAGGGAAGGCGGATCAACCATAACTCAACAGCTGGCCCGCAATTTGTTTTTAACTAAGAAAAGAAGCTTTGTTAGAAAGTTTGCAGAAGCAATTTTGGCACTGCAAATTGAGCGACGCTTTAGCAAAGAAGAAATTTTAGAATTATATTTAAATCAAATTTACTGGGGACATAATGCTTATGGAATAGAAGCAGCAGCTTTCTTATATTTTGGCAAACACGCTAGCGAGCTAGATCTCTCCGAAGCAGCTGTTTTGGCCGGAATAATTGAGGCACCAGAAAGACTCTCTCTTTATAAAAATATTAGAGGCGCTAAAAAAAGACAAAAAACCGTTTTAGTAAATATGGTTAAGCAGAGAATGGTCTCCCTCGATGCAGCAAAAAAGGCCTATGCAAAAGGATTTAAGTTGCATCCAGAAAAAATTAGAAGTCGCGGAATAATCGGATCATATTTTATCAGCCATATAATCAAACAGTTAACAGAAAAATTTGGGGAAGAGGTTGTTTATAAGGGTGGGCTCAAAGTTTATACAACTTTAAATACATCGATGCAGGCACATGCAGAAAGAGTAGTTGATAAATTTATAGAAAACGAAGGAAGCAAATATAAGTTTAGTCAGGCAGCTCTTCTATCTATTGATCCACGTAATGGACAAATAAAGAGCATGATCGGAGGAGCAAATTTCTATAAGAGTCAGTTCAATCGTGCAACACAAGCCAAGAGACCGGCTGGCAGTTCATTTAAGCCATTTGTCTTTGCTGCCGCAGTTGAGAAAGGGATGTCTCCTGGAACAATCCTAGCAGATGATAAAACCACCTTTAAGGTCTTTCCAAACAAGTGGAATCCAGAGGGAGTTTGGACACCAAATAATTTTGATGGAAAATTTCGTGGTAATGTTACCATGCAAGAATCTCTTGAAAGATCCCTAAATATCCCATCAATTAAACTTTTAGAACAAGTTGGGGCTGCTTCTGTAATCAATATGGCAAGACGTCTTGGGATAAGAAGCAAACTTGAATACGCCTTGGCACTCACCCTTGGTGTTTACGATGTAACATTGCTTGAAATGACATCTGCCTTTGGAGTATTTGCAAATAATGGCGTCAGGAACGCCCCCTTCTCAATTAAGAAAATAATTAGTAGAGATAATGTTATATTGCAAGAACACAAAACAAAAGAGATACGTGTAATTGGAAAAAATACCGTAGCGGTCTTAGTTGATATGATGAAAGGTGTCCTCTCTCGTGGTACCGGATTTAGAGGAAGAATAAAACGCGAAGCTGCAGCAAAAACAGGAACAACAGAAGAATTTAGAGATGCCTGGTTTATCGGATTTGTCCCTCAACTCGTAACTGGCGTCTGGGTAGGAAATGATGATAACAAATCCATGAAAGGCGTTGCAGAGGTAGGAGTCTGTCCTAGAATGTGGAAATCTTTTATGCAAGAAGTTTTAAAAGACAAACCAGAAATACCCTTCCCCAAACCAGAAGGACTGGTTAAAATGAATATTTGCCGGGATTCGGGTCTCTTACCTAAGAGAGACTGCCCAAATAACCGTTTAATAACTACAAAATTCTTCAAAAACGATACTCCGTTAAGCTCTTGTTATATCCACGAAATAATTGAAGAAGATGATGAAATTGATAATATGTCGATTGAAATGATAGAAGAAGAATTAAAGAAAGAACTTGGTGATGACTACTTTGATTAAATTTGGAACAGATGGCTGGCGCGCTAAAATTGCCGATGAATTTACTTTTGAAAATGTTGAAAAAGTAACCCTGGCTTTCATAAAATACTTAAAGGACAATAAATTAGATAAAAAAGGCGTCGCAGTTGGATATGATAACCGTTTTCAATCAGAAGACTTTGCCCAAAAGTCCGCCGAAATATGTAGCACTCATGGAATAAGGGTCTTGTTAACAAAAGAATCAGTCCCCTCTCCCGTTCTCTCATTTATTGTAAATCATAATAAACTTGGTGCTGGAATAATGATTACCGCATCCCATAATCCTCCAGAGTGGAATGGTTTTAAAATAAAAGAGGCCTTCGGAGGATCAGCACGGCCGGAGGTTACAAAAGTCGTAGAAAAAAACATAAGTCAAATTAAAAATGAAAAATTAAAAATTAAAAATGAAGGTAATATTGTAATAGTTAATCCAAAACCTGATTACTTTAAACAACTTGAAAAATTAATCGACTTTGATTTAATTGCAAAATCCGGAATAAAAATAGTTGTTGACCCAATGTATGGCTCCGGTGCAGGATATATAAAAGACATTCTACAAAAATACGGAGTAGACGTAGAAGAAATCCATGGCAATCGCGATCCTTCTTTTGGTGGAATAAATCCAGAACCACTGCCAATTAACTTAGAAGATACGATCTCCTATATGAAAACATTCGATAGAGCATATGCTACTTGTATTGTTTTAGATGGAGATGGAGACCGCTTGGCGGCGGTGGACCCAAGTGGAGCATATTTATCATCACATAATATGTTCTCTTTATTACTCAAACATTTGGTAGAAAATAAAAAATTAAAGGGCAAAGTAGTTAAAACATTTAATATTAGTAGATTAATAGAAAAACAGGCAAAAAAATATAAACTAAAACTCGACGAGGTTCCAATAGGATTTAAACACATTGTAAATATAATGTTAAAAGAGAAAGTCATTATTGGTGGAGAAGAAAGCGGCGGAATGGGAATATATGGACACCTACCTGAACGAGATGGAACATTCTGTGGATTACTGCTTCTTGAACTTATGGCAAAGAGCGGTTATAACCTAAAACAGATACTAGACGAAATAATGGATGAGCTGGGATACTACCATTATAATCGTATCGATCTCAAGTTAACAAACAGGGATAAAATGTTGGAGGGATTGAACAAAATCAAGTCAAATCCACCAAAAATATTTGCAGATAAGAAAATTACCAAAGTTGAAACATTAGACGGGGTAAAATTAAACTTTTCAGACGAAAGCTGGATATTATTTCGACCATCAGGAACAGAACCACTCCTTCGAATCTATGCAGAAGGAACAACAGAAGAATCAGTCAAATTACTTCTTGGCTTCGGCGAAGATCTATTCCGTAACTAATTTTCTTTCCTTTTCGCGAAGGCTCTTCTCAAAAGCTTGCTTTTTGTCAATTCGAGCAATTTCTGCAAGCTCCGCTCTAACTGAACTGGTTGCTCCAACCTTTTTAAATTTACTCACTAATTCTTCATGAATAGCTTTAAAATCACCAGCAATTAGAGAAGCTTTTTTGTACTGCTCAATTGCTAAAGATCTCTTCTTGTTCTTCTGATACAAGTCTCCCAATAAAATATAAAGGGTCGGATCCCCTGATGTAATACTTATTGCCTTTTTATATTCCAAAATTGCCAAATCGTCTTTTTTCAGCTCTTCGTAGAGGTCGCCCAAAAAAACGTGTAGATAAGCATTAGTTGGATTAAGATTTATTGCTTTCTGGTATTCATAAGAAGCCTCGTTAAGCTTACCCTTAAGACGCAAATCCAGTGCACGCAAAGAAGGATCAAGCATCTCTATCTTGGTATCTTTCTTTATAGAATACATCCAATTAGAAAAATACTTTTGCTGTTTATCCAGCAAAATTGCTTTTTCTACATCCTTCTCACCTTTAATTTTTCTCAAGCGAGTATTGAGTAATTTAATTATATGATATCCAAAATCGGTTTTAACTGGCTGACTAATTTCTCCAAGCTTAAGTTTAAAAGCAGCTTCTTCAAACTGGGCAACCATAGCACCTGTAGTAAAATAACCTAAATCTCCATCCTTCTTGGCTGACCCTGGATCCTCGGAATATTTCTTTGCCAGTTTTGAAAAATCTTCCCCCGATTTTGCCCGCTTATAAATATTTTTAATCCTTGTCTTTACTTCCTTTTCTTTTCCCTTTTGATGACGAATTAATATGTGGCTCGCTCTAATCTCGCGCAAATCATTAGGGCTAACTTTAATCTCATTGCGTTTTTTAGTAACTAGTTTTTGAACCAATATATCGTCTTTTACCATCTTTTTGAAATCATTCCATTTCATACCAGATCTCTTTAACAATCTCTTCAATTGGTCTACCGAATTTAGTTTTTGCTGCTTAGCGATACTCTCAATTGCACGATTAAGTTCTGCGCCAGAAATCTTTACTTCTCGTTTTGCCTGATTAAGCATTAGTGTAAAATCAATTGTTTGAGAAATAGTCATGCTCTGCAAGTAAAGAATCTCTTTTGGAGAAAGCTTATTGGGATAACCAGATCTCAATTTATCGTAAATGCGATTATAATGAGCAGGATCGATTTCTTTACCATTTATCTTAAGAAATCCCTGATTTTTCTTCTGCCCTCCTCCCCGTCCTACAGTAAAGCTCATTCCATAAAGAATTGAAAAAATAAATACAAAAGCCACTACGAATAACATCCATTTTGCGTTTTTTCTTAAAAATTTAAGCATTTTTTAATAATTTCGATACCGAAATATATCCTCCTATCATTCCAAGAATAGAACCAGCTATCCCAACTGCAGCAAAGATTACAGTTAAAAGGAAAGAATCTGTTACAACCGGTAAAAATGGGAAAGCAGATCCGATTTTAAAAGCCAGAGTCTCATAACTTGAGCGCAATATTAAGACAGAAATAATTCCTCCGGCTATACCAATCAAAATTCCTTCAATAACAAAAGGCCAACGAACAAAAGAGCTGGTAGCCCCTACCAGCTTCATTATATATATATCAGCTTCTCGCGCCAAAACAGTTAAGCGAATTGTATTTACAACAATTAATAAGGTCGCAAAAAACAAGAGTAATACCAAAATAAATCCACCAATCCTAACTGCATCCACCAAGTGCTGAACTTGATTTATCAGTTTGCCACTATATCTAACTTCATCAATAATCTTTATTTTTGAGATAGATGCAGCAACCAATGGAAGCACTTCGGGATTACGAACTTTTATGGCAAAGGTATTGGGAAGCGGATTTTCTAAAATAACATCCTCCAAATCAAGCTTTCCCGCATAATCTTCTTTAAAATCTTTCCATGAATCATTTTTTGAGTAATAGTTAACCAGCTCAACACCATCAATTTTTGACAGTCTTATTTGCAGATCTGCCGCTTCATGAGCTGTTAAATCCTGATTAACATAAGAAGTTATATCAAGTTTTGCCCCCATATCCGAGACAATATTTCCCAAATTCACAACCCCCAAAAGAAAAAAACCGAATATGGTCAAGGTAACAGTTACAATACCAATTGCAACAAAACTCATCAAGGGCGAGCGAAATACTCCCCTAATTGCCTCAACTAGAAAAAATTCAAAATTAGACACGCTACTCATCGTGATTATACATCCCCAACTGTTGATCACGAACAATCCTCCCACCCTCAATTGCAACTACCCTTTTCTTCATCCCATCAACAATATTCTTATTGTGGGTCGCAACCACAACAGTTGTTTTCCTTCTGTTAATTTTATCAAGTAATTCCATAATGTCCCAAGAGGTCTGTGGATCGAGGTTTCCGGTTGGCTCATCAGCCAACAAGATTGGTGGGGTATTAACAATTGCTCGAGCAATACAAGTCTTTTGTTTCTCTCCACCAGAAAGCTCTGACGGAAAAGACTTTGCTCTCTTCATCATGCCGACTAATTCAAGGGCCTGCATTGTTCTTCTTCTAATTTGAGAACGAGCAGCTCCGGTTACCTGAAGGGCAAAAGCAACATTTTCATAGACAGTGCGCCTTAGTAAAAGTTTATAATCCTGAAAAACTACCCCAATATTGCGGCGTAAGTACGGAATTTGATCTTCATTCAACTTTGTAACATTAATTCTATCAACCACAACCTGTCCGGCTGATGGAACTTCTTCCCTATAAAGCATTTTCATAAGAGTAGTTTTACCAGCACCTGAGGGACCAACCAAAAAAATAAATTCTTCTTTGCCAATATGTAGGGTTACTCCAAGCAGTGCATCCACTCCATTGGAAAAATTTTTAGTCACATTTCTTAATTCAATCATTCAAATTCCTTTATGAATACAGAGGAAACTTCCCACATAAATCAATAACTTCTTTTCTAAGTTCTTCTTTATCTTTACCAGATAATGCCCTATCAATCAACTGTGCTATTATTTTCATTTCATTTTCTTTCATTCCACGAGATGTAACTGCCGGGGTTCCAATTCTAACTCCAGAAGTTACAAATGGCTTTTCTGGATCAAACGGAATGGTATTTTTATTAACAGTTATTTGAACTTCATCTAATGTTTTCTCTGCAATCTTTCCGGTTATCTTTTTACTTCTAACATCAACCAACATAAGATGATTGTCCGTTCCACCAGAAGCAAGGCGAAGTCCTAATTTAATAAACTCATCTGCCATGGCTCTGGCATTTTTAACTACCTGCTGCTGATATTTTTTAAACTCTGGGGTTGCAGCCTCTTTAAAGGCAACTGCTTTTGCTGCAATGATATGCTCCAGCGGCCCACCCTGAATTCCAGGAAAGACTGCCTTATTTATCTGTTTGGCATATTCCTCTTTGCATAATATAAGACCACCACGGGGACCTCGAAGAGTCTTATGGGTAGTTGAAGTTACAACTTGTGCATATGGAACCGGTGACGGATGAACTCCTGCAACAATTAATCCTGCAATGTGAGCAATATCAATCATTAGAATCGCCCCAACCGAATCTGCAATTTCTCTTAAACGCTTAAAATCAAAAATACGTGGATAGGCGGTTGCCCCTGAAACTATCATTTTCGGTTTATGTTTTTTTGCAAGGTCTGCTAGCTTATCATAATCAATAGTTTCTGTATCTTTTCTTACCCCATATGGAACAAATTTATATAAAATACCAGAAACGTTGACAAAGCTACCATGAGTTAAGTGTCCACCATGGGACAAATCTAAGCCTAAAACAGTGTCTCCCGGTTTTAGAAAGGCCATATAGACGGCAAAATTAGCTTGTGAACCAGAGTGAGGCTGTACATTGGCATGCTCAGCGTTAAATAGTTTCTTTACCCTCTCTATTGCAAGTGACTCTACAACATCAATATGTTTACACCCACCATAATAACGTTTTCCAGGGTATCCCTCGGCATATTTATTGGTTAAAACACTCCCTGCAGCTTCAAGCACTGCACGTGAAGTGAAGTTTTCTGAGGCTATTAATTCCAGGTTAGTCTGTTGCCTCAGAAGCTCTTGATCAATCGCCTTTGCAATTTCCGGATCTTCTCTTCTAACATTCTCTATTCCAAAATGCATAACAAATCTCCTTTTTATAGTGTAAGTGTAAAAGTTGCCGAGGAAGTAATGCTTCCATAGCTAACAATTGATACCTGAATCGTATAAGTTACTCCAGATTGTAAAACCTGTCCCGCCGGTAAGGAAAAGACCATCACATAATAACTTGAGAGAGCTGAAGAAAGCTTTGAATATAGATTCAACAAATCGATACTGGTCGGTGCTTGATAGTACAGTCCCCCAGTACTCGATGCAACATCCTGCAAAAGCGTCTTGTATGCAGTAACTGTTGAAGCATGTCCTAATCCGATCGTATAGACTGGAACATTATTATCCTGAGCCTCTTCAATAATATTTGCTTTTGAATACGTGCTACCGGTATCAGAGCCATCGGTCATAGCTAAAACCGCTTTACGGGTGTTACTCCCGCTCTTAACCGTATTTATTCCTGTATAAATGGCATCATAGAGATAAGTATTACCTTTAATAAGTGTAGATGGATTTTCAATTGCGTTGATTAAACTAGTTTTGCTAGTGGTCAGCCCCTGATCAACATTATTATCCTGTCCAAAATTAATTACTGCTCCCTCATCTGTAGCTGACATACTATTTACAAAAGCCGTTGCAGCTGCCTGCAAACTCGCAATATCTGTTACCTGCATTGAAACACTTCGATCAAGAATCATAGCATAAGAAATCGGTTCTCCAGACTGCCCAGTTTTATATTCTAAACTTACTAAACTACACTCTTGTGCCGCAGCTGATCCAGCTTGGATAGTTATTTCAAAATTTCCACTCTTTAGATTATCAATTGGATCCAGGGTTGTGCTATCAACAACAACTGTATAAATAGTAACCGTACTCCCTCCGGGAGTCCCCTCCGGTCCACCACCTGACCCGACTTCTATATCAGTAACACCAGGCTGAGGAGAACCGACAGTAGGATTTGTCGTACTTGGAGTTGATCCAGTTCCCGAAGAATCATCACCACCACACCCCATTATTCCTAGTGCTAAAAACAAAATTAAAATAAGTGCTATTTTTTTCATGTAGAGCATTATTATATACTAAAAACAACAAAAGCGGAATAAGTAATTATTCCGCTTTTGTTATATACAACAATCCAATTAATCCACTAAAATAAAATACCCAATTTTGCCATTACACCTAAATTAGTCACATATCCAATTTCTGCTAAAAGATTATTTATCTTATGGCCATATATTATTCCTACACCAATTGATCCACCTGCACCAAGATTTCCTGAAACACCTAAAACACCCTCAATTTTCTTTGAATAGCTAGCATAAGTCAAATCAAGTGCAACATAATTCTTTCCAGAAATTATATAACCAAGACCCGCTTTTGCCTCAAGAATAGAATAATTACTGCCCAAACCATAACCAACTCCACCCCTTAGCAATGCAGGACCACCAAGCTTCTGATATCCTAAAGAAAGAAGTGCACCTCCCCCACCAAACCCAAGGGATGCAACTCTCCCCTCTAATGCATATTTGTTCATTCCAGATTGGGATAAAAGCTCTTCCTCCTGAATTCTTGCTAATCTTTGCTTATATTTGAGAATTAGTTTTTGAATCTTAACACGATGGCTCTTCACTTTCGAAGTCTTTAGTTTAACAGTTAGTCTTCTGATCTCATTGTTTATTTTTGTTTTTTCTTCTTCCTGACTTGCAAAACCGACTGAAACAAAAATAAACATAAAAAGCAATACCAATATAACAATTTTATTCATAAAAATCCTCCTAAAAGGAAAGATTACTCCTTATATAATGTATTGTCAAGAAGTAATCTGATCTGGTATAATACCCTATCGATTGTGAGGGGGAATAAATATGAAAAAATTATTACTTGGATTAACATTTCTGACGTTGGGCCTTATTGTTTTAGTGGCTGGATGTGGAAGAGTTGTTGAGGATTCAACAGAAACAATAACAATTACGGGGACTATTTATGCAGCTGACGGAACATCTCCTATCGGTGGCTGTACCGTTTCAATTAATCCAATCACCTCAAGTACGATTGTTGCAGCCGCAACTGACCCAACTGGAAGCACCACTACAACCGCTTCAGATGGAAGCTTTTCACTCATCGCCATTAGTGGCACCACAACAATATATGCTGGAATAGGTGGTTTCGGCAAAACGATATCAGTAACCAGTTCATCAGTGGACGTAGCTTTGGGGGATATTAGTATTGGAACATCAGATAC
This sequence comes from uncultured bacterium, assembly GCA_964421245.1. Taxonomy (GTDB): domain Bacteria; phylum Margulisbacteria; class WOR-1; order XYC2-FULL-46-14; family XYC2-FULL-46-14; genus CAYQVW01. Next base: position 182,224 of record CAYQVW010000001.1, on the reverse strand, counting down.
CGTACCAAGTATTGCAGTTATCCTTGGAAATTCACAAAGTGGAACTGCATATGATCACATTGAAACTATCATCACTAGTTTAGGATACTCTTATGACACAATAACTCCTTCCCAACTGACTACCTTTAGCAATATTAGTTCGTACGACATTATTTTTATTAATTGTGGATCCAACGTTTACAAAACCTATTATAACAATGCCTCTGTAATAGCCAATTTGCAAAACTTTGTAAGTTCTGGTGGATCGCTTTATGTATCTGACTGGGCTTATCCATACGTTGAATTTGCTTTTTCTAGTTTTATCGATTTTTATGGTGATGACACTGACGCAACCGCAGCAGAAATAGGAAACGCGCAGGATATTACAGCAACTGTTCTTGATAGCTCTATTGTGAGTGCGATTGGTAAAACTAGTATCGATGTCAAGTACGAGGAAAACGGATGGGTTGTAATTAATTCTATTGGAACAAGCACTACAAATCTAATTAGGGGAACATTCACAACATCAATAACACCAAGCACCATGACAGACAAACCATTGGCAGTACAATTTGCTTCCGGATCTGGAACTGTAATTTACACATCATTTCATAATGAAACACAAGCAACAGATGATATGAAGAATATCCTTAAACACTATATATTTACGTTATAGATTAAGGATAGACCCAGACATCATTGTTTGCAACCGTGGTTGTTCCACCTAAGATCCACATCTTGCTATTTTGAACAACTCCGGAAGAAAATATCCTTGGAGTAAACGAATTCGCAAAAGATTGCTCAGTCCAGGTCACACCATTGGTCGATCTCCAAACATCATTATCATAGTCCGGAGTGTGATATCCACCAAGAACCCACATATAACCATCATAATTTAAAGCAACAAAATCTGTTCTCTCCTCAAAATCAGCTGATCCATTTGCCTGAGTCCAAGTCGAACCATCAGTTGAGTACCAAACATCATTCAATCTATTTGTATCAAATCCACCGATCACCCACATTTTACTATCGTATACAAGAGCGTCGAAATATACTCTTGCCGAAAATGCTGCCGATGAAGTTACCCGAGTCCAAGAAGAACCATCAGATGTAGACCAGACATCATTATTTGATATATCTAAACTCTCATTATCCGTTCCAGCAATTAACCACATTTTTTCTCCAGAACCACTATCATATGCCAATAATTTATGAAAGGTTCTCTCTCCAAAAGGGGCAGTTGCCGTTTCTCTAGTCCATGTTTTTCCGTCGGTAGAATACCATACGTCTTTTCTCCAGGCCCTGGTTCCTCCATCAGCCCCAACAACCCCTTGCCCACCAATAACCCACATCTTACCATCAAAGACACAAGCGGCATGATAGGTCCTAGCATCAAAATTAGCTGAAGCAGTGGCTCGAGTCCAGGTCGCACCATCCGATGTATACCAAACATCATTCATGTAATTAGTTCCATCCCATCCACCAATTACCCAAACCTTTCCATCGTAGGCAAGTGAAGCATGATGTCTTCTGTTAGGAAAAGAAGCAGAAGTAGTTTTCACAATCCAAGAATTCTCTGTTGAAAAACTCCACGTATATTGAATCCCAAACTCCAATTGCAATGTTGAATATAATGGATTACCTGCTAAATCAGTTATCCCATTAATTAGCAAAGCAGTATAAGTAGTGTTGTAATCCAATGGGGAGCTCGGTGTAAAATAAGCTGTCTTAGTGCTAACACTATAAGTAGCCGTCCCTGTCACCGCACTAGATGTAGAGCTTAATGTAAAGGTCGAATCAGTAAGAGTAGAAGGATCAAGCGCTTCATTAAATATCACACTAACTACCGTAGAAGTTGAAACAGCTGTTGCTCCACTTACAGGAGAAACAGATACAACTGTAGGACCTAATACATCAGACGAAGAACCAGTAGTAAAATTCCAAACATAATCTGCATTCATTCCAATCCCTGAGCTATTTTTTACTCCTGTATAAACAGTTGCAGAATATGCAGTATTCACGCCCAAAACAGCCGATGGAGTAAATGTTGCAGTTTTTGAAGATGCATCATAACTTATTGTTCCAGTTACAAAACCTGAGCTAGAGGATAGTTTAAAGGTTGAAGTCGTGATACTCGACGCATCCATCGATTGACTAAATGTTGCAGTTAGGTAAGTGTTGCGGGAAACAGCTGTGGCACCGGCAACAGGATACACAGATGAAACAGAAGGAGCCGAAGCATTGGCCCCAGGTCCAGTCTGTTTTCCACAACCAAACAATGCAACCGATACCAACAAGAACATAACAAACAATAAAAGTATATTTTTATATCTCATTTTCCCCTCCAAATATTAGGATGTTTAATTATATCATAATCTGTAATAATTTTTGTATTGTCAAGAACTAAATCAATATGTTATACTTATAATGTAATGAAAGAGAAGATTCACCCAAAATATTATAATACTGTAGCAAAGTGTGCCTGCGGTGCAGAATACAGGATCGGATCAACCAAAGATAACATTCGTGTTGATATCTGCTCTGCCTGCCACCCACTTTTCACTGGTAAACAAAAATTAATAGATAGAGAAGGAAGGGTACAAAAATTCAAGAAGAAATATGCCAATGCAAAAGTTAAAAAAGTGAAACGAAGAGTTTCTAAAAGTAAAAAAAGAGTTAAACCAAGTACAAAAAAGTCAGTAGCAAAAAAAGCCAAAAAAGCTAAGAAGTAACCCCCCATGCTAGAATCCAAACTATCAAAAGTTGAGGATAGGTATAAAGAATTAGAACTAGCACTTTCTAAACCGGAAGTTATATCCGACCGCGAAAAATTCCAAAATTATTCTAAAGAATTTGCTGAACTTGGACAAGTTGTTGCCCCTTACCGCGAATTAAAAAAGGTTAATCAAGAGATTGACGAAACAAAAAAACTACTCGAAGACCCTGAGATGGCTGAGCTTGCAAAATCAGAACTAGAAACACTCACACAAAAACAACAAGAAATAAACAACCAGCTAGAAATCCTTTTGATCCCAAAGGATCCATATGATGAAAAAAATATTATAATGGAAATTCGTGGCGGAACCGGTGGCGATGAAGCGGCCCTTTTTGCAGGAGAACTTTTAAGAATGTATACTCGCTATGCAGAAAAAAACCGCTGGAAGCTCGAATTTATTGCAACCAGCCCAACTGGATTAGGCGGCTATAAAGAAGCAATCTTTAGCATTATTGGAAAAGGAGCCTACAGCAAACTAAAATATGAAGGCGGCGTACATCGTGTACAAAGAGTTCCAGCAACCGAGGGATCTGGTCGTGTTCATACCTCGGCTGCATCGGTTGCGGTTATGCCGGAAGCAGAAGACGTTGATGTTCAAATCGAAGCAAAAGATTTAAAGATTGATGCGTTTCGATCATCCGGTCCTGGCGGACAAAACGTTAACAAAGTTAGTTCTGCAATTCGTATTACACATCTGCCAACTGGAGTCGTTGTTGCCTGTCAAACTCAAAAATCTCAGCATCAAAACAAAGAACAAGCAATGAAACTTTTAAAAACTAGATTGTTTGAAGCCAAGGAAGAAGAACAACGCAAGAAAAGAGCTAGTGAGAGAAAAATCATGGTCGGCTCCGGTGACCGCTCTGAAAAGATTAGAACCTATAATTTCCCACAGGGACGCATCACCGACCACCGCATCAACTTTACTATCTACAAACTTCAGCAAGTAATGGATGGAGCACTAGATGAGCTTATTGAGGCCCTCGCTACTGCCGACAGAATTGCCAAGCTTGCCAAGATGAAATGAACCGCAGGGAAAGAGAAATATTACTTGCCCATGCTGCCAATCCAGACCAATTTGAGGTGATGATTGAGAGAAGAAGCAAAAATGAACCAATCGCCTACATTGTTGGCACTCAGCCTTTTTGGGATTTAGATTTTTTCGTAGACAAAAATGTCCTGATTCCACGACCAGAAACCGAAATCCTAGTCGAAAAAGCAATTGACCTAATTAAAAAACAAGGGTTACGATTAGTTGCGGACATTGGATGCGGTTCAGGATGCATTGCTATTACACTTGCCAAACATTTGCCCGAAATAAAAGTAATAGCTATCGAATCGTCACCCAAAGCATTAGATGTAGCTAGGAGGAACGCAGGAGAATATGAGGTTGAAAACCAGATTGAATTCATTCAAGGGAACTTTTTGGAGCCGATAAGGGACCGAAAAGTCGATCTAATCGTCTCCAATCCACCCTATATTCCAAGCAAAGATATTGAGAGTTTAATGCCAGATGTTCGTGATTTTGAACCACATCAAGCACTAGATGGTGGATCTGATGGCCTAGATTTTATTCGCAAGCTTCTAAAAGCAGATGCCAAGCATTTAATTTTTGAATTTTGTTTTGGGCAAGCAGAAGCTATCCGCAAACTATGTCCAAGTGTTACAATAATAAAGGATTATTCTAGAATCGATCGGATTGCTATAGTTAAATCCAATGTTTAATTCTTTAAGTTTTAAATATTTAAATTTTGATATTATTTCGAGTTTCGGATTTAGGATTTCGAATTTATGATAAATGACATAAACAAAGCTATCAAGATACTAAAACAAGGTGGAGTAATCATATTCCCAACCGAGACTGTCTATGGAATCGGCTGTGCTTATGATAATCAAGAGGCTATTGATAGAATTTATGAAATAAAAAAACGGCCAAAAGATAAGCCTCTGCAAGTTCTCATTGCTGATAAAAAACAATTAGATGATCTAGCAGAAGGAATACCGGCGGAGGCACAGGAATTAATCGATAAGAATTGGCCGGGACCATTGACGATCATTGTAGCGACAGGTCGCGACCTGTCGCTACAATATAATGGCACCCTTGGCATCCGAATGCCGGATCATCCCATTGCCCTACAAATAATAAGAGAATTAGGAAAACCGATGGCCGCAACATCAGCAAATATTTCTGGGGAGCCGGCACCAACATCTGTTAATGAAATAAATATAGAGGCTGATTTAACAATAGATGGCGGAAAAACCGATCAAGGAATCGCTTCCTCAGTAATTGACTTTACAGTTGACCCTCCAAAAACTATTCGAAAAGGTATAGTAAGTACTTAGTACTTACCTAGTACTTACTATAAATTAGGTCATTCTTTCAACAAGCAAGTCCGACAGTCGAGTTTAAGGCTTCTTGGGGTGTATGGTAATTTAAGCACTTTCTTGGGCGATTGTTAAGCAGATTTTGAATGCGTTTTACAGTTGCGTATGAAACATGAGCAAAATTTGTTCTTTTTGGTAGAAACCTACGAACTAATCCCACAGTATTTTCTACAGTTCCTTTCTCCCAACTATGATATGGTCGGCAAAAATAAGAACGAGTACCCAAAGCGGCATTTGTTTCCAGGTGGTTTGCATTTTCACTGCAGTTATCAAAAGTAATTGTTCTGCGAAACTGTTCGGGTAGTGACCTCAGTCTTCTTACAATAGCAGAGGAAACTCTAGTTCCTGTTCTTCGACATACCTTGGTTAGATAGGTATAGCGAATTTTACGCTCAACTAAGATTAGAATAGAAGGGATGCTTTGTTTAGAAACTATTGTATCTCCTTCCCAGTGACCAATCTGTTTCCTTTTTTCTACGTGCTTTGGACGCTTATCAATGGGCGTTCTTAGAAGAATATGAGCTTTGCGATGCTTACGACTATGTCCTTTTGGATAGCGCTTTTTGTGGCGCCTTGGCAGGTATGGAATTAATTCTTGAGCATCACAGTATATGTATTGATAGATAGCTTCATAGCTAATTTTTTGTTTTGGATAGTCCATCTTTATCCTTCCTGCTATTTGTTCGGGAGACCAGCCCAGTTTAATTTTGCTGATTACATATTTTTTAATTCTTTTGTTTTTTAATCTCTTTCTTTGGTGAGATATGCTATTACGCAAGACAGCTCTCCCATGAGCCTTGTATCCACGGTAATATCCTTTTCTGATTGGGGGTCCATTTTTATCGATCTCATAGTAGATCGTGCTCCTATGACATCCAAGTTCTTTTGCTATGTCAGTTTTCTTTCTGCCTTGTGCCAGCAGAATGCTAAGTAGGTCTCTTTGCTCGAAAGTTAGGTGAGAATATGTCTTTTTCATTGGGGGCTCCTCCTTCCCCCAATCTTATCCCAAAGTGTCGGACTTACTTATTGAACTTTTGACTGAAATTTTTTTATTTTACTGGCGATAAAGTAAGGAAGGGACATTTTCATATCCCAACAAGGAGAAACAAATAATATGGTAGGAGCAGGAGTAATAGGCGTTTCAATTGGAGCAAGCGGCGGAATAACAACACAACGATCTTGTGGTTATGGAAGATTTGGAGAAGGATTATCCGCAAGCAGGACAGCAAGAACACCGGCTGCAGCAAGAACAGCAGGAGTTGAGATTATATCTTTACCAGGAAGATTTTCCAGCATTTCAGATATATTTATTGTAGAAGATGAAGACCTCCTTGGAACTTCAATCAAAAGATCAATAAGACTTCCTGGAGTAGAAAAATTTTTGACTGAACCTGATCGAGCATCAATGGATCGACAGGTAGCGGATTATCTTGAAAAAAATGTCCCACAAATCGTAGTCTTAGATTTAAAAACGAGTAGCACCGAAGCCGGAATTGCTCATACCAAGTTAATCAGAGAAATAGAGGCTTCTCGTGAACAAGAAAAAGGAGCTGTTATTATTGGACACAGCGGCGATATAACCACACTCCAATCAGATAGAAGTTTTTCTATGGATTTAACTAAAAGATGGCTTGAAGCCGGAGCAGATATTGTATTAGCAAAACCCAATTCTCTTTCGCAAATAACTAAAGCACTAAAAGCAAAAGATTTACAACAACTAGAAGCAGATCCCGAACAAAATCTTATCAGATTTTTTGGTCTAAAAACTTAACTCAACTTCATAATATTGTGTCTCAACTACTTTTCCAGCAGTCGGATCATAGGCTTTCTTGTAATGAGTAATTACCGTTGTATATGGATTAACCTTATACCCAACTTTCCCGCCAATAATTGCTCCCTCTTCTAAACTAAGTGATTTAAAATCTATAAATTTGGGCTGTTTGTAATATGCTGATGCAAAAATATCGTCTCTTGGTTTAGTTGTCGCCTCGGCCCATAATGCGGTATTACTATTATGATATGCTTCATACATAATTTGCATCTGCAAATAATCTGACGCAATTCCTCGAAACTCTGCAAAATACCCATTACGCGAACTAGCTGCTATAGAAGTTAAGTCAGTAGGATTGATCTCATAATCAAGATCAAAATATCCAGGAGAAAACTCAGATCCGAGCATACGGTATCCAACATCAAAAGTGGCAGCAAAGGCCATAAGATCAATTCCCCAATCAACACCAAATGCACCACCCTGTCCGTAATTCATCAATCGAGCATATTCGGCATAGCCATTAAAGCCTAAAGGCAGTGGCATTGTTGCGTCAACCTCAAAACCTGCTTGAGAAGGAAAGTTGCGGGTAGTTCCATTAGTCTGCTTAACGCTAACTCCATCAGAATCTACAATATATCCCTGTCCCAAGGTCAGCATCGGAAGAAACTCAACTGGCTTAACTTTTTCAGTAACTCTAACACCATAAATATGTGACCAAGTATTTAGAACAGAAAGACCATAAATATCCCAGTTATAATAGCCACGAATCCCCATTTGGTTATTGCTTGCAATGATCGGACCACCAATTCTAGTTGAATAATTTTTTACCAAAAGACCATGTCCCCAGGTAACTCCGCTTAAAAATCCATAACGCAAACCCTTTTGTCCATCATCATATTCTGCATAACGAAAAACAAAAGATTCATACCCATCTGGTCTTACATTGCCAAGCGGAGCGTTAAAATCAAATCCCAAACCCCATGCACCAAATTTAAAATCCGGTCTCCAGGATAGACTCCAGGCATCAGAGGATCCAGCTTTAATATATCCAACACTTATAGCATTCGTTGCTTCTGCTGAAGCTCCAAGTAACAAGATACAAGACACAAATAATAAACAAATTCCAAGTTTCAAACTATTCATATGGTCCTCCTTAGTGTTTGAAGTGACGGCGACCGGTAAAGATCATGGCAATTCCAGTTTTATTGGCTGCATCAATTGACTCTTGATCTCTCTTTGATCCTCCCGGCTGAATAATAGCCGTAATTCCATGCTCTGCCGCAAAGTTTACCACATCAGGAAATGGAAAGAAAGCATCCGATGAAAGAACCGCCCCTTTAACCTTTTCCTTGCCTCCGGCCTTTTGAACCGCAATGTGGCAAGCATCGATTCTACTCATCTGCCCAGCTCCAACACCAATACTCGCTCCATTCTTAACCAAAATAATGGCATTTGATTTAACATGTTTACAAACACCCCAGGCAAAAAAGAGATCTTCCATCTCACCTAAAGAAGGATTTTTATCCGTTACGTTTTTAACTTCATTAATTCCAAGCTGAGATTGATCCGGGTCTTGCACCACAAAACCACCAGAAACTTTCTTATAATCAAATTCTTGTTTCTTCGGCAATGCTCCAACCTCAACCAAGCGAATATTTTTCTTTTGGGTTAAAATCTTTAAAGCGGCCTTATCAAACCCAGAAGCAATTACGACCTCAACAAAAAGTTTTGAAATTTCAGCTGCAGTCTCTGTATCAATCTTACGATTAGCTGCAACAATACTTCCAAAAGCAGAAACAGGATCAGAGGCCAATGCCAATTTATACGCCTCAACTAAAGTGTTGGCTTGGGCACAACCACAAGGATTAGTATGTTTTATAATTGCAATAGTTGGGTTAGAAAAATAATTAGCAGTTGCCCAAGCAGAATCCATATCTACTATATTATTGAATGAAAGCTCTTTTCCATGCAATTGATTTGCATTAGTCAAACCGGCGTTAATCTTTGCATCTTTGTAAAAAGCAGCCTTTTGATGTGGATTTTCTCCATAACGAAGATCCTGAATCTTCTCTAATGAAATATCCAGTTTGTATGGAAAGATGGAATCTCCATCAACCTCTTTGCCCAAATATCCACAAATTGCAGTGTCATAATGCTGGGTATGGCGAAAAGCCTTAACCGCCAATTGCTTTCTCATCTCTGGAGTTATTTGTCCCTTATGAATCTTTAATTCTTCCAAAATTTTGGAATAATCATCTGGACTTACAACAACTGCAACATCTTTGTGGTTTTTTGCAGCGGCTCGAACCATAGTTGGTCCACCAATATCAATCTTTTCAATCGCCTGATCATAAGTACAATCTGGATTTGCGATAGTATCTTCAAACGGATAGAGATTACAAACAACTAAATCAATTGGTCTAATTCTAAATTTTCTAAGATCCTTTACATGATCGGGAAGGCCCCGATTTGCTAATATTCCAGCATGAATAATTGGGTGCAATGTTTTCACTCTACCCCCTACCATATGCGGATACTTAGTCAATTGCGAAACCTCAATTACTTTAATATGTGCTTTCTTTAAAGCTGCTGATGTTCCACCGGATGATACAATATCGTATCCAAACTTCTTAAGTCCTTTAGCAAGACGGAGCAATCCTCTCTTATCATAAACGGAAATTAAAGCCAGCTTCTTCGAACTTAATCTTGGAAGAGCCTTTTTTCTTATCTTCCTCTTTTTTAATTTTTTGCTTTTAGGTTTTAATTTCTTCCCCTTCTTTTTTAATTTGGACTTTTTAATTTTTAATTTCTTCTTCTTAGCCATTTATTTTCACCTTTCTCCCTTCTATTTTTAATTTTCCCTCGCAATACAATTTTATCGCTTCGGGATAAATTTTATGTTCCTGTTCAAGAATTCGAGCAGAGAGTGTATCTTCTGTATCATCATCTTTTACTGGCACCACCACCTGCAGAATAATCGGACCGGTATCACAACCTTCATCTACAAAATGAACCGTTGCACCAGAGACCTTTGCCCCATGAACTAAAGCTTGTTTCTGTCCGTGCAATCCTGGGAAAGATGGCAATAGAGCTGGGTGAATATTTAATATCTTTTCTGGATAGTGTTCTAACAAAACCTTACCCACGATTCTCATATAACCAGCTAAACAAACTAGATCAACATTGTGTTGCTTTAAAACCTTTACTATTTCTAGTTCATAAGTGTTTTTATCTTTATATTCTTTATTATTAATGACAATAGCCGGAATATTATGTTTTTTTGCTCTCTCAAGTCCAAAAGCAGTCGGATTATTTGAGATAACAACGGCAACTGGTAATTTTGCATCAATTATTGCCTGCAGATTTGATCCACGTCCAGATATTAAAACTCCGATTTTTTTCATATTAGCTTAACCCCTTTACCCTTCACAACCGCACCAATATAAGAAACCTTTTCACCTGAACTCCTTAAAACTTTAATCGCCTTTTTAACTTGGGACTTCGGAACAATAATTGCCATTCCTATGCCCATATTAAAGGTTCGAAACATCTCTTTTTCTTTAATTTTACCAATTTTTTGTATGTCGTCAAAAATCTGTTGTGGTTTCCAGCAAGCTTTATATATTTCAGCCCCTAATCCCTTCTTAAGGAGACGATTAACATTCTCAGGTAACCCACCACCAGTAATATGTGAAATACCATTCACCTTGACCTTATCAATTAATTTTAAAATCGACTTAGCGTAAATTCTAGTTGGAGTCAAAAGTTCTTTCGCATATTTTTTGGGCAAAACTTTTCTGGCCAAACTATAGCCATTACTGTGTAGACCGGAAGATTTTAACCCAAGAATTATATCGCCGGCCTTAATCTTCTTTCCATCAATAATCTTTTTGCTATTAACGATACCAACTGCAAAACCGGCCAGATCATATTCTTTCTTTTTATATAGGTCACCAAGCTCTGCAATCTCACCACCAATTAGAGAACAACCAGACATTTTGCATCCACGGGCTATCCCTTTAACAATCTTCTCAATAATTGGAGGAGATACCTTGTTACACCCAATATAGTCTAAAAAGAAGAGTGGCCGAGCTCCCTGACAGACAATGTCATCTACATTCATTGCTACCAGATCCTCTCCTACCGTATCATGCTTGTTTAACATGAAGGCAAGCTTTAGCTTGGTACCAACCCCATCAGTTGCAGAAACAAGAATATTGTTCTTGTCTAACTTATAACAACCACCAAATAGACCGGTATCTGATTTAACCAGTTTTTTAATCTTTTTAATCGCTAAATTACCAGCATCAATATCAACGCCAGCCTTTTTATAATCCATATTTATTTCCTTGCACTTTGATCACTTGCAGTACCATAATATACATCTCCACCACGCAATACAACAAAGAAACGACACTCTTGGTTTGTACAGGCCCAAGATTTATACCTTATCGAGACTGAGTTATTAGAAAAATCTGACAATGGAACCATCTGAGCTTTACATTTGCTACATTTTGGAAAACACTCACACGACATTTTATTTCACCTCCTGCATTTGTACGGGCAGGTCGCGACCTGCCCTACTATCAAATATCAAATTCAAACTTGAAAGTTTTTCCGGTATTTTTACCGGATAATCATTATTAAAACAGGCCAAACAAACCGACTGATCTCCCAATCCAACTGCACGGATCAAGTTCTTTGCACTTAGAAACCCTAGAGTATCAGCATCAATATATTTTCTAATTCCCTCAATACTCAAATTAGCACCAATTAATTCCGTTCTAGTCGGAGTATCTATACCATAATAACAAGAGCCGGTAATTGGCGGGGAAGAGATCCTCAGATGAACCTCACGAGCACCTGCATCTTTTAAAAGCCTAACGATTTGCCTACTACTGGTTCCTCTTACAATCGAATCGTCAACCACAACAATCTTCTTCCCTCGCAGTGCATCGGAAATAGGATTAAGTTTTAACTTTACCCCTAATTCTCTTATTTCTTGGCTGGGCTGGATAAAAGTTCTTCCAACATATCTATTCTTAATTAATCCTTCGCCAAATGGAACCTTAGCTTCTTGTGCAAATCCAATTGCTGCAGGCACTCCAGACTCCGGAACTCCAATTACCATATCCGCATCAACCGGATGTTGGCTGGCTAAGTATTTACCAAGCGTAACCCTGGTCTGGTAAACATTCTTTCCATTTAATATAGAATCAGGACGGGCAAAATAAATGTGTTCAAAAATACAGGCCGCTTCACGATCAGAACTCTTCCAGGTTTTAGATCTTAAACCATCTTTATCAACAACAATCATCTCTCCATTTTGAACCTCTCTTTGAAACTTGGCACCAATAATATCCAAGGCACAGGTTTCAGAAGAAATCACATAGGCATCTCCAATCTTTCCCAAACAGAGAGGGCGAATACCTCGTGAATCTCGCACAGCAATCAGTTTATCTTTTGTCATAATTACAATTGAAAAAGCCCCACTCAATTTTGAAAGGGAAGAAAACAACGCTTCTTCAAAATCCTCTGTCGGAGAAGTTGAAATAAGTGCTGCAATAACCTCTGAGTCAGTTGATCCAACAAAAGACAATCCTCTTCCTTTTAATTCGTTTTTCAAATCTTCGGTATTAATTAAATTACCATTATGAGCAACTGCAATTGGACCAAACTTAGTATCCATTAATATCGGTTGTGCATTCTCTATAATAGATGATCCCGTAGTGGAATAACGGACATGTCCAATTCCAAGATGACCAGTTAATTTAGCCAAATCATCTTCTTCAAAAACCTGATTAACTAATCCCATATCTTTGTGGATTCTTATATCACGTCCATCAGCGGTAGCAATCCCGGCTGATTCTTGGCCACGGTGTTGAAGTGCAAATAGACCGTAGTAGATAAGCTTTGACAAGACGTGCTTATCTGTAAAAGAATAAACCCCAAAAACGCCGCAATATTCCTTCATACTTTATATTTATCGGTCCAACATGATGTACAGATTTGATCTAATGGTCGACCCAACGCTTCCCCTAAATCCTCCAAAGTATTGTAAGCTAAACTATCGACACCAATATATTTTCTGATTTCTTCAATAGTCTTATTGGTTGCTGCCAATTCTGTCTTCGAACGAGTTGCAACACCATAGATGCATGGCGCCCTAAGTGGAGGGCAAGCAATTCTAACATGAATCTCGGCTACTCCGTTTTTACGAAGCTTAACAACCAAATCGTTCTTCATCTGGGTTCCGCGTACGATTGAATCATCACATATAACAACCCTCTTTCCCTTAATTTTTTCTGATATAGGAATTAGCTTTAGCTTTGCTTCACGATCACGAAGCTTCTGAGTTGCCTGAGTATAACTTCTACTTGCATAATCATATTTTAGAAAGACATTATCATATGGAATCTTTGACTCATGGGAATAACCTAATGCATGACCAATACCTGAGTTTGGAACAGCAGCAACAACATCCGCCTCTACCGGATATCTTTTTGCCAAAGCGGCCCCCATTTTTTCTCTCGCCATATCAACCGATAAACCATCAATTATTGAAGCTGCATTTGCAGTATAAATCCATTCAAAAGAGCAAAACTGAGTAAAAGGAGCAGGAGACTCCTTAACTGTTTTAAACTCCCCCTTCTCAATCTCAATAATCTCTCCCGGTTTAACATCTCTTATAATCTCAATCCCTAGATTGTTAAAAGCACAAGACTCAGAAGAGACCGCAATCGTATGATCCCTCTTCCCAATAATTAGAGGGCGAAAAGCATGTTTATCACGAGTAGCATAAATCTTACCCTTTGATAAAATAGCCATGGCATAAGCACCATGCAATTGCTTTGCCATTCTCTCTATTCCATCTACAAAATTATCTCCCTGTGCAACCAGTTTCGCAATTACCTCAATATCAGAATCAGTATAAAAAGAATGTCCCTCTTTTTTAAGCTTATTAACCAATTCTTCTCTGTTAATAACATTACCGGAAAAACAAATTGTAAACTCACCCATTTTTGAATCAAGTTTAATCGGTTGTCGGTCTTTTAAGCTGGTATGCCCAATCCCAATAAAACCCTCAAGTCCTTTTAGGTCTTCTTGAAAGGTCTGACGAACTAATCCTCGATGGGTCCTGATTTTTATCTCCCCTTTTCCATTGCAAGTAGAAATCCCACAATACTGCTGACCACGATGCTGAAGATAAAAGGCTCCTAAAAATATATCATCAACCAGGTTTTTATCTTCCGCCGACGAAATCCCAAAAACACCACAATTCGATCGCATATTATTCTCCTTCTCCTATTATTTGAATTACTACTTCTCTCGATCTTGGACGATTATCATGATCAATGACCACAATCTGCTGCCAAGTTCCAAGGGTCATTTTACTTGATATGAAAGGGACAGTTAGCGATGGACCTATAATTGTTGATCTGATATGAGAATGTCCATTGGCATCACCCCAAGTATCGTCGTGATGATAACCTCTCCCCTTTGGAATCAACTCCTGATCCATCTCTTTCATATCTTTAACTAAAGCCGGTTCATACTCTATTGTTGTAACAGAGCCAGTGGATCCAGCTACAAATACAGTAACATTCCCTTCTTTAACTTTGGACTCAGAAATTACCCCTGCAACTTCTTGAGTCAGATCAATCATATCATCATTGCCCTTTGTTTTAAGGCTTATTTTTTTGGTGTAAACAGTCACTTAATCAGCTTCCTAATCCTTTCCTCAGCTTCAGTTATCAGAACCATGGTGCTCTCACCAGAAGCTCTAAACTTGATCTCAACTTTATTATCCTTTAATCCTTTTGGTCCGATAATTACTTTTATTGGAACACCAATTAGATCACTATCTTTTAATTTTGCACCGAGTCTCATATCACGATCGTCTAATAATGTTTCTGAACCGAGTTTTCTATATAAATCCTCAGCAACCTTCATCTGTTCTTTTTCTGTTGCATTCACCGGAATAATTGCCACCTTGTAAGGGGCCAAGGCCATTGGCCATATAATTCCATCTTTGTCATGATTCTGTTCAATTGCCGCTGCAGCAGTTCTACCGACTCCAATACCATAGCAACCCATAATAAATGGCTTTTCTTGATTTTTTTCATCAAGGAAAGTTGCCTTCATCTTTTCTGAATATTTGGTTCCTAATTTAAAAATATGTCCGACCTCTATTCCACGCACTCCAGGAGAGATCTCTTCTTCCCCCGTCTCTGCCAAAACCATAAACTCTTGAGAGAACCCCCCGCCTATTGCACCAGGGTCTGCTTCTATTGCTTTATATTTTAATCCCATGCGGTCAAAAATACGACAATAAGTCTCAAACATATTCTTGTATTCTTTATCCAAAGATTTGTTCGAAGTATGAAATGAATAAGCATCCTTCATCATAAACTCGCGGCCACGCATTACACCAAAACGAGGCCTCATTTCGTCCCTAAACTTGGTTTGAATTTGAAATAGAGTAACCGGTAATTGCTTGTAAGAATTAACGGCATCAGAAACCAGTGGGGTAATTATCTCTTCATGGGTTGGACCGAGGCAAAATTCTCTGTCGTGACGATCTTTTATTCTAAAGAGCTCTTTACCATAAACACCCCAACGATCTGATTCTTCCCAATGTTCTTTGGGTTGAAGTGCCGGCATAAAGACCTCTTGAGCACCTGATTTGACCATTTCTTCGCGTATGATTTGAGCTACTTTTGATATTACTAATTGACCAAGGGGTAAAAGGTTGTAGATTCCCGCTGCTACTTTGCGGATCATTCCGGACCGTAGCATTAATTTGTGTGAAGGAACTTCCGCTTCCGCTGGATCCTCCCTGAGTGTGGGCGCCACCAACCGCGACATTCTCATATATTTTGATTATAGCATATTAATTCTTGATGGTAAATTTGAATCTTTTGAGGATTCTTCCACCGGAGACAACAGTTCCGACATAAATTCCATTTCCAGCTAATTCGCCTGTATCACTCATTCCATCCCATGTAACTTTGTTTCTTCCTGCATTACCGCCTTCAGTATTTGCCGGATATGTTACTTTTCTAACAATCTTTCCACCCACAGAAGTTACATATATAGTAACGCTTGTAGCATCAGAAAGAGTATATTGAATATAAGCAGTCTTATCATTTGGAATAGAGAACGGACTTGGAAAAACCACAACGTCTCCAATCACACTCATTCCACTAACAACTGTTAATTTTAGGTTCTCTTTGACCTCTCCACCAGCATTGGCAGCTTTAATTTCAACACTATTTTCTCCAACCCCAAGGTTTTTAATATTATAACTAATATTACATTGAGTTATTGTTGCTCCCTTTGTTAGCTTTGATGATATATTTGCATCAGATAAAGTATAATAAGTTGTAAGTCCCTGAGAATCGGTTACTTTAATAGAAAGTTTTTTAGTATTAATCCCATCTTTTGCTTTAACGGTTGCCTTAATTGCTGTACTCTTTGATGTATAGAATTTATCTCCCTTTGAAACTAAATCTTTAAAATAAAGGCGATTACCAATATATACATCAGAGATTTTCGGTGGATCAATTTTAACAATGCTCCCTGCCGGTGGTGTTCCAGGAGTTGTTCCTGGAGTCCCAGCTGGAGTTGTCCCTATTCCCGTTCCTGTTTTCGGCCCAAGAGTAATAATATTTTGAATTCCTCCTGGTCCTATATAAACATAGGTCCCGCCATTGGTTAAGTTCAGCCAAGTATATAATGCACCAATTTCTGCATTATCTTGAGTTCCTTTTAGTTCTCCAATAACTGGCTGACCAACTACAAAGTTAGTTCCTCCACCAGAACCAATAACATAATCTACTCTATACCCATTGCCCTCAACCATTTCAGCAGAAGCCGTAAGAGCAAAGAATAAAATAAATATTATTATTAAAACTACTCTTTTCATTCCCTGCCTCCTTCTCTCATTACTAATTACTAACCTATTGGTAAACCATCATGACTTTATATCTGTAAATTCCTGAATTCGCAACATCAAGCCTAAAGCTACCATTTTTAATTCCATCTTCATACTGATAACTAACTATCTCACTCTTTTTCCAATGCCAAGTTGGCACTGGTGGAGAAGTTGTATCAATCTCCAAAATAGTAAAGCCAATAGGTGTTCGTCCTTTAGGTAGTTTGTTATACTCACCAAAAGTGCTACTATTTATATCAACTTCAAACCAATCAACTTTAAAGGCTTTATCCACATCACCAGCAGCAATAGAACTACCATAAACTCCAGGACCATTTATACTCTCTCCCCATACACCAGGTCCAGTTTTTGCTCCTCCAGCAATCTTTTGTCCAAGGCCTCTAACACCAGCTTTGCTACCGGTCCCCTCTACCCCAACACCAAATCCACCAGTTGATTCTCCTACAACAGCATCACCAAAACTTTTTGCCTCAATAGCATTACTTATCAATGATTGTTTAAAATTAACTGCCAAAACTGTTGGATTTGTATCTGACTTATTAGTAAAAAGCGCCCCTTTTCCAGCGGTGCTGACTCCCCAAAGAGCATCCCCAACAGCATTTGTAAAACTACCAGCTGGGAAAGCAGCTGCAGCACTTAAACCAATCACAGCCGATCCTTTAGGGTTATTGACCCAAGCCATATCTCCAACTACCCTTTTTGCTGTTATTGCATACGGAGAAGTCGTCAAGGATTGGCGAACCTTTCCAACCAGGTTACCTCCAACCTTTATTTCTATCCAATATTGTTTTTCAAAATTACTTGTGAAGGACTTTTTAACCCCTAATACTGCATTAAAAACACCATTTGAATCAGTATTAACAGTTACCTTTTCTTCGTGAACTTTTTTGCCTCCGGTTACTGCATCGTATAAAATAAAAGTAACGTTTTGACCTGTCTTATTCGCCATTACGCCCGAAGAATCCATTAGGCGCCCTTGAATACTTATCTGCTCAGGCACTCCAGCAGCTGCAAAAACAATTGTAGAAAGACATAGAAACAGAACCAAAGTTAATAATAATTTTTTCATGATTTTCCTCCCTTATTCCTCCTTCGCTTTCATTGCTTCGGAGGATTTCTAATTTGCTAAATCTTAGTCTTTAAACTAGCTGTTGTCAAGTTATATGCATTAGGATGATTCTTAAGAATTCCCTTTGCCAATATTCCCTGCACCTTTGAGGTTCTGTATAGAATTTCAACAACCTCTGCCCTGGTTAAATCTTTCTTCGGGTATAGTTTTTCTGTTTTTACATAGGCTAGTAATCCAGCTTCATTGGCAGAAGCAATGTTACGCGCTGCCCAGTGAGTAGCCTTGATATCAGAATATAGTCCCTTATAGCTAAGTTTCTGGATTCCAGTGAAACGAGTTACCATCGAAACACCCTCAGCCCTATTAATACTCTTTCTAGGCTTAAAGGTATAGTCTGGGTATCCATTAATAATGTTTAACTTGGCAGCAGTATAAACCTGGTTATATGCCCAGTGCTTTGGTGTAACATCACGGAAAGCTGGTTTTCCTTTGATTAAATCTGCATCAGATGAACGAACTAGCAAGGTCGATAACTCGGCACGAGTAATCTTCCCCTCTGGCTTAAAGGTCTGGTTAGGGTATCCCTTAATTATTCCTTGAGTTGCTAAAAGAGATATTTGGTTATATGCCCAGTGAGATTCTGGAACGTCTTTAAATCTAATTAGCTCAAGCTTTTTAACAGGGACAACTAATTTCTTCTTCTTTGCAACTGGCAAGCCATAAGTAACTGAGAAGTAGTTATTGCTCATACCAGGGGCAGAAGCATATTGATTGTAACCATAGTCAAATCTGAATCCTTTAACAGTTACTCCAACGCCCGCACAAAGGTTAGTGTTTTGATCAATACCAACTCTAATAGCAACGGGAGAAGCAGGCTTCCACTCAACACCGATATGAGAAGTAGAATTAGCCCTCTCAACAACACTGGTCTTAATATCAGACACTATAGTAACTTCTTGTCCTCTAAAACTTCTTAATGCACCATAATCACCTAATACTTTGATCGCAGTACCTACTGTAACTGTGGCTGGATATGATTCTGTGTGCCCATCAGCATATACAAGGGTTCCACCAACAGAAGCCGGTAATAGATGCTTACCAACCACACCAACTTTTAACCAAGATTTTGGTTGAATCTGAGCACCTAAATCAAGTTCTTTACCAATAGCAGAACCATCAGTGATTCCAGCACCAGATAATGCAGCCTGGAAAATACGCAAACTTGCACCTAGTCTTAAATTTAGGGCTGGAGCAATACCAACAAAACGTTTAGCATCAGTACCATAAGATAGAACATATACATTATTTGTGTTACTAGCAGAACCGCGGGTCGGATCAACTTCATAAACTGGATCAGCGGCAGTTCCTGGTTTTATTCTAGTTGCTGGAGCCCCACCAATTGAAGCGCCAGAATAACCTAATCCAAAAACACCGTATTCAGTAGGATAAGCTAATGCAACAGAAGTATAATTGTACTCTTCCATAAATTTACCAAACATAGAAGAGATCTGTATTTTCTTGACGGAAGCAAGTCCAGCTGGGTTTGCATATTCACCATCAACCGCAACATAGGCTCGACCGAGACCAATTACTCTGGCGTTTGGGGTCAAATCTGAGGGGTCATTGGCGACATAAGCCACGCTAGCCGCAGAAAACATCAGAATCAATGATATGGTTATTAATACAACTCTTCTCATTTACTAACCTCCCGTCCCTTAGTAGGGATCACCTTCATGTATACTATCGGCTTGAGGAAGCTAGAACTTGCATCCTCACCCACCCCGCCTGCGGCGGGGTCCCCCCTCTCCATTTCATGGAGAGGGCAATTAAATAGGGAGCATGAGCGGAGCGAATGGTGGATGAGGTGTGTTATTGAATTTCTGAAAAATTGGCTATTTTAAGGTAAAAATTAGCTATTGATCGCAATAATGCCAGGCGATTATTCTTTAAACGTTCATCCTTATGCATAACCAATACTTGATCAAAGAAATCAGAAATAGGACCGCTTAGGGAAGAGAGTCTTTCAAAGGCAGCTTTATAGTTCCCACTTTTAACCTTTTCCTCTACTTCCCATTTAAGTTTGTTAAATATACTATGTAATTCTTTCTCAGCTACGTCTTCTAGGTCTGCCGGATTGACCTTATCATTCTTATGTCCTTTTGAGATACGTACAATTCTATCCGCAGATTCACAAATTAGCTTAAACCACTTTTCACCCATTGCTCCCTCAATTGCCTCAACTTTTTGAAAGATGTCAAAAACATCTGTATAGTTATACAAAACTGCATCAATAATATCGTGTCTAACCTTCTGATCAAGAAGGACTTTACGAAGCCTAATCCCTAAAAATTTTAAAAGTGCTTTTTTAACAGCAGATAAATCTTTAGGCTCAGCAATTATTCCCTCATAGGCTTTATATCCAAAATCAACTACACCAAAAAGATTGAGCTTTATCTCCTTATTTTTTAGAATGGCGATTATTCCAATTGCGGCTCTGCGCAAACCATAGGGATCGGCCGATCCGGTCGGTTCATAACCTAGGGAAAAACAGCCAATCAAAGTATCAAGCTTATCTGCCAAAGAGACAATTATGCCTGGCATTGTTTGTGGAAGACTGTCTCCTGCATGCCGTGGTAAATAATGCTCATATATTCCTTGTCCAACCTCCTTTGATTCTTTTACATATTCCCTCCCCATCACCCCCTGTAGCGTTGGGAACTCAAAAACCATCTGAGTGATAAGATCCGCCTTACACAATTCTGCAGCACGTAAAACTGCTCTAATTTGAGAAGTAGAAACATTCAGTTTTTTTGCAATAAATTCAGCCATAGCCACAACCCGATTAGTCTTTTGCTTCATATTTCCAAGTTTTTCAAAAAAGGCTATCTTTTCAAGCTCTCCCACTCTATTGCCTAAAGAAACCTTATTATCTTCTTCAAAGAAAAATTTGGCATCTTCTAAACGCGCAGAAAGCACCTTTTGGTTTCCTTCTCTGATATTCTTGTGATATGTTTTGGCTGCCCCATCGGTTATTACAACAAACTTAGATTCGAGCTTTCCATCTGATAAAGTTGGAAAATACTTCTGATTCTTCTTCATCGAAGTTATTAGAACTTCTTTGGGCAATTTAAGATATTTAGCATCAAATTTGCCAGCCAAAGCAACTGGATTTTCAACTAAATAATTGACCTCATTAAGTAAATCGTCCTCAACAAGGGCATTGGGAGCTAACTTTTTTACTTGGGCAAGAATACCCCTTTTCCTCTCCTCCTGATCAACTACTACTCCTGCTTTTAAAAGTTTTTTCTTGTATGCCTCAATATTAGCACTCTGAAGCTTAACCTTTTTAACCTTAGAAAATCTATGGCTATTTGAACTATTGGCTGATTTAACCCCTGCCAATTCAAACCTAACTATCTGATTTCCATATAGAGCAACAATCCAGTGAATCGGACGGATAAACTTATATTCTATATTCCCCCAACGCATTGAAAGGGGAAGATAAATTGACTTAATGATATTCTGCAAGATTTGAGGTAACAGTTTAGCTGCTTTTACCCCTTTTCTATCAATATTTGCTACAACATAATTTTTAGAGCCAAACTGCTTAATTTTAAGCTCTTTTAAAGTTACCCCTGCAGATTTGGCAAAACCTAAAGCTGCTTGAGTTGGCTTTCCATCCCTAAAGGCAATTTCTTGTGGAGGCCCCTTCATCTCTTGGGCAATATCTTCTTGTTTTGAATCAATCTTCTCGATGTACAAAACCAGACGACGATAAGTCCCATAGGTCTCTATCTTTGAATAGCCAATTCTCTCTGCCTTAAGCTCTTGTGCACTTCTGCTCTTAAGCTCTTTCAAAAACCTGGACATAAATCTTGCTGGAATTTCTTCACAACCAATTTCAAATATTACATTTTTTTCTATCATACTATCCCCTATACCCTAACCCCTAAATATACCTTTGCAGCCCATTTGGCTAATTTACGTATTCTAAGTATGTATTGCATTCTCTCTGTAACAGAGACCACACCTCTGGCATCAAGGATGTTAAAAGAATGAGAGCATTTTAAAATATAATCATACGCTGGAATAACTAACTTTTTCTTTAAAAGAGAAACCGCCTCTTTCTCAAAAATTCCAAACTGCAACTCTAAGGACTCAATCGATGCCTCTTCAAAGTTATATTTTGAGTATTCTTGTTCCGCACGAAGATAAATATCCTCATATTTAACCCCTTTGGTCCACTCAATATCATAAACTGATTTTACTTTTTGTATAAACATGGCAAGCCGCTCAAGCCCATAGGTTAATTCACAAGAAACCGGCTTACAAGAAAACCCTCCACATTCTTGAAAATAAGTAAACTGAGTTACTTCCATCCCCTCAGCCCAAACCTCCCAACCAGTTCCCCATGCCCCAAGGGTTGGAGACTCCCAATTGTCTTCTACAAATCTAACATCATGATGAGCTGGCTCAACCCCAATTGCACGCAAAGAATCTAAATATAGTTCTTGGACCTCTTGTGGGGAAGGCTTTAAAATTACCTGATACTGAAAGTAATGAAAAAGACGGTTAGGGTTTTTCCCATATCTACCATCAGTCGGTCGTCTTACAGGGTCAATATAAGCCACTTTCAACGGTTCTTTTCCAAGCGCTCCAAAAAAAGTAGCCGGAGACATTGTAGCAGCACCTTTTTCAACATCATATGGCTGGCGAATAACACAGCCTTGTTTGGCCCAATACTTATTCAAACGATCAATGATCTCTTGAAAGAATATTTTTTTCATATCTATCTTCTCTTAACAATCCTTTTTAAAATACTTGGACGCTTTACAATCCCCATCAATAGGGATCCCATAGTCGAATAAGTTTGAGGATTAGACATTAGACTCCAAAGAACTGATGAATGATTCTCAAAATCTCCAACCTTCTCAAGAAGAGTCGAGTTTTCCTTAATATAATCAAAAAGCCGAACTAAGACCTTCTCATCAATATTCTCGGTTATATTTCTAAGCATCAAACAAAGCTTAATTTCCTGCCCAAATTCTTCCTTCCACTCGGCATCATACTTGACTAAGTCTCCATCTTTTATTGCCCTGGCTAACATCTCAGCCGCACGCATACCATAAAAAATCCCACCAGAAGTTATCGGCTTTATTTGACAGGCAGCGTCGCCCAAGAGCACAACATTTCCCTTTACAATTTGGGTGGTTCCAATTGGAATTGGACCAGCATTCCTCTCAACAATATCACCCTCTATTCTCTTATATTTTAAAAACTTATTGAGCTCTTCATATGGATTGTCTGCCATCGTTCCAACACGAATCGTTCCATTTCCCTCTGGGATAATCCAATTGAAAAGTGAGAATGGCTTAATGTATGAAACCTCAACCCTATCGCGGTCTGGAATTTCTTTTTTTATGCGATATTGCAATCCTTTGTATATTTTAAGATTTGTCTCAAATTCAAACAAGGTCCTAACTTTAGAGTGAGGGCCATCTGCTCCAACAACAATATCGGCATAATACTCCCCATTATTAGTCTTGAGAATATAACCCGGACCATTTTTTTCAAATTCTTTAAAGCGACAATTAAGTTCAACGTTTAGCCCTTGACTCAGTTCTTGATCAAAGATCGCCCTGTCTATAATGTAGGCAACTTCAGATCTCTTTACTAAAAATGCGGAGTTATGAAAAGATAGCTTAGCTCCATCTATCTTGTTCATAATAGACTTTCTTGAGAGAGGAAGCTGGCTGCGTTTAAAAACGTCAGATCCGACAATTCCGGCACAGGCAATCGGACGCCCCACTTCGGAGTGCTCCTCAAGTAATAGAGGATCAAACCCGTAATGCTTCAGTAACTGACCAAGGTAACAACCCATTGGTCCGGCGCCGACAATGACTATTTTTGGTTGTTTAGGCACGATGATATATTATAACTTATTATTGGGCAGATTGGCTAGGAATAACTCTCAAAATATTCTAGGGTTCTTTTTAGCCCTTCTCTTAAACCCACTTTAGGCTGCCATCGTAATATCTTTTTTGCTTTTGAAATATCCGGACGCCGCCTTTTAGGATCATCCGGTGGCAAGGGATTTTTGCTAATCTCCAAAGATTCTCCTCTTATAGAAGATACGATTTTTGCAAGTTCTAAGATTGTAAACTCGTTAGGGTTTCCCAAGTTAATGGGGTCATGATATTTTGATTCCATAACCCTATAAATCGCTTGAATCAAATCGCTGATGTAACAAAAACTCCGCGTTTGTTTACCTGTACCATAAATGGTAAGCGGTTTTTTCGATAAAGTCTGATTAATAAAATTCGGAACTACCCTTCCATCATTCTTTCGCATTCTTGGACCATAGGTATTAAAAATACGAATAATCCTAGTATCAAGCCCATGCTTTTTAGAATAAGCCATCGTAATGGCCTCGGCAAAACGTTTACTCTCATCATAACAAGAACGAGGACCCACTGGATTTACATTTCCCCAATAATCCTCTCTTTGGGGCGAAACAAGGGGATCACCATACACTTCTGAAGTAGAAGCCAAAAGAAATTTTGCTCCTTTTGCCTTAGCAATTCCCAATGCGTTATGGGTTCCCAGTGCTCCAACCTTCAATGTTTGTATGGGGAACTCCGCATAATCAATCGGGCTAGCAGGAGAAGCAAAGTGAAGCACAAAATCAATCTTCCCTGAAATCTTTATCTCTTTAGAAATATCATGTTTAATCATCTTAAACTTTTTATTCTTTTGATGATGGCAAACATTTTCCAAAGATCCTGTAATCAAATTATCAAGACAAATTACCCCATGTTCCCTTTCTAAAAGAAAATCACACAGGTGTGATCCAATAAAACCAGCTCCGCCAGTTATCAACACTCTCATCTGCCAACCCCATAATACTCTATTCCAAGTTCGGCTAAGCGCCTTTTGTCATAAATATTACGGCCATCAAAAATAATCGCTTTTTTAGCCAATTTTTTTACCCGGTCAAAATCAAGCTCTCTAAACTCAGCCCATTCGGTTGCTATCACAATAGCGTCTACTCCCTTAATCGCCGAATAGACATTAGAAAATTCAGAAAGTTTTGAAACAGGATCATATGATAAAACACGTGCCCCTCTCTTTTTCAGGGCACTAATAACCTTTAATGCCGAAGCATCCCTTAAATCATCTGTTTCTGGCTTAAAAGAAAGGCCGAGAACCGCGATTTTCTTGCCCCTCAAGCTACCAAGCCTTTTAATAATTTTTGTGATAAAAGTTTTGATTTGCTTTCCATTAACTTCACTTGTAGCAGTCAGGATACGAGAAAAATAACCCAATTTTTTTGCCAGACATGTTAAAGCTGATACATCTTTTGGAAAACAAGATCCACCATATCCCAAGCCAGCATTTAAAAATCGTTCTCCAATGCGCTTGTCTAAGCCCATACCATTTGCCACTTCCAAAACATCGGACCCAACTCGTTCACAAATATTGGCAATCTCATTAATAAAAGATATTTTAGTGGCCAAAAATGAGTTAGAGGCATACTTAATAAGCTCCGCACTTTTAACAGATGTAAAAATTATATGTGCATTTATTGGCCTATATAATTCTGTTATAACGTTAGATGCTTTATTGTTTGAAGCCCCAACTACAATTCGATCAGGATTCATAAAATCAGAAATTGCTGATCCTTCACGCAAAAATTCCGGGTTTGAAATGACTGAAAATAAATTCTCAGCAACATTTTTTTCTAAAAGTATTTTTGTAACAATATCTCCCATCCCAACTGGGACAGTGCTCTTGTTTACTATAATCTTAAAATCCTTTATTTTACCCTCTTTAATTGCCCTAGCGATTCCCCCTACAACCGTTTTTACAGCCGAAATATCTGCCTCTCCATTCTTTTTAAGTGGCGTTCCAACAGCAATAAAAATAATATCTGACTCAAACACTGCGGAGGAAAGATCACAGGTAAAGAAAAGACGATTCGCTTTAATATTCTTCGCAACTAACTCAAAAAGCCCCGGCTCATAAAAAGGAACTTTTCCTTTTTTTAAAGTTGCAATTCTTTTTTTGTCCTTATCAACACAGATAACATTATTACCTAAATTGGCAAGACAGGCTCCGGTAACCAGTCCAACATAGCCGGATCCAACAACAGCAATTTTCATACCTATTAATTATATCCGATCGGGGGGGGCTTATCAATCTTGTCGACTCAACTCTTGAGAATAAACCTTTATTTTAAGCAGAAAAACACAAGAAAACACTATCAATACCAAGACAATTAGAATTAAAGATAAGAACTGTTGAAAATCAGAATTTATCATTGTTAATGCAATAGCCCCAAGAACTATCTGAACACAATAAAGAGTCAAGACAGTAGCTTTTTGTGAAAAACCCATTAACTGAATCCTGTGGTGAGAGTGGTCTTTCCCGGGAGTGCTCATTTTCATCTTATTAATAAATCGATTAATAAAAACAAAAAGAGTATCAAATATCGGAATACCCAAAATTATTAATGGAACGATAAAAGAGACAAATTGCAATCGTTGAATTCCCAGCATTAAAGTGATGTTCCACAAATGAAATATCTTGAGTTTTAAAGC
This sequence comes from uncultured bacterium, assembly GCA_964421245.1. Lineage (GTDB taxonomy): Bacteria > Margulisbacteria > WOR-1 > XYC2-FULL-46-14 > XYC2-FULL-46-14 > CAYQVW01. The sequence goes on along the minus strand of CAYQVW010000001.1, from coordinate 155,689 downwards.
GATAACTGCTAACAAAAAACCAATTAAGGTCGACCCTGTTTCACCCAAGAAAATGGAAGCAGGATTAAAATTATACTTTAGAAAACCCAAACATGCGCCGGCCAGTGCAAGCGAAATAAAAGCAACATCATTCAATCCGTTATTTAATGCAAGGATAAAGAAAAAAAGTGAAGATAGCATACCTACCCCAGAAACCAATCCATCCATTCCATCTAACATATTCATCGAGTTAGTCATAAAAGTTATAAAACAAGCAGTCAATATACAGTTCAAATAAGGAAAACTAAAAAGATTAAAACAGATCCCCGTTAAATAAACAAAAAGAAAAGAAAATGCTAAATGAGACCAAATTTTGTAGCGTGCCCGAATTTTGATACCGGCATCATCCAGAAAACCAAATATAACAAAAAATAATCCAACCAATAAAACACCCCACAACAACTTAACACTTCCTCCAAAAAACAAAAGAGGGAAAACAAAAGATATAAAAATGGCAATTCCGCCCATTAAGGGGATTGGTTGTTGATGAATTTTTCGATAGTTGGGGTGGTCGAGAATGCAAAGCTTAAAGGAAAGCCCTTTTAGTAGCGGAGTTAAAAATATAGATAAAACTAGAGAACTAACAAAAACATACAAATATTTCATTTACACAACATCTTAATACTATTTAATGTTATTTTCAAGCTTGTTAAGACAATAAATCCCAGAAAAGTAATAAGGGTCATCGGATTAAGCCAAGACTTCAAATAATGCTTTCTGAAATATTTATAAGCTGATTTGTGCATCTGATAAATCATCAAATTTGATAGCGATAAGCTTCTCTTTCCACCTCCCTTCCCAGTAAAATGGGTAATTTCGGCATCCGGAATAAAGCAAATTCTATAACCCACGTCATGAATTCTTTTGCACCAATCAGTGTCTTCCCAATACATATAATATGTTTTATCGTCCAGCATCCCAACCTCGTCAACAACCCCTTTTCGGACCATAAAGGCCGCACCAGAAACCCAATCCACTTCTCGCCCGGTATTATAATCCCAATCTTGCAACAAGTTTTTTGACGACCAAGAGTTATTTGGAAATAATTTTGTTAAAAGGGAAGCACGGCCAAACATAGTACCCCAGGGCGTTGGAAAAGATCGACAATTACGCTGAATGGTTTTACCATCTGCATCAAAAAGCTTACAGGTTAGGACTCCTACTTTTTGATTGGCTTCCATAAAAGAAACCATTTTGTCTAAAGCATCGTTTTTTAAGATGGTATCGTTGTTCAATAATATAATGTACTTCCCCTTGGAAGCCTTAATCGCCTGGTTGTTGGCATAGGCAAAGCCTTTGTTCTGCTTGTTTGTAATAATTTTTACTTGAGGAAATATATCATTAATCAACTTGCAACTGCCATCAGTGGAACCATTGTCAACTAAAATAATTTCAAACGAGGTTGATTTTGTTTTTTCGTAAATAGAGCGAATGCAATTAATAGTTAATTCTTTAGCATTATGATTTACAAAACAAATGGATAGATCTACTGGATTAAACTTAACATTCATTTTATTGCTCTTCTATTAATTTTATATCTTCCCGAACCATAATCTTTACCAATTCTTCAAATTTTATCTTGGGTTCCCATCCCAGCTTAGTCTTTGCCTTGGTTGGATCCCCCAATAAAAACTCTACTTCGGAGGGGCGAAAATAAAGAGGATCAATTTCAACCAAAACTTTTCCACTTATACGATCAATCCCCTGTTCATCAATACCCTTTCCCTTCCAGACTAGCTCCATTCCAATCTCAGCAAAAGCCTTCTCACAAAATTCTCTAACTGTATGGGATTCCCCCGTTGCAATGACATAATCATCGGGCTGCTCTGATTGCAGCATCATCCACATGGCTTCCACATAATCGGGAGCATAACCCCAATCACGTTTTGCATTAAGGTTTCCCAATGTAAGTTTCTCTTGAAGGCCATATTTTATTCTAGCCACTACTTCTGTAATCTTTCGGGTAACAAAGTTTTTCCCACGCCTGGGAGATTCATGATTGAAAAGAATACCACAACAAGCAAAAAGGTTGTATGCCTCACGATAGTTAATTGTAATCCAATGAGCATAAAGTTTGGCAGCTCCATAGGGACTCTTGGGATGAAAATGAGTTGTTTCACTCTGTGGAACAGAATCGGGCATTCCACCAAACATTTCACTGGTGGAGGCTTGGTAAAATTTGGTTTTTATCTTTGTTTCTTTTATTGCATCAAGTAGTCGAAGGGCTCCAATAGCATCTGTTTCGGCAGTGTATTCAGGAACGTCAAAAGAGACCCTAACATGGGATTGCGCCCCAAGATTATATACTTCATTTGGTTTAATGCGCTCTAACAACCGATTAAGACTGGAAGAGTCAGTTAAGTCACCATAATGGGTATTAATGCGTTTCAAAAAAGAATCAATTCTTCCGGTATTAAAAGCTGACGATCGCCGAATGGTTCCATGAACCTCATAGCCCTTTTTAAGTAAAAACTCAGCAAGATAAGACCCATCTTGTCCGGTGATGCCTGTTATAAAAGCTATTTTATTCATGCCCAGCTCCTTTTTTATTTTGTTCTAAAAGCATATCCGCTTTTAAAATAGCAAATTCTTGGGCAATATCCCTAATCTGATTAGACAAAATAGATATTTTCATAGAAAAATAAATTAGCATTATCAAAATAAAACACAGGCTAAACAATAGCAAAACTGAGATTGGCAGAGCAATACCCAAAAAGGCTCTAATTTTGTTCATAATAAATTGATTGAGCGTAAGAAAAATGGCCAATATTATTATAGATAACCACCACAAGGTGATTGCTTCGTTAATTTTTTTGCGCCGGAGAAGCTCAAAAATAAACCCCAAGAGAGAAAGCACAAAAATCACAATTATTACTTGAACTTGAATTGACATAGTATCATGCCCCCTTTTTAAAGATCCTTCTTAGTAAAACAGCTAAAATAGCAATCGTAAGCTTAAATGGATAATAAATCGATCTTAACAAAGAATACATCGAGCTGCCACGCCGTCTCTCAACAACATTGACTGGAATCTCAACAATTTTGAAATTAGAAAAAAGCAGGGATAAAAGCATATCAGCATCCGGGAAATCTGCCGGAATCTCTTCTGACAAAAATTTAATCACTTTTGTATTAAAGACCCTAAAACCAGATGTAGTATCGGTGATTCTACAACGACCGATTAAAGAAGCAAGACTTGAAAACAAAAATATTCCCAGACGGCGAGGCCAATGAATGTATACTGACTCATTTGCCAAGAATCTTGACCCAACAACTACATCTGCCGAAGTCCTTTTAATAGCTTCGACTAAACGTGGAACTTCCTTAGGATCATGTTGACCATCACCATCAACGACCACAGCAAAATCGTATTTATTTCTTAGAGCATACTTTAGACCTGTTTGAATTGCAGCACCTGCCCCCAAATTGATAGGATGCGAGAGAACTTTTACTCCTGCTTTTTTTACTATGCTTTCGGTATTATCATTAGATCCATCATTTACCACTACGACATCGCAAACTCGAGGAATGTTGTGAATTTGTTTTAAAACATTTAAGATGCTTTCATCTTCATTAAATGCTGGTACAACAATTAATACGCTATCATCCATTTACTTATCCTTTTAATGCAATTTCTCGAGCAGAAATAGCATATTTACCAAATAAGGAAGAAATATCTTCCTTTCTATTAGAATCTTTTCTTGTTCTTATTCTCTCAATGAAAAAACCCGGTAACAATTTTACCGCCGCAAAGTGAGCCTTGAGAATAATGAAAACCAATTCCCAAAGAGAAATATTCTTCAAATAATCGCTTGCCACTCCTCTATGAAAAATAATACCATAAATATGGTAGATACATCGCACTAAATAATAATAATAACTTTTCAAAATTGACCACAAAGGAAACAACTTAAAAACCAATAATATTCTATTTCTTTCAATTAAAAATATCTTCTTTAGTGGATGGCTACTCCAATAACCCGAATAAAAATGATAAACAACAGCTTTTGGAACAAAAACACACTCCCATCCCACCAATCGAGCCCTTAGTCCCAAATCAGTATCTTCACAATATGCAAAAAACCTCTCATCAAAACATCCTATTTGGTCAAGCATTTTTTTTCTATATAATGCCGCACATCCACTGGGCAGCAGAACATCCAACTCATCATCAAATTGTCCCTTATCTTTTTCCATCCATCCCCTCTGCCTAGATGTTCCATCGGGATAAATACAAAGGCCGGTTGAATCAATCTCTTTGGGCTTCTGCATAAATAGGATTTTTGAGGCACACATTCCAATTTGCTCGTCTTTTTCTACTATACTGACTAGTTCTTCAAGCCAATGGGGATCTGTTTTAGTATCATTATTTAATAAAACTACGTATTTTGCATTGGATGCATTAATCCCAATATTATTACCTTTAGCAAAACCGTAGTTTTTGGGATTCTTTATTACCCGTACGAAATCAGAGTAGTTCTTTTCAATAATTTCCATCGAACCATCTATAGAATTATTATCTACAAAAATTACTTCAAAATTGGAATATATTTGTTTCTTAAGAGAAAAAAGACATTTATTTAAATGCTTTTTACCATTAAAATTTACTATAATTATTGAGATTAAGGGGTTTTTCATTATGCCAAAGAATAACCTACCATTTGGAATAATTATATCTTAATAGGAAAGAGCAGACAAGCAATTAAAAATACCATTATATTATTCTTTCAAAGGCAAGCTTAGGACCCTAACCACAAAAACCACTATTCGACCAAAGAAAAAACAAAAAATATGAAAACCATCTTATTTCTCATATATATTTTTATCCTCTAATTGCCTCAAAATTGATGAATTTTCAAATTGAATTTATTAATAATAAAATCTATAATTTTTCTTGATACCTTAAAATAGTAAAGCTTCTGTATTTTTCTATACAAAAAACCATTGTACATGATGTTGGTCAAAATTTGACCAAATAACCCATATTTACTTTTTAATTTTCTCTCCATGCTCTTTTTTTTCACAAACCTCTCAACTTTTTTAGCTTTTTCATATGCCTCTTTTCTCTGTTTTGCTGTAAAATGAGGCGTTTCAAAAAAGGGCTGGTTATGTTTATAGTTATGGGAATTAAAATCAACCATTTTTCTATCAAAATCACTGCCCAAAAGATTGTTTTTTTGAGCCCAATAATATAATTCCGTCTTTGGGTAAGGTATTGCATGGTAAAAAAATACCGCAGAAACTGGATAGCGAGCTGCCAACCGCAATGAATCGTCAAATTCTATTGGCGTTTCACTTGGATGCCCAATTATGAAAAAAAGACCAATTTCATAGCCTAAATCTACGGCTAACCCAATAGCTCTTTCTATTTGTTGGACGGTTTCGTGTTTTCCTATTTCCTCTAAAATTCTATTTTTTGCAGACTCAACTCCAAAACTCAAAAACCAAAATCCCGAATCCCGCATTCTTTTTAAAAGCTCATAATCTAGTTTATCCGCCCTAACCCCTTGAGGAACAGACAGGGTTAAATCATTCATTCCCTCCTCTTTTATCAATTGACACAAGCTTAATATTCTCTCCTTCCACATTGTAAAATTATCATCAACAAAAAAGAAGTTTCGCGTTCCACGAGCGTACCAATATTTCATCTCTTTCATAATACTCTTTTCACTTCTGACTCTAAACTTACTCCCAATCACATCTTTCACCGAACAAAAATTACACTTATAGGGACACCCCCGTGAAGAAACAATTGGGATCCCTTTTCCGCCATAACTATAGCTATAAGCATATTTATCAATTTCAAACTTCTCATATTGAGGAAAAGGAATGGAATCTAAATCCGAAATAAATGGCCTGTCTGGATTTTCTATAACGTTGTTTTCTTTTTTATAAATCAAACCATCAATTGTTGTCTCATCTTTTCCCTTACATAATTCAAGTAGCGTCCTCTCCCCTTCAAACTTAATGAGATAATCCATAGGACCTTCCTTAAAAAGTTCTTTTCGATAAGTCGTAGCATGGGGACCTCCCACAATAATGGGTAGAGAATATTTTTCCTTAATTATTTTCATATAATCATAGGCCACATTGACCCGATATGTCATGACATTAAATCCAATAAGATCTGGTTTATATATTTCAATTCTCTCCAACAAATCATCAATAGAATATCCTAATCGCATATCTAACACTTCATTATCCACATTATTCTTCAATAAATACGCGGAAAGATAGCCAACACCTGTATGCGGATAATCCGGCATCTCCCCAAGACCAGGTTTACCTTGCCAAGGGATAACAAAAAGAACCTTTTTAAATCTCAAAGTCTAATTCCCCCTATCGAAAACGCCTATCCCATCGAACTAAACACAATAGTGCCCATAATAATTGATCTGTACCTTTTCCACCTAATAAGTAGGAATCAATTAATTTTTGAACTCCACCGGGATTTAAATATCCAAATTGTTTTATCTGTGCAATTGATAACTCATCTTGAATTATTTCTTTCAATCTACTGCTAGAACTACTATCAAATGGCGCAACAAATCCCCTTTTGGGTCTTTTGAATAGTTTTTCAGGAATGTATTTTGCCAAAACCTTTTTTAAAATCCACTTGGTATTAAGCCCTCTGAGCTTAAACTTAATCGGAAGTGATTGAGAAAATTCTACTATTCTATGATCAAGAATTGGCACTCTAGCCTCAAGACTTGTAGACATAGAGGCCACATCAACTTTTTGTAATATATCGTCTGTTAGATAATAAGCTGCATCAAGCCTGCAGGTTTTTGATACTTCATCAAGAGCGCCAAAGTTAGCACAACGCTTTCTAAACAAACCCTCTACTGTCTCGCCTTGAATCCCTTGAGCCAGTAGTGATTGACTATTAAAAGGTCTAGTCATGCTTCTCATAAAAGCAAAACTGCTTAGTATGTCTTTCTGAGAAAAGGATTGTCCAACTATTGCAAACTTTCGGCTACTGATTTTAGCTGCAACTTGCCCCAGTAAAAATCGCAAAGCATGCGGCAAACGATAAAGATGTTGAAGACTAAATAAAATAGGATAAAAATGATATCCAGCAAAAAGCTCATCTCCCCCATCACCCGTTAGACAAACAGTTACTTGTTCTTTTGCAAAGCGAGAAACCATCATCGTAGGCAAACTAGACCAATCAGCTAATGGCTCATCAAAGTTAGCAGTATTATCATCAAACAAGGATAACAGATCCTGACCCTCCATTCTCTTTGAATGGTGATTTGTACCAAGAAATTGAGCAATCTTCTCTGCATAACCAGACTCATCGTATGGCTTTTCATCAAAACCTATTGTAAACGTTTTAGGCGAAGATTGTGAATACTGACACATAATCGCTGTAATTAGCGAAGAATCTATTCCACCAGACAGAAACGTCCCAAGGGGAACATCCGAAGCTAAATGCAGTTTAACAGAATCATTCAATAAAACATCTAATCTATCTATTAATTCATTTTCTGAGACATCTTTAAGTGAATTATCTATAATAATACTATCAAGGCTCCAATAGCAATGTTTTGCAATGCTTTTCTTATCAACCCAAAGAGCATGGCCGGGTTGTAGCTTCTTTACTCCTTTAATAATCGACCAAGGAGCAGGAACAAATCCCATATCTAAATAAAGCCCTAAAGACTCATAATCAATATCACTCGGACACCTAGGGTGAATCATCAATGCATTTAACCGAGAAGCAAATATTAAAAGATCATTATCATGATAATAATAGAGTGGCTTAATTCCCATACGGTCCCGAGCAATAAAAATACCTCTTTTTTTAGAATCCCAGATAGCAAAAGAGAACATCCCATTAAATTTTTTTACACACTCTCTACCCCATTTCCTATAGGCCTTCAAAACAACTTCCGTATCGGTTTGACTTTTAAATTTTATTCCATAACCCTCAAGTTCTTTTCTTATCTCTTTGTAATTATATACTTCCCCATTATATGTAATAACAGAACCTGTTTCCCCATCAACCATAGGCTGATGTCCCAAAGAAGAAATGTCTATAATAGATAATCTGCGATGTGCTAAACCAACTGAACCATCCATCCAAACACCGGCATCGTCTGGACCTCGAGAGTACATGGTATCTCTCATCTTGGTTATCAGTTGTGCTGAAACTGATTTCTCGTCCATCCTCCATATTCCAGTAATGCCACACATAACTATTCTTTGCTCCTATTTATTTGTATGGCCTCTCCATAAATTTCAACTAATTTATCAACACATTTAGAAAAAGAATACTCTTTGGAAGACTTATATGCATTTTCTTGCAATCTTTTTAATTTATTGGGGTCTGCAATAATACTATTCAATGCCTTCCTTAATTGATCTACTTTTCCAGCTTCAAACAAGTAACCATTGTAATTATCAATAACTAGTTCTGGCATCCCTCCGATATTAGAACATATTACAGCTGTGCCCGCCCTAAAGGCCTCTAGTATCACTCTACCAAAGGTCTCGTACCATATGGAAGGAACGATTAATACATCAGCAGAATTATAAAATTCTCCAATTTTTCCACGCTCAAGTTTACCATAAAAAATAATTCTCTTATCGTTTTTTGCCAGTTGTTTTAAATCCAACTCATAGACACCATTACCCACTATATGTAATTTTATGTTGTCACTACTGATTTGCTTTACAGCCTCTATTAGAACCTGCACTCCCTTGTTCTTTGTTAATCCGCCAACATAGAGGAAATTTAAATCTTTTTCACCCTTATCCCTTTTAGTTTTTTCACAATAATCCGCATCGCCCAATATTACCCCGTGAGGAACAACGACCTTTTTGGTCTTCTTAAAAAAACCATCATCACTTAGAATATCCAAGGCAAATTGAGAAGGAGCCGTAACAATATCCACCTTATCATCAACGATCGTTCTAACAACTTTACGGTAGATCTTGCAGAGGGGATTAATGTTTTTATCGGTACATATTTTTCCAGAACTATGCAAAAGAGTAACTCTTCTACATAATAAGAGATAATCATGCAAAGTAAAAACTAGTGGTAAACCCAAACTCTTTACAGCATTAAATACTGACAAGGTCATATCAATTGGTGTATGCACATGGACAACATCGGGTTTCTCTTTTATAAGCACCTTTCTAATCATTCTATAAGAATAATAACTATATACATCAAGAAAACTCCATATCGCCTGTTTTAGAAGAGACTTTCGACCAATACCTTGTATGGTTGTTAAATTAAATGGGTGAAACCGGTAAATATTTATATTTTTTTCTTTCTCAAATCTTTCCCCATTGAATGGATTAATAGTAATAACAACATTCTCATAACCTCTATTTGATAACTCCAAAGTGATGTTATTTGCGTAGATTGAAGAACCACCAAATTCATAAGGAGAATAAACTGAAGTAATTCCACATATTTTCATATCTAATGTAGTAATCCTAGAACCATTCGCTTACATTTAGGGCAAATCCACCAATAACCGCATGCAGCAAATATACAAAGAAACGGCTGAATAGGATAACGATAAACCAATCCATCATCAACAAAGGTAACACTGTGAAGTAAAATATAATAAAGAACAAATAGAATTAAGAGACTGGCAGTCTTCCAGTATTTTTTTGCAGAAAGAATTAATCCAATAAAAGATGCAGGCATTACAAACAACCAACTAACTCCCTTGTACACTTTCGCAAGACCCCTCATGGGAGGAGTAAATGGAGATAAATACTTAAAAAACCTGTTTATGGTTTTTACAATAAATTCACCAGGATTGTTCCAAATAAAATTAATTAGTAGTTGAAGATATGATTTATTTTTAAAATCTGAGGAAGCAGTATCGGGAGAAAATGGATGATTCGGATAATCGAGAAAAATTGTTCCTGCCTCATCTGTTATAACAGTAAAATGATTAAACAAAATATAGTTCCGAACTGCCCAAGGCAACAAAGTCGCTGACAGAGAAATCAACAGTATCAACAACCAAAGAAAGACTCGTGGTCTATTTTCCCTATAAGAGAGATATTTCCAAACAACAATTATTGGTATGAAATAAAAGATTGTAATCCTTGTAAGACAAGCCAATCCAATAACTATTCCAATGACAACTGCATATAAATAGTTTTGCTCTACGCCCTTCTTTAACAAAAGCCAAAAAACAAATACCAACAAAAAAATAAAAAGAGTTTCTGTACGAATCATATAAGTCCAAAAAACAAGATCCGGATAAAATGCAAGCATAAGGCCAGACATAATAGCAACTTTATTATTGAACAATTCCTCCGCAATCAAATATATAAGACAACAAGTTAGAGCCCCTAACAATGTCTGCGGTATAAAATATGCGAGAGTATTTATCCCAAACAAAAAATACACCGTCGCTAAAAACAGAGGATAAACGGGCGGAACTGCTTTATGCCAATATAAACCATTTTCTTTAAAAATATCTAAATTGGTTCGGAGGTCAAAGTTTTCCCCAGCCTTATCCCTTTCTTGCAAATTAAACGCAAAACCATTCCCTCTCATTAACGACCTTGCGAGATCATTATATCCAATTGAATCAGATACCACGCTACCAACAAAATCATTTCCATAACGGATGAATGGACTATGAAAATAATAAGTTTCTCTAATATAAGGCATACTAAACCTAGCAAGCACAGCCAATAAGAATATTACAAATAATATTTTCTTCCTATTAAATTTCATTCCCTTAAATATCCTTCCAAAGTTTTTCTTTTCAAATAATAATAAAAGTCTAACCCACCTTTCAATAATAATTTTGTATAACCAAGGGGATTATCCAAACCAACCTCGTCCCTACAAATAACATATGAACTGCCACCACCATTACCATTATTCAATCCTCGTATGCCAGTACAACAATAGCGATACTCTCGCTGAATTATATCTAGAGAATCCTTATCAATACTTTTGTAATCACCAAAAGGAAAGGCAAACCATTCAATCGGGACTCCCAGTCTACCCTCCAAAATCTTCTTAGATTTAACTATTTCATTCTTCTTTTGTTCCTTATTTGAAATTGAGGAGAGCCTTAGATGGTTAACCGTATGTGCACCAATAATGTTACCCTTATCTCTTAATTCCTTAATGTCACTCCAGGACATTGCGCGTATTTTTTTCGCTTGCTCATCTGACAACAATAAATTTTTGACAATAAACTCTCTTAGAGCTGTCTGCTCCAACCCAATAAAATTAGGGCAAATAAAGAACAATGCCTTTATGCCTGCTGGCTCAAGTACTTTTTTAGCTGCAATGGCACTAGACAAAAATCCATCATCAAAACTTATTAGATATTTGTTATTGATTGGTGGTTCTTTCTGATTGCATACATTTTCAAACTCTTGAGGAGTTACAAAACCATACTCATTACCAACAAATTCAATTATTTCCTTAAAAGTATCAAGGTCCTCTGCAGCAACATGGTGAAATAGAAGGATACGAAATCCCTTCCATTTTCGCAGAAAAGAAAGAAATGGATATGACAAGTATATCAATCTGTGTTTAAGTTTTAGGCTCAAAATAACACCCTAGCTGTTCAACAGAATACATTCTGAGTAAAGACTATCTATATCATATCTACTCAATGTCTCTGACCTATAAAGTTTTGGAAGTGGCATATTGTAATTAACTGCAAAGGGAAGCTTCTTTTTTCGCAACAACCTTTCATCAACTAATAAAGCCGCAACTTTAAGTTTTCTGATAATTGAAAATTTTGCTTTATTTATATGACCTACAAACAAATCTAAATTACCAATATAGTGTACGTAAGCGAATGGAATTTTCTTTCGATAAACCCTGGTCACAACGATAAAACACGACCCTCTCCCTGAAATCAACAATATATATCTGGACTTGAAATGAAAATGATCATTATAAATCTTAAGGTCACCTGGAGACAAATGCAAAGCAATTTCATCCCTATCAAAAAGAACATCACATTTTTTAAAGAAGGAATTACTAAGAGGCAGTGGTAAAATTATATTAACCTTGGCTCCCAACTCCTTAAACCCGAACCGCTTAAATATCTTATAAACTTGTTCCACAGCAGTAAAATTGGTTAATGTATACCCTTCTAATCTCAATACTGGCTTAAGAAGAGAAAGACTGTGTGCCCTATATTCAGGTTCAACAATCCAACTGGTGAGATTGCAAAATTTACTTTTATTGTTGTTAATATATCTCTCACAAAAAATCAAACCAAAAAAACCTACTACTTTGTCATTATCCACTAGCATATAACCAAAATAATCTTCTTTATTATCCCAACGCCTAATAAACAGATTTCTCCAGTCATCTTCCAAAATATTGGGGCTGTCAAACTTAAGAAGAAGGCTATATATATCAGAAAAATTCTCGGCTTTCGCCTTTTTAACTACAGGCCTTTTCATTCTTTCCTTAAGAAGAATTATAACACAACCGGAGAAAGACTTACAATTGTGGGATATAAAGACATAAACTTGCACTCATTAAAGACGATTAGATTTAAACAGCCTATTTATGGATTCTCTTTTTATGTGCATACCATCATAAAAATCCAATTCTCCCAAGTAACAATCGTTAGGATTATATGACCCTATTAACTTGATCTTTTTGTCTTTTGCATATTTTTCAAAATATTTTTGAGCCTCTTTAATTATTTTGTATTTATCAGATTTTGCCAAGATATTGTATGCAGCAGGATGATATGGTGGCAAGAAAAATACTACTTTAACTTTATCTTTATTCAACAAATCAATGAATTTATCAAACTTTTCTGTCAAGTTCGGGTCTAAACGAGTAAAATTACCAAGTGAATACACAGGGTCTTTTTTGGCATATTGCACTGCTGATAAACGAGCTTCTGAGGGGCTAACGTTCCTATAGTTGATATCATAGCTAATAGTACCATCTGTTAGCTTCATCTGTTCAATGGAAACATTCTTTGATGTCGGATAAAAGTGACTCCGTTCTTTTTTTCCCTCACGTAAGCTTTTAACCAAATGCCAAAATGACGATTGGAAATAGCTTAACGAAATTAATTCAAAATATTTAGTTTGGTAATAGTGCGATACCTTTGATCCATCATTCTGGCCTATAATGTATTTTGTAATCTCCTGATATTCTCTCACTATTGATCTGTATCTTCCTTGATAATTATATTTATTTAGTAACCAGGGATCTAATCCAATAACTACGACAGATGGAATAAAGTCTTTCTTGCGATACATCCAATAAATAGCCATATTATCTTCGATCGTAGCTCCCGAAACACTGTTGTTAAGAAAAGAATGCCCAGGAAACGCACTAGAAGCAATTTGCAAAGATCTGCTTGATCCCAACACTGCAATTTCCCTTCTCTCGGAAAGACCCTTTATATACTCTCTTTGTAACAGCCTTTCATCATAATTTGTCATATTCCCAACATTTTTACCCTCTAATAAATACCCCACAATTTTTTCATAATATTTCTCGCCTCTAAAGATATTAGCCGGATCAACAAAATAATTAAAACCGATAATTACAAACAGTATCGGTAGTAAAAACATTATCTTTTTAATAAATTTTAAAATATCCATCATATTTCCCTAAAACTGAAAATATATAAACTGCGATTTATTGAAAACTCCAAACAAAACTATCCACATAACAAGTAAATAATAAAAAGTCCACCTCATCCAAGTTGGCCTCTCAGAAAGCATATGCCTTATCCTTCCATGTCTTTGAATTAGATGAACAAGTTGCATAAACCCAATCGAAGCAAATGCGACTAAATAATCATACCGACCAAATCCTAAACCCGTAAAATTGGACCCAATTCCCTTGATATTAAGCATGCTCCCAAAACCATCAAAAATATGAATAACTACGTAAAAGGCCTCATTTACATTTCTGGCTCTAAAGAAGATCCAGGCAAAACATACCAACGAAAAAGTGGTTAGCACTTGAGTATATTTGTAGAATCTTGGGAATTTGTTTATTCCTATAAAATTAGTAATGTTTTTTCTTATCTTATTTGTCCAAATTGAAAACATAAAATAGAATCCGTGTAATCCTCCCCATATCACGTAGGTCCAATTGGCACCATGCCAAAGCCCACTTATCAAAAAAGTAAGCAACAGGTTAAATTGCCATCTCCATTTAACCACCCTGTTCCCCCCTAGTGAAATATATAAATAATCTTTGAACCATGTAGACAAAGAAATGTGCCACCTTTTCCAGAATTCCGATATTGATTTTGAAAAATACGGCCTATTAAAATTATCCATTAAATTAAACCCTAACACCTGAGCTCCGCCAATGGCAATGTCACAATAACCAGAAAAGTCACAATAAATTTGGAAAGCAAAAAACACAGTGGCTAGAATTAAAGGGAATCCAGTATAGTTAGAAGGGCTGTTATAAACTGTATTAACGAGAATAGCCAACCTATCTGCTATAACGACTTTTTTAAAAAAACCCCAAAGCATCAGCTTAAGACCGTCAGTCACTCTTGCATAATTAAAATCATGTTTTTCGAAGAATTGGGGTAGCAATCTTGTTGATCTTTCAATAGGACCAGCTACCAACTGGGGGAAAAAAGAAACATATAATGCAAAGATACCAAGGTTCTTTTCTGGTTTTTTTATGCCACGGTAAACATCGATTGAATAGCTCAGAGTTTGAAAAGTGTAAAATGATATACCAACGGGTAGCAAGACCCTAAACATAGAAACGCCATAAAATATATTGAAATGATTAAACATGGTTCTGATGCTATCATTAAAAAAGTTAAAGTATTTAAAAGCAAACAAAATACCAAGATTAGAAATTAAGCTAAGAATTAAATAACGCCTGCGCGTCGCAACATTTTGCGATTCTCCCATTTTTATCCCTGCATAGTAATCAATAATGGTTGAAACCATAATAAGGATAATATATTCCATCTTCCAACACATATAAAAATAGTAGCTGGCAATAAGCAGAAAAACCCATCGATATCTATGCGGAAGGGTAAAATAGATAAACACAACTAAAGGAAAAAAAAGTATAAACTGCCAAGAATTAAAAAGCATTCAGATAATATTTTATCATTTATGTAATTGGTAAGATAGCTGCTATTGGTCTCGGTTTCTTTTCTCTATATTCCCTCTCCTAATATCATCAAAAATATGAGAAAATGGGTGAACTCATTTGATAGTTGAACTAATATGGGAGGGTAAAGGCCATTAAGAATTTAGACTGTTTATTGATTTCCCCACCGATTCACCATAATAATGATAATATTTGGAAGCAAATTAGTTCCAATTTTCCCCCATTGGGATTGGCTGATCTGGGAGGCTATTTGCGTGATAAAAACTATACCATTAAAATAATTGACAGTAATATCGAAACACCTGCAGTTGAATCGTTTAAGTCATATTTTGAAAAGGAATATGTACAAAGGTACTCATCGATTCGAATAATCGGCTTTACAACCTTGACCTGTAATATTAAGAAGGCCTATAAGGTCGCTGAAATTTGCAAAGAGTATTATCCAAACGCAATGATTGTTTTTGGTGGTGTACATGCAACTTTTGTTGCTGATGAAGTTATTAACAACAAATTTGTTGATGTGGTTGTGGTGGGAGAAGGAGAAATAACTTTTCATGAGATAGTAGCGGGCAGAAACCTAGAACAAATAAATGGAATAATCTTTAAACAACAAATTGAAGGCAAATATAAGACTATAGCTAATCAACCAAGAGAACGAATAAAAGACCTAGATTCTTTACCTCTTCCCGCGTATGACTTGCTACCTATTTTAAAATACCGACCAACAAAAGGATCATATAAAAAACTACCAGCAATGAGTATGATGACTTCGAGAGGATGTCCAGGAAAATGCACCTATTGCAGCAAAACATTAGGAAATAGATTGGTTTTTAAATCAGCTGAAAGGATTTTTACAGAAATAAAATATTTAATTAAAAACTATAAAATCAAACAGATTCTTTTTTATGATGATACTTTTACAGTTTATAAGAAAAATGTAATGAAATTGTGCGACCTGCTTATTAAAAACAAGACCGATATATCCTGGACCTGTTTTGCAAGAGTTGATTTTGTCGATTTTGAAATGCTAAAGAAAATGAAGGAGGCTGGCTGTCATCAAATTATGTATGGGGTTGAAAGCATTGATGAAACGGTATTAAGAAATATTAACAAAAAAATTAACCTCAATCAGGTAATTAGTGCCTCAAGCTGGACTAAAAAAGCTGGTATTGAGTGCAGACTCGCTTTCATGGTTGGCAATCCAGGAGATAATGATGAAATAATCAAAAACAATATCAGGTTTTTAAAGAAAATAAATCCAGATTTTTTGATAGTTAATATTACTACCCCTTTCCCCGGGACTGCTATGTTTAATTGGGCCAAGGAAAGAAATCTTCTTCTAACCTATGATTGGGATGATTATAATTTTGCAAAACCAGTAATGAGGTTAGAAAATCTAAGCGCAAAAGAAATCAAAGATCTTTATAAAAAAATGTATCGTAGTTTTTATTTTACTCCAAGATACCTCATAAAAAAGATATTAAGTATTAGATCTCTTGAAGATATAAAAATTCTCTTAGGCGGATTTGGGGCTCTTTTGTTTTTCTTTAGAGGAAATAATCAAAATGACAGATAAATGTTATAATTTAACAAGGAGAATATAATGGGACCAATTGCTTCAGAAAAAACCTGCTCACTATCTATTTCAGTAATAATGCCAGTCTATAATGAAGTATATACTGTTGCCGAATGCATCAGAAAGGTTATAGCGGTAAAAAGTCCTCATATTTCAGAAATTGAACTTATTGTTATTGATGATGGATCAAAAGATGGAACAAGAGAAATTCTACACCAGATGGAAAAGAGATACACCAATCTAATTTACATAGAGCATCCTAAGAATCAAGGAAAAGGGGCAGCTTTACGGACAGGAATAAGTAAAGCAAGCAAGGATGTTTGTATAATTCAAGATGCAGATTTAGAATACGATCCTAATGATTTCCACAAACTTATGCTCCCTTTTATAAAGGAAGGGGCTGATGCTGTATATGGATCAAGATTTTTAGTTAGGGGTTATACTCGACTACTTTATTACAGACATGCAATGGTAAATCGATTTCTAACTTTTCTAGCAAACTTAATTACCGATATAAATTTTACTGACATGGAAACTTGTTATAAAGCAGTTCGGACAAAACTTTTAAAATCCATCCCAATACGCTCCAATGGGTTTGACTTTGAACCTGAAATTTCCGTAAAACTCACAAAACGGGGCGCACATATATTTGAGGTACCAATTAGCTATTCAGGAAGAACAAAAGAAGAAGGTAAAAAAATCAGTTGGAAGGATGGACCAAAGGCCCTAATGACCTTATTAAAATATTCATTTATTGATGATATTTATAAAAAGGGTCAGTATGGATCCCATATTTTATTGAGCCTGACCCAAGCGCCCAATTTTTCAAAATGGATGGCAGACATTATCCGGCCATTCCTGGGAAAAAGAGTTTTAGAAATTGGGGCTGGAATTGGCAATTTGACAAAACAGTTAACTCCTCGACAAAGGTATGTAGCAAGTGAAATAAATGAATATTATCTAGATTATTTGAAAAATTACTGCAAAAACAAACCATATCTTGAAGTAGAAAAAATTAACTTAATAAATTCAGATGATTTCATTGATTTTAAGGAGAATTTCGACACGGTTGTCTGTTTGAATGTTTTGGAACATGTTGAAAATGACATTAATTCTTTAAAAAACATTTATTCGGCCTTATCCCCCGGTGGTAAAGCAATAATTTTGGTACCCCAAGGACAATGGCTTTTTTCTTCCCTTGATAAGGAAGTTGGTCATTACAGACGTTATTCTACGGATCAATTAATTGAAATTATGAGAACTGCCGGTTTTGAAATCGAACAGACCATTCAGTCATTTAATAAGATCGGCGTTTTAAGCTGGATAATTAATGGCAAACTTTTAAGACGCAAGTCTATTTCAAAGCTCCAACTAAAAATACTTAATTCATTGATTTGGACCCTTCGATTAATAGATAATTTTTTGCCATGGAAAGGATTGTCAATAATCTGCATTGGCAGAAAACCGCATGAAGAATAAGATTTTATTGTTGATAGTTTTTTTGTTTACTTTTTTGTGGGGGATATTTTTTACCTATAGTCTACCCTTTTTTTGGGAAGATATAATTGTTAATAACAATAATAGTATTTGTCCAATAAATATTGAAAATCCAACAAAGTCACAATATTCCACAATGCTCCTAATCGATTCTGCAAAGGAAATCATTAGGCCAGAAAGATTACTCCAGATATCATTCAGTTTTAATTATAATGATCGGCCATATGCATTTACAACATACAAATTATTAGAAGTATTTTTTGGTAACGATATCGTAAAGTTTAGAATATTTAAATCAATCTTTTTTGCTATAAATGCTTGTTTAATGTTTATAATCATCGGGCGCGTATCACGGTTATTTGCTCTATTGGGAACACTTGTTTACACAACTTCTGCTGAGCTTTGGGTATTCTTAGCATATAACGTAGATATAGGGCTGTATGCTCAGACAGCCATTTTTATCGCTATTTTATTGTTTTTAAAATTACTTGATAAAAAAAATGTAACTGGAATAGGTGTATGGTTTTACTATTTACTAATCTATTTATCCACCAACTATGCTGTTCTGGCAAAGGGTGGTGATCGCTATGTTAGCATTATTTTTCTATTAGTTATCCTTGTCTTTCGAAAATACGATTTAAAATATCATATCTTAGCATTAATCACCATGTTGGTTTTACAACTTCCAGTTTTAGGTTTTATTACAAAACTGTTTTTGGGATTCCCTACCTCCTCAATAATTAACGTTGCCGGTTACAACACTGGATCTACCACCAGAACCATATTTGATATCTTTATCACTTCCATAAAAAACATTAAATATGCACGGATTGGTATCGGAAATTTAAGCCTTATACTACTAATTGTTTTACTAGGATTACATTTATTACAAATGTTATTCAAAAATAGGATTCTTATCTTAAAAAAAACAAACAATTATTATATATTTTTAAAAGAGAGAACTTTCCTTTTTGCTCTCTGGTTTTTCTTTTCTTTCATGATAATAGCAATAGCTCGTGGTTTTGCTTACTCTACCTATGGCTTTCAAATGGTTGATTGCTCATACTTCAAAGGAGCACTGATTATATTCATTTGTTATTATTCTGTATTAATAATACGTGGAATAAAAAAACAATATAGAAAATATTTCCTCATAGGATTTGTAGTTTTAATGCTTCTTCAAGTTGCCGAAAATTCAATTCGACTCATTCGGTATAGAGGAGGATGGGGCAATTATTTCATTTCGTGGAATAATGCAGGGAAACATATTAATAACACATCAGATAGCACCCTAGCCCTCACAATCACCCGAATGGTATACGAGCCTTTTGTGTTACCAAACCAAAACATTCGAATTATAAAAAATAATGCAATACCAAAAAACGGAAACAAAAACCTATTTTCAATTTTAATTAAAAACGGCTACATCGATGAAGAAGGAATTATTCTTGATTCAAAAAATATTTATTTTAATGTCGGCGCTGAAAAGAACATTACAAAGCAGCTGGCACAGAAATACACCCCCTACAAACAAAAGATCATTAATATATTCAGAGATCAACGGCACACCTTAAGCAAAGATTCTCCATTTAATGATTTAGCCTATATTGAGAGAAAATTTAGCCAATATAAGGTAAAAAATATTTTTGTAATTAAACAGGGTGAAGTTGATTTTCATGGTTATTCAAACAAAGTGAAATTAATCAATACAACTACTGTTGATGGTAATTCGGAAGACTTATTTGATTTACTAGTCGGATATTCATACAGCTTATTGCGACCTTATATCAAACTGCCGTCACGGCCTTTGATATATATATATCAATTTAGAGCAAAATACTAGAATATGCCTCAGAAGTTAATTTAGCAGTTTTTTCCCATGTAAACTTTTTAAGAATATGCTGTTTTAATTTTAGGTTTCTTGGTGATTGATAGGCACTATGAACTGCTTCTCTTATGGAATTAATATCGGCAGGATCACAATAAAAAGCCATATCCTCAAAATATTCTTTTGAATGGCCACGATTAGTAATAACAATATTGCAACCAGACAAAGCACCTTCAAGACAAACAAGCCCGGTTGTCTCAAACCAGCTAGGTAAAGCCACAACTCTTGCGCCCGAATATACAGAAACTAGTTCCTCCTGAGATAATTTACCCAAAATCTTAACCCTACCATTCATTGTATTAGCGAATTCTAAAAGTGATTCATAATACTTCTTGTGCGTAGAAACACGAAGACCGACAAGAACAATTTTATAGTCATCATTTTTCAATGCTTTCAATAAAGCAATTTGATTTTTCAATACATGATAATTTGCAACACACAATACATAATCCTTCCAACCAGTACTTTGGACAAAAGAATTGTCTGATTTTGCAAATGCCAAATCAACAGCATTTGGAATAACCTCATAGGAAATCTTCACGTTAAAATCATTCTCAATAGCATCTACCTCACCTTTTGAATTTGGCAAAACTAAATTTGAATGCAATAATAATTGTTTCTGTTGATTCTTGAATCCAACTTGGAACTGTTTAAAAGCAGGATAGAGATGTTTCCGATTAATAATTGCCCGACCAAAAGTTTTAATTAATTCTCTACGGTTTTTCCCCAATATCTGAAATATTTTTTTGGCAATGGGATTATATCTAAAATCCAATTCATTGAAATTCTGATAGATTGAGGATAGAACAACAGGTTTGTTCTGCTTTTTTGCATTTAAAAATTGCAAATACGTCTCATGAACACGTGTTATGTTAAAAAGGTGAACTATATCATAATCCGAGAGATTTGGATTTAATTCGCACGAAATATCCACAGAGTAGCCTATTTTTTCTAATTGCTCTTTTGTTTTGAACATTTGAATTGTATCCCCACCAGGATGAGATAAAGCATCTAACCTATTCTGCATTAGAATTTTCATATAATATTACTATTAATTACCGTTCTCAATTGGTTTAATTTTAAATATATAAGGAAAAGAACTTATTAGTGCAAAAATAAACCAAATGTACATAAAATTAAATCCCTCGATATTAACCAGAGAAAAAATAATAGAAAAAAGAGATAACCCCAACCCCATTAATACTATTTTAAATTTTGTATTGTCCCTGTATATATCATATTGATTAAATATTTTTATCAACATTGTCCTAAAAAACCATAGCCAAAAGAATATGCCAATAAGACCCGTTTCTCCCAACAATCTAAAATAGAAACTGTATGCAAGACTCCCAACATAGTCACCAATTGTTATTGAGCTAAAAGCTGCTCTATTAGCAGAATACCCCCCCCAACCAACTCCAAATATAGGATTAGAAACAAACATCTTCCATGCTGTTGTCATCCCTAATACTCTTTCCATTTTTGAGTAATCATTTGATGTATTATAAAGAAGTGCACCCCCCAAAATTGCCAATATAACAAAACCAACAAAAAAAGCAAAAATTACTTTCTTACTCTTCTTCAGATAAAATAATGGTATGACAAGAAGAGCACAAAAAAATGATAACCAACCCGTTCTTCCATATGAAAAGAAAAAAGAAACCGTAATAATGATAATAAATAGAAGATCCTTTTTGCGGAAATAAAAAAACAAACGAGGAAAAAGAATACTCAATGGAACAGCCAAAAATGCAGCCCACATTGATGGTTCTGGGGCATAACCTGTAATTCTATGTGCTCCTCTCCATAAAACATGAGTGTCAATAGCCGAAACTTTTTTTACCACAGAAAATGCATTTTCGGCATTCCTAAACCAAGAAAAAATAGGCACATTTTGTGTAAAAACCATCTGAAGATAAGAAAGCATTGAAACGACAACCGACACAAAGACAAACAAGCCAATATTCCTAAAAAAACCCTCTTCTTTTTGCAGTATAAAAACATTGACAAGCAGTAGATAAAAAATAAAATATGCACAAAGCACCACAAACTGCGAAACACTCTTATTGGCTAATATTCCGGTATGATATTGCCATAAAATTACTGATAACACATAAAGGATAAACAATAATAATATTCTCATTTCTTTTGGAAAAAATATTATTAAATTATTTTTACGCATAAAAAAATAAAATATTAGGAGACATACGGTAAAATAGCTTATCAGGAGATCTCCAGTTGCTAATCTCACCAGAGCAAACGCAGTGAATGGCAGTGACAAAATAAATGCTTCAATCATATCTTAAGTATCTTACGCTTAATCATCACACCAAGGGCAACAAGTTTCTTAAATCGTCCTAAAGCATAGCAAATCATTATCATTTGAGGATTATACCCAAAATTAAGCATTTTATCTTTAAATGATTTCCACTGTATAGAATTATTAATAAACGAAGTAACATTAATAATTGTATGCCAGGGATGTTCACGCGTCATGACTTTTAAAAATGAATTTTTTGTTTTACTATCATCAGAAAAATACTTATCAGCTAACCGTAAATATCCGTCAAAGTCAATCAGGAATCTCTTTACTAGTCCAATTCTATTTTGGAGGCAACCGTCAGTATTATGACGCCATAAGACAAGAGAATCTCTTACATATTTCAACCTACATTTTACTTTAATAAAAGAAAGCAAAGTTGATGCCATTGCATATGCTGATCCATCAAATTCCGGAATAAGTCCTACCTTAAGCCATTCTTCACGACGAAATATAGTTGTGCTCCAAAAACTAAAAAGCGCACCAATTGAAGTTGCTTTATTGCAATATTCTATTAATTGTTTTTTGTTATGAAGATCAAAAACTCTATCCCCAACATCTAAAGAGAGCCACAAATGCTCTCTAATCGGTCGCATATTAATATCACACCTTACAGTATTACATATGTATATTTCACATCCTGATTCAATTTCTTTTAGCATTCTCTTTATTGCACCAGGTTTTAGTGCATCATCATCTGATAATAACCAACAATATTCGCCAGATGCTAACTTAATAGCCTTCGCCATATCACTATCTACACCACCATTTTCTTCCAGTTGATAATAAACTATATTCTTAAACTTTTTCTGATATTGTTGCACCACATCAGCAGTATTATCTGTTGATGCACCATCTATGATTACGATCTCCACTCTATCATCAGCTTGAGAAACAACACTTTCAAGCGCTTCGCCAATCAGATCAGCACGATTACGGGTAGGCATACAAAAAGATATTTTTACTTTACTCAAGATTCTCTCTTTAGATCAGCTTCAACCATAAGCTTAACCAGTTTTTTAAATTTAATTTTTGGATCAAAGCCAAAGGTTTTTTTTGCTTTAGATATATCGCCGATTAATGAAGATGTTTTTGTTGGTCGCATAAATTTAGGATTAGTTTCCAAATAATCATTCGGATTAAGATTAACCACAGAAAAAGCCTCATCAACCCATTCCCTAACTGAGTGAGATTCACCGGTAGCAACGATAAAATCATCTGGCTTATCTAACTGCAATATCTTCCAAGCCGTTTCCATATATTCCTTAGCATAGCCCCAATCAATCTTAGCGGAAAGATCCCCTAAAATCAATTTGTCTTGTTTTTTACAAACTATTCTAGCCACAGATTGGGTGATTTTACGAGTAACATATTCGGGCATACGCCGTGGTGATTCATGATTATATAGAATAGCTGTAGAAGCAAATATACCAAAAGCCTGCCGGTAATAACGAGTAAAATAATAAGCCATTGTTTTGGCACAGGCATACGGACTTTGGGGATTAAAGGGAGTTGCTTCATTCTGTTTAATGGCATCAGTTTGTCCAAACATATTAGATGTACAAGGTTGAAAATAACGAATTTTAGGATCAATCTGCTTTATTATCTCTAATATTCTCCCCACAGCCGCAGCAGTAATATCAGCAGAAAAACCTACCATATCATAACTCCAACTAACATGATCTTGATCTGCTTCATTATAAATCTCTTGAGGCCTAACAGTATTAATAATTCGATAAAGCGAAGTCGGGTCAGCTAAATCACCACGCTGAATGAAAAATTGCTTACCAAAAACTTTTGGATTTTGAATAAGGTGCTCAATATTACGTGTATTGCCAGTTGCAGATCGCCGCACCATTCCATGCACCTCATAACCCTTTTCAAGCAAAATCTCAGCAAGATAACTACCATCCTGTCCAGTTACTCCCAATACTAATGCTTTTTTCATTTATTCCACCCCTTTATTACAAAATCTTTTGGGAGATCTTTTGAAAACTTATACTCCTTACTCTGATTATCTAACTTAATAGGCTTATTCCCATCAATAGTAGCAGTAAAGACAACGCTAATAGTGTGATAATCCGGTTTAAAATCAAATGGATTTATTCCATCAATTAATTCAAAATACCCAACAGGTGTTAAGCCACTTATCTCAAGCCCAGTCTCTTGACTAACCTTTCTTTTAGCCGCTTCTTCCATCGATTCACCCCTAAGAACGCGACCACCTATTACCCACCATTGATCTTTTTTAGGTTCATTATTGCGTTTAATTAACAAATACTCACCGTTTGAGTTCTGGAGAATAATATCGGCACAAAAAATAGGTAAAGTTTTTAGAATATCCTTATACCTATCAAGAGGGATTAGACTCATGCAACGACCCTAAATTCCGGCAAAGGAACAATAAATTTACCACCCCGGGAACGCCACTCTTTTTCGCGTTTATAAAACTCATCAAAAAATGCCCACGGAAGAACTAGAAAGTAGTCAGGTTGAGACTTGCGAGCCTCTTCTTCTGAAACAATCGGAATCCATGAACCAATAGTATACTTACCCCATTTTTCAGGACTACGCTCAGATGCAGCCGTGATCAACTTATGATCTAAACCATAGTATTGAAGAATAACATTACCCTTGGTAGATGCTCCATAAACATATACCTTCTTACCTTTTGCAACCTCATCTTTAATAAAATCAACACATTTCTTGCGATTATCTTGAAGACGTTTTGCAAAATCCATAATATCATTTTTTGAAAATTTCTCTTTATATGCTATTCCAGTCCCCTTGTAATGTCTGGCATAAATACGATAACTCCCACCATTTACATTATTTTCCTCTATTTTAAACATCTCAAGTCCGTTTGTTTCAAATAAATATTTTAGAGAATCAAGTGAATAGTATTCAAGATGCTCGTGACAAATATTCCCCAAATCATTCTTTTCTATCATTGGAGCCAAACACATTAACTGAGCAACAAAAACACCATCTTCTGCTAATGCTCTCTGTGCATCTTTAATAAACTTGTTTGGATCTTCAAGATCGTAAAACATACCAATAGCGGTAATAACTTTGGCCTTTCCAAATCCCCATTTAGCCGCCATCTCCATATATTTTTCATAATTCCAAAAATCATGCATGACATACTCAGTATTTTTTCTTAAGGCATCAACCAAGTTATCGGCTGGCTCACAACCTACACGATGGATTCCTTCGGTTTTATACGTTGCCAACATCGTTCCATCATTTGCCCCTATGTCCAAGACAACATCACCAGGTTTTAGAGGAACGGTTGCTTCTATTTGCAGAGTAATATCCCTTAATGCTTTACGCATTGTATCTGTAACTCCAGAGCGATACCAATAATAACGAGAGTATAGTAATTCTTGAGGAGCAGTGTGGCGAAGTTGCAAAAGGGAGCACTTATCACACATAATCAGATCAAGTGGAGCTTTTAATCCCTTACCAATTCTTTCCTCAGGAACAAAATCGTTTATATATTGTTCACCAACTGAAAAGACTTCATGCAAGTCACTCGAACCACACAAGCGACAGGTTTTACGGG
Source organism: uncultured bacterium (assembly GCA_964421245.1). Taxonomy (GTDB): domain Bacteria; phylum Margulisbacteria; class WOR-1; order XYC2-FULL-46-14; family XYC2-FULL-46-14; genus CAYQVW01. Next base: position 129,722 of record CAYQVW010000001.1, on the reverse strand, counting down.
TAATTGTTTCCATTTTGAATCTCCTTTTCTATACAAAAACACTCCTAACTGCAAAAACTACTTCATCAACTTGTTTTTCAGTCAGAGCCATTCCTGACGGTAAATATAAGCCCTGTTGTGAAATCCGCTCTGTTACAGGATAATGCTCTCCTAGAAACAGGCCCAAATCATGCAAGACTGGCTGTTGGTGCAATCCTAGAAAGAAGGGACGGGTATCAATCCCCTTTTTCTTAAGTTCCTTCATCATAAATTCTGCATTCATTCTCAACTTACTACCTAACTCAATGCAATACATCCAGTATACCATCTTGGCCCAAGGCTTTTCAATCTGACACTTAATACCATTAATCTCTCGTAATCCTTCGCGATAGTACTCACCAAGGCGCCTCTTAATCTGAATAAACTCTTCTATTCGCTCAACCTGAGCAACTCCAATAGCAGCTTGCATATTGGTCATGCGAAAGTTAAATCCTAACTCAGTATGATAAAATCTCTTTTCTGAACGAAAGCAAAGGTTCCGATAAGAAGCTGCCCTCTCAGCCATTTTAGGATCATTAGTCAGTACCATGCCGCCTTCGCCAGTTGTAATTATTTTATTGGCATAAAATGACCATGCACTAACATGACCAATTGATCCACATTTTTGCCCTTTATATTCTGCCCCATGGACCTCAGCGGCATCTTCAACCACCACAAGGTTATGCTTCTCTGCAATTGCCAAGACTGGATCCATATCTACAGGGTGACCATACATATGCACTGCCATAATAGCTTTAGTTTTTGAACTTATGCGGGCTTCGATTTGGTTTACATCCATATTCCAAGTTTCGGGCTCAACATCAACCAATACCGGAATCGCCCCTAAACGAATAATTACAAGGGCACAAGAAATTATTGTAAAAGAAGGCAGAATCACTTCATCCCCTGAACTCACTCCAGATGCAAACAAAGCAGTTTCTAGGGCAGCAGTACCATTACAGACTGCAATTCCATGTTTTGTACCAATATAATTTGCAAACTTATTTTCAAACTCCTTAACAAAAGGTCCATCGGAAGAAATCCACCCAGTCTCAACACATTGAACTAACAAATCTTTTTCGCGACCATTAATTAGAGGCTGATTAACGGGAATCATTTCGACCTAGCTCTCTCTTTAAATCTTTGCTTATCATTCGCTTCACTATCATATGGCCCATTTTTTACTTCCACTATCTCAGCTTTCGTAATAAATTCAATTCCATGCCCAGCTTCAATAAGCAGTACAATATCTCCTTGAGATACATTGCGACTTTCCAGATACTCCTGCTCATGCGAGTAAAAATCAATACGTATTATACCGCTTTTAACGATTAAAACTTCTTGCGTGCCAACAGTGTTTCTTTTAACAGGGTTATGTATGTGTGGAGAAATCTTATAGTTTTTTTGACGATTCATATAGCCCAATTGCAAAGGATAATCTTTTGAAGAAAAAAATTCAATCCCTTCTTTCTGAAAAGTATTGTAAATTACCTGAGCAATTACAACACCATTATGTTTTATGCTTTCTACTGACGATTTTTCCATGATTCGTTTTTTATATAATCCTTTATACCATCAAACATCCCTTTTAGTACAGAGCTATAATGATATTTCTTATCTTTCTCCTCATACTTACCCCTCAACAATGCTTTTTGCATTACTCTAATTAAAGCCTTAAAGTTTTTCTGAAATAAAATAGTAAAATAGGTTGCTGCAAAATGAAACATGCCTTCAATTAAATGCTTTGTGATCACAGCAGCAAAAGCGTATGAATATTTATACACATAACTTGACGGAACAACTGGAATTGGGTGGAAAAATATTATGTCAGGCAAATATATTACTTGCTCTCTAGCCCTTATTAACCTAAAAAACATGTCACTTTCTTCACCTCCAGGATATTTCGCTCCCACACCAAAACGTTCATCGTAGCCACCAATCTTATTAATCACTTTTTTGCTTAAGATATGTGCACTACCCATAAAATACTGAAACTGCAACCGCCCCAATTTTTTCACTTTCTTATTAGCAAACAATGGTGAGAAAGGAACATTTTGAACATGATCAATGAGTCTTCCACAAAACGCATTAATATCACTATAAATCAAAATATTCTTAGATAATACATCAATAAAATTCTCATTAACCATCGCATCATCATCTAAGAAGACAAGGTACTCTCCCGTGCTTTTTGAAATGGCAAAGTTTCTTGCAACCGACAATCCCAGCTTATCTATATAATAAAAAGTGGTTATTTCTTTAAATCTAATATGAATATCTTTTTTTTGCTTTGCCTTTTGAATAACCACCAATATCTCAATCGGAATATTTTTATTATATTCATGTGCTTTTTCAATGGAGGAAATGCATTGCTGCAATTGCTCCTCCCTATCAACAGATGCAATAATAAAAGATATCTTATTTTGTGCGGTTCTTGTCATGATTTATCCCCTTTCATAAAACAAATACATTTCACTCCCTTTTCTATTATTTCTTTTTTTATCTCACTCCCAATCTGACAAGTTTTCAATTAAAACATTTATTAATTTTGAAAAAGGATAAAAAATAATAAAAATCATAAAAAACAGATAATATTTTAAGCTCCTCTTCTTCTTTTTCATATGGTCAATTCTGCTAGCGGGAAATCTCAGGATTTTTATTATTAATAATATAGTACATAAACAAACTAATTTCAATGCCGCAATTCCTCCATTTGCCTTTTTAGAACTTAACATGTTTAGAATAAAAGAAGGGCTTTCTGAACTAATCCAATTAAAAGCACCGTACAAATGATTACTATAAAAACTATCTGATAATTTAAAACCATAAATACTCGCGAAATCATTCACTTGTTCTGTTGTTAACCGTCTTAAATGACTTCTATCTTCAAAATAAAACCTGTTCCCTGAATCCTTCTCAATCCCATCCTTTTTCAGCAAACTCAAATCATACTCAAAACTACCCTCATTCCCACATGGTAGAATGTGCAAAATGGAAGTTTTTTCTTTTAAATATTTATTAATCTCCTCCCATATTTTATTCATGTTTTCTACATGTTCAAGAACATGGTGAGTAAACAAAAAATCAAACTTTTTACCAATAAAATTACTGTCAGATGACAAATAAAATAAACAATCTGGATTACGTTTTTTTGCATTCTCAATCGCCACAGAACTAATATCTATTCCGTAAACATTCCATTTCGGTAGAGCCTTCTTGAGAAAACCTGTAAATTCACCATTCCCGCATCCAAGATCTAACAGATCCCCTGTCTCAGTTAAATTTAAACACTTAATAAGCTTAAAAACCCGCTGTTTTTTTTCGATTGGCCACTCGTCCATATACCCACGAGCATACCAATCATTATAAAATTGGGATATATCCATTTTTCTCCAAATAATCTATAATATTTACCGCACTTTTTTCTTTGGATTCGTTAGCCGTGTTGATAAGGATCTCCGGATTCTCCGGTTTCTCATACGGGGCAGAAATACCAGTAAATTCCTTTATCTCCCCTAACTTGGCCCTCTTATACAGTCCCTTTGGATCTCTCTTTTCACATTCATCAATGGAAGCATTAATAAAAACCTCGATAAAATCACCCCGGGACAGCAACTTCCTCGCATTCTCTCTATCTTCTCTATAAGGGGAAATGAAAGAAGTAATAGTTAAAAAACCAGCATTTACAAAAAGCTTAGCAACCTCGCCTATCCTTCTAATATTTTCTGTTCGATCTTCAGGAGAAAAACCTAAATTCTCATTAAGTCCATGGCGTATATTATCTCCATCTAAAACAAATACATTCAAACCCCTCTCAAAAAGTAGTGCTTGGAGTTCAACTGCAATAGTAGATTTACCAGATCCGGATAGACCAGTTAACCAAATCACTGCACCTTTGTAACCATTTTTCTTTTCTCTATCCTCTTTGGTTATACCAATATCGTGCCAAGTAATATTAGTGGCCTTATTATTCTTCATTATTTTCGCTCCTCTTTCGAGTTAACACATTTAGATATATACTCCCTACCATTCTTCTTCTGAATAAAATTCTCTGGAAACATCATATACCTGATCCTTAACTCTTTTTATTTCATCCTTTGTGAGAAGTTTCTTCCACAAATTCATATTAGCGATACTATCTCTTTCAATATCAACAAGGTTATAGGATTTTACTATAGGACTATGATTTTTAGCTCTCGAATGGGATTGTACTGTTTTTGATATCTCTTTAGTAAATTTCAAATTAAGCCATTCAAACAACTCTTTAAAATTACCATTGGGATCTCTAGATATATCTTCATTTCTAATATATTTCCATTCTGGGTGAACCTTCTTATACTTTAGTATCATGAAATGAATAATTTTCCAAAGGAGTGCAGCAGAATCAACAATGTTTCTTTCCTTTTCTGCAAATTTACGAATTTCCCTTTCAAACGGATAAAGATGGTCCTTCATGAGTAAGGGTTGTTTCAAAAAGTGAGAAAATGGATGCGACCAATTTCTAGCCTTAATACTCCCCACAAAAGCAGCTGGATGTCTAATTACAATAATTGTTTTTGTATTAAATCTTGATGATATCCAATCAGCAGAAAATAATGCCAGAGGATCTTTTATTAAAGGACGTAAATTAGAGATTCTATTTCTAAAGAAAACCCCACAACTCAATATCGCCCTTATAATCGGGCGGTAACCTTTGACAGATTTAATTTGATCAAGCAAATGATAGCGAAATTCAAAAGTATCTTTAACTGATTGATAGTAATCATGTTCATTTTTATCACAAACATATGTAAACCAATAGTTAAAAAACGCATTACAAACACCAATTTCATGGTTGATGTTAAATGGTTCCTGAATAAAATCAACAGAAGGATCAGTAGCGATCATCCGACCAACCCACTCTGTTCCAGACCTGTGAGATCCAGTAATAAAAATATTACGTTTTTCTTTCAAAAGATTTATGTCTCCCTCCAATTAAAGATCTTTTTGTTTTCATTAAAATACTAAGAATACCAACATACAACAAATTAGCATAATAATGAGAATAGGCTCTTAATTGCATTGTTTTTGAAACAAAAGGAGCAAACTTTTTAATAACCAGCAAACATCTTTTGAAGTTTTTAAATGCTCCTGAAGACAGACCCTCCGAATGAATCCTGTAAATTGCCAGCGGTTCATCCACACAAAATATTTTGTGATCCTTGGCAATCAATAACCACAGCGCGTAATCTTCTACCGCAACAAAACCCTTGTCTTCATCAAAATAATAATTATTCTCCTCACTTTTATTTCTTATCATTACAGTAAGACAATCTATAAAATTGAAGTGCAAAAACAGGTCATGAAATACATATCCTGATTTTGGTTTTTGGGGACTAATTTTTAATTGCTTCCCATCCCTTTGTATGATGCACTTTGTATAAACCAGATAAATATCTTCATCTTGCTCCATAGCAGCTACCTGTTTTTCAAGCTTCTTTGGAAGCCATAAATCGTCATGATCCAAAAAAGCAATATAATCTCCCTTGGCATTTCTCATGGCAATATTCCTTGGAACAGCAGGAAGCCCACTATTGCTATCAAGCTTTATTAATCTTATACGATCATCTTTTATCTCATTAATCTTTTGGCATGTATTGTCTGTAGAACAATCATCAACAACAATCAATTCCCAATCCTGAAAAGTTTGATTGATAACAGATTGAATCGTCTCCTGAATAAACTTCTCACAGTTATATGAACCAATAACAACAGAAACTTTAGGCTTTTTCATTTTATCTTGCAATATCTCTCATTATTTCCAAACCTTTACGAACCCCCAAAGGAAATATATTCAATTCCTTTTTAATTTTATCTATACAATAGGTAGTATTGACAGGTCTTGGGGCAATACCTTTAAAAAAAGAATTCTTAACTGGGGTAATCAGATCTTTGTTCAAGCCAAAGACCTCTGCTGTTAAGCAGGCAAAATCATACCGCGATATTTCATCTTCTCCCGCAACATGAAATATACCTTTCTTATCAAGTTCAATAATCTTCCATATGACATCTGCACAATCTTTTGCATAAAGCGGGTTGCAGAAAATATCACTAACTATGTTAACAGGTTTATTCTCTTTCAACAGATCAACAAGCCAGGTAACTGGGTTTTTTCTTTCCACATCAAGGTTCCATCCATACATCAGTATCGGCCTCACTATGGAATATCGAATCCCGCTTTGCTTGAGGACTATCTCATTATTCACCTTTAACTGTCCATAGTAACTAAGAGGATTAGGCTCATCTTCCTCTCTGTAGGGAGGATCATTCCCGTCAAATATTGCATTAGAGGATAGATAGATTAGTTTTGCTCCTGACTTTTTGCAGGCCTTTATTATATTTTCCATACCACCCATATTAACTTTTTTCGCTTCATCTTTATTTTTTTCTATATAGTCGACTCTTCCTATCGAAGCAGTATGAATAATGCAGTCTGGTTTTATTCTTTCAACAGTCGACAACACCATATCTTCATCGCAAACATCAACACAATATTTATCACAATTTTCTATTATTGAGTCATTTTTATTCTCTGGAAAATAAGTGGCACTTACCTCAATATTTTGCGGAATATCTTTTAATAGATAATGCCCAAGCAATCCTGTGCCACCGGTTATAAATATTTTTTTGTTTTTCATATATTAACTAGTTATTTCTTCCTGCCAATCAAAACGACACTTCTTCCAAGAACAAACAAAAAACGAAACCCACTTTTCACCCTCTCTCTTATCCATTTATCAATTTTCATATTAAAATCGTAATACTTAGGGTTTTCAGAAAAACAATAGTAAGCCCCATCAGCCTTAAGGAAGGAAAAACCCGCTTTCCTCAACATGGATTTCAAAGCAAAACAAGAAAACACCCTTTTCTTGATCTTATATTTCCAAACATCATGGCGCTTCAGCATAAACTTAGAATTAAAAAACTTTGAATCTGCAAACCTTTTGAATATAATTCCTAACTTTGAATCAGTAAGCATGGACTTGAAGGAAGGAAATATTTCATATTTTTCCTGCAGAAAAAAATGAATACAAGATCGCAGAAAATCCCTAACAGAAGTAAAATTACTTAAAGAATACCTATTCCTTTGGGCTATTGCAAAATATCCCCCGGGCTTGAGAACTCTATGCGCTTCTTTAAAACAATCATCTGGATTATAGAGATATTGAAGTGCCCCAACGACAACCACCAGATCAAACGTCTCACTTTCGTATGGATAATCTGCTTCAATATTCCCGGCTTTTAGATAAAACTTTCCTTCCGGACATTCTTCTTTACACCTTTTCATCGCTACTTCTGCAAATCCATCGGATATATCTAGCCCATGAACCTCAAAGCCAAGCTTTCCCAGCTCTAACGCTGTCTGTCCTGCGCCATATCCCAATTCAAGCACACGAGCATTCTTTTTAATGCCTTGTTCTTTAACTAACTCTATCAATTTTTTCTGACGCATTCGGAGATAGCTTTTAACATGGATGTCTGTTTCATCGTATTCTTTGTCCCATTTCTTCTTATTTCTATCCAGATTCCACCAACTACTTACCTCTCCTATTTGAAACTCTCTATCGTTAATCGTTTTCTTTTCCATAAATCACCTCATTATTTATTTTTTTTACCATTAATACAAAACTTCTTAATTATATCTATTATCAATTCTTGTTCTTTCGTTTTAAGTTCAAAAAACAGTGGAAGCCTTAGTATCCTTTCACTTATGTCCTCTGTAACAGAAAGTTCGCCTTGAGAATATCCCATTTTTAGCCCCATGGGAGATGAATGAAGCGGAATATAATGAAAGACAGCTAAAATATTGTTCTTTCTGAGTTCAAGCATAAGTTCGTTTCGCTCTTTGTTTGAATTTAAAAGAATGTAAAACATATGTGCATTATGCTCACAATTCTCAGGAATAACTGGAAGGCGCAGAAAACCTTCTTCTTGTAGAACTAGAAGATTATTCCAATAATAATTCCATATAGACAATCTTTTCCTTAGTATTGCTTCGGCTTTTTCCAGCTGTCCATAAAGGAAAGACGTAACCAATTCGGAAGGATAAAAAGAAGACCCTGTATCAACCCAAGTATATTTATCAACCACTCCCTGTTGAAATTTTTTTCTATTTGTCCCTTTTTCCCAAATTATCTCAGCTCGCTCAACCATCTTTGGCAAATTTATTATCAGAGCACCACCTTCACCAGAAATAAAATTTTTTGTTTCGTGAAAACTCAAAGCAGCAAAGTCTCCAAAAGAGCCCAGACACTTTCCTTTATATTTTGATCCTATTGCATGTGCAGCATCCTCAATAACTTTAAGGTTATATTTTTTTGCGATACCATTTATAGCATCCATTTCACAACTAACACCTGCATAATGGACAGGGCATATCGCCTTGGTTCTTTTTGAAATAACCTGTTCTATTTGTTTTTCGTCAATATTTAGTGTGTCATCACGTATATCAACAAATTTTAGTCGAGCTCCTCGAAGGAAAAAGGCATTTGCTGTCGAAACAAAAGTAAAAGATGGAAGAATAACCTCATCGCCCTCCTTGATATCACAAAGGAGCGCTGACATTTCTAATGCAGCAGTCCCAGAATGTGTCATTAATACCTCATAAAATTCATAATGTTCTTTTAGAAACTGCTGACACTTTTTCGCAAATCCTCCATTTCCTGCAAGCTGACCACTTTTCACAGCTTCGGTAATATATTTCAATTCATCACCCGCAATAAATGGTTTATTAAAAGGTATTGGTTTCATTTTATTTTTCTACTACATACGCCTGTTGAATGCCCATTCCACCACCAGAAAACTCCTTTTCTATATTGTAAAAAATCTTATTAATTGGATTTGAATATCCAGGATATTTACTTGGGACAGTTACAAGTTCCCTAAGAAAACGAGAACCCAAATAATAAACCGAAGAAAAATCAATAACTTCATATTTTTTATTTTTTGATTTAAGAAATTTTTCAAGGTACTCTTTTTTTAAGTATCTATTAAAATCATGCTCCATAAGTGATGGAAGTTTCACGAGCGCACGAAGAGAGTTCATTAAAATAAGGGGCTCCCAAAAAGCTTCTGAAAAAATGACCTTACCCCCCTTACGGCAAACACGAAGACACTCATCTATTCCTTGTTGCTGCTCCCTCCAGTTAGGAAGATTAATAAGAACTCGGGTTGTATAGACAACATCAAAACTTTCATCATCAAATCTTAGTTTTCTAACATCCCCTTCCTCAAAAGTTACCTTAGCTCTATCTCCTTCCTCTAACTCTTTTTTATTAATTTTAGCCTGCTCTATCATTTTTTTCGAAAAATCTATTCCAGTAATAGAAGAGATTTTTTTCTTGAGATGAGGAAGCGTTGAATATCCATTAGCACATCCTACCTCAAGAACACGATCCCCCTGTGAAATAAATTTACCAATATTCTCTATCTCCAGGCTAACAGCATAAATATCTCCCCAACTTGCCTCGTGAGAAGTTCCATGCTTTTCTGCCTGCTTTTCCCAGAAATCCAAAATAAAATCAGCCATCTTTTTTCCCTCCTAGTTCTAATATATCATTAAACAGCATCTTATATTGCCCTGCTTGATGCTCTGCACCACACATTTGTCTTAGTTCTTTTATTTCTTCATTTTGAACCTTTCTATTCTCAAATAAAAGACAATGAATAATACCGGAACAAAAATCCTCTATATCATATCTTTCTGCTATGTATCCTGACTGTTCTGATCTTATAAGATCGGGAGCAACACCAACCTTATACGCAACAACAGGAATTCCACACATAAAAGATTCATTTACCATCATGGGACCGCAGTCGTCAAGTGAAGGAATGGCTAAAATATCTGCCGAGTGATAAATATAAGCCAATTCTTGTCCACTCTTCAAAATACCAATATGCTTCCACTCAAAAGGAATGCCGGAAAAATCAAAACCGTCATTATCACCAAAGGTCACCAATAAAACATCTTTCAAAATGTCTTTTTTATCACCAGAAATCTTCTCAGGACCTTTTTTTAAAGCATCTAACAAATGCTTCGCTCCTTTTCTTTTTTGATTAAAATTAAAACATCCAAATACAATAATCTTTTTGTCTTGGGGTAATCCCAACATTTTTCTTGCCAATTGTCTATCAATATTTTTATACATTGTTTCATCCACGCTCAAAAATATATTTCTTATCTGCTTATTTTTAAAAAGTGAGCTTTTCTTAATGTGATCAAAGACCCATGAAGAACCTGCAACAAAAGTTATTGGCAAATCCTTCAAGTATTTCTCTTTCCTTTTAAATATTTTTCTCGATAAATCATTTTTCTTAGGGTCTTTCAGCTTTGGACAATTACCACATTCTTTTTCAAATTTCACGCATTCACCATGAAAATGACATCCCCCGGTAAGAGGTTCAATATCCATCAATGTCCATACAAAAGGAGCGTTAGTCTTTTCATGGATCTCCCTTATAAATTCAGGAGATAAAAAAGACTGCACCGAATGCAAGCAAATCACATCCACATCTTTCACATATTCTCTTATATCCCAAAAAGTAATAAAAGAGAGGTTAAAATTAAATAATGTATTCGGTTTCACTTTTTGAGATGCAAATCGCCAGAAAATCTTATTCGCATAAACACACATTGTCCTCAGAAAACATCTAAAAAATGCTTTTGCCCTTATCTCCACTATAGAGTTATCGTCTATACTTTTTCCTAACACCAACATTTTCGAATCAATACCAGCTGCCTGTAAAGCCCTATGAAGCCTGTAGACAGCTTTACCAGCCCCATCAATTGTATTATTAGTAAAATGCACTACTTTCATTCTTCAGAAATTCTCTCAGATTCTTCTTTAATATCAGAAAGCGAACTTATCTTGTCATCAAGAAGTGTTAGCAGAGGATATAAACTATTTATTTTTCTTTCTACCCTATCATATCCAACAATTCTATGAGCAAAACTGCGTATTTTTATTTTCCACCTTGAACTTAACGATAAATCCTTTAATTCTGTTTTCCGCAATTCTTCTATTATAGCCGACAAAGATGTTCTTAAAAAATCTATTTCAAAAGTTGTTCTTGGAATAGTGTTTCCTGAAAAATCTGTTTTGTTCTCACTGTTTCCTACATCAGTATCAGTCATTTTTTTATATGTTTCTTCTACTTCTCCAAATTTCTGTTCATCACCAATCTTCCCGTAACACTCTAAAGCCTTTTTATATTCTTTGCTAGCATAGTAGTATTTAAAAAGGAGCGCATATTTATTTGGAAGCTCTATTACAGGAAATAATGTTTTTAGCTTATATTTCTTTATGATCTTACATGCATCTTCAAATCTCTTCATTCGTATTAGATATGTGTTTGTTTTGTCTTTTGACTCCCAAAACAGACTTCCTTTAGTCATATCTAAACCATACTTTTCCGGCTGATCATAACCAAGTGAACCAGGATAAAACTCACAAAAGGTCAAAGAGGGATTTAGCATATCATACGAACGTCTGTTCTTAACCACAAAATCAAGGAGATAGTCTGCTTCCTTATCTGTTTCACCCGGAAGACCGTGCATTATGTTAACACTTATAAATATTCCCGATTCTTTCCCTTCTTTAAGAACCTGAGCAATGTCCACTCCCCTTGAAAAATTCTTACCGATCACTTGTAAAACCCGGTGAGAAGGAGACTCCAATCCATATCCAATAAGTATACAGCCTGATGATTTCATCTTTTCATACAATGGTGTTCTCATTTGTTTTCGGATAACTGCATTATCCATAGTCCATTTTATACCTTCACGAGATTGTATTAAACCATCACATAAAGACTCTAACTCCTTTATATTTCCATTGGATACATTGTCAGACAACCTTACATAGTCCATCTCAGGAAAACTTTTTTTCAGATAAACCATCTCTTCACAGGTTCTTTTTCCTGATCGATGCCTAAAACACTTCATATAGGCCCGACCACTGCAAAATATACATTGATTTACACATCCTCTTGAGCTGTAACTTGGCAAAGAGTAAGGTTGGTCATAATGGGACAAATTGAAGTCACTGAAATCAGGAAAAGGAAGATCATCAAGATTCATGATAATATCAGGCATCCCCCCCTTAATAATCTTTCCGTCTTTTTTATGTACCAAACCAGGAATAGGTTCAGAATTATTTTGATCCAAGCTATTGTGGTAGGCAACCAATGCCTTTTCTCCCTCATCAACACAAACCGCATCAATATAATCCTCTGCTAATAAAGAATCTGCATTATTCATAAACCCAGCAACCTCTGGTCCCCCAAGAATGGTTTTGCATTGAGGATAATAATGCTTAAGGTCTTTCAAAAATAATTTTGTTAATGCCAGAGAAGTATTATGACATGAACAACCAACAATCTTGGGGTTTAGTCTTATTATTTTTTCTACGTAAGAAAGGAATAGAGCTCTATTATCCAAATAATATCTAAACATTAATTCTTTATTTTGCTGAAAAGAATAATAGCCGTTCTTTAGTTCCCACCAATCATGACTTTTCTTACCACGTAAAGCATAGGCATGTGCATTTATATCAAATGTTTTGCACGAAACACCATTCTCTTTCAGATAGCTTTTTAAAATTGCGGGTCCCAGCGGAGGACAGCCAATCCCCCAAAAAGGTAATTGTAACAATACGACATCTACGTTTTTATTTTGTTTATTCATTTTATTTCCACTCCAAATCTTTCTCGTATCCTAACTCGATAAGAGCCGGACCTAAAAGTTTTTTACATTTCTCAATCTGCATTTTGGTAAACTCCTCCCTCCATTGGTTAATCTTCCCTGACCTAAAATTAGACGTATAACCAGAAGGAAGAATCCTAGCTTTCTTTAAATTTGTTTTCATGTCCCCCTTTCCTTTTGCCAATTCGATCATTTCATTAACCTTCCTATCAGAAAGTTTTATCTCATAAAAATCTAAAACCTTTTGCAAGGTACCCTTGGTATCTTTCTTTAATTCTTCAAACTTAACAAAACAATAGCGTCTTGGTTCCTTTTTTGCCACCTCACACCACCCACGGATCCAAGGAATAAAATATTTAGCAGTATGCTCAATTAGTACGTCAATCGCTTTTTCTTTGCCCATGGCTTGATAATCTATGTAGTCATAAGCATTTTTGTCTTTTGGAAAATTAATTAATCTATAATAATGAGAAATAACCACATCTCTTAAATCACGGTATGTAACTAAAACTTTTTCAACCCCATTCCTAGAAATACAATCTATATTATCTCGAGAGGGATTAAGATGAGTCTTTAATAATGTGTGACCACGCCTTGGAAAACAGCTAAAAGCAGAATCACAAATATCTTGCCTGTAAGCAACTTCGTGAGGCATTGGAGTTGGCCGCGTAAAAACACCAGGAATTCTGGCCAGCAAATTCTTTATCCATGTACTTCCGCCCAGAGCCATCCCCGCAACAAATATAATACGAGGTAAATTATTATAAAAACCAAAATAACATAAAAGGTCTGCTAATGCTCGTCTCGCTGCATACCCCATTCTCTGAACAAACAACAAAGGATGAGATAATACAAAAAAGAGCTTTCTGATATATTTATTGTTTTTAATGTTTATCTCCTCCTGCTCTCGATTTCCTTAAATGTGTTTTAAGTATCTCCGGTACAAGTACCTCTACCGGATCATGAGGAACAATATATTTTCTTGGATCACTATTTAAAAAATCTTCAACTGCCCTAACACCTTCTTTAACGTTAGAATATGGCCGCAGGCTTGACGCATAGCTTCTGCAGGCACTTTCGCGAAGATGCTGGTCCTCTGGCCGGTATAATGACAACACCGGTAAACCAGCAAAAACACATTCAAAAAAAGCTGTACTAGGTATATCACATATTACCCTATCAGCAGAAAGAAACCACTCCTGAATATTAGTATTGCTATAAATAACATTCTCAGGGGCCCTGTCCTTCATCATTTGAGAAATAGTATCCCCTCTTCCATGGCGCTGCACAAGTGATTTCCAAACAAAGACAAAATCATTTCTGGATGAAAAATAATCCATAAGAAAACTATGCCATTTAAAATAATCCCACTGCAAAGATTGTAATTTACCAATAGGCATATTCATCCTTTCAACTCGCATTATAGGCAGAAAAAGAACTAACGGCTTATCATGTTTTTTTACCATCTTATTCTTTCTTTTTTCTCTAATCCCATAAAACTTTTTTCGAAAATAGGAATACTCATGAGCGGAAATCCCTGAAAACCCAAACAACTCAGATAATCCCTTAATGTGACTAGCTTCTTCCTCCACATTAGCAAATACAATATCGAACAAACCGTGATCGGCAAAAAACTTCAGTTTTTCCGCATAAGCATCCACCCCATGATTAAACGAAACACTTTTTGTTGACCGGCTTATCCTTGCCGCAGCAATAGCGGCAAAATCATCAACAGTAGAAACCGCATAGCTGATAACAAAATCAATATTATAATTATCATAAAACTCAACATATTTCTTGATACGAATAATTGCTTCAGGAAAAACCTCTTCAAGGAAAAACTTCAATCTTGGATAAAGTATGGAGGAAACATCCACTCCACATTGATCATTAATCCAACGCATTATGTTTCCATTTACCAAATCATTAAGAGCAGCCGTAAAATTAATTCCGTTTGCAGGATCGAAATTATTCCCGTTCTTAAAATTGACTTTTGCTCCACTAGAAAGCCAATCAAGCTTATAAATATTGTCATTTTCTTTATAATAAACATTAAAACCAGCCTTCTTAGAATCTCTATAGAAATCATTCGTATAAGATAGCTCCCTAACCACAAAAACATTAGCTGCCTTTTTATCCCCATTTAACATGGGTTTATTAAATAAGCAGCTATAGCGTGAGAGCCTTTTTTTTATACTCCTCAGTTCTGCCAATAAATTATTCTTCAACGCAATATTTCTTCCAAGAACACTGTCCATTGCACTTTCCTCATCACCAGCAGCAGAAAAACTACTTTCACATTCAAATTTCAGTTCTTCAAATGGGATATTATCTTTTTTACAAATGAGAGGGGTTAGGTGATGGAACGAACTTTTACCAAAATTAAACCAATTCCAACGCCTTATCTTATCTTCTCCGTAGATTTCGGGCACATACCATATTTTAGAAGGTTTCGTCATCTCAATAAATCTGCGAACAATTTTGGAAGTTAGAACAAGACAATCAACAAGATATTTAATATTGTGAAAAAAAAGAGAAGGCAAGCCAATCTGCATTTTTTTGGCTTCAGAGAAAATATCACAAATGAATCGGTCAAATTCTTTGAACCACAAAACCTGTGATTCCAAATACTTATCTGCATCTCCCCGAATTTTACCCGACGAAAAAAAATCACCAAAAGTCACATAGCTAATCCCAGCCTTATCCAGCTGACAACTAGCATTCGGAGTTAGAGCAACAGCCTTGCAGTTCTCTGGTAATTTTCTTTCAGATTGCCATTTTTCTATAAAACAATATTCCATCTTATCTGGTTTCCTTGGGTAATACTGTTTTTTGTATAACCTTTTTTATTTTGAGGAAGGCTGTTATTTTTTTTAGACTTTCTTCAACTTTTTCCTTATATGGATTTACTGTTACATCAGGAGTGCGGGGCCTATCATATGGGATATCCAAACCATTAAGACAAGGCTGCTTAAGCTGCATAGCCCTTTTGTATATCCCTTTTGGATCATTCTTTATACAATCATTAACGTCAGCATCAAGAAACACTTGGATATATTTTTTCCAGCTTTTTCTCAAGTAATCTCTAGTTTCATAGTCGCCTGCGATATTAGCTACGATAACATTAATACCATTTTTAGATAATAAATGCGCAGCATAAGCAATCTGCTTTGTAACTAGTGTTCTCTCTTTTGGCGTAAAACCATGAGCAGCATCCAGAAAGTGACGAGCATCATCTCCGTCAATAAACTCAGCCGGCCTCTCTCCACTTCTAGTTAAAATATTTTTTAGCTCTTTTCCTAGCGTTGTTTTTCCTGAACCTGAAATACCAGTCAGTAAAATTATTGTTCCAATCTGATCGTTCCTTGTCATTTTACAAAAACCTCAATCCCCTTCTCTATTTTTTCCATTATCATTTTTGATATTTTTGAACGCAGAAACCACTGTGGAGGTTGTTTCTTTTCAAGCAACATCTTCCGAGCTTGGGTCCCACTTATATGCAAGTAGTTTTTATCTCCATGAACACACTTTTCAACGTATTTCCTGCACTTTTTACAATAATGAATTGTATTAAAAAATATCGGCGTTATCCCTATATCACCAATTTTCTCCAAAAGTTTTATTGTAGCATCAGCCTTATAGTAGTCTTTAACACCAGTATGGTCTCTTCCTATTATAAAATGGCTACAACCAAAATTCTTTCTGCATAGAGCGGTAAAAACCGCTTCACGCGGTCCAGCATAATGTGAGTATGCAGAAAAAGCCCCAAGCACAACTTTTCCCTTTGGATAAAAATTATCCAGCATCACCTGATAGCTCTCTAAAATAATTTGTGGTCTAAAATCCTGCGACTTCTTTGGTCCCACAACCGGGTGAAGAAACAAACCATCCAAACCATACTTTTCTAGTGCAGACATTTGCAAATATTCATGAGCTCGATGAATGGCATTCCGCGTATGAAATCCAGCAACCTTACTCCACTCCTTGTGTTCAAATATCAGTCTTGTCTGCTGCGGTGTAAATTCAAATTCTTTATGCTCAGAAGCCTTCCTTCTTACCAAGGTTATCTCTCCACCAATAAAATATTCCCCCTTATCAAAAAGATGCTTTACCCCCGGATGCTCCAGATCTGTTGTTCCAAACCACTTTTTCGCAGCTTTTTTTAGGTCTACACTAAAAACATCCGTCACTGTCAAGACAGCATAGATCTTGTTGTCTTTTTCATAAACGAGTGCAATTTCATGATTCTTCTTAAACCGTCTACGATCCGATTTTGAAACTTGTAATACAATAGGCAGGGTCCAAGGGACTCCACTCATAAGATGATAATTATCAAGCACACTAAAAAGATCATCTTTATTCATAAAACCTGTTAATGGAGAATAGGTTCCAATACCAATTTGTTCAGCATCCATAATGACACGTTCATCAACAATTAATTTTGGTAAAGATTTTATGACTTTCAAATCGACATTCTGGTTATATCTATTGATTAACTCCCCACCATGCGGCTCTATCAACAAAAAAGAATCCTTTTTTAATAGCTCCTCAAATGAATATCCCTGTTCAGCAATTTGATAATATTTTATCATTCGCTTTATCATGTTAGCGCATTCTACAGGATAATCCCCTATCGCCGTCTCGGCGGCAAGAACAAGACCATCCGCTCCATCAAGCAAGGTATTCATAACATCATTCACTTCAGATCTTAGTGGTTTCTTTGTTTTAACCATTGACTCAAGAAGATTGGTAGCAACAAAAACTGGTTTTTTCCCCTTGTTAGCCATTTTTATTATGGATTTTTGAAGCAGAGGAATCTTATTGATTGGTTCTTCCCTTGAAAGATCTCCTCTATCAATCAAAATACCGTCTGAAGCACTAATAATTTCGTTTAGGTTGAGTAAAGCATCATTTGTCTCAATTTTTGAAACAATAGAAACATTTTTTCCAACAAGTTTCCTGGCTAATTCAACATCCTGCATTTTATGAACAAAAGATAGGGAAAGATATTTCAACCCACACTTTTTTAAAACCTTGATACCCAGTTTATCCTTTTTAGATAGTATTGGCATAGGAATACTCTTGTCTATTGTCACAGCCTTATTACTACCTATCCATCCACCTGTAATAACCTTTGCCCTAAGAAAATCCTTCTCAATACACGCAATACCTAAAAGAACAGAATCAAAATCAACGCTTATTAGATCCCCAACCTCTAACTCCTCTAATACATTCGCTGGTCTTATAGTAAAACTCTCAGCATGTCCTACAATATCTTTTTTTGAAATCGCAACTGTATTATTCTCTTTTAAAAGCACTCCTTTCCCTTTTATTAACCCGGTCCTAACCTGAGGCCCCTCAGTATCAAGGCAAATAGGAACGGATGTGTATTTTCTAATAGTTTCAACAACACCTTCTATATCATCTGGCCTAGTGTGAGACAGATTGATTCGAAACATGCTAACACCTGTCTCTGTCAATCTCTTGATAACTCTCTCATTTAGCGAAGACGGACCAAGAGTACACCATATATTTATTTTTTTTCTGAACTTACTCATTTTTTTACCTTTCATTATGTATAATTTTGCTTCCCCATCCCCGGAAAAAATCTTAATTTAAGCATCCGAGGAACGTGAATTAACCAGACCATCAGTGAATATAAATATGCCAGAATCCCGGTCAAGCCAGGTGCTTTAACCATTACCCTTCTGCGGCCAGAATTAACTAATGCAGAATATAAGGTGATTTTTTCTGCATCATTAAAATATTTCTTTTGATAATCATAATCAAATAAATATTTTTTAGGTATCTGCGTCAAATTAAGTGGAGTATTATTATTGCTCTTCAAAAAATTTCTTACGGAACCAGTTATTTGCTCTATTTTTTTGATCTCATCAGGAGCTAAAACCTTATGATAATAATGGGCCAATTCTTTACTAATTCCCCTTTGTTTACCTTGATGAGAATTTCCTTGCCATGGCTGATTGGCAATAGTAGGTTCAAGCAAAATTGGACGAAATTCCAATCCCATTTTAGCACATAGACCCTGCATAGTTTTTTCAGGACAATTTAGGAGATTTTCATTTCCATAAACTACAAATCTATTCTGCACCCCATATTTCTCCTGCAATAAAACAGTACGGGTTATTGCAGTCATCCATGCCCTGATCTGTGCGTCTAAGTCATAAGTCCTGAAGCCTTTTACTAGAAAATTAGGAAATTTAGGATAAGAAAACCGGCGAGATCCAAAATAACGTCTTGCCAGGCGGGTTTTTTCTGAAGCAATGTACCCCATTACATCCCTTACAGGAGTAACAAAAATCGAATCTTTAAAGCTGTCAAAAAAACGATCAATATTCGTTAAATAAAGCCCAGCACTATCATGCATAATTACAACTTTTGCATGTTTACTATGACGCCCATTATCCCATGCCTCAAAATAAGCTTTATGGCGTGCGTCATAAAGCTCTGCTATAGTATTTGCCCCCGCTCGATACTCATTGAATAACCTGACAAACTTATCAAAATCAAAATCTGTTTTTACCTTCCCATAAAAAACTTTCTCTAAATAATTCTTTCTAACACCAACCTGATCAGCACTTTCTTTCCCCCATTTCAAAGAAACTTTCGTCTTTTTTTGAGGCAAATCAAGTAATTTAAAGACATCCGTTCCCTGATCATCCCCAGAATACAAAGGAACTGTCAATGGAATACCAGTATAACTCTCAAAAAGAGAATAAAATCGACTATCATGAGGAAAACCCACCTCTAAAGGATAACTGGCTACATCTTCATGCCCATCAAAAAGGCGCGCAAGTAACGATCCTCCACTGCGATTAATTCCACCAATAAATATTGTTTTAAACATTATTAACTACCCCATTTTTGAAAAGCTTTTTAGCCAATTCAAAATCACTACAACTATCTATTTCAAGCCATCCCCCATGTATGCCAATTGCAAATAAGTCATGTCCTTCATTAATCAACCCCTGCAACATATCAGTCATATAAGCTTTTTCAAATTGCCGAGGAGCACCCCAGGCTTCTCCCTTGCTGGCATTTAAGAAGGACTTTTTAAAAATATTTATACCATTATTTGTAAACTTGATCAGGCCGATATATCCCGCTTCAATATCCTCTATTGTTTCAGGCTTCTGACCAATTATCTTTATCCGACCCTTATCATCCATTTTGAAAGCTTCTGCATCTTTTAGGGGATTGGCAAACCGCTTCTTCCAATATCTCTCCCAGTCCATATCTACAACTACTGAAATATCATGAGTTGATGCCATTAGACTTTGTAATATTCCTCCATTATAGATGATATCTCCGTAGGCAACAATAACCTCCCCTTCAAGATCTTTTTCTGCACACCAGAGAGTCATCACCATATTAGTTGAATCATATTGAGGATTGATATAGTAACGTACATCGCCCCTAATTATCATGTCCGCCCGGTAACCTTTAATGACTATTATATCTTCTATGCCACAGGCACGCATTGTCTCTATCTGTCTATCTAAAATACTTTTCCCTTCTAACAGAATTAGGCATTTAGGGCTATTATCTGTAAATGGTTTTAACCTTTTGCCTTCACCAGCAGCAAGAATTATGCCTTTCATTCTTTTATTTCCCTCCCCAATACAAATCTCTATTTATAAAAGCTCTGACTAGTTTACTATCATCAACAAAAGATGAACCATTTCTTTCTGGATGCCACTGCACACCAGCAATAGGTAATTGCGGATGAAAAAGCGCCTCTACCAAATCATCTTTTGCAGAAACTGCCATTATCTTAAGCTTCAAAGAGAGCTGATCTCTCTTAACTCCCTGATGATGATAGGAATTTACTAAAATCTCATCTTTTCCAAAAAATTCAACTGCCTTTTTATCACAAACAGAAACCTTATGTGTTTTAGCAACATGAATGTTTCCTGGATCATTTTTATCAGAGATACTCTGCGTCAGAGAACCTCCAAAATAGCAATTGATAAACTGCATACCACGACAGATACCAAAAACAGGCAGTTTTCTTTCAACAGCAATATCAAGCAATTTTTTCTCTTTTGCATCTCTCAAAGGGGCCGCATTTCTTACATCTACGGCTTTCTGTCCAGTAAATTCACTGCTCAAATCGTTCCCTCCCGACAGAATAAGCCCTTCGATGGGTAAATCATCAAAATAAGACTTAATCTTATCAGCAGAGTTTGGGATAAAAACAAGAGTACAGCCAAACTTTTCAAAAAAAGCAACATAGTCTGAATATAGGCCATCTTGGCAAACAGCTCCTTCGTTAATGCTCATGGAAATTGCGTATAACATATTTCAGTAACTCCCCAATGGTTTTATAATTTTTCTTTGACAATCTAACTGGACCGCTTTAGTCTTTTTTAAATCATCATATATCACATCACCGCAGCCAATAGCTGCCGGTATCCCAAATTCAGCGCAGCGTATTGCCATGTGAGATGCAACTCCACCATATTTAGTAATTATGCCAAGAGGATTTTTTGTAAATATCCAGTCGAAACCCGGATCAGCACTTTCCAAAAGAATGATTAATGTTTCCATCGATTCTAGCCCGATATGCTTTATCTCAGCAAAGGTTGCTACCCTGCCCTTTACGGATTTTCGGGTAATAAAGTTTGGCATTGCTTCATACGGCTTAACAAAATAAAGATCTTTCTCTGAAGCTATTAGCGGTGGCAGGATAATGTTATCGTACCAAGCCCTTTCTTGGCGATGCCTTTCTATTGACTGTCCTATGATCCTTTTAGGATAATCAGTATCTCCGTGTTCAGGATTCTTAAACTTCATGAGGGTCGGAAGATCCACATGACAAAGCTCTTCACGTTTAAATCCAAGCATCTGGCCAGCCTCGGCAAGAAGCTCCAGTGCATCACTCAAACTGCGGGTAAATTCAAACTTTGTATATTCCCTATTCTCTATTGCCGATCGAATTTTTTCGATAAGATCCGTTCCGCTTCCGTGTAAACCATGCTGTTCCATAAGGTGAGTAATACTATCTATTATTTTTTTTGGTATTTTAAAACCTTTCTCGGGTCTCTGATTTACTTTCATAGAGCCCTCATTGCTAAACAAATGAGGAGAGCTGTCATAACGGGGAGCGGTGATATCGTAGGTCCCTGCCCGTAAGTGCCCGTAATTTCCAATAAAATCTTTCTTGGAAAGCTCCTTCTTTTGCAACATATAAAAATCATCATTAAATTTTGAAGCAATCGTTCTAATAGAGTTTAAAAAATCCTGAAAAAATTCTTCCGTTACAATCTGCTGATCCTTCATACTTATAAGAAAACTTTTAGCAATAAAGGCCAGGCGGGCCTGGCGCGAGAAAGGAAAGGTGCCAAATTTTTTACAATTCTGAAGAATATTATAAGCAGTATAAAGTGAATTCCACGGTGTCTTTTCCTGCTGGTTATAAAAATCCATAATCCTGTTGCGTCTATCAGTAAGATATTTAACCTGTTTGAGATCATAATCTGTAATATCTTCAAATTTTTTGAGAATATTATTTGTCAGTCGCCTAAGAACTGTTACAAGCTCATCAATCTCGTTTTCCGAAAATCCATTATGGCTAAGACCATTAATTTTATCTGCTGTAGAAAAATCATAACAGGTCCAAAGAATTTCAAACTCAACTTTATCCTGAAAAGCAGGGTTGGCCTTTAGCTTATCAAGATAGTAATGAACAAGCTTCTCCCGCAAATCAAATGAAATATCTGCCGGGGTAAGAGAATTAAAGCTGGCACGTGTATCTATGTAAGGCTTTTTTCCAAAAGAGACCATTAGCTCAGCTGGATAAACATCATAATATCCCAAAGAGCTTCTTGCCTCATGCCAAACCTCATCTGTCACAATAAAACTGTACATGGAGTAATCTAGAGTATTTGGTCTGCTCCCAATTATCTCGGAAGGATTCCAATCAGGCATATCACCAAATATAGATTCCCCACCCCCAAGATGAGGTTCTCTCTTTGAAAAGCGCTTGAACTTTTTTGCCATATCAGCAATAAGATGTTTGACAAAATCATCATTCGGCATGGGAACATCAGCATTAGCTGCTAAAGGCCTTACTTGAAAAATTACCAGTTTTCCTTCTGTGGTAATGGCAAATTCAATATCCAAGACTCTACCAGGATATATATTTTCTATTTCCTTAATAGCCTTTACTAAATTACAAAACAAATGATTCGGAGAAATAGCAACAAAATGTGAAAGATAAAGAACCCTCCCCTCCGAACCTCCAGTAACAGTATCCGTTCTACCTGAACTATCATCATAATTAATAACATAATAAGGGGCATTAGTTTCAATTTGCCGCGTAAAAACAACCCCACTTATTTTTATATTCTCGGTTTGAGGCTGAATGAGAATCTGATTCTCATCGCTTGAATATCCGCCTTTGTCATAGGAATGCACAACCTTGTTCACAGCCTCTCTTATATTATTCTCATTAGGAAGAACATTGAGCTCACTATGAAAATACCCTGCCCTGGACACATCGGTTTTATCTTCGTAGGCAGATGAACTACGAACTACAATCCTGGGAGAAGATACCTTTTCTATTATCTCTGCACAAATTTGATCTGAACATCTCTGCCAATGGACCACTGTAAAACTAAAGATGTCCTCTATATGACAACAGCTGACCCGCTCTTTCAACATTTGGAGCATATCTGCCTTCGAGTAAGATTTGTTCTCTATTTCCATTTTATTCTAAGTATACACTCCCTCATTTGTATATAATTCATCATATTCATCTGACATTGACACCAATATAGCCAATGCTTCTTGTGAACAAAGTTTCTTGATTTCATCTAATTTTCTATCTCTATCTTCTCTACGCAATCTCCTTGGACACCTTTCTCGCTTACATATACGAGAGCTATGCCTCGATAAGGTTGTACCTAAAAATTTAGTTATTTCTTTCAAAACAGCTTCAGGATTAGTTACCATTTTCTCAAATGAAACAATCATTACTTTGCGGCATTCTTCTTCTGATAAGGAATCATGTTTTTTACGGTGACGATCCTCTAACTTCTTAATCATATGTATAACTCTGTCAATCTCAGACATGCTCAAATATTCTTCTTCCCATCCAGAAACATAATAAGGTAATTTCTTTGATTTCCACTCAATCGTAAGAGTAGCGTTTCGAGGATTCTCAAAGAAATCTCCGCCATAACCTTTTTCGTGCCAATTGTGCACCATATCAATAGGATGTCTGGTTATGTGAATCATCTTCATATCAGGGAAAGACTTAATATATACATCAGCATGCCAAAGGGCATCATGAAGTTGTAAAAGGAACAAAGGTTTCTTTTGTTCAATAGACCTCATGGCAACATCTCCATCTTTGGTAAACAGCCTCTTCAAATAACTTAATGGTTCTTTTGATTTCCACACACTGGTTAGGTCGCCAAACCTTAAATTAATATTTCTACCAATAGTTTGATCATAAAACATAGCATCAATTGCATATCGCATCAAACAGGTAGCCGCCTCGTCAGAAATAAGTCCCAAGATATGCATCATAGGCACCTGCTCCATCAGGTAATTCATGGCAACGTGTTCTACTCTTTCCATACTAGAAACAATGGGTAGAAGCATCGTCTTACCAGATCTTGTCAACCCAGTTACAAAGACAATATTTCTTATGAAATTTTCACGAGTAATTTCCGTCATATATGAGACCACCTTAATGGAGTTCCCTTCTTCATACTTTTCTTAGCCTTTTTTCCGATAAGATCTTTTAAATATTTTGGAGCCAATCCATTGGATGGTCTTATGGATCTAATATTTTCTTCACTAAATATTTCTCCCTTCCTAATATCTCTTACAGCAAATAAAGACCTCCTAAAAGCTCTGCTCTTTTTTTCATCCGCCGATCCTCCAAAATGAACTTTCCCCATCGCTTTTTCTACAACTCTAATACTGCAAACAAGCTGCTTCAGTTCATCAGGCTCTAATGAAAAAAAGGCATCAGGGGTCTTGTCAGTTCTTGAGAGAGTAAAATGCTTCTCAACTAAACACGCTCCCCATGCAACCGAAGCAACTGAAACTTCGTTCGCCAATGTATGATCGGAAAGCCCCACAGGACAATCAAAGACTTCTTTCATGTAAGGTATTGTCTTTAAATTCATATTCTCAGGTTTAGCCGGATAGTTACTTACACATTTCAAAAGAATGATATCTTTTGCTCCAGCTTTGCGTGCAGTGCTCACAGCTTCTTTTATTTCAGAAAGAGTACCCATTCCTGTGGAAATTATAAGTGGTTTTTTTGTCTTGGCCGCATACCTTATTAAAGGAAGATCAACCAACTCAAAAGAAGATATCTTGTGAACTGCGACATTTAATGTCTCCAGAAAATCAACACTGGTTTTGTCAAAAGCAGTTGAAAAAAACGCAATTCCTAGGTCATCGCAAACCTGTTTTAGCCGTTTAAACCAAGACCATGGAGTATAAGCTTTTTTATACAAATCATAAAGCGTTTGTCCTCCCCAAACCGGATGCTTAACCTTAAAATACT
Organism: uncultured bacterium; assembly: GCA_964421245.1. Lineage (GTDB taxonomy): Bacteria > Margulisbacteria > WOR-1 > XYC2-FULL-46-14 > XYC2-FULL-46-14 > CAYQVW01. The sequence continues at coordinate 104,412 of CAYQVW010000001.1, read as the reverse complement.
TATTGCGAACATCAATTGTTATTGTATCAGGCGTATAAGTCTGAAATTTTACAGCATCGACACCACAAGCCTTGGCTTTCTTTATTAAAGAGACTGCCTTTTTAAAATCCTTAGCATGATTAGCTGATATTTCTGCAACAACTGTGACCCCAGAATCTCTTTTTAGCATTTTATATCCCTCGAACAAAGAAATAATTTGGATGGATTCCCATCAATTTTAAAATCTTTCACAAATTGAAAGCAAGCCTTTTTAAATGATTTAATTGAAGCTACATTCTTTTCTCTTACAACTGCATTTACTCGCCCAACATCTCTACACGTTTTGAAAAGCTCCTTTACTGCCATACTAATAATTAGTGCAGACAATCCTAGCCCTCTAATTTTTTTATGTATACTAATACTTATTAGAGCTTCACCAGCAGAGCGATCAATATTAAACCTCACTTGTCCTAAAAAATTCTTCGAGTCTGTAACAATATAAAAAAGATGATCCCTGTCACTTAAATTGTTTTCCATCCAGCTCAGATGATTGCTCCACTTAAGCTTCTTTATGCTTCTCGAAACCTTTCTAACCAACGGATCATTAGATAAATTAAATACATCCCTCGCATCCTCAATTTTAACCTTTCTTAAACTTATTTTTTTCTTATAATAATCAGATAATAGCGCCTTGACTATCCTTTGCCCCCCCTTCTCATCAACCACCCCTCGTCCTTTCTTCGATTTCTTTTTTCTTACTCCATAATCTCCCATGGTTTTAATTAATTTTTTCAGTTTTTTTAAAGTGTTTTTGTCTGAGCTTTCCCCAGCATATTCTAAAAAACCTGTTCTACACCATCTTTTGATATTCTTTAATTGATTTTCTGCTAAGCAAATTCCAATAGTGGGCACCCCAAGATAAGCTAATTCGTTAATTGTCTGTCCTCCGGCTGATATTGCAAGATCCATTTTTGACATCAGAAGACTCATTCCTCTAGCATTTAACCCATAATAAAAATCATGCCCCCTCTCCTTGGCAAACTTATGCACGTTTCTATCTGGGCTTACTATATGTAATTTGAAATCCTCATTAGCCAATAAATCTACTACCTTTTTAATAAGATAATAGCTATTTGCTCCACCAAAAGTAATAAGTACATTCTTTATAGTCTTATTTATTCTTTTCTTCGAATCAATGCAAAAACCCTTCCGCAAAATTACATATTCGTTTCCTACAATATATTTAACACTCCTTCTATTCTTATATCCAACCTCTTTGGCATTCTCAATAGACACATTAATAATTGCATCCGCTTCGTAGCACATACGGTTATAATCATCAATAACCGCCACATAGGATCCATTTAATTTCTTATAAAACTTTTTTGGTGCCTTATAAGAATCAACAATTACTAATGTTTCATCATTTATTAATGCCGAAATCCTATTAGAATTCTTTAGCCAATTCATGTTTATATAGTCAATATCATTTGATTTTAAATACTTTCGTGCTCTTGTATCAGAGGATACAATAAACTTAACTTCAATTTCTGGATTTAAGTTCTGAAAAGCCTGGACCAATGCAGAACAACGGGATATATGACCATACCCGTTTTTTTCTCCTCCTTCAGTTATTACTAAAACCTTAACCATTCTTTCTCCTATTATCTTATAATCTTACTGGAATACCTGCTGTCAACATGTCTTCTTTACAGCTTCTTGGAGTAAAACTAGTAAAATGAAAAATGCTCGCCGCAGATACTGCTGATGCTCCACACTTTATTGCGTGGCTACAATCAGCTGGACTTGAGGCCCCGCCAACAACAATTATTGGTATATTTTTAATACGTTGTGTTATATATTTGATCAAATCAGAATCGTAACCTTTCATGACCCCGTCAAGGTCAACGTTATTTACTAAGACTTCTCCAACATTTGAATTACACAACAAATCAAGACATTCTTCTAAATTAAAATTCGTGGTTTTACCCGAATGCGAATACAATGCATAGTTACCATCGTCATCCTTCTTAATATCTATAGAGGCTATAATGCATTGGCTACCAAATACCGAAACAGCTTTCTTTAATATTTCTTTATCTTCAAAAATAATAGAGTTTAGAGATACTTTATCTGCCCCGGCAGCTAAAACATTTGCTATATCTTCGCAGGTTCTAATTCCACCACCAACGGTTAATGGCATAAAACATTCTTCTGCAACTGCCTTAACGGTATGCAAATCAATTCCCCGATTCTCCTTAGCAGCGTCAATATCAAGCAAAATTAGCTCATCCACATTGCGGCGGTTGTAAATTCTCGCCACCGTAATAGGACTACCTAAGTTTCTCCTTACATCAAACTTAATGGTTTTCACTACCGAATAACCATCCAATAAAACTAAAGGAATCACTCTATGACGCAACATTTCCTACATCCTTTTTGCAAAATTTTCCAGCAACTTGAGACCCGCCTCTTGACTTTTTTCTGGATGAAATTGCACACCAATTATATTCTCTTTTTGCACTGCAGCTACAAAATCGACTCCGTAACTACAATAGGCTGCTTTTATCTGCTCCTGAAGAACCATCTCATAACTGTGGACAAAATAAAAACAACTTTTGTCTTCCAAAGAATCAAATATCGGCATATCAGAAAAAGACACATCATTCCAGCCAACATGAGGAATTCTTAGGTTGGATTTACTGGAACGAAGATGGGAAACTTTGGCTTTAATAAAATCCAATCCTTTGGAATTCCCTCCCTCTTCACCACAACTGGCAAAAAGCTGCATACCAAGACATATCCCCAAAATAGGAATCTTTTCCTTAAGTACTTTATCCTTTAAAACAACATCCCAACCAACACTTTTTATCCTGCTGGATGCCTCAGAAAAACTTCCAACTCCGGGAAGGATTAGCTTATCAGGTTGACCTAAATCCTTAGGGTTGTCCGAAACCCAACACTCAACACCCAGACGGTTTAGGGCCCAAGCAACACTGGCAATATTACAAATTTTTAAATCAATAACCGTAATCACGTTTAATTAAATCTCCCTTTTTGTCGCGCATAAACCTTCCTTCTTTATCAGTTAAAAAAATCTTGCGATTAGTAAAACGATCGGCCACCTTAAAAAACTCATCCTCGGTAATATTAAGATATCTAAGAAAATCTGGTAAAAATCTGCGAGGAACTTTCCCTTCATAATCCCTAACTATGCGTATAGCCTCTTCTCTCTTCATGCGGCCATTTCTTATCTCAACCGACAACTGATCAGAAGCACGACTATAACCATACTTAATAAATTTAAAATAATCATGTAAACCAGATGCCCATTTACAATCTATATTTTCATAGGCATTGTAGGCACATTCAACCGGACCATCGGGATTAGGATTCCAACCCAATTTTAGTACCATATCAACATGCTCTAGCGGATCCCATTTTAAATAATGCCCCATAAACAATCCTGTAACCTTAGCTTCTTTCAGTTCTTTATCGCTCGGATATTCAAAAGCAAGCAATTCTTTTCTATCTACGCCTTCCTCATACATATCAGAAACACGACAACCTAACATTTGATATTGCTCAAGCCAATTACGATCAAGATAGTTGTTTTTTCTCCCAGCTGCTGGTCCACCATATTCAAACTGAGAATTCTCTCCCCAAATAATCAAAGGTATCTTGTACTGCACCGCAACCCGTGGAGCCGAAGTAAAAATACCAATATGTTCCGGCCAACAGCTATCACCTAAATCAAAAAAACCTTTGCGCACCATTTTACGATAAACTTTGCGATTCGCACTAACCTGTACCATGTCAAAACCCAAATCGCGTAAAAAGAGTATGTTCTTTAAACCAACATCACACATTTCACAAGGGACAAAATTAACACAAAGTGGATTCATCCCAAACTCATACTTTAAGGTATAAGCTTGATAACAACTGTCTTTCCCTCCACTAACCGGCACTATACAATCCCACCAAGTACCATTTTTATTGCGATAACGGTCCAAAATCTCTACAAATTCTTTTCTACGCACTTTCCAATCAATTTCATTATGTTTGCGAACTGCAGAATGACAAGCATCGCATATACCACTCTCATCAAAGACTTGTTCTGGCCGGGTATCAGGAATTATACATTTTTTACAATATTTCATGGTTTCCCCTTTATGCAACCTTTTGTTTAACTAACTTGTTTATTTCTTTTAAATCGGGCTCCTTGTGCAATACATCTAAAACATCTTCCATATAAAATATTTTTCCATCAGAATGTAAGCGCTTATAAATCTGGCACATCAACTCTAAATCTTCTTTTTGATCAACTGTCCAGCGTAAGTGTGATAAATCTTCATTATTTTCCACACTATGTAACCGAAATTGCTTTGGATGATTGGCAATATAAAGCGTGACGTGTTCTCTGTCACACTCTTTTTTTGCTTTATCCCAGGCTAACCTCAAAGCATGAATTGGAACAACTTCCGTCTCAAGACCATTAGGATATGTTCGAGTAATGACATTGCTGCAAAAATCGCAGCTCTCTTGGTTTTCTAAGTAACAGGATATAACCTGATCTGTCACTCTGGGATCAATTACTGCACAATCTGCAGTAATCCGCACAATAACATCAGCTCTATAGGTTCTAGCAGCCTGATAATATCGGTCCAATACATCCTCTTCGCTACCCCGAAAAACCTCGATACCATACTTTTTACAAAACTCTTCTACCACATTGTCTTTCTTCTCTACTGTCGTCGCCACCACTATCATATCTATTAAGGTGCTCTCTTTTAACCGGTTCACTACATGCCAAAGTATAGGTCGACCTTCTATATCCTCCAATACTTTTCCAGGAAGACGGCTAGATCCCATCCTTGCCTGGATAATAGCAACTATTTTCTTCGATTTCTTCATATAATTAATTTTTAATCCTTTACAATATATGCCGGAGAAAGAGCAAAAGGAAATTTTTGGATTTTTACATTTTTACCCTTAAAATAATCATCCACTGCCTGGGTTTCGCCAGGGAAGAATCCATAATCATCTAAAAGAATCACTCCCCCTGGTACTAAACGTGGATAAAGCTCTTCCAGCACCGCAACTGATGGCTCATAAATATCAACATCAAGATTCAATAGAGATATCCTAAGTTCGGGATGAGATTTCACATAATCAGGAACAGTCTTTGTGATATCTCCTTCAATCAATTGGATATCTCTATCAATACCTTTACGTTTTAAAACTTCCAGCAATTGCTGTCGGGATATACTTTCGCCTCCTGCTGTATCCAAATGATATTGGCGCATCTTTTTATCTGGAGCAAACTCTGTATCTGGAAATTGACCAAAAGTATCAAAACCAATTATTTGCTTAGAAAAGGGAGGACCAATCAGCTGTCTAAAAGTTGCCAACTTGATCAGAGAAATCCCCTTAAAAACACCACACTCAACAATCGCTCCGGGAAGATCTGCTGTCATTTCATAAAACTTATAATGGGCCAGGGTCTTTGCCATTCGACTCACATCACTAGAAAGATAAAAATTATTCTCATATTCAAACGCTTTTGTAAACTCCGGTAAAGCTATCATATTTTTCCTCCTTTTTTTATTTTACTATCTCCAAAACTCTCTTGATCACACGTTCACAATCATCATCTGTCATAGACGGATACAAGGGAATGGTAAGTGCTGAATCATAATAAGCTTCTGCCTGAGAAAAATCCCCCCTCTTGTACCCAAATCTATTTCTGTAGTAAGGCTGCAGATGTAATGGTATATAATGAACGTGAACTCCAATCTTTAAAGCACGCAACTCCTCAAATATTTGACGCCTGGTCTTCTTTATCTTATCTAATCGAAGACGCAACATATAAAGGTGCCAAGCACTCATCCGATCCTCTTCTTGGTAAGGGACTATTAAATAAGGAGACTTGAAAAACTCCTCACTGTATCTTGCAGCAATAGTGCGGCGTCTTTTAATAAAATTATCTATCTTTTTTAGTTGACTTACCCCTAAAGCACATTGCAAATCAGTAATGCGGTAATTGTAACCAAGTTCTTGCATTTCATAATACCAGGGCGCACGGGTAAGCTGTTTAGCATTATCAGCAGCTTGTTCTTTTAAAATCATACTATTATCATTATTAGTAATCCCATGGGTACGGAATAATTTTAATTTCTCAGCTAACTCCTTACTATCGGTCATGATCATACCACCCTCACCCGTTGTTATATGCTTGACCGGATGAAAAGAAAAGATGGTCATCGGAGCTAAAGACCCTACTAACCTTCCCTTATAGGTAGCACCAATAGAGTGAGCAGCATCCTCAATAACTATTAAATTGTGTTTTTTGGCAATAGCATTAATCTCATCCATATCACACGGTTGACCAGCAAAATCTACAGGTATAATAGCTTTTGTCTTTGGAGTTATAGCCGCCTCCAATTTATTTGAATCCATACAATAAGTATCGGGCCGAATATCAACAAACTTTACAGATGCCCCCAAAAAAAGAGCACAGTTACCACTTGCTGCAAAAGTAATTGGAGAAGTAATAATTTCATCTCCTGCACCTATCCCAGCAGCAAAACAAGCACAGTGAAGAGCAGCTGTACCTGTAGCTACAGCAACCGCATTTTGGGCTCCTGTTTTCTTGGCAACCGCTTCTTCAAACTTTGGAATGGCTGGTCCTTGAGTTATCCAGTCGCTCTTTAAAGTCGCGACCACCGCCTCAATATCATCAGCTTCAAGACTTTGTTTTCCGTAAGGGATAAAACTTTCCACTAACACTCCTCCTCTCGTTTCTAATTAATTAAACAAGGTTTAGTTCTTGCATTCTTTGAAAATTACTATACCTTGGGTTATCTAAATCACCATATTCGTTACGTTCAAAAGCTTCTTTAATCTCAAGCATTCCTTTTTTTATGTCCATCTTGGTCTCAAAACCTAAAACATCTTTAATCTTATCAAAACCAACACGATAGTTTCTTGGGTCAGTCAAACCAGTCTTTTTAATAATTTCTACAGAAGGAAACACTTCTTTGGCTATATCGGCCAAATCGTTAATTGTATAATTCAATCCATTATTACCAACATTGAATACTTGCCCTCGCACATCTTCAGCTGGCGCACATAAGACCTTAGTTATAGCTCCCGCCACATCACGAACATGCACATTTGGCCTCCATTGATTACCACCAAATATCTCAATCTTACCTTTCTGTATAGCATTCTTTACAAAAGTATTGACAACTAAATCAAAACGAGGACGATAGGAGTTACCAAAAACGGTAGATAAGCGTAAAATTGTCGGTGCAAATAATGGATTAGGTAAATTGCAAACAGACAAGATAGATTGTTCAACACGAACTTTCATTCGACCATATAATGAAACTGGATGTATGGGTGAATTCTCTCTCAATATATCCTCTGGATTATCGCTTGCACCATAAACACTACAAGATGACGTATAGACAAAACGATTTATATTAAGATGAGAGCATAGGTGTGCCATAGCAGTAACCGCCAAATAATTTGTTTTTAAGGTAGTTTGTGGAGCAATAGAACAGGCAGGATCACCCACCAATTCAGCCAAATAAACAACCGCATCAACTCCTTCAACAGCTCTTACAATATCATCAATATTTCCAGCATCACCAAGAAGTAATGAAAATTTTTCATGCTTAATATCCTTGAGGGAATCTCCACCATAAAGCAATTTATCTAATACTCTCACCGTCCATCCATCATCAAGCAGCTTTCGTGCAAGAACTGAACCGATATATCCTGCTCCCCCCACTATTAAAACCGTACGATGGTTTAATTTAAGTTTGGGTCCAGAAAAACTACTTGTTAATGACTCAAGACTTATCAGTCCCATTACTTTTTTATCCTTTGTGATAACTGGAACCATGGCATACAACATAAACATATCGCTATAACGCTTGCGCAAATCGTCAAGAATGCGCTGATTTATATCCTCTGCGGTTTTTAATTCATTAAACTCAATACAAACAGGTTTTTTGTTCATAACTAAACTGAGCTTTGTATTAACTGAATTCCCCTTAAGAATAGCTTTACGCAAATCACCCGGTGAAGCGATACCGCTGAGCTTGCCACTACTATCAAGAATAGTAATAATCATTCCATATTGCTCCTCGATAAAATTGAGAGCATCAAAAATAGTATTATCCTCTTTTAACTGAGGCGCTGGAATCAGTTGAAACGATTCATTTATATCTTGCATTAATTTCCCTCCAATTATTATCGCGGTTCCACTTCCCACGGATTCCAATAATCATACTCAAAACGAAAGTCATCATCAGAACTTTGACCTAAAGTAGATGTTGAGAAAAACATCACTTTAGTATCCGGCATAAGGGTTTTGAATCCATTGGCAAAACCTGCCGGAATTTTTAACAGCCTGGGATTTTTCTCACTTAGAACAAACCGTTCTACAGGAATATCTCTGGAAGGATTATCCCAGTTATCTATCCTGACTGCCGCAAATACGGCTGCTCCTGAAACTACAAAGGCGTATTTACATTCTTTTTTATGCCCATGCCAAGCACGGACAAATTGGGACTGATGATTTGAAACAATATAGAACCTCTGCACCTCTTTCATATCAAATTCATTACAAAACTGGATTTGCCCCCTATCATCAACAGCTATCCCCGCCTTAATTATCTCTAATCCACATTCTTTCATATCTTCTCCTTTTCAGATTCATTTAAATACTGCAGCACCTTTTTTCTTATAAACATATGGGGAGGACTATCAGGGTTATAATTCATCAAATAAGTTGCGTATTCTTTTGTACGCCTCCTATATTCGTCATAGGGCTCAGATCTTAACTCATTTAAACACTTCTTGAAGAGCGAGTAGTCTGGTTTCGTGAACATTATCATTGGATCATAATCAACCCACCAACCATTCCCTGAAAAATTAATACTCAACACTTTGTTCCCTAATCCAAACATTTCTGCAAGTAGCGTTGAACTAAACCCCACTAAAACCTCACTTTCTTCTGCCACAATATAACTATTCGTTGTCCTCACATCTCCACCCAAAAGAACTGCCTTCCCCCTATATTTTTCTTCATAATAATTACGCACATCTTCAAAGCTCAATGGATATCTCATTAACACTGCTGCCCTAAGGTTATACTCATCAATATAATCAGCCAAAAACGAATCCATCAAGTCAGATGTTTCTTTGTATATATTTTCATTTGTGATTTGTTGTTTGGATAATTCTTTTCTTTGTGAATCTGAATAAAGATTATATCCTCTCCGCGTGTATTGAGAAACTATGGCTATATCGTACTTCTTTACTCTTTCTTTTTTGACAGTCAACCTATAATGCCCTGCCTTCAGAGAGCCTATTGGATAGCATTTATCAATAACGTGACCAAACTGGGCATACCGCTGCTCATCATATTTACCAAAACAAAAAAAGTTCTGAAGATAATTTTTTTCACATAAACTTAGCTGCCCTTCGGTTCTATGACCGTTCTGAATGGCAAAAAATTCACATCGCTTATATACCTTAGAAAGCCAATGAAAATTATGCTCATTATCAATAAAAGTAATAACAACTTTTGGATTTATGTATTCAATGCAAGAGTAAAGATATATTTTGTAAATGCGGCCAATCCACCTGTGTTTTGGTATTCCCTTTATGCCTAGTCCCTTCGATTTTATCAGAAAACGCATTGCATTTTTTAACATGAGAAATAGTATCGGAAATGTAATATGAATTTCTTCCCATCTACAATGAAGAGTTGTATATTTAATACCCTTTAATACCACATTTTTTAGTATTTTGTTGCTTTCATTATCAAAAATAACTACTTTATTCCTTAGGAGACCATTAAACTTAAATATTGACATTCGCATTATTTTTCAGCCCTTGAAACACTTGCTATAATTGTGTCGCACTTTCCAATAGCTGCAAGTTGTTTTTCATATTTGGTATGTAATTCCGGCGAATCGAGAAAGTTCCACTCTTGGTGACCACCAGGCTTGCCATTAGCTAACCAGTGCAAATGATTAGATAACGGATATCTTTGAATCTGCTTAATATAGTTAACCTTTAAATTAGCTTGGTCAAACAAGATCTGTAAGGCTTTTGCCGTATATAAGAATAAATGACAACTCCAATAGGTAAAATTAGAAAATGGTTCACTGCTATACAATGTTAACAAAGCATCGTTTGCGCTTGGCACTTCAATAATAATCTGCCCACCGTCCGCTAACATTTTACTCAACTCATCTAATATCGACTTCGGATCGGGAATGTGCTCCAGCACATGAAACATAGTTATTATGTCATACCCGCCACGAATATCATTTGGAATGTCAGAGGTGTTTTTAAAAACGGTAAGACCGTGATTTTGAAAATAATTTTTCAATCGACTTTCCAGTTCTACCCCATGCGCTGTCTCCGTCAGTTCCCTGGCATTTAGAAGAAATCCACCTACCCCACACCCATAATCAAGCAATTTACTATTCGGCAAAAGTGATTCAAGGTATTTAAACCGTCGTTTATCATCACCCTCAGTATCTCTGAGCCAATCTTGAATATCCAAGATCTCCTTACCGTGCATCCCTGAACTTTCATAAAAACCATCTTTTATATGATCAAGTGACGAGAAAAAAACCAACCCGCAAGACGCACATTCCAAAATCTCCAGTTCAGGATTATCACGCACAGTACCAGGTCTTTTAATTATTTTTTGGGGCCCACATAAATAGCACTTTTCTTTTATAGCCATATATTAATTTCCTGTCGATACCCCCCAATAATGACAATAACTACATAACTCAACCTTGTCTCTTCTTCCTTGTTTATGATATTCAATCCATTCTTTTCTTTTTTCGCTATTCCAAATATCTAGGAGTGTGTCTACATTAACATCTCCAATCACTCCCAAACGCTTGGGATCAAACCTTACACATATCGAGACCTTGCCAAATCTATCAATAGCCATATGATTTAAAATTTCCAAACATATCCCAATTTCTGGCACAGTCGGTTTTTTGGTATATTTAAAACTCCCCAGAGGATTATGTAATATCCTGGTAGCAATTATTCCGGGTAACTTTTCCCATCTCGTCCTATCTACCTTCCCCAGACACCGATAAATCATATGAGGTTTTTTCTTGCCCTTAATCTCCAAAAACTTATTAACCAGTTCATATTGCTCATCACCTTCCGGGTCATTTTCTATAACAGATATTGTTATAGTATCAAGGTTCCCTATAACTTCATCTGCCCTCTCAACAATTAATTTTGCATTGGTATCCACACATTTAATTTGATTTTTAAATAGACTAATCGCTTCTCCCAACTTAGGATAAAGAAATGGATCGCCATTGTTGTGAAATTGAACCACTATCCCCTCTGGTAATTGGTTAGCTATCTTCTTAACCAGTTCGAAATCCATATCACCATAGTTCATAGCTATTTCCGGATATTCTTTATCTATTTTTCTTCTACCACACATCCAACAATCTTTGTTGCATCTGGAGGTTAATTCTATATTTACTGTTGTAAGACTATTAAAACATTTATTCATCTTAAATTTAGCACCTCCACTAATTCGATCAAAGTACCTTCCGGGGCACTGCAAAAGGCAACTTTTGCATATCCATCTGGTGATAGTTGTGGGAGAGAATTAAACTTAATCCCCTTCTCTTTAAGTCTTTCATACTCCATATCTAAATCATCTACAGTGCACGCTATATGAGAAATTCCTATCTCGCAAATTTTCCGCTGTTTTTGCTCTGCTGGATGTGAATGATACTTCAACAGTTCTATCATCTGGCCAGATGGGGAAGTCATCTTAACTGTTGTAACTTTAACATTTTGCAGCGATAAAATATTATCGATATAATCCCCTTTTTCTTCCATTTGCTTTGCAATCCGAAACCCAAGAAGATCACGATAAAAACAAAGCGATATCTCCAAGTCAACAACTACTATCCCTATATGGCGAATATCTTTTATCAATTTACCTCCTGAATTGTCTCAGCAATGGCTTCATTAAAAACATCCAAGCCTTCTTCTAAGGCACCATCAGGTATGGTAAGTGGGGGACCAATCTTAATAGATTCTCGTCCAGTATGAACAAGAAGTAATCCCTTTTGCATAGCTTTTTCACATACCCGGTTTGCAAATAGATCGTCTGGTTCCCCAGTTTTTGGGTGCTTAAAAATAACACCTGCAATCAAACCTTTACCCAAAACATGTGAAATCCTGTTAGAATATTTTTCTTTAAGTACATTTAATCGACAATGTAGTGTTTTCCCTTTTCTTTCTGATTCTCTAACCAAATCTCTAAATTCTAACGCCTGTAAATTTGCCAATCCAGCAGCACAACATAAAGGATTTGCTGAGTGAGTACTGCTCATAGAACCAAATTCGGGCAAATCCATTATCTTTTGACTTCCAATAACAGCAGACAAAGGCAAACTACCACTCAATGCCTTGCCAAGACAGAGGAGGTCGGGCTCAACATCATAATGTTGATAAGCAAATAGTTTTCCGGTTCTTCCAAATCCGCCTTGCATTTCATCAAAGGTTATCAAACAGTTATGTCTCCTTGCAAAATTAACAAGAGCTTTTATATATGCAACTGGGTAAAAAACAGCCCCCCATCCCAAGTAGGACTCAATCATAAAACCTGCAATATTATCAAAGTTTAATCCTTTTTCTTCTAAAGCGTGAATATCCTCCTCAAAACGTTTTTCCCAATCATATTCCTTCCAGGGATAAGGGAAAGGCAAATGATACATATTTGGATCCTTATACCCAATCCAAGCAGATTGACTAGGAACTCCTTTGAGCATTTCGGCTCCCATAGTGCGTCCATGCATAGCACCCTGAAACGAAATGATGCCAACCTTGTCTGGACTTATGCTTTGACCATGCATCCTCATCAATTTTACAGCACATTCAGTTGCTTCCGTCCCAGCAGATAACAAAAAAGCCTTCTCAAATTGATCAGGGGTTGTTTTAATCAACTTCTTCAAAAAAGAAACCCGCATCTTATTGGGGAAAGTATATGTATGGAGAATCTTATGATCAATAATCTTATGAAGAGCAGATAATATTAGAGGATTTGCATGTCCAGTATTTGCAACAAAGATAGTAGATGTAAAGTCAATCCAACAGTTTCCACACGTATCATAAACCTGGAAATCCTCTGCCCTATCCCATACTACAGGAAGCTGCCCGTGCATTGAGCGAGATTCATATTTTTCCAGATTAAGCAAAACTACTTCTGTCCCCGGCGCTGGAATAGCTGTTTTTATCTCACGATACTCCGTGTGCACATGCGGCACATTGACTGGAGTTTGTGAAAACCGAAAGCTCATGACTGATCCCTTCCTTTTGCGAATAGTTTCTCAACAATTGCTGGTTCTTTTGTCACCTTATATTCTAAATAGGCGAAGTCTTCCATTGCATCTACTTCGACAACCTGCGGTGTGGTATGGGCAATGACTCGATCACCAAACAATTTCCCATTTTTGATAACATAGTTGGTTTTAATAATGTCTACATATCCATTAGGTTGGTAGGTCTTCGGATATCCCTGCCGGGGCAAATTTCCTGTATCCGCATCGAACGATCCAGTACATACACACTTCAAATATCCACCATCTATCTCGACTGTTTTATATGCACTTTCGGACATTTCATGTACCGAACGCAACCCGGTAGCTTTATCATTATTTTTTATGCTTCTGATAGCCGCCTCGATATAACTAATCTCACGCAATGGGGTGGTTGGTAATAAAAGAACGAAATAGGCAGGCCTATGCCCTTCATGAGTATTAAGCCAATCTAGTGTGTGCTTGATAAAGTCGTAAGCTGTGCTTCCATCATCCGATATATCTGCGGGCCTGAGAAAGGGAACTTCAGCACCATATTTTTGAGCAATATCTGCATACTGTTGTGAATCCGTTGAAACAATAACACGTTTGATTAATTTTACCTGCAAGGCCGCAGCAATGCTATATGCAAGCAACGGCTTCCCCTCCAGCAATCTTATGTTTTTATCTGGGACACCCTTAGAACCTGAACGTGCTGGAATTATCGCAACAATATCTTCCATTATCAAACTCCTGCAACAAAATAATAAATATTTTTAATCATTCAATTATCATCCTGTTAAGCCTTACTTCATTAGAAACCACTTCACCGTTAAAGGAACTAATAAAAACAACATATTCAGCTATTTCCTTAGGATCTATGAAAGTAGCAAATTTTTGATCTTTTAATATTTTTCCCATTCTTGTTTTTACCGAACCAGGAGACAGACAAAAAACCCTGATATTAGAAGCTTTCAGCTCATCATGTAAAGCCCGCGAAAATCCTAAAAGAGCATGTTTTGAAGCACAATAAAGAGAAGTATTCTTAAATCCCGCATACGCAGATGAAGAAGCAATATTTATAATGCGCCCCCAACCATTTTTTACCATATCCTTAGAAAATTCTTTGCAAAATAAAAAAGGCGCTCTAACATTTAAGTTAAAAGTCTTATTAAAATTATTCAAATTCAAATTGGATAATGATTTTAGCTCAAAAATACCCGCACAATTAATTAAAATGTCTACAGAACGAATTTTTTTTCTAACAGCCGTGATAATTTTGCTAACATCCTGCACCTTATTTAAATCACCATATTCATAATAAACTACGGATTCTTTACCCTGCAAAGCCTCTAGTTCTCCTTTTAGCTTCTTTAGTTTTTTAATCTCGTTTGAAGTTAAAAATAATTCGCAATTATATTTAGCGATTTCCATAGCTATACACTGACCAATCCCTCCTGTTGCCCCAACGATCAAACAACGTTTATTTTTAAGAACACTGTAATCCATATTTCCACCTCATATTTTTTTCTTCAAAAACCTACTTACCAATACCGGGTTTTTTTGAGCTTGATATTCCAGAAATTCGAACTCTTCTAAAGTATCAACCTCAGATATTTTTGGTGTAATGTAAGCAAGAACACGATCTCCTAAGAGTTTGCCATTCCCTATAACAAAGTGACTTCTATATACATCAACATATCCATTTGGATCATATGTTTTTTCATATTCTTGTCTTGGTCTATTTGCTTGATCCAGATCGAACGACTCTGACCCTATACACTTATAATACCCTTCCTTAACCTCAAGGGTTTTGTATGAGGACTGATCCATCTCATGTGATGAACGCAACGCGGTAGCACCCTTTTCTTTTCTTAAACATTCAATAGCTTTCTTAATGTATACCGGATCACGCAACGGGGTTGTTGGTCTCAAGTGAACCAGGTAGCTTGGAACAAAACCCTCTTCACTTTGCATCCAATCAAGCATATGTTTGACCAATTCATAATCAGTATTTCTGTCTCCAGATATTGCCTGAGGACGAATAAAAGGCACCTCTGCCCCGTATTGGCGAGCAATATCAGCATAATGCTCAGAATCAGTTGAGACAATTATACGATCAATATTATCAGCTAAACGTGCCGCAAAAATACTATAAGCTAACAATGGTACGCCAGCTAATAATTTAATATTTTTATCTTTAACCCCTTTAGAACCTGAACGCGCTGGAATCACGGCAACAACATCTTTGTCTTTCACAATTAATTCTCCCTATCTATGCGATTCAAAAGGAATATGTGCCCGGAGTTTCTTGGCAATCGGGACTTCCTTATGATTAATAATTACTTTCCCATTTCCCATAGCCTTTTCAATTTTTCGCACAGCACCTATCAGCTGAAAGAGTCCCATAGGTTCAACTGAGGCAGCCTGATCAGAACCATACATAGCACGATTGAGAGTAATGTGCCTCTCAAGTGAAGTTATTCCAAGCGCTGCCGCAGCATAAGAAACCGCTAAGCCAACCTCGTGCCCACTATATCCCACATCACAACCATAACGATCACGGAGTGTTTTAATACGGTTAAGATTTGCATCTTCATCACTCATAGGATAAGTGGAAACAGTATGCATAAGTTCAAATGAGCAATCTGCCTTCTTGAATATCTCCACAGCACGGTCAATCTGCTCAACTTCCGTCATTCCTGTAGAAATAAAGGTATGTTTCTTTTCTGAAGCTATCTCTTTTAGTAATTCTTCATAAACAAGCATAGCCGAAGCAACCTTGTTGAATTTACAATTAAACTGCCGCAAAAATTTCTGGCTTTCAGTATCCCAAGCTGATGCAAACCACTCAATTCCTTTTTCCTTACAATAAGCATCTATCTCTTTGTAATTATCTAGTGAAAATTCAAGTCCTTCTTTTTGCTCACGCTGCGTAGTGCCCCAGGGGCTCTCACGCTTTGAGTCTAGCAGTTCTTTTGTATATACCAGATCAATTGCCCTCTTCTGAAATTTGACAGCATCGGCTCCAGCAATTTTAGCAACATCAATTAATTGTTTCGCAATCTTAACATCTCCGTTGTGATTGATTCCAATCTCAGCAATAATATAAATAGACATTTTTATTCCTCCTATACTAACCAGTTATTTATTTACTAAGTAACGTCACCATCTCGCCTTCCCAACCCTCCTTTGTATAAAGATTGAAATACAAACCTTTCTGAGCCATTAATGCATTGTGATCCCCCTGTTCCCGAACAAAGCCATTTTCTAAAACCACTATTTTATCTGCTCTCTCAACAGTTGATAACCTATGTGCAATTACTAATACCGTCGTATGTTGAGAAACTTGATTGATTGCTTGCTGTACATTTTTTTCCGCAATATTATCCAAAGAACTCGTTGCTTCATCAAGGACAAGTATTTCAGGTTTTCTGAGCATAGCACGCGCAATAGCAAGACGTTGCCTCTGTCCCCCAGACAGCTTTACCCCTGCATCCCCAACCACAGCATCATAACCTCCTTGCATATTCATTATAAAATCATGTGCGTGAGCCAGCTTTGCTGCTTCAAATATTAATTCATCTGAACAATTTTCCATTCCAAAACGAATATTTTCTCTTATCGTATCATTAAAAATAAAAGTCTCCTGACTAACATAACCTATCTTTTTCAAAAAAGACTCATTTGTATAATCAGAAATATCTGTACCATCAATTTTGATCTTACCCTTATCTGCTTGATATAATTTTAACAAGAGATTTACTATTGTCGTCTTACCAGAACCTGATGGACCAACAACAGCAGTTACCTTCTTCTTTTTAATCTCAAAACTCACATCTTTTAATAAATACTCTCGCATATTTTCATATCTGAACCAAACTCTCTCAAAAGCAATCTCCTTATCAAATAATTTCAGCACCTTTTCCCCATCCGAAATAGTCTTAATCTTTGACACGAGAAGATTATAAACAATTTTTGTATTTGGCACAGAGTGCGCTATTGACATAACATCGTTTCCTACCACCTGTATCGAAGGTAAAAACCGGTTAGCCACTACAGCAAATGACCCAAATAACGGGATAGCCGCTATCAACGCACCACGGGATTGCTGACTTAAATACATCCCTACACCAGCAAGCAAAACAAAAAAGATAAACCTCGTAGAGCATTCTGGTATTACACGGGCAACTAGCATTTTTAACTGATTAAAAAGTTTTTTATCAACAACACTTTCGTATTTTTTCTTCCAGCCACTTAACGTAAAAAATATCCTGATTGCCTTGACACCGTTAATAAACTCATTTAAAATCACATTCTTTTTTCTATCCTCATCATTTGAAATGACTGCACATTTATAGATTACTTTTTCAAGAACCCTTTTTATGAGCATTGTATAAATCAGTCCAATCAATATTAATGCCATAGTTCCTTGCCAGGCAATAGCCAAAAGCAAAGAAAAAAGAAGTATTGAGTTCAAAGAGTCATAGGTAAACCGAATTGTCGACAAAACAATATTTAGTACATGATCAGGTGCAATTGTCCCAGTATGAATGAGTTTGCCCTGCTGGTTTTGGGTAAAAAAACTATAATCTGCTGTTAAATATTTACTAAAGATCTTTTTCTGAGTATCTCCTACAATTTTTATCATTAATTTGTGGGAGAAATATGTGTAAAAAATTTTAAAAGCTGTTGCTATCAGAGTAATGATCATTAAAATAACGCAAGAGACAAAAAATGGGTTATCATTAGCAAAAAGATTGACCACCTTATCAAAAGATCTTAAAATAAAAGTATCATTTTGAAGATCAAGACCAAAGTTTATTATGGGATACAAAACAGCCAAATTTAGCATTTCCATCAGGCCAGAAAAAAACATAACAAATAACAAAATACCTAATTGGACTTTATATGGACGAAAAAAATACCAAATAATAGCTAATTTGCCAATATTCGCTTCACCTTTTTCTCTATTAAAATATTTAATTCTACTTCCCTCTCCAACTTCTATTCCAATATTCTTTACCAAAAGCAATGAACAATCCAACAAATATTCCAAACACTAAACCCATCATTACTTTTGTTTTCTTCTTATTGTTGATTGGTCCTCCAGGAACCCTTGCTTTATCCAGCATAGAAAAAGGAACAATCTTTTTTGCTTCTTCTAACTTAACAGATTCATATTGGCTCCGTAGCATTTTATAAACAGAACTATGAATTTCCAATTCTCTCCTGAGTCTATCAATCTCAATACCTCCTGATCGCTCAGAAGAAAAATCCCCAAAAGAAGAAATAAGCAAAGTATAATCCTTCAACCTGCGTTCTGTTTTTTTAAGTTCCTTCTCAACTCTTGGTAATTGGTTTTCAATATACTCTCTTTGCTTTTGAGCTTCTGTATAATTCAACTGATTCCACACAAAAGTCAACGCATCCACAAAGCCATTAGCAATTTCCGCCGATAAATTCGGATCGCCATATTCAACTATCAATTCAATAATACCGCCAGACGACTTTATCTGCTTTATCATTCCAGAAACTGCCATAGCCATATCATCTTCTTTAATTAACGGACTTTTCCATCCTTCTATTTTGTTTTTTAAATCCAAACCTTCTACCACTCTTTTTGCAACCATGCGACTTTTTAAAAGGCTTTTTATGTCATAAGACCCTACTGAAGCACCGGAAAGATTAATTCCTGCTAAACTCGCATAAGCCGCCAATCCCCCTGCGGAACCTCCTCCTTTAGCTCCAGCCCCTCCCTGCACCAGCATTGTCGCTTTAGCCTGATAAACCGACTTTTGCTGAGTGCTTAATATAAAAGCTAGCGTTGCAAAGACCAACGCAATTATCACAATCAGTTTCCAATTTTTCATAACCACCGTAATGTATTCTTTTAAATTTATTTCATCGTCCATATTTATTTCTCCTCAATTTTTTAAAAATGTATTATAAAAAGCCAATAAACCATACGCCATAGCAGCAAAACTAGCAAAATCAGAAAAATAGAACATATTCTTCGGAACATTAATAACATCCCCGGGCATAATTGCTAAGTCATTTTTCTCATTACCATTAAATATCACATCAGAACCATTTATTTTGTACTTATTTCCCTTCCTAGTAATAGAACAAGCATGGGAATTCGCCTGACGAGAAAATCCTCCTGCATAACTTATGTAGTCAGAAAATTTCTTTTCAGGCAAATATTCAAACCTACCTGATTTAGCAACCTCCCCATAAATATTTACATATCTCTTGTTCGCGACATAGAGCGGCTTACTTTCTGATCCGGAAAGATAAACCTGAACCTGCCTTGGCACTTCCAAACGAAAAGATAGACTATATTTCTCCTTAAAAACCTTTTTTATGCGAGAATCAACCAAGCTCTTTGCTTCAGGGATTGTTAAATCAAATAAGTTTATTTCTCCAACCTTAGGGAAATAAATAGTTCCCTCTGGTCCAATCACAAATACATGTTTGATAGCCAAATCATTATCACCAATTACTAAATCAACAGCCACACTATCTCCCGAAGCTAATTTATATTTATCCCTCAAAACCCTGTCTCCAGCAAAATATTCAGTTGAAGCATCGACAAGAGAACTGGATGAATTAGACCTATTATGTATAGAACTAGAAACTTGTGCAATAGCCGGTAAACAAAAATTAGAAACCAGTAAAAAAACTAAACAAATACAAATTTTCTTTAACATTCTCATTTCTCCTTTCTAAACAGACTCTAAATTATGTTTAATCTTATCTTTAACTTTCCTAAATGCAGCCCTAGCACGATCTTGTACCGATGGTTTAAACAAACTTAATATCTCTGCTCCTAAAACCCGATGCTGCCCACCAACTTTATATGCACTAATAATTCCTTTTTTTATCAAACGAAGAAAGGTAGACCGGGATATCTTTAAAAGAGAGGTGGTTTCTTCAAGGGTATATATCTCGTTTTCACGTACTTCCATATATATGTATATAATTGTACCGTAAGCACTGTAAATGTCAAGAGGTCTTTCTACGTGTCAAAACATGTCAAAACGTGTCGAGCAATGGCGGGAGCAGAGGTCAGTCCTGGAGACTCTATTCCTATCAAATTAATAAATCCAGGAAGGTCTTTTCTAATAATAAAATCAGGCTCTATACCATCTTTCATAACTAATTTAGGACGAATACCAGATTGATCAGGAGTTAAATCTTCCAATTTTACATCCGGTAAATAAGTTAAGACGGATTTATGAAAATCCAAACGATGTTCAACCACAACGTTATAGTCAATTTCGTCAACCGGATAAGCATTTGGACCAAATTTGATGCTACCACCAGGATCAACCAAAGTATGAATCCCCAAAGACTTATTCCCTTCTTGCGGAGTTGGATAAACCAACCCATTCACAAGTCCTTGTTTCGAACAAGCAAAATATTCTCCTTTTAAATAATTTATCTTATAATCAACACCAACCATTGCCGCAATTTTATCTGCTCCAAGCCCAGCACAATTGATCACCCTTTCACTTTCAAAAAAATATTCAGAAAGCTCAACCCTATACCCTATCCCCTGACCCCTAACCCCTATCACTTCTGCCCCAAAAGAAAACATCACCCCATTATCCTTTGCAGACTGATAGAAGTATTTCATTATGCTATGAGAATCAATAACCCCCGTTCCAGGGGAATAGAGCGCAGCTAACGCCCTAACATTTGGTTCCATCTCCCTAATTCTACTTTTCCCAATTATCTCTAAATCCTCTACCCCATTTGCTTCTCCCCTAACTTTTAATTCCTCAAGCTGCCTCAATTCTTTCTCATTTGTTGCTACAATTATCTTACCAAGCTTACGAAATAAAATATTATGCTTCTCACAAATATCCCACAACATCTTTTTACCCTGGACACAGAACTTGGCTTTTTTTGATCCGGGGGTGTAATAGATTCCAGCATGAACGACCTCTGAATTGCGACTACTGGTCTCCTGACCATATGCATCGTGTTTTTCGAGAACTACTATATCTTTGTTTGGATATTTTTCCGAGAGCTCTTTTGCAATCGCGAGACCAACAACCCCGGCACCTATTATTGTGATATCTACTTTATCCATGCTTAAAAGGAGGTTTCAAGATGCCTTTTTCTGTAATATATCCTGTAATATACTTAGCGGGTGTTACATCGAATGCTGGATAGCGAACAGGGGTTCCTTTTGCGGCAATCCTTTTTCCATTAATTGTTGTCAATTCGTCTCCAGACCTTTCTTCAATTTTAATATCTTTTCCCGATTTAATAGAATTATCTATCGTTGAAAAAGGGACTGCAATGTAAAAAGGAATTTTATGCTCTTTTGCTAAAACAGCAATAGAATAAGTACCAATCTTATTAGCAGTATCACCATTACGAACAACTCGATCTGCCCCAGTTACAACCAGATCAATTTCTCCCCGCTGCATGAAATGCCCAACCATATTATCGGTTATCAAATGGTAATCAACTCCCATTTGTTTTAGCTCCCAAGCAGTTAAGCGGGCACCTTGAAGATAGGGACGCGTTTCGGAAGTAAAGACATGAATCTTTTTACCTTGCTCATGTGCTGCACGAATTACCCCAACTGCTGTTCCAAAATCTACTGTTGCCAGTGCTCCAGCATTACAGTGGGTCAAAATTGACATTCCATCTTTAATAAGCTTTGCCCCATTTGCCCCCATCTTCTTATTAATCTCAATGTCTTCTTCTGCCATACGATGTGCTTCTTGCAACAAATCTTTCCCTTCTTTTGCATATTTGAGCATTTTTTGAACCGCCCAATAGATATTGACTGCGGTAGGTCGCGAATCAACTAATTCTTTTGCAGCTTGTTTTAATTTATTACCGGCCATAGCACAACCATAAGCTGCGGCGACACCAATTGCGGGAGCCCCGCGAATATTCATATCCTTTATAGTTTTAACAACATCTTTGTAAGTTTTAAGATATAAAAACTTTAATTTGTGGGGAAGTTCGAGTTGGTCGATAATTTTAAGTTTGCCGTTTTTCCATTCTAAAGTGCGCATGCAACAATTATACAAGACTAATTGATATTATGAAAGATGGTCTTCTGGATTTTCACGTCTTAACCCCAAAAGATCAATTGCCTTATCAAGAGGATATATACGCAAATAAATTGAAATTAAAAATTCATAAGTATACAAAAATCTAGTAGAACAAACATCGTTCCACAAAAAATCATCAGACAAATCAGGGGCAAAAGCCGCCTCTCTAATCATTGATTTAGCCTTCTCCAACATCTCCTCTCGCCACGTGAGACAATCAGTCATCCCTATTCTATGCACATAAGCCAAATAGCGAGTCCTATATTCGGCAGGTGGATCAAGTCTTCCAATTTGATCTAAACGTCCCTCTGTTAAATATCCTCCAGCACCTAACATTACAGAAACCAGGCTACCCGACGGAACTAAAAAGTTTTCAGCAGGTTTCGCTTTATTTGTAGGGAATCTTACTCTAATATTATTATCGTCTTGGTCAACATAAAATTCAAAACAAGAAACTCCAGCATATCTGACAGGTTGGAACAGATCTCTTGGACGATCTGATGCAACATCTGCTGGATAAGCATTCCGAGGCATTCGAGTAATATTAGCTTCTAATAATCCATTAGCAAATCTATGCGCATCCCTAATCTTTTTATTTTCTCCAATATTAAAAACACGGGTATACTGACTTACATGTTCCCATAAATTACCAAAAGTTACAGCTAAATCTGTATCAACAATCCCTGATGGATCAGTATCAAAATTACGTTTTCCAAGACCAGCAGACTTTGACTCTTCTAGTGCACGTTTTTTCCAATGAGCAGCAACTCCAGTCTTATCTTCCTCTAACATATCTGGTGTCATTATTTGAATCTCAACATGTTTCCCATCACATATAGCAGGAATGGTAAAAGCCCGCCAACCACTCTCTCTTGGTTGAGCAACGTCATCATGAATAACTTGATCTGGATTTTTATATCTCGCAAGAATTCCTGAAAGAGCATATAATTCTTGTTCACTAGAAACAACAAACCTCATACCCATTATGTCCATAAATTCAGATACAGGATATTTACCATGACCATCTCTTAATGTTGATTTTTCATAACAACAATATTCATTTTTTCTGCGAGGTTTAATTTTGATTTTCGGAAACCTTACAACAAGCTCTTTATATAATCTACTTTGACTATTTTCCAAAAACTCATCAGCTTCTTCGAGAGACATTCCCAAATTATCCTGCATCTCAGCACGCATTCTGTCAAATTCTTTCGGCATCCACTTTTTTAACCAAATATTTCTAGCCTCATTAGCAAAGTCCCTCTGTCCACAACGCTCGGCAAAGATAGTCAACATAAAACGCAAACTATCTTTATATGAAGAATATTCCTCGCCAGAAACACGAGGAGAACTATGTGACTCGAGTTTCTCTGCAAAAAAGAGAACAAATCCAATCGGATTTTTTCCGCCACTTTCTCTACCACTAAGATAAGCCATCTCATCCATAAAATTATTCATATAGTAAATAACTCTTTTTCGTGGAATGTGAAACGGAATCCGACGAACAAGATGGTAAGATTCTAATCCTTGTCTCAATTTTATTCTTTGTTTTCTGGGAAAATCCTGTCTCTTAAGTTTTGCTTCCAATTTTGCCAGTTTAACATCTGCCATTAGTGCTGCTGCAACACAAAAGGGATCTTTGGTTAAGCAAGAAACAGCGTTGGCCTTAAATACATGAGCCCCTACTGTACCAGATTTTCCCCAGCCCACTTTAAAAGAACGACGCAGTAGGGAAGCCGTAGTAGCCGATGTATCTCCTAAATTATCCTGTATTTTCTTTAAATGAAACTCAAAAATACCGTCAACATAAGATTGGTATGCTCTGGTATAAATTAAAACAGTTTGCTCTTCTCCATTAGAAACTATTTGCTCTCTTCTGAGAGTATCTCCCTTAGCAAGTTGAGAAATATCCTTCTTGTAACAATAAAGACCCCTCCCTTTTGCTGCTAATACCGGAACAACTGTACCTTTGGCCCTCAACAATTGAAAGTCTGACTCTTTCATATAAAAAGAACCACCACATCTACTATGGACAAATCTTCTTATCTCTTTTTGATCTGGGTTTTCTCTTAAGAAATCACTGGTAACATAACTTACCTCCTTAGGCTTTTCCATAGTAAATATTGGTCTTATTTTTTTATTGGAAGACAATTCTCCCTGTTTAGAAGCCAAATAAAAACGATTATCAACTGTTTCACAAAGCCATCCCTCACTAATCCATTGTCCTATTCTAATCCCAGCAAACTGCCTCCCCGATTCCTCAACACCTCTCCCTTCCAAATGCTTATGAACATCCACTAAAGACAGAGGTTCATCTTCCGTATTAAATAATTCTCTTACGGCAATTTCTAATGACATCGGTCTTAACTCCGGAGCAGTCATATCTTGAGTAGCCTCAATCGGAAGATGCAAAACAAACTGCCCATTACTATTGACCCCAAGACACCGCTCAGTAGAAGATAGTCGATTAAATTCATCAGCAAGAGATCTTAACCGAAGAACGGTTAGGGTTTTAAAAAGATTAGCAGGATATATTCTTTTAAATCCTCGATATTTTTCTTGTACTATTCCATCTTCACCACGAAGCAAGCTTCTAAACAAAGCTAATGCCGGAGCACCCTCTTCATCAGGAAGTCCCTCTAATTGTTTCTCAATGGCTTGAACAGAAAACATAACTGTCTCTCGACTTACATAGGCAGTAAAAGGAATATATGGAAAAATCCTAGTAGCTATTCCAGAAAGAGCGCTCGTTCCGGTCTTAATTTTAGGTGTTGATAACGTTGATAACATATCAAGTATATATCGTCAATTATGCAGAGAAATTTCAGTGGTTCTTTAGATACTCTCTCACAACTACCCGATCGTCCAATTTCACCTTCTTTCCGTTATAATCCTGATATTGTTCATGCCCACGACCGGCTATTACGACTATGTCATCAGCCTTGGCCAAGCCTAAGGCTTTGTGTATGGCTTTTTTTCTATCAAGTATTTTTTCATTACCTACTATGTCTTTAATAATCTTGGCGGGATCTTCGGTATGCGGGTCATCAGTGGTAACAATAGAATAGTCAGCTAGTTCTGCAGCAATTTGACCCATAATTGGACGCTTTGCTTTGTCTCTGTCTCCCGGACAACCAAAGACTAAAATAATTTTTCCATTTGGCGACTTTAAAGTCGCCACTACTTTCAATAATTTTTCTAAAGCATCTGGAGTATGAGCAAAGTCCACAATCACATTTCCAATACGCTCGAACCTTCCCGGAACACCCTTTAATACTTCAATTCCCTTTTTGATTTGTTTTCGATTTAATTCTAGTGCTAAGCCACAGGTATATGCAGCAAGCATATTATAAGAGTTGTATTCCCCCAGCAGTTGATCATTCTTAACATCTCTTATCTCATGCTTTTTTTCTTTTAGGCCATAAGTTATAACCTCTGCATCACAAACATTAATCATCTCTTTTGCGTGAGGATCATCTGAGTTAATAATAGCTATTCCATCATTTTTTAATTCTGAAAAAAGTTTTTGTTTAACTTTTATATATTCTTCCATTGTTTTGTGATAATCAAGGTGATCATGAGAAATATTTGTATAGACTGCTATATCAAAATCACAACCATAAACCCTCTCTTGGGCTAAGGCATGAGAAGAAACCTCCACCACAACATGGGTTACTCCCTCTTTAACACATTTTGCAAAAAACTTGTGCAGTTCTGGTGCCTCCGGAGTAGTTAAGCCTGTCGGTGTATCAATTGTTCCTAATTTCTTAACATCAAAACCAATAGTTTTTAAAATTGACTCGATTAAATAAGCAGTTGTTGTCTTTCCATTAGTTCCAGTTATTCCAATTAAAGTTAGTTTCTTTGAAGGACAACCATAGAACTCACTTGAAAGCTCAGCCAAAGCCTTTCTTGCATCCGGGACAATTCTTTTCTCAACCCCATCTGGAGCATCGAAGTCTTTTTCGGCAACAACTAGTTTCGCCCCATTCTTAATCGCCTGAGAAATATAATCATAACCATCCACTTTTGTCCCGGGAATCGCAACAAAAACAAATCCCTCTTCTACTTTTCTTGAATCGTATGCTATACCTTTCAACTTACTCCTCCAGTGAATCTGAAATCTTGCCCTTAGTTAATAAACTTCTAATATTCTTATAAAAAGACAAACCTTTTTCAAATAAAAAATAAAACAACGGATCAAAAACTAGATCGTGCATACCAGCATACTTTATCAATTTACCATTAAATCCTTTCTTAAAGCGATAAACTCCCCATAGAGGGTGCTTCGGATTGGGATTTGATGGAATTCCCCAGAGATCGTAAATTTTGTAGCCAGCAGACTTTGCCCATTTAATAATATGCCAGTGCAGAGCATGATTGGGCATAACATTGCGATGCGATGATTTCGATGCCCCATACATATACCACACACGCGACCCAAACATAAAAACAAAGACTCCGGCAATTGGTTCATCATTTAAATATGCAATAAAGATCTTAGCCATTCCAGAATCAACCATATGCTTTTTAATCTTTTGATAATAAGAGAGAGGATGGATTAAAAAATTATCACGTTTTGATGTCTCTTTGTATATATTATAAAAAGTCTGGACATCTCCCTCTTTTACAATTACCCCTTTGCGAGAAGACAAACGAATATTATATCTGGTCTTTTCTTCACAATTCTTCAAAATATCTTCTTCTGTTTGGGTTAAATCAATATAAAAAGTTGTGCGCGGTTGAACTTGCTTCTTGTTAGGGATAAATTGGGAACCGAGCTCTTTAGTTAATATTGGATCCATCTTAAAAACTATTGCATTATGCCTCTTTGCCTCTTCTTTTATTTTTTGAATTAGTTTTAAAAAAAGATCTTTATTCTTAAAATCTAAAACCGGCCCGTTCGGACAATAAAAAATCGACTTATTTAAATACGGGATTTTTCTTTTCAAAATAGAAGCCGCGGCAACAATTTGGCCATTATCTTCAATAGATAATCGGATCGGATCCCACCCCTTCACCTCTGCCCATTCAAATGATTGCAATATTGGACACTCAGGTGTTGAGGATACAAATTGGTTCCAGCTATTTCTCTCCATATTACTATTTTAACACGGTATGCTATAATTTAACTGCTATGATACTAATGATCGATAATTATGATTCTTTTACCTATAACCTAGTTCAATATTTAGGTGAGCTCGGAGAAAAGCTAGAAGTCTATCGAAACGATAAGATCTCTATAGATGTAATTGAAAAGCTCGCTCCTGATAAAATCGTAATCTCTCCAGGCCCTGGAGAGCCAAAAGATGCCGGTGTTTCAAAAAAAGTGGTTGAAAATTTTACCGGAAAAATCCCAATCCTTGGAGTCTGCCTTGGACATCAGGTAATTGCTGAAGCCTTTGGAGCAAAGATAATTCGAGCCGATCGACTAATGCACGGAAAAACATCACAAATTAATCATGACGGAAAGACTATTTTTAAAGATATCCAAAATCCTTTTACTGCAACCAGATACCACTCTCTAATTATAAAAAAAGATACACTTCCAGATTGTTTTCTAGTATCGGCCAAAACAGATGAAGGGGAAATAATGGGAATCAGACACAAGGTTTATCCAGTTGAAGGTGTTCAATTTCACCCAGAGTCTATTTTGACTTCTTCGGGGAAGCAGCTTTTGAAGAACTTTTTGTCCCTTTAGATTTTTTTGGTTTCGAACTCTTCTTATAATCCGTAACATGAAATCCCGAACCCTTAAAAATAATTCCTGCCGCAGATATAAGTCGTTTTACAGAACCTGAACATTTTGGACAGAATTCGAGTGGTTTTTCAGACATTTTTTGAAAAGTCTCAAAGACATATCCACACTCTTTGCACTTATAATCGTAGGTGGGCATGGGTTGGAATATCAGGAAATCAGGATATCAGGGGTTTTAAAACCTCTGGAATATCAAAACTTCCATCCTCCTTTTGATAATTATCTAAAATAGCAGCTAGGGTTCGACCAACTGCAAGACCGGAACCATTCAAGGTATGAACAAATTCTGGTCTTGATTTAGCATCCCTTCGGAATTTAATACCCGCCCTGCGAGCCTGAAAATCTTCAAAATTGGAACAGGAAGAGATCTCCCTAAAGGCTCCCTGTGATGGAAACCAAACTTCAATATCATAGGTCTTGGCGGCAGAAAAACCAAGATCCCCAGCACAAAGTTCTACGACACGATAGTGTAATCCTAATTTCTGAAGTATTTTCTCCGCATCAAGAACTAAACTTTCTAATTCTTTATAAGAATTTTCTGGGTCAACAAATTTAACCAATTCAACCTTATTAAACTGATGCTGGCGAATGATACCTCTCACATCTTTACCGTATGACCCAGCCTCTCTGCGAAAACAAGGGGTAAAAGCACAATATTTAATTGGGAGTTGATCTAATTTTAATATTTCTTCGCGATGGATGTTGGTTACCGACACCTCTGCAGTTGGCACCAACCACATATCATCACTACATTTATAAAGATCAGCTTCAAACTTTGGAAGTTGTCCTGTTCCAACCATTGATTTTCGATTAACTAAAATCGGGGGGAAAACTTCGGTATAGGCATTTTCCCTAGAATGAGTATCAAGCATGAAATTAATTAAAGCTCTCTCAAGCTTTGCTCCAAGATCTTTTAAAACAACAAAACGAGATCCGGAAATCTTGGCAGCCCGTTCAAAATCAAGAATTCCATTCTTTTCACCAATTTCAAAATGAGGCTTAGGGGTAAAATTAAAACAAGGTGGCTTACCAACCCTTCTAATTTCTAAATTGTCACCCGAATCAGATCCATCTGGAACCGAATGATGAGGAATATTGGGCAACTCTAACAAAATATTTTTTAGCTGCTCTTCTATCTCCCTGTGCTTCTCTTCAAGTTCTTTAATCTTATCTCCAATTTCACGAGTAGCAGCTACCTCTTTCTCAGCCTTTTTTCCCTCTTTTTTTAGAATTCCAATTTGCTTAGAGGCTTCATTGCGCTTTGATCTTAATTTATCAATTTCTAACGTAAGCTTGCGCCAAAGTCCATCAATGTCTTTAAATCTTCTAATTTGGAAAGCATCCATTTTGCGAAGTTTTAATGCTTCGGCCACTTTTTCTGGATTATTTCGTAATAATTTTACATCAATCATTTCTTCTTCCACCTCACTCCATCAGGAGTATCTTCTAGTATTATACCTTTTTTGAGCAAATCATTACGTATTTTATCGGCGGCCTTAAAATCTTTCTTTTTGCGAGCAGCTTCACGTTTTGCGATAAGTGCTTCTATCTCACCGCTTACGGCTAACGGCTTACGGCTTACGGCTTTAAATCCCAACAATTCCAAAAATCCCTCAATTGATTTTTTGGTTTTAAGAAGAATATCTTTATCATTTAATTTTTCTTCCATTACTCGATTGGCAAAAGTAACTATTTCAAAGAGAACTCCAATTGCGGCTGCAGCATTAAAATCATCATTCATCGCCTCAATAAAGTCTTCGTCAAGTTTTAAAAGCTCTTGATCTAAACCATGTACATCTTTTGATTTCTCAATGCTATCGATAGAAAACTGAAGACGATCAAGGGTATCATGCAAACGAGCTAAGCCTTTTTCTGCATCTTTTAGTTGTTGGTCGGAAAAATTAATCGGTCCACGATAATGAGTAGAAAGCAAAAAGAAACGAACTGCCTCTGGACTATATTTCTCAAAGATATCTTTTAAAGTAAAAAAGTTGCCTAAAGATTTTGACATCTTCTGTTTGTTAACATTAACAAAGCCATTGTGAAACCAATATTTTACCCATGGTTTACAAGTTAAAGCTTCGGTCTGTGCAATTTCGTTTTCATGATGCGGAAAGATTAAATCAAGCCCTCCACCATGAATATCAAATGATTCCCCAAGATATTTGGTCGACATAGCCGAACATTCAATATGCCAACCGGGCCTACCCTTCCCCCACGGCGAATCCCAAGAAGGCTCCCCTTCTTTTGCAGTTTTCCAAAGAGAAAAGTCATAAGGACTTTTCTTTCTCGAATCTTTTTCAACCCGAGCCCCTGCTTTCATATCATCAAGTTTTCTTTTCGAAAGTTTTCCATAATCTTTGAACTTGGAAACCTCAAAATAAACGTCACCATTTACTTCATAAGCAAAACCTTTATCAACTAACCCCTTAATCCAATTAATCATTTCTTGGATGTGCTCTGTCGCTTTAACATATTTTGTCGGATTTAAAACATTTAACTTCTCCATCACTTCCAAATAAGAATCGAAGTAAGTTTTTACGATTTCTTGGCACTTGACCCATGACCCTTGCCCCTTGGCAATAATCTTGTCATCAACATCAGTAATATTCTGCACATAGATAACTTTGTATCCAGAATATTCCAAATAGCGACGAACAATATCGAATGTAACATAAGCGCGACCGTGACCAAGGTGTGCTTCGTCATAAGGAGTAACTCCACAAACATACATTCGGACTTCTTTATCTTTGAGTGGTTTAAATTCTTGTTTTTTGCGAGTTAGCGTATTGTAGACAAAAAGAGGCATTATTTCTCTATAATGCGAGCTGGATTTCCGACTACCGTTGCCCCGGCTGGAACCGGTTTTGTAACTACCGCTAGGGCTCCGATACGCGCATTATCTCCAACATTTATGGCACCAAGAACAACCGCTCCGGCACCAACTACTACATTATTTCCAATTGTCGGATGACGTTTCCCTTTATCTTTCCCAGTACCACCCAAGGTCACCTGCTGAAAAAGGGTAACATTTTCACCAATCTCTGTAGTTTCTCCTATTACTATTCCGTTCCCGTGGTCAATAAAGCATCCCCTCCCTATTTGGGCTCCAGGGTGAATCTCTATTAAAGTTAGCAAACGAGAAATTTGAGAAATCAAACGAGGGATTACTGGAATTTTTAGAAGATACAAGAAATGAGCAACACGATGATACCAGATTGCCCATAATCCTTGATACATCAGCACCTCAAAAATATTCGCTGCTGCCGGGTCTCTCTCAAAAATAACTTTTATATCATTTATCATTCTCATTTCCTATCGAAAAAAGGATTCTTGCCCGAAACCGACAGTGGAATCCCATATGCTACTTTAACATCTTTGCCCAATAATTTCATCTCTAGAGCTGCCATACCGATTGTATACATCAATCTATTATCAATATGATGATGAGCAGCCACGGCAACAGCCGATCCCAAGGCTATTCCAAGATCCCCAGGATTGAATGCACAAATACCATCACTCTTTTCATTCGCTGCACAATTCTTATAACCACATAACCCGCAATATCTTAAACCTAATGTTTGTTTTTTTGTCCCAACAATAACAATCGCTTGAGCCTGCAAAATATTATTGCCATCTCTAATAAATGTTTGATGATCCTCACGTTTACCAATTTCAAGCATCTTTTCAGATATTTTTTTTATCTCTTTATCTGACAAGATTATTATTTCAAGAAGATCAAGCCCTTTTGCTTTTGGAGCAGTGCGAGCAGCCGCTGACATCCTCTTTGCAACGTCTAAAACCAATTCATTTCTAAAATCTTGTTCTCTTGCTATCATTTAACCATCTTTTCTAGAAGATCGAGCTGTTCCTGTGTTCCAATTGTTATTAAAGTATCATCTTTCTGAATTTTAGATGACCCAGCCGGCTGCAAGTTAAAACTACCATCTTTTGATCGGATGGCAAGCACAGTTGCCCCTGACTTTTGTCTTATTTCCGTCTCAGCCAAGGTTCTTCCAATTAAATTTGATTTATCATCAACATCAAACTCTCGCAAAGCAATATGTAAATGCTCGCTGTGCATAACGGTATCAAGATAGTCCATTGCAATCGGTTTTTGAACCATGGCAGCCATACGACGCCCGGCAATTAAATATGGAGTAATAACTTGATTGGCACCGGCCTTTTTTAATTTGCTCTCGGAGTCTTTTGAAGCCGAGCGAGCAACTATATATATTTTGGGATTCAATTCTCTTGCACTTAATGTAACAAAAACGTTAGCAGCATCAGAATCGGCAGATGCGATTAAGCCCCGAGCCCTTTTAATGCCACCCTTTTCTAAAATAGCATCTGAGGCAATATCTCCAATCAAAAAAGGAATATCCTCCGCTGCAAGTTCATCCATAATTTCGGGCCTCGAATCAATAACAACATAAGGAATTCTCTCCGCCTCCAGATCATCCGCTACTTGATGCCCTACTCGACCGTATCCACAAATAATATAATGATTTTTCAAATCAGCTATTCTTTTTTCCATTGCTTGCCTCCTTCTAAAACCGACAATTTGTCCTTCCATAATTATTTCAACTACTCGACCTGCGGTATAAGCCATTGTACCAACGCCAGAAACTATCAAAAGCATGGTTAACAGTTTACCTGCTTCACTTAGAGGATGAATTTCTCTAAAGCCAACCGTCGATAGGGTTATTACCACCATGTAAAGAGAATCAATAAAAGAAAAACCCTCTAGTAGTTCATACCCCAAAACACCAACAAGAATAATACATGCTAAAAATATTAGCGGCAGCGCCAGACGTCTTAATGGATTCATTAATTCTCCCCTATCATCTTAATAGGAAAACAGTAAAGTCTCCTGGATGATAATCATGCCTTAACATAAACCGCGTACAAAAAGATCTACAGTATTGTATCAGATCTTCCGGCTTAAAGTAATAATAAATTCCAGAATTAACATCTTCTTCATTGATGTAGTAAACCGCTCCAGAAGACAAGAAGTTGGCCCCTACCCCGACCTTTGATATTTCAAACATTCGAAGCAACATCGCCTTAACCTTTTCCTTATGATCTTCTTTCTCAAGAAAGCGAATATTAAAAGCCCCAGAACAAAAAACAAAATCAAAACGATCTGGTTTTGGATCATGTAAAATATCTCGGACTTCAAATTTTGCTTCGGGATGTTTTTTGCAGGCAACATCAATTATTTTTTGGGATATATCATATCCGGTATATTTAAACTTGTAGCCTCGCTTTTTAAGATAGTCAAACAGGTCACCAAAGCCACAACCTAAATCAAGTATAGAAAAGTTTTTTCCACGACCAGCAATTGAGAAAAGGTGTTCAAATATCTGATAACGCAGGGTCTGACTCTCTGGTGATTTCCAATCTAGAGAACGATAACTGTCTTCTCCATGTTTATCAATTAGATTTTCATAATAGGAAGCTTGTTCATCAATTGACATTTATTAGCTTCTCCGCAATTAATACTGCGTTTAATGCTGCTCCTCGTCGAAGGTTATCAGAGACAATCCACATTTCAATCCCGTTTTCTTGTGAGATATCTTCGCGGATTCTACCAACATAAGTATCATTTTTACCTGCACAGTCAATTGGAGTTGGGTAATCACCCTTAGCTGGATCGTCTAAAACCTTCAAAGTTGGGAACTTGGACAAAAGCTTTCGCACGCGAGCAACCGAAATCTTTTTCTTGGTCTTTATATTAACTACTTCCGCATGGCTAATTACCACCGGAACACGGACACAGGTTGCAGTTACTTTTATCGAATCATCTTCAAATATTTTCTGAGTTTCGTTAACCATTTTCATCTCTTCTTTTGTATAGCCATTATCCATAAATTTATCAATTTGTGGGACAACGTTAAAAGCGATCTGTTTAAAAATTGCCTTAGCCTCTACTTTTGCCTTTGGATCGGCAAGCAAAGTTTTAGTTTGCACCCTTAACTCTTCAACCGCCTCTTTTCCCCATCCAGAAACAGATTGATAGGTAGAAATAACTAAACGTTCAATCCCTACTTCGTCATAGATAGGCTTTAGAGGCAGAACCATCTGCGCAGTTGAACAATTTGGGTTCGCAATAATCCCCTTGTGTTTTTTTATCGCTTGGGGGTTAACCTCTGGAACAATTAATGGAACTTCTGGATCCATCCTAAAGTGAGAAGTATTATCAACTACAATGCACTTTCTCTTAGCAGCCTCAGGAGCAAAAGTTTTTGAAATAGAAGCTCCAGCGGAAAAGAGACCAATTTCCATTCCTTCAAAAGATTCTGGTTTTGCTTCTTCAACTACATACTCCTTACCCTTAAAAGTGACCTTTGAACCAGCAGTACGCGAAGAAGCCAATGGAAGAAATTTATCTATTGGAAAATCTCTCTCTTCCAAAACCTTCATCATCTCTTTACCTACCATTCCAGTTGCACCTAAAACACAAACATTATACTTTTTCATTTATATGACCGCCTTTACACCAACAATACTATGTAGTCCTTTATATTGTGGGCTAAATCCTGTTCTTATATAACCGTAACCAACCTCAAGATAGGCAGAATTATGCCTAGACATTCTTCCTTGAAGCCCCAAGTAAGCCTGATAAGCAACAGCACCATTCCGCTTTCCGGTTGTGTATGCATTATAATTTAGTCCTAAGCCAAAATACGGCTTAACTCCCGGCCCAAACATTGGTGCCATATGATAAATCCCATCAACAACAACCAATGCATGCTTTCTTTCCACAGAATCGGTATCCTTTCCAACGGCATAAATCACACCTGTTTTTAAGGAAGAAGCAACCATTCCAAGTGGATTGTTAAATCTTAGAGCTGCTTCAACTCCCGGAATACCCGCTACATAGCCGGCACCAAGTTCAATTTCGGTAAAACTTCTTGGCCTTTTTGGGACTACTTTTTTGGGCCCTATTTTTATTACTTTTCTAGAACGGGGAACAATAACAGGAACGGGCTTAACAATTACTTTAGGTTTAACAACTGCTCTTGGATAAGCTTTCTTAACTTGTTTTTTTAATTTATTCTTTAAAACTCTTTTTTTCTTAGCATTTCTTACAATCTGTCTTTTTGTCTTAACTATCTTCTTTCTATTCTTCATCTTAACTCTTCTTGGAACAGCAGATGATACACCTAGTGAAGCCACAAACAAAGCAACCACCACTCCTGCAATTATCTTTTTCATAAAATCCCTCCAGAGAATAATAAAAATTATAACATAGAAAACAGGATTGACCAACGCGGTAGTTATACATATAATATGGTGTTATAATTATATTATGCAACAAGAAATAAAGAAGTTAATTACTGAAAGTATAGAAGTAAAAAAGAAGGTTCTAAACAGCTTAGTTCCTGAAATCGAAAAGGCCAGCAAAACAGTTATTAATGCCTTAAAATCGGGAAATAAGATCCTAATCTTTGGTAACGGTGGATCGGCTGCGGATTCTCAACATATTGCAGCTGAATTTGTTAATAGATTCAAGATAAATCGAAATCCATTACCAGCAATTGCACTGACAACCGATACCTCTATCATTACTTCATGCGGAAATGATTTTGGATTTGAATTGATCTTTTTAAGACAAGTCCAAGCACTAGCAAAAAAAGGGGATGTTCTAATCGGTCTTTCAACTTCTGGTAATTCAGAAAATGTACTTCTAGCACTTGAAGAAGGAAAACAAGCTGGATGTATAAATATTGGATTATTAGGATCTGGTGGTGGAAAAATAGCTCAAGTGGTTGATATTAACCTTACTGTTCCATCAAATGATACGCCAAGAATACAAGAATCACATATAACAATCGCTCATATTATTTGTGAAATAGTTGAAAAGGAGATTTTTAATGGATAAAGCTGTTTTTCTAGATAAAGATGGTACCATAAGTCACGACGTAGGATATCTTGATCATCATACAAAAGTTGAACTATTCCCCAACTCTTCAAAAGCAATTCAGTTACTTAATAATGCCGGATTAAAAGTTTGTGTAGTTAGTAACCAATCCGGGATTGCACGCGGTCACTACGGAGAGGACATGTTGAAAGCGATTGATAAAACATTGCAAAGAAAACTGCTCGCCAACCATGCATACTATGATGCAATCTACTACTGTCCTCATCATCCAGACTTTGGACATTACCCATATAAAAAAGATTGTGAATGTAGAAAACCAAATCCTGGAATGCTCCTCCAGGCCGCAGCAGAATACACCCTAGATTTAAAAGATTCGTACATGATTGGTGATAAAAAATCTGATCTTGAAGCTGGCCGACGCGCTGGTTGCAAAACAATTCTGGTTTTAACCGGATATGGAGAAGAAGCCAAGAAAAGCCTAAACGGCAATCGCCCTGATTTTATTGCAAAAGACTTATTAGAGGCTGTTAACTGGATTTTGACACTGGAACCGAATTCTAGTCAGACTAAAGAGGAGTAATTATCTCACTTGCATCAGAAACAAATTCTGCAAGTTGATCCCCAAACTCTACTGCTGCGTCTTCATGTTTCTTTATAACAACCCCTACTCCTGGTCGAGCATTTAAAATATGGGCCAATCTTTGAGCACTCATTTTTGTTCCTCTTAGACTTAAAACTACTAAATTATTCCCAGGAAAGCTTTCTCCTAAATTTTGATCAGGCAAGTCAGAAACTAGAATGGTTTCATTTACATCCTGATCTTCACTTCTCGATAGCAAGGTCCCATGAGAAAAATTGTATCCCCCCATACCTAAAAGACCTAAACTAAAAGGATACAAAACCGGATTTGCTCCAGCTTCTTTGATAAGCTGTAAAAAGATAACAATATCAGCCAAAATCATTTGACCTTCACTATTAGTATAGAATACTAACTCAGCTCCCTCTATTAAAGAGTGTGGTGGAGAAAACAGTCCTTCTAATATCGGAACTTTTTTTATTTGATCTAGTCCCTGAACGGTCACTGTTTGACTTAACATATTTACAATTCCGGGATGCATGTTCCCCCCACTTCTCATATCTCTAAACATATAATAAGCCCGTGTCTGCATTGCATCGATAAATGAATACATACTATCAACAGGGAAACCTTGTTCCAATGAACGTATAAAAGGTTGTAGATCAAGAGGCAAGGTAGGCCAGACAACATTTCTTCCAACGTGGATAGTTGTTCCTCTTCCGACACCAGGAACTACACAATCAGGAATATCCCGTGGATGAGTCATTCCCCCAAGATCAGACGGTCTACCAGGCGATACTCCCTGAGATTTGGGTATTTCGTTAGAAAAAAATAGGGATTCAACAACTGCGGTACTCGCATCAACTTCTAAAGGGACATCTTCTACTTGTGTTTCTCCCCTTGGAATTACTCTTGTTGGATTAATATCTAACAAATCTCCTCTCTGAGCTTCGAAACTAGAGTCATTGCCTGCTCTATTAACATCTTCTCTGCTAAGTTCAAGAGGCAATAAGGCAATTGTTTTTCCACTTCCATCTTTGATTCCCAAATTTAATTGAGCACGAACACCCATTTCATGTCGAAAGCTAAGCGCAGGATTAACCTTAATCTCTTGCCCTTGATAAACCAAAGTTGGACTCGCTTTTAATCTTGCTGTTAACATATTCGCTGACATAATCATTGACATAATTAATCACCTCATTTTTATTTCGCTATCATTTTTCAAAAATTTCACCATATTTTCCCCTTCCCTACTCATCCCTACTTCTCCCTATATTCCCTCCCCTTCCCTTAAATGATATAATATCCCCAATGGAACATTTAAAAACCATTATTCCTAAGTTTGAAGAGAAAAAGATCTTGATTATCGGCGATTTGATGCTAGATGAACATATCTGGAGTACCGTTTCGAGAATATCTCCTGAAGCCCCAGTTCCAATTGCAAAAGTTAAAGAGATTACTCACGTCCCCGGTGGATGCGGAAATGTCTCAACCAATATAAAAACACTTGGTGGAACCGCCCTTCTTATTGGTCTAATTGGAAATGACAGCTCCGGACAAAAATTAATCAACGCCTTAAAGAAGAATAAGATTTCTACTTCTCATCTTATAAAATCAAAAAATAGACCAACTATCTTAAAATCGAGAATCATTGCTGCCAATCAACAAGTTATTCGAGTAGACCGTGAAGAGGAGACTCCGATCCCGGATAAGACAGAAAGACAAATTGTCTCCCAGATTAAAGCACTAGTTAAAAAGGTAGATGCAATAGTTCTATCTGATTACAAAAAAGGAATATTATCCGATAAGATCTGTCGAGAAATAGTTAATTTAGCTAGAAAACATAAAAAACCACTAGCGGTTGATCCAAAAGGGACCAATTATTCAAAATATAAAAGAGCAATGATTATTACCCCTAATCTGCTTGAAGCAGAGGCTGCATCAGGAATAAAAATAAAGGATAAAGAGTCCCTGAAAAAAGCAGGAAAAACAATACTTAGAGAAACCCAAGCCGATCATATAATCATAACCCGTGGAAAAGATGGCCTTTCTATCTTTAGCAAATCGGGAGAAACAAAACACATACCAGCTATCCAAAGAGAGGTCTTTGACATAACTGGTGCCGGCGATACCGTTATCGCAACCCTATCTTTGGCCCTAGCCTCTGGTGCAAACATTAAAGAAGCTGCATTACTTGGAAATTATGCAGCATCGGTTGCAGTGTCAAAAATTGGAACCCAGGCCGTTCAAAAAGATGAGCTCGAAGAAGCTCTGGAAGAAAAAGAATTGGCCGGACAAAAAATTAAATCTCGTAATCAACTGACAAAAACCGTTAAAAGACTAAAAAGCCAAAATGCAAAAATCGTTTTTACCAATGGTTGTTTCGATATTCTTCATCTTGGACATGCTCGTTATTTAAGAGAAGCAAAAAAACTAGGCGATATCCTTATTGTTGGAATAAATTCCGACTCTTCAGTCAGAAGATTAAAAGGCTCTCCTCGCCCATATGTAAGCGAGCTTGAACGTGCAGAGGTACTTGCCTCCCTTGAATCCGTTGACTATGTCACAATCTTCTCTGAAATGAGGCCAGATAATCTTTTGAAAATTATCAAACCCAAAATTCATGTAAAGGGCGGAGACTATAAGATGAAGGACCTCCCAGAAGCCAAACTTGTAAAATCTCTAGGAGGAAAAGTTATTATCATCCCTCCAGTAGAAGGTCGTTCAACGACTAATATAATCGAAAGAATTCTTTCAAAGAAGTGAGGTAACTAGAAATGAGAAATAAGTTTGGAAATGAGAAGTTTGAAGTAAGAAAAATCACACATCCCATATCCCACATCCTAACCCACCTCTCATATCTTATTACCCCACTTCTATTAATTTTTCTTATTCTAATATTGCAAGTTAACGCAGACGCATGGAGAATGACCCCGGAACTTAGAAAAGAGATAAAACAAAAAGAAGAAGCTGCAAGAAAAAATCCCGACGATCCCTGGGCAAAATACGATCTTGCTGTAACATATTCTTATTCAAATAAAATTCTGGAAGCCTGGGATCAATTGAAAAGATTACCAGAAATGGATCCCGAATTCAAAAAAGATGCTCTCAACTACTATATTACAGAAGTTAATGCTGATCCCGGAAACTGGAAGACCCGTTTTCGTCTGGCCTTTGCAATGTATTTTAACGATCAAAAGAAAGAGGCAATACAGCAGTTCAAATATGTCTTAGTCAGCGATCCCTACAACGTATGGGCCTATGGTTATATCTCACTAGCCTATGGAGATATGGGAGAAAATGACAAAGCTATTGAATGGGCAGAAAAAGGAATTAAGATTGATAAGCTAGTTGCAGCACTTCATCTCCTACTCTCTCAAGGCTATTATAATAAAGGCGATTCCTGGAAAGGGTTTCTTGAAGCAACCGAAGCCTTGCGCCTGAAAGCACTTGGATACTAATGATAAATTCTAAATTCGAAACCCTAAATCCTAAACAAATTACAAATTCAAATGTTCCAAATCACAAACGTTTTGAATTTTGGATTCGGAAAATTGGGATTTATTTGGGATTTAGAAATTAGTGCTTAGGATTTTAAATAAATGGAACTAATAAAAAAATTATTATTTTTCGTTTTCGTAATTTTCATACTTTTCTTATTCATTTGGGCTCTTTTTCTCCCCAAAACAGAAATATCGCAAACAATCGCCAAAGCAATTAAATCCCAAAGCAAAAGAAGCGACTTATCGTTTAAAGGAGTTGTTGTCTCCGAGATTTCAAATGGAACTAAATATTGGGAAATTAGAGCAAAGACATCCGACTTGAATAACGATAACAATACCGTAATATTAAAAGACACTAATGGTTCTTTCTTTGAAAAAAATAAAGCAGAATTAAACTTTATCTCTCCGGAAATTGTTTGGAAAATGGATAAAAAAGAAATAAAAATGAAACAACCTTTCGGCTTTGACTCTAAATCAAAAAACAAAGTAAAAAAATTATTAAATAATTCAAGACAAAACATTTTTAACCTTCCAGATAAGGATGGAGCTGGATACTACTTTAAGGCTCGTGATCTCACTTGGAAACAAAAAGAGAATAAAATATCCTGCAAAGGTAACATATGGTTTCGAAGAAACAAAATAATAGGATATGCCCAAACACTAAAAAGTGATATTAAATTCGCTCATGTTTTGCTTGGTGGGGATCCCAAGATCGTCATAACCAAACCGCAAGTCACAACAATTGAAGCGATGTATTTCGAATTTAACGGACCAAAAGAT
Source organism: uncultured bacterium (assembly GCA_964421245.1). GTDB lineage: Bacteria > Margulisbacteria > WOR-1 > XYC2-FULL-46-14 > XYC2-FULL-46-14 > CAYQVW01. The sequence goes on along the minus strand of CAYQVW010000001.1, from coordinate 63,465 downwards.
ACTATCATGGCCCATGGAGATATTACTATATTATCAGGTAGCGCAAAAGCATATGGCAAAGTTGGAGATTATGATCTTATCAACGAATTAGTTACATTAAAAGGAAACGTCAAACTGGAACAAGAAAAAAGTTCCCTAACAGGTGAAATAATCACCTACTCGGTAAAAAATGATCGTTTTGAAATATCGGGAAAAAGCAAGGCAATTATAGGAGGAGATAAATTATGAAACTATCAACTCAACCAAAAATTGAAACAATTATTACAAAAATGATTTCAGGATATGATCTTACAATTATTGGAGGAGGGCCCGCTGGCCTAACAGCCGCCATCTATGCAGGACGATACGGACTAAAAACACTGCTGATAGAAAAAGCAATACTTGGTGGACTTGCTTCTACCACCTATCGCATCGAAAATTATCCTGGATTTCCAGAAGGAGTTTCTGGAATCGATCTATCCAACAAGCTGGAAGAACAGGCCAGACTCTATGGGGTGAAAATAATATACGGAAACGCTACTAATATCGAAAACCACAAAAAACACAAAGTGGTCTTTGTAGATGAAAACAAAAAATTTAAAACCAAAGCAATACTTTTGGCAGTAGGAACCGAACCACAAAAACTTAACGTGGATGGAGAAGATAAATTACGTGGACGCGGAGTCTCCTATTGTGCAACCTGTGATGGTCCCTTCTACAAAGACAAGGATATATTAGTAATAGGCGGAGGAAATTCCGCCGTTGAAGAAGCGCTCTTTCTAACACGTTATGCAAAAAAAGTATCAATTGTTCATCGCAGAGACAAATTAAGAGCCGACCTTGCAGTAGCTAAAAAGGCTCTAACCCACCCTAAGATTTTTATGTTATGGAATTCGGTGGTAGCAGAGATAAAAGGAGATGGAAGAGTTGAAGAAGTTGTAATAAAAAATAGAATAACTGATAAATCAAGTACCATAGCTGCAAATGGTATTTTTATTTACGTTGGATCGAACCCACAAACTGACTTTATTAAAGGAATCGTGGATCTGGATGAAAACGGATTTATTCCAACCACCGGTAAATTTACAACATCTGTCCCCGGCATTTTTGTTGCGGGAGATGTCAGGCGCAAAACTCTTCGCCAAATAGTTACCGCCGCTGCGGATGGAGCAAGTGCTGCTGATGAAGCTCGCAAATTTATTGAAGCACATTAAATCCCTGGATAGCCTTCTAATTGCTTATTCTGGAGGAGTGGATTCAACCCTTCTTTTGAGATTGGCAATTGACTCCCTGGATAGAAAAAAAGTATTGGCTGTGATTGCAAAATCAGAGACTTATCCAGAACACGAATACAAATTTGCAGTTAGTTTTTGCAAGAAACATAAAATTAGATATAAGACCATAAAGACCAAAGAGCTCAACAATCCCAACTTTGCATCAAATCAAAAAAACCGCTGTTACTATTGTAAAACAGAACTTTTTTCAAAACTTATTAAAATAGCTAAAAAAGAAGGCTTAAATTATGTTTGTGACGGATCAAATTATGATGATTTGTCGGACTTTCGACCAGGAAACAAAGCCAAAAAAGAATTAGGCGTTAGAAGTCCTCTTGAAGAAGCAAAATTAACTAAAGATGATATCCGCAAACTTTCAAAAAAGCTGAAACTTCCAACCTGGAACAAGCCCTCTTTTGCCTGTCTCTCCTCCCGTTTCCCTTATGGTGACAAAATAACTGATAAGAAATTAAAGCAGATAGACAAGGCTGAGGCCTATTTGAGAAAACTTGGCTTTAAGCAATCAAGAGTACGACACCATAAGAATATTGCCCGTATTGAAATAGAAGAAAGGGATATGCTAAAAGCTATAGATAACAAGGATAAGATAACAAAAAAGCTAAATAAACTAGGCTATATATATGTAACCCTTGATTTAATCGGCTACCGCACTGGCGCCATGAACGAAGTGTTGCTGCCTTAAGTCCCTAATTTTTCTCCCTAATCGGCAGTCCCAAACGATCCCAAATTCTTTAATCGAATATCTTATCTCAAATCCCCAAATTCTATCTCGAATAGGTTCGGGAACATATTCGGAGATTCGAGAAGTAGATTTGGGACCGCTCTATTAGGGTTCATTCGAGATACCTGATTCGGGATGAAATTTGAGACTCCTTGGGAATCATACAAGTTCTCCCCCATTTATCACGATAATATAGGTATGAGATTGCCTATAAGAGCAACGATTAAAACAGTAACTATAATCATTTTGTGTCTAGTTCTAGTACCAATCTTATCCCTAGCAAAGGTTGGGGAGACCTATAACAAACACCGTATAGTGCAAAAAGGAATTGTAATGGCTACGGCCTATAATTCCCTAGAAAATCAGACCGATTCAAGCCCTTGGATTACTGCTTCTGGAACTCGCTGTAAAGAAGGGGTAATTGCTTCAAACTTCTTACCTTTTGGAACAAAGCTGATGATTGAAGGGTTTGGTAACCAAATATTCACAGTTGAAGACCGTATGAACCGCCGCTATAAAAGAAGGATTGACATCTGGTTTCGCCAATACAAAGATGCCCGCCAGTTTGGAATTCGTAAGATCAAGTACTACGTAGTAGACGCTTAATTCTCTCCATAGTATAATAGATACATGAAACGTATCTACATGGACTATGCTGCAACTACTCCTCCACACCCAGAAGTAGTAGAAGCTATGCTCCCTTATTTGAAAGAAAAATTTGGAAATCCATCTTCTCTACACAGTTTTGGACAAGAAGCCAAAGCAGCAGTACAAAAAGCGAGAATTCAGGTTGCTGATTTAATAAACTGCCAACCAGAAGAGATTGTCTTTACCTCCGGTGGAACTGAGTCCAACAACTTTGCAATCTTCGGTGTTATCAATAAATTGAAACCAAAGAAGAATCATATTATAACTTCAAAAATCGAGCATCATGCAATTCTTGAACCCTGCCACTTTTTAGAAAAAGAAGGATTCAAAGTCACTTATCTTGATGTTGATAAAGATGGATTAATAAATCCAGAGGATGTAAAAAAAGCAATTGCAGATAAAACAGCCCTTGTTTCAATAATGCATGCAAATAATGAGATCGGTACAATTGAACCGATTAAAGAAATATCCAAAATCACCAAAGAAAAAGGTGTTTATTTCCACACTGATGCGGTACAGACCGTCGGACAGCTTGAGGTTGATGTAGCCGATTTGGGTGTCGATTTACTTTCTGCATCAGCACATAAGTTTTATGGACCAAAAGGAATTGGATTCTTATATATTAAAAAAGGAACCCGTATGACTCAATTCCTGCGTGGAGGATCACAAGAGAGCAACCGTCGCGCTTCTACCGAAAATGTTGCAGGAATAGTTGCATTAGGCAAAGCATTAGAAATTGCAAAAAATGAACTTCAAGATAGAATCAAAAGAACTACCGAACTTCGTGAAATGTTATTTAAAGGGATTGAAAAAAAGATTCCCGATGTTATTATCTGTGGACATAGAACCAAAAGACTCCCCAAAAATGCGGCAATAATTGTTAAATATGTTGAAGGAGAGTCAATGCTATTAAAGCTTGACATGGAGGGCATTGCCGCATCAACCGGCTCGGCCTGCTCTTCTGGAAGTCTTGAGGCATCACACGTTATAAGAGCAATCGGCACCTCACCCGAGGACTCTCATGGATCAATTAGGTTCTCCCTGGGTAGACTTAATACTAAAGAGGATGTAAAATATCTATTAGAGGTCTTTCCGAAGATTGTTAAAAATTTACGGGCTATGTCGCCCTTAAGGAGAAAGTAAATGGCAGATTCGTATTCAAACAAAGTGATGGAACATTTCAAAAATCCGCACAACGTGGGTGAGATAGAAAACCCAGACGGCACGGGTCATGTTGGCAACCCTGTTTGTGGCGATATTATGGAAATGTATATCAAAGTTAAAGACAACGTAATCACTGATGCAAAATTCAAGACCTTCGGCTGTGGCGCAGCAATTGCAACATCATCAATGGCAACTGATTTAATTAAAGGAAAAACTATTGAGGAAGCATTGAAAATTACCAATAAAGCAGTTGCTGAAGCGTTAGGTGGTCTTCCACCAGTAAAAATGCACTGTTCTGTACTTGCCGAGGATGCTTTGAAATCTGCAATTGATGATTATCTAAAGAAGACTACTGGTAAGGGATTACCGGGCTTCAAACCTCACGATCATACGCATTAAATAATCTTCTCAAAAAAGCAGGTTCTATTGCCGGTATGACAGGCCTTACCGCCAAGCTGTTCAATCTTAGCTAAAAGTGTGTCTTTATCGCAGTCAAAATATAATTCTTTAACTTTCTGTACACAACCAGAGGTATCTCCCTTGTGCCATAAGCATTTACGCGAACGACTCCAGTACCACATTTCTTTGGTCTCTATTGTTTTCTCATATGATTCTTTATTCATATAAGCCAACATGTAAACTTCTCCTGTTTCATAATCCTGAGCAATTACAGGAATTAAACCATCTTTGCCAAATTTTAATTCAACCATCTTACCCTCCTGTTCTAACCGGCACTGCGGTCATCTTAACTTCTACCGATTCACTACCTAATAACTTCTCGAGTTCAGCTACCAGCTCCGGACTTATTTTAACATGATACTTCGATGATGCTGCAAGCTTTTTACCATCATAAACAATCTCTACCGGATTAGGGCCAGAATTCTCTAATAACAGGTCCTTAGCTTTATGCAAAACTGACTTATCCTTCATATCAAGAATATCAAGAAAGAGAATCCGTTCTTTGTGAATCTCTGCCAACGGTCGAACATTTTCGGCAATTACATTGAGTTCATCAGTTCTAATATCTCGATTGACCTTACCAGAAACAATAACAACCGCATCATCCATTAGAAGTTCAGAACATTCTTTGAATGTTCTTGGAAAAACAACCAAACCAATCGTTGCAGAAAGATCTTCAATGTTTGTAATCAACATCGGATCTCCCTTTTTAGTGTTAATTCGTCTTGAGCGATTAAGCATCCCACCAATTAATACAGCGTCCCCCTCTTTCTTCTCCTGGATATCTAATATTTGATTCTTGACCTGTGCAGCTAAAGACTCTTTTATGTGAACCAATGGATGATCTGAAATATAAAAGCCTAAAAGTTCTTTTTCCATTCGAAGTTTAACATCTGGAGCAAATTCGGGAATATCAATCTCTTCCCCATTTTCAATTATTCCAGAGGTCGCGATTTCTTCATAACCAAAGAGAAGACTTTGTCCATTTGCCCGACTCTTCTCTTCTGAATTAGCGCGACCTAAAGTTTTTGTAAAAGTTTCTAAAAGATAGGCCCTATTGGCACCAAAAGAATCAAAAGCCCCGGCTTTAATCAGACTCTCAATTACTTTTTTATTCACTGTCCTGTTATCGATCCGTTTAAAAAAGTCGAGCATCGATTTATACGGACCATCAATTCTTGAATTAATAATAGAATCAATTGCCGCCACTCCAACATTCTTAATTGCGGTCACTCCAAAACGAATTGCTCCATCTGAAACAGAAAAGATTCTTTGGCTCAAATTAACATCTGGCCCCAAAACTTTAATCCCCATCTTTTGCGCTTCGCCAAGATAAATTGCCAGCTTATCGGTATTGCCCATAACCGATGTTAATAAAGCTGCCATAAATTCTACCGGATAATTAGCTTTTAAATAAGCTGTCTGATAAGAAATAACAGCATAAGCAGCAGAGTGAGACTTATTAAATCCATAACCGGCAAATTTTGCACAGAGATTAAAGAGTTGTGCCGCCTTATGCTTTGATACCCCATTTTTTACTGCCCCCGTAATAAACAACTCTTTCTGGGTCGCCATCTCCTTAACCTTCTTCTTCCCCATTGCACGCCGCAAAATATCTGCCTGTCCAAGACTAAAGCCCGCAACTTTTGAGGCAATCTCCATTACCTGCTCTTGATAAAGTATTACCCCGTAAGTTGATTGAAGAATCGGTTTAAGTACTGGGAGATCATACTTAACCGGAATCTCTTTGTGTTTTCTTTTTACATAATCCGATACCATGCCAGATTCAAGCGGGCCTGGACGATAGAGAGCTAAAAGAGCAATAATCTCTTCAAAATTATCTGGCTTCAGATCTTTAATCAATGTTCTCATTCCAGATGATTCGAGCTGAAATATTCCAACTGTCTCTCCTTTTGAAAAAAGACCAAAACTGTTTAGATCATCAAATGGAATCTTATCCATGTCAAATTCAGGATCCTTATTCTCTTTAATCAAATTGACCGCATGGGCCATCATGGTAAGGTTTCGAAGACCTAAAAAGTCCATCTTAAGCAATCCAACTGCTTCTAAATCTCCCATTGGAGCTTGAGTTACAATGGTCTTATCGTCAATTCTCTGCAGCGCAACATAATCGGTTAATGGCTCTTTAGAGATAACAACACCAGCTGCATGCATTGATGCATGGCGCGAAAAACCCTCCAATTGTTTGGCTGTATCAATTAAATCTTTTACAACTTTGTCTTTGTCATATCGCTCTTTTAATTCTTTGCTCTGTTCCAGTGCCTTATTTAAATTCATATCCGGAGCAAAAGGAACCATCTTAGCCAAGCGATCAACATCATTTAAAGGAATCTGTTTTACTCGTCCAACATCTCGCAAAACTCCCCTAGCTGCCATCGTTCCAAAGGTAACAATTTGGGCAACATGGTCCTGCCCATATTTTTTTGAAACATATTCAATTACTTCACCTCTGCGATCGATACAAAAATCAATATCAATATCGGGCATCGAGACTCTTTCCATATTTAGGAAGCGTTCAAAAAGCAAACCAAATTTCATCGGATCAACACTGGTGATTCCCAAAACGTAAGAGACAATACTACCTGCTGCAGAACCACGGCCGGGCCCAACCTGGATCCCAGAAGATTTTGCAAAGTTAATAAAATCTTGAACAATCAAGAAATAAGCAGGATAACCCATCTTTTCAATAGTGAAGAGTTCATATTTTACACGATCATTAATCTCTGGGGGAACTTTTATTTCTCCATTAACGGAAACGCCATAATACTTTTGTACCCCTTGCCAAACCAACTCTTCCAAATAACTCTCTAAAGTGTATCCCTTAGGTACTGGAAAATGAGGTAAGCGCAGGGTCTCTAATTCAAGTTCAACATTACACTTATTGGCAACTTCAATTGTATTTTTTATGGCATCTTTAAAATCGGGCAAAGCTTCGAGCATCTCTTTTTCTGTTTTGAGGTAGAGTTCTTGACTTGAAAACTTCATCCTCTTCTCTTGATCTAGAAACGCTCCGGTTTGAATACACATTAAAACATCTTGGGTCGTGGCATCACACTGATTAGTATAGTGAGAATCATTACTTGCAACCAGTTTGATTTTTAATTCATCTCCGATTTTACGCAGAGCATTATTAATGGTTTCATTTATGTCTATAGAAACATTCTGTACTTCAAGATAAAAATCGTCGGAAAAATTGTCCTTATACCACTTAGCAACTTTTTTTGCCTCTTCAAATTTATCAGCCAAAATAAGTTGAGGTATTTCACCCTTTGGACATCCAGATAAGACAATTAGACCTTCACGATGTTTTTCTATTAATTCTTTATCAATACGAGGTTTTGAATAAAATCCTTCAATAGAAGCAAGTGATACTAGTTTTAAGAGATTTCGATAACCATCTCGATTTTTTGCAAGCAGAGTAATGTGATAAGGAGACCGATCTGCCTTAGTCTCCTTATCAAAACGAGTACGTGGAGCAACATAGAGCTCACAGCCTAATATAGGCTTCACTCCAGCAGCGACAGCTTTTATATAAAAATTGATGAGCGCATATGTATAACCATGATCGGTTATCGCAATGGCCGGCATACCCAAATCTTTAGATCTTTGAACTAGATCCGGTATCCTTGATGCACCATCAAGCAGACTAAATTCTGAATGAACGTGTAAATGTACAAAATTAGAAGGCATAACCTCCTAATTATATCACAACACCTATTTCATACCCCCAATTCTAAACATTTTAGTTCCGCACTTTGGGCATTCTCCCTTTACCGCTTTTCTTCCATTTTTTAAAGTTACTTCTTTCGCTCCACCCATTTCCTGTTTCTTTTTACATTTTACGCAATATCCTGATACCATTTTTACCTCACCTCCCCTTTTTTTGAATTATGACAAGGGCAAATTGGCTTGTCAAGGACTATCCTAATCAATTACAACCAAATGGCCAGATTCAAGAACCCTATTTTGAGAGATAATCTTTATCATATAAATGCCATTTGGAACAGTTTCTCCAATCAGAATCGATTTCCCATCAAAGGTTACTTCATTGTAACCAGCCGCGGCTCCCACACTCCCCGCTGATGCAAAGTAGTTCCAATGTACTTTTCCATACTTACTAATTAAGAGAATTCTAATATCAGCTTGTGTAGATAGATTATAAGCAATCTTGGTTGTTTGACCTTGTTGTGGTTTTATACTCTTTGGCCTGGTCATAACTTCACCTTCAACCTGTACAGATTTAGAGCTGATAGTAAAATCAGCATCGGATTCATCACTTGACGTATAGGTTGTTCCATTGGCAACTACCCTTACCCTAGAGGTTGAAGAGTCCACACTAGGAAGTGTCCAGCTATATGTACCAACATTAGATAATCCAGTAGTAATAGCCGTATAAGAAACACCGCTATCGGTGGAGTAATATAGGTCATAAGTATTGGCAGAGGCGGTTGTTGTCCAAGTAATAGTCTGAGTCGATTCCTCTTGCCAATTTTCCCCACCGTTAGGAGATATAACTCTTACCTCCGGAGTAACATCGGTATATTGATACATTCCCATATCAGCACCTTCGGGGGTACCGGTATTGATACAGGGAGAGTTAAATAAAAGAGTATAATCATCATTAGCCGAGTCAGTAAAAAGGGCTTTTGCATGGATGGTAGCAGTTTTTGTAATTGTTCCTGTGCCTGAATAATTGTTACTATTGCCATAGATATCAGAATACGAAACACTAGTAGTCCCTCCATCAGCCTGTATTCCAATACTGGCAGAAGGAGTTGCTGTTTCGGTAGGATCAGTCGCAATAATACAATTTTTGATATCCACTAAACCACCATCAACTTGCACACCCGCCCCTGAGTTAGTTGAATCGTTATTTGAAACAAGTGTGTTATGAAGAATATCAACAGTTTTACTACTCGATGTATCAGCATAGATACCAACATGAAATCCTCGGACCTCATTAGTGCTAACCAACCCTCCTTCACCAACCGTACCAGTCCCCTCAAGTCTGATCCCAAACGAATTCGTTATTCCTGCACCAATGATAATATTGTTTGATATTTCATAATCACTTACTCCATTGGCAATGACTATTGCAATTCCATCATTTTTAATCCTTGAGTTGGTAATTTTTGTGTATCTAGCATTATCATCATGATAAATAGCGGTTGAAGTATTTGTCATACCAGCTGTCTCAGCCCCATTAGCATCAAGCCCCAAATAATTATTGTTAACCTCATTTGAATTGGTTCCACTATCAACTATCTCAATCCCATTGTCACCATTTGCAGACATAACATTTCTTCCAGCAGTTGTTCCATCTCCAACTAAATTGTTTGCGGACCCACCCGAAATATAAATTCCGTTAGCCCCATTTCCTATTGCCGCCGTTCCTGCTGCATCTAAACCAAAATAATTTCCATAGACCAAAGTATTTGATGTCTCGGATATGATTAATCCATTACCTGCATTGCCAGATATTATATTTCTATCTCCACTTGACGTTCCACCTACTTCAATCGAAACTGCCAAGGAAAGATCAATCCCCTCTTCTCCATTAGCGATTGCAGCATCTCCTGCTGCATTGACTCCAATATAATTGCCCTTAATAGTACAGCCTTCTGACTCAGCATCTGAAATACTAATACCATCAGTTGTATTGCCAGATATGACATTTCTGCCAGAAGACGTACCATCCCCTATTGCATTATTTGGAGAAGCATCAAAGATAGTAATACCACTTTCTCCATTAGCGATTGCAGCATCTCCTGCTGCATTGACTCCAATATAATTACCTAAAATATCGTTGCTAGCACTAGCATCCATATTGATTCCATGATTTGTATTGCCAGATATAACATTTCCCTCAACCTGATTATCATTTGGATCATCAGAACTACCCGTTCCTGCAATACTTATTCCATGAACACCATTGCCCAAAGCAGAAGTTCCAGAACGATTAGTCCCAATGTAATTTCCTGAAATTCTATTACCTGATCCACCCTCCCCCATAATCGTAATTCCTGTTTCAGTATTTCCAGATATTATATTTCTTCTAGAGCTCTCGTTACTCCCTACAAGACAATTAGTAGAAGCATCAATAACAACTCCATTACCGTTTGCTTGGGCAGCCTCACCAGTAGCATCTACTCCAATATAACAACCATAAACAGCAGCATTTTCAGATCCAATAATTACTATGCCTTCATTACCAAAATTACATATTGTAATATTTCTTATCACACAATCATCAGTAGAAATAGAAATTCCACTTTCATTTGCCCCGGCATTAGTTCCATCAATCATTATTTCTGGACCAAGTAAATTTGTATCTCCTCGATTAGTTGTTTGAGTCGTGCCATCAATAGTAATCGAATAAGTATTTCCACTTGGACTTGGATCAAGAGCGGGAAGAACAGAGGTAACACTGATTTTCCAATAACTTTGTCCTGCATCTGTAGTATATCCCGGATCAGAATCTGGAATATTAAAATTGATAGTATCATCCTCTTCATTTGCAACAGCATCAATAATAACCTGGCGTAAACAGGTTGCACTGCTACCATCATCAGTTGTATTAGTCACAGTAAAAGTTGCAGCGTTTACAGAAACCGCAAACATCAAAATCCAAACCACAAAACAAAATAACAGCTTCCTCATGCTCTGGTTCTCTTCTCCCATTCAGAAAAAATCAGAGAAATAACCAACAATACAAACATAAATAAGATAATCTTGATTCCTAACAATAGAAGACCGGTGGCAATTTGTGGGACAAGTGTACCAAGTTCTTCCAGTGGTTTCTCGGCAGTGAATATTTTTCTCAAGACTCTAAAAGATTCCTTGACCGTCATAACCCTTGGCAATTCTTGTTCTTTTCTTTCTCCCTCATCAAAGCCTCGCTCAATTTCTTTATCTAAAACAGCAGGAGCCTCAAACATCCTTCCAAGACCTTTGGCAACATTATTCACTGCTCCACCAACCCCACGCCCTACATTCTGTCCCAAGGCTCCCAATGCCTTTCCAGTATTTCCAACCACATTACCGATCCCTTTACCCAAATTAGCCACCCCTTGTCCCACACCCCGCCCAACACCAGTAACTGCATTTCCCAAATTACCAAAGGCATTACCAATTCCTTTAAAGAAGGCTTCACGTTGTTTTGCTAATAATTTTGCTCTTTCCTGCCGCTCCTGTTCTAATTGTTCACGGCGCAGGGCTTCTTCAAATTCTTTAATTCTTTTTAATTCTACTTCTTTCTTTTCTCTTTCAATTCGTGCTTTTTCTCGTATTGTCCTTAAGCGCTCACGCTCTATTCTCTCTTTTTCTCTTCTTATCTTCTCCAATCTCTCTCTTTCCAACCGCTCTAATCTTTCCTTTTCTCTTCTTATCTTTTCCAGTCTTTCTCTCTCAATTCTTTCTTTTTCAAGCCTCTCTCTTTCGAGTTCTATTTCTTCTTCTTGGAACAAACCATAATTTAGTGCAAAATAGTGATTATCTACACCGGGAGTGGCTTTGTACTGATGATATGCATAATCAAAACGGAATTTGCCGTGAACTAAACCGATCCCTGCCGTTAAATTCCCATCAACCGAAACGCCTCCACCTGATTTTGCAGCTGTATCCTGGTCAATTCCAACTCTTAAATATAAAAATTTCAGTGGCTTCCACTCTAGTCCAAGATGCCAAGTCATCGGAATATTACTTTGGCTGATCGGATAATCATTATCTAAATTCAAAACCAATCTGTGACTATCAATCTGCCTTAACCCATCTATTCCCAATAGTTTTAAAGAAAGTCCGCTCTTTAGAGTCGCTGGTAAAGCTTCCTCAAGACCGGTTCCCCAGATAATTTTCCCCCCCATACTGGCAGGAATAATATTTTTAAAAACCATCCCGGCATTAAAAACCTTGTTGGGCTTAAATAGAAAACCAAGATCCAGATCATAGCCAGAAGCATTACCAGAAGAAAGATTAGTACCAGTCAAATTCTTTGAAAATAACTTTAAAGTTAGACCAGCGGAAAGAGAATCTCCTCTTAGTGGTCTGGCATAACTTAATAGCCAAATGGTATCGTAATCAGAATAACTTACAGTTTCATTGCTTGCGGTTATTCTCCCTGCTTCCAGGGTTGTTGTAGAGGCACTAAAGCCAAGACCACTACTAACATAGGCTATTCCAAAATTACCGCGAATTGTCGGAATGGCCATTCCCAAGTTGAGATAATTAACTTCATTTACAAATTTTCCAGAGAGAGAGGTTGCCTGCCATTGAGGAATTTGAGTTAGTCCAGCTGGATTTAAAAAAATCGTATTTACGTCATTGGCTAGGCCGACATAGGCCTTACCCATTCCAAGCGGCCGAGCCCCAACACTGACCCTCCCGGGGTCATCTGCAGTTTTTGCCTGAGCAAAGAATGCCAAAGCAAAACAGAGTAACGCTACTAAAATAGCCTTCTTCATATTTTGTTAGAATGATAACAAAAATATTAGCACTTGACAATGCAATATATTAGTATACAATTGTATACCAAGACAGAAAACCAGAAAAAGGAGAAATAATCATGAATTTAAATAAAAAGCAGGAACAAATTTTACAGTACCTAAAAGACCATATCCGTGAAAATGGATTTCCGCCATCGGTTAGAGAGATTTGCAAGGCCTTTAACTTTTCTTCCCCCCGAGCAGGACAAAAATATTTAGAGGCATTAGAAGAACAGGGTCATATTGAGAGACAAAATAAATCGAGGGGGATAAAAATAGTATCCGGATCGTATCTTTCAACCACTACCCTTCCCTTTCTAGGCTTTATTGCAGCGGGAGCCCCGATTGAAGTAATTCCTCAACAAGAAGAGATGGATGTTCCAACCGCTCTAGTTGGTAGAAAGCCCTGCTTTATCTTACAGGTAAAGGGAAATAGCATGATTGAAGATCATATTGTAAATGGGGACTTCATCGTGGTTGAAAAATGCGAAACAGCAGATGATGGAGAAGTAGTTGTTGCCCTCATCAATAAAGAAGCCGCCACCTTAAAAAGATTTTACAAAGAAAAGAACCACATCCGCCTTGAACCAGCCAATTCCAGAATGAAACCAATCTATGTCAAAGATATTGCCATCCAAGGCAAAGTAAAAGGACTATTTAGAAAATTTTAAAATGGATTCTGAAAAAAAACTACAAATTTTAGCCGATTCATCAAAATATGATGTCTCTTGCTGTGGCGGAACCCAACACCAAGTTGGTAACATCCCCGGAGTTTATTATGCCTCTGGCAAAAACGGCAAAGTTATCCCCATATTAAAAACACTCTTTACCAACAGTTGTATAAACAATTGTCGTTATTGTGCTAACCGCATAGCAAGAGATACACCTAGAATAAGCTTTACCCCAAACGAACTGGCTGACACCTTTTATAAAATCTATCGTCGTCACTCTATCAACGGATTATTCTTAAGTTCGGGCATAGAAAAGAGCCCCGAACAAACCATGCAAAAAATGATCGATACTGCCGCTATTCTGCGCTATAAACATCACTTTAGAGGATATATTCACTTAAAAATTCTGCCAGGAGTACATGCTTCAACCATAAAAAAGGCACTTCGAGTCGCTACCCGGGTTTCGGTAAACATAGAATCCCCCTCCCCTAAACACCTAGAAAAAATCACAACTGGAAAAGACTTTAACCATGACATATTGGATAGCATGGAAATCATTAAAAACGAAATAAAAAAAAGAACTGGATGGGTTGATCAAACCACTCAATTTATTGTTGGGGCAAGCAATGAAACAGACCAAGAAATAACCAAAACGATGCATTGGCTAAGAGAAAATAAAGGATTACACAGAACTTATTTTAGTGCTTTTAGCCCAATAGATAAGCCCTCAACGAAGCACAACTTAATGAATTCTTTTATAAGAAAAAACCGTCTTTATCAGGTTGAATTTCTATTCAGGCTTTATAAATTTTCTCTTGGGGAAATTTATTTTAATAAGGAAGGAAAAATCCCTAACAATATGGATCCAAAGTTAAATTATGCTTTGCACAATTTAGACAAATTCCCAACAGAGATCAACAAAGCCTCCTTTACCAAGCTATTGCATATTCCTGGAATTGGAAAAATTACTGCCCAAAAGATTATTGAGATCAGAAAAGAGGCACGTTTTACCAGCTTACTAGAACTCAAAAATATTGGGGTATCAATTAAAAGAGCTGCTCCTTTTATTCTTATCAATGGCAAAAAACAAGGAAGCATCAAAAACATCTTAATATCCGAACAATTACCCTTATCACTTGAATAAGCAATAATTATTGCGTATAATCAACAAGAAATGAAGAAAATTTTATTGATTTTTGCAATCGTTGTTGTTCTCGGTGTAATTGTGTCATTAGCGCTTAATTATCTTAATACTGGTTTGAATCGGGAAAGCAAAGCCTTTGTTGATAAAATCGTTCCCCAAATCACAACCTCTTGGGATCCCAACTTGTTAATCAAAAATGCCAGTCCAGAATTATTAAAAACTGTATCACATAAAAAAATTAGAGCATCTTTTGCAGCTTTCAATCGAAAACTCGGCCCCCTTGAAAAATATTTGGGATCAAACGGCGAGGTAGGAATTTATATAAAAAAAGAGAAAAAAATCATCGCCGCAACCTATTCTGCCAAAGCCAGATTTAAAAATAAATTTGCACAAATAAAAATTCAACTCATAAAAGATGCAAAGGCCTGGAAAATAGCAGCTTTTAGTGTTAAACACAAATAAACCATGAATATAATATTAAGCTTGGTCTATTTAGTTTCTGGAATATTGGTTTTTGCCCTAAGGCCAAATCGCCCTGCCACCTGGGGAATCCTAATCTCACACATTGGATTGGCCGTTTTCTTTAATTATCCAATTACCATTTTTCTGGTTGGAGCATACTTTATACACTTAAGCCTCTCTCTTTTTGAAGAAAAAACCAGCCGAAAAAGATACTTGATCCCTTATGGCATTTCAATAGTTTTGTTTGTATTGTTTTTACTTAATCTAAAAATCGTACAACCACTATCTTATTTATTTGCTCTGCTTGGAATTGTTCATTTTGTATTTGAAACGATAAAAACCAGATACAAGAGCCAACAGGCACTACCTAGACAAAGAGCAAAACTATTAATCGCGGCCTTTATCTTAACCCTGTTCTTTCTTGCCCTTGCAGCAATTGCATATGCAAGCAATCTCATCCCTTACTATCCCCTACTCATTATTGCAGCAGCGTTCCTACCTCTGGCAATAAGTTATGGCGTTCTACATTACAACCTTTTTGAAGCAGATGAAATCATCAAACGTTCTCTCTTATACATTCTAACCATGATAATAATAGCCTCGATCTACGGACTATTCCTATATCTATCAGACCTCTATCTTGAAGGATTAATATTTTCGCAAAATCAAATATTTTTGCTTGGAGTTATTTTATTCTTCTTGTTTTACTTTAAAAATATTAAACGCCCAATCCAGGCCACTCTTGATAAAATCTTTTATAGAAAAAGAGGCAACATACAAGTTGTTTTCTCTCAAGTAAGAGATAAACTTTCTGTAATCATGGATATTGAGCTGGTAATAAACACCGTAATAAACATACTAAGAACTCGCCTTTTTGTTGAGAATGCCAATGTTTTTATATATCAAGAAAAAGAAAACCTCTTTCAAAACTATGATGGAACATTAAAACTTAAAAAAGATTCCGAACTCATTAAATTGACTGAAGAAAAAAAGAAACTATTTTCAAATGACGAAATCATGCACAATCCAAAACTAAGTAAATCAAAAATAAAAGTCATGGCCCAAATGGCTCAAATTGAGGCAGTGTTTATTATACCTTTTTATTTTAGAAAAAAGATGCTTGGGCTTATAAGCCTTGGAAAATCACAAGCCGGTGAATCGCTAAACTTAATGGATATTGAGTTACTTGAAATAGTAGCTAATCAAACCGGTGTAGCCTTAGAAAATGCAAAACTATATGATCACTTCGGTCGCGCCAAAAGAAAATTAGAAGAATTAAATGCTACCCTTGAGCAAAAAGTAACCGAGAGAACCGGAGAATTACAAGAAAAGAATATTGCATTACAAGAAACCAATGAAAAAATACAAAACTCTACCCAACACAAAGCCGAATTCTTATCAAGCATGTCACACGAACTTAGGACCCCATTAAATGGAATCCTAGGGTTTTCTGATCTGATCCTTGGAGGTATTTATGGCGAGGCTCCGGAAAAAGTCAAAGGAACACTTTCTGAATTACACATAAACGGCCAAATCTTACTCAGAATGATAAATAACATTCTTGATTATTCAAAAATTGAAGCTAAAAAAATGGAATTAAGAAAAGAAGAGTTCTCTGCAAAAGATATTGCCAAATCAACTATTCAAGAATTTAACCTTGAAATACAAAAGAAAGGCCTAAAATTAGAAACAAACATTGAAACCACAAAAACCCCAGCATATGGCGATACAAAAAGAGTTAGTGGAATCCTCTCCAACCTTTTGTCAAATGCAATAAACGCAACAGAAAAAGGAGAAATCATTTTAAATATTGCTCCTAAAAATCAAGAGCTAGTTTTTAGCGTTTCCGATACAGGATCTGGAATTGCAAGGGATCGACTTGAAAAAATATTTTTTGAATATGAAGACGCAGAATCATTTCTAAAGAAAACTCATCGCGGGGCAGGCTTGGGACTACCAATAAGCAGAAAATTCGCAGAATTACATGGCGGCACATTAACTGTTAAGAGCAGACCCAACAAGGGGTCTACTTTTACCTTCACCCTCCCAAATAAAAAATGACTAACCCAAAAATCAATCCAAACAAAGGAGGACAATCAGAGTCAATGGCTGCAAGTTCCGCCATGATTGTCTCGGGGCTTAACAAAGAGCTTAAAACAAGCAAGTCCAAGGTTGTAACCAATGACCCCAAAGTTAACCTAGAACAACTAGAAAAACAGATACAAAAACTAACTGCACCTGTTTCAATTGACGAAATAAACAAAAGACAAGAAGAATATCTTACAAGAAATCAATCGCAAAAACACAAAAAGAAGAAATACAAAAAAAAGGCGTTTGGGTGGATCAATCGCAAGAAAAACAAAAATCCTTTTTTAAACTGGCTCGGTAATCTTCAAAGAAAAACCCTGCAAAAAATACTCTACTTTGCACTGCAACCAGAAATAGATGAATTAATTAAGATGGCGGGAGAGTTAAAAATAGATATCAGCTCATGGAATCTAGAAAAGTTCTCAGTGAACTCGTCCGGACAAATAATCTTAGCTTCCAACTTAAGTGAACTGGAGAAAACAATCCTCCTACTTAAAGAAGAATTTAAAATTTTAGAAATTGGTGAACTCCTAGAAGACGATTTTGTACATATAATCATAATTAAACTTAGAAAAAACTATGTGTTAAAAAATCTGCTTAAACTTAAAGTAACTTATCAACAAATAGATGAGCTTATAGTTCAAGCTAGACAAATAGCCTGGCTAAAGGAAATAACTCAACTAAAGGCCTCTCATCTTAAACGGGTATTTTGTGGTTCAAAAAAAGATTTTGATTACTATTCGAAAATAATATCAAATCATACAAAAAAAATCAGAAAAATCGGACTTGCAATATCAGGTCAGACCTTTGATTGGATTAGTACTAAATTGGAAAAACTGGCGCTAGACACTGCCAACTACAAACTCGAACTGCTCCGCTCTATGCAAAAATTAGAGCACAACAAGAATAGAGACAAAGAAATTAAGTGGCTTGAAGATACTGTAGCCAAACTAAAGCATCTTTAAAACTTTATGAATCTGGGGTAAAACCTTAACCTGTTTTAACTTTCGCTTTAAAACTGCCTGAAAAGAGAGCAATTGGTCATGCTTTATCTTATTAGAATCAATCGGCTGTATTACCAGTGGCAAATCAGGGCTTATTTTTGAAACCAGATCGGATACCTCACTAATCTCTTTTGTTGTAACTTTGGAATCAACCAAAATCTTAACAAACAATTCGGTTCCAGAAGAAAAAACCGTCTCCATAAATTCGAAGTTTTCATTTAAATAGGGAAGCTTGATATCCATTGAAACAATATCAACATAATTAATTATTTCATCCATATGTTTTGGTAATGTTCCATTTGTTTCAAGATAAACTGGCGGCAGATCGGACTTCTTGAGTTCTGGCAAAAAACCCAATAAGAAATCAATCTGCAAAAGGGGCTCCCCTCCTGTCAAAACAATTGCCGAGTGAAGGTTTTTATTTTTTGTTAAACGCCCTATTATTTCAAGTAGTTGATCAGAGCTTGCAGGATTCTTGATTTTTTTGAAATCCTCGGCACCTGGAGTCTCTTCGGAGCGAAACTGATCTGGAATTGTTAGAGCATCCTTGGTATCGCAATACTGGCAGGCAAGATTACAACCAGCAAAACGAATAAAAAGCTGTCGATCACCAATATATAATCCTTCTCCTTGAATAGAGGAGAAAATTTCAAATAGATAAGCTTTGTTTTTTTCCATTTAAACTTTTAATGTTTCTTCGGGAAGGTCCCGATCAGTATCCTTATCTAGCGGCATAAAGGGGATATCAACCTCAATCTCTGTCTCTTTTTCTATTAAAATCCCGTCATAATTTGAGGCAGTCTCTTTCTCCTCTATATTTGGAAGAGGAGGCAAGTCCTTCACATCTTTAATCCCGAAATGCTTGAGAAACTCGTTAGTTGTAGCATATATAAATGGTCGACCAGGACCATCACTGCGTCCTTTTTCTTCAATTAATTTCTTGCCAACAAGTGTATCAATAACCCCATCAGATATGACTCCACGGATTCTCTCGATCTCTGGCCGAGTAACTGGTTGTTTATAAGCAATTATTGCTAAAGTTTCTAGTGCTTGTGGAGATAAGCGACTCTCAATCGGAAAATTCTTAAAATGCTCAACATACTCTGAACACTCTGGATTAGTTCCCAAAATATAGCCGTGAGCAACCTTTAAGACCTTTATTCCTCGATCCTGATATTCGGTAACTAAATGCTCTAACACCTGCTCGATAGAATCTTCGGGCAGCTGCAAGATAGACTTTAACTTTGAGGCAGACAATGGCTCTCGGGTTACAAAGAGCAATGCCTCAATTATTTTCTGCGTTTTCTGAAAGACTAATGTAGATTTCACCGAATTCTTCTCCTTGTAAAAGATCTATCGTCTTCTGACGAGCTAATTCTAGTATCGCTAAAAATGTTACCACAATTTCTAATTGAGTTCTACGTATAAATAATTTCTCAAAATGAACTGGTCCGTTTGCAGCGGATAATATATCTTTCACTTCTTCAATTCTAGCAGGAAGGGTAATCGGCTCCTCGGTAATCGTTCTTACCTCGTCGTCTTTTTGAGCTTGCGCCCAAACTTTTTGAAAAACCGAAACTAAGTCAGATAAGCTTACATTTTTTAACTTAATAGTCGGCTCATGCTCTGGTTTCTCGTTGAAGTGATAACGAGAATAAACCTTGGCAAACTCTTTCTTTCTTTCTCCAAGATTTTTACCCATCTGTTTGTAAAGATTGTATTCTTGTAGATGCTTGGCCAAATCCATTTCAATCTCTTCTTCTTTTTCCATGTCTTCTAGTATTGGGGACTGAGGTAAAAGTTTTTTAGACTTCATCTCAATCAGACAAGCTACCATTAATAAAAATTGTGAAGCATTATTAAGATTTAAAACCGAGATATCTTTTAAGTAGTTTATATATTCGTTAGTTATTTTTGAAAGAGATACATCATAAATATCAATCCGGCCCTCTTTGATAGCAGACATTAAAAGATCAAAAGGTCCCTCATAAGTTGTTGTTTTTATTGTGTAGGTATCCGACATCCTAACGCAGCCCCATTGCTGCCTTAGCCTCAGAAAGCGTTGCAGCAGCTATCTTTTTAGCTTTCTTAGCTCCAGCAGCTAAAACATCATCAACATCGGCAATCTTTGATCTCTTCTCTTGAATCGGAGCCAAATATGCTTCTAGGTGTTTCAATAATTCCTTCTTACACTCAACACAACCGCGCTTTGCACTCTGACACTCTTTTGAAATAAGCTCGATGGAATCTTTGTTAAACATTTTATGAAAAGCAAAAACAGTGCAGACACTTGGATGCCCTTTATCTTTTTTAGTAATTCGTGCTGGATCGGTGATCATCATATTAACTTTCTTTTTAAGTTCTGACTCAGAATCAGAAAGATTGATCGTATTATTATAACTCTTACTCATTTTGCGACCGTCCAAACCTGGAACATTTGGGGTTTTGGTTAATAGATCTTTAGGCATAGAAAAAATATCGCCATAGAAATTATTGAAACGACGACCGATTTCTCTAGTCAACTCAATATGTGGAAGCTGATCCTCTCCTACTGGAACACAATCGGCTTTATAGATTAAGATATCGGCAGCTTGCAGTACGGGATAACCTAGAAATCCATAGGTGCCCAAATCTTTACCCTGAATCTCTTTTATTTTACTTTTATAGCTTGGGACTCTTTGAACCCAGGATAAAGGAGTAATCATTGAAAGAAGTAAATGTAATTCCGCATGCTCTGGCACATCGGATTGTTTGAATAAAACAGACTTATTAGGGTCAATTCCTACTGATAGCAAATCAGTGGCAACATCTTTGATAATATTATTTAGTTCTTTTGGGTCATCATAAAGTGTGGTTAAGGCATGATAGTCAGCGACAAAGAAGAAACATTCGTACTCTTTTTGAAGTTTTTTCCAATTTTCGAGAGCACCGAGCAAATTACCAAGGTGTAATTTCCCAGTTGGCTGAATTCCGGATAAAACTCTTTTTTTCTTTGTCATTATTTTTATATTATAACTTATCTGGTTTAACTTGCAAATAACGTAGAGACTCAGAAACTATTCTCTTAAAAACTGGACCAGCAGTTGTCGCTCCCCAAATAGTTCCTTTGGGATCATCCACAATCACCAAAGCACAAATTTTAGGATCGTTTACCGGCGCAATCCCGATAAAAGAAGCAATATAGTGATCTTTTTGATATCCTCGCCCCCCCTTTTTAACCTTCTGTGCTGTTCCGGTTTTTCCGGCAACATTATAATACTTAATCCGAGTTGGCCTACCAGTCCCACTCTCCACCACACTCTGCATAAGGCCCATAACCTTTTGGGCAGTTTTTGAAGAAAGTGTACGTCCAACAATTTTTGGTGAAAAAGATTTAATAAATGTCCCATCACGACTTTCAATCCGCTTAACAATATGCGGCTTAACCAATTTACCTTCATTGGCAATTGAGGCAAAGGCTGCAACCAGCTGAACTGGGGTAACGGCAATACTCTGACCAAAACTGATCATGCCAATATCGGGTTTATACCATCTCTTATAGTCTCTAACAATTCCTCGAGATTCTCCAGGGAGACCAAATTTGGTTTTTTTTCCAAAACCAAAACGCTTAATCGCTTTATAAAACTTTTCTTTCCCAAGCTTCAAGGCAACTTGAACCGATCCGGTATTAATAGATTGTTCTAACATAAAAGAAAGAGAAGTTCTTGAACCAGGCCAATCTATTTCATGCGCATTGCCTATGGTCTTTCCACCTACAACAATAGACTCACGAGCCTTTAACTTGGTATCTAAATCAACAACATCATCCTCCAGTGCTGCAGCTACAGTTATGATCTTAAAGGTTGATCCAGGCTCAAAAATCGAACAAGCCGGTGAGTTCCAATACTTCCTATTGGTTCTTTGATAATGATTAGGATCGAAGTCTGGTTTTGAAGCTAAGGCTAAGATTTCTCCGCTTTTTACATCCATTACGATTGCAGTTGCAGAAATTGCGCCGAATTTTTTTTTAACTTTTTCTAACTCTCTTTCGGCAACATATTGGATTCTTTGATCAATTGTTAAAACGACATTAAGGCCTTCTTCCTCAGGATTTAGCTTTTCGCTTTTTGCAGTAAGAAACTCATATCCAATCGGATCAGCATAGGTCTTAACCCAACCCTCTTTTGCGCGAAGATATTCATCAAGACTCAATTCTAATCCAGATAGTCCTTCATTATCTATTCCTGTAAAACCGATTACTTGAGAGGCCAAATTACCATTTGGATAAGCCCGTTTTTTCTCAGAAACAATACCAAGGCCAGAAAGATTGATCGCTTTTAGTTTTTTTGCAATACTTGATCCTACTTTTCTTTTTATCCAAGCAAAATATTTTTTTGAGCTAATTGGAACAACAGTCTTACCTAGAACATTCGAGAGTTTTTCGTAATCCTCAAAAACACGCGGATTAACATAAATTGAATAGGTATTAAGCGAGGTTGCAAGAATTGCACCGTCTTGAGTAAAGATGTCTCCACGATCGGTTGCTATCTTGATATAACGGCGCTGTTGATTTTCTGCTTTCCCGCGAAAGAAGTCGTGTTGAAAAATCTGTATTTTAATTAAGGCAAGAAAAAAGATAATACCAATTACTATAAAAATAATAACTGTTGGCAGAAAACGTTCTTTATCCACAACAAATATCCTCAACTAAAAGAGGAAGTAAGACTTGAGCAGACTCCCCTCTTTTAAGCCCTAAATCGGAGTGATAAAGTAATTCTAAAATTGCTTTTAATCTATTTAAAGGGAATTTGGAGGCAGATTGTAGTAGTTTTTTTATATAAAACGCCCCGTACTGCATTTTTTTAGCTATTGCATATTGATCTAGTCCTTTTTGTTGTAAGAGCTTTACCCCCAAGAGAGACCTAAACTGGGAAGAGATAAGTGCAACCAACTGAACCACTGATGCTCGATCTCTTAAGACCGCCTCCATAAGGTGCAATGATTTTTGAACATTCTTTTCGCGCAGTGCATCGACAAAGGCAAAAACATGAATATCTTTTTGGGAAGCTAAAAGAAGAATGTCCTCTTCTTTGATCTCATCCCTATTTCCAATATAAGTAATTATTTTTTTTACTTCATTTATTAACGACAATAAATTCTTTCCACTTATTTCTACTAAGAGCTCAGCATTTCTGGGACTTATTTTTTTTGATTGAAATTTTATTTTATCGATTAACCAAGAAACCAACTGATCCATTTCCCAGTCCGCATAAGATTTAAATTCTTTTATTTCGGCATGCGGAGCGATGGCTTTATAACCTTTTTTACGTCGATCAAGGTTCTGTGGAGAGACAAAGACTAATTCGATATTTGGATCGAGAGTTTTGGCAAGAGAAGCAAGAACTTCATCATCGTCTTGCAGGTCAAAGTTGTAGACTATAACAAGGCGGTTAGAGCCAAAAAGCCCTGGGGTTTTAAGGTTTTCAAATAAATCTGCTGCAGAAATTGATTCAAATTTCTCAGAGGGATAGTCTTTAAACTTTTGCTTTAGACGAGCGACTTCCTCGTTAATTAAATAATCTTCATCGCCATATAGAAGGTATATCATTCCTAAATCTCCAATAACCAAGATACAAAAACCAAACAAATTCCAATGTCCAATAACCAATTATCAAACTGTTTGATTATTAATGTTTGGTGTTTATTTGATTATTGTACCTTGTATCTTGGTTATTTAAAAGGGAGTGAGAGCGAGGAATAGAGAGTCCGAAAAATTAGGGAGATCCAAAAAAAGCTGAAATTTCTTTTTTAAATTTAAGATAAAAATATATGCAAATGCAATTATCAAGGACCAGAATTGCTGGACCAAAATATGATTTTTGTTATGGTC
This sequence comes from uncultured bacterium, assembly GCA_964421245.1. GTDB lineage: Bacteria > Margulisbacteria > WOR-1 > XYC2-FULL-46-14 > XYC2-FULL-46-14 > CAYQVW01. The sequence continues at coordinate 39,460 of CAYQVW010000001.1, read as the reverse complement.
AGGACGGAAAGACTTTTGTCGCCTACAGCTATCGCGATGAAAGCTATCGTATTCCCATTACATTTTTTAGTAAACCGTATGCAGACAATGGACAAAGACTTACAGTTGAAGTTACTAATTCAAGTGGAAAATCACCAGCTCATCAAGTCTCTATCATTAAACCAGAAGAGCCCCATTTTCTGGATTTACATTTCGACAGGAGATATAGAGGGACCGGATTAGTTTTCGTATTTCACAACATGATGCTCTATCATATGGTAGTTACCTGTAAATTGGATCCACCAAAGATTTTTATCTACAATGCTATTGGTAGAGAAACGGCAACTTTTGGTGCAATGGCACTAAATATTAAGCTTGGGATATCCCGACTAAATAACGAAACTATTCAAAAATTTCTTGAAGCTGCTGAGGCAGATCCTCTACCAGCCAGAATTGAATATTTAAAAGGAAGAAAAGGTTCTCCGATTGAGGTGTTAAATATCGGAAATAGAAGAGTAATGTTTGTTCCACAATTGAGCATAAGGGCAATGGAGAATTTAGCAAAAGATTTATATGGATTAGAATATTTATTAAGAACTGGTTATGCATATTTAGACAGAAGCAATTATTATATTCTTCCTGAGGCAGCGAGAAGAATGTCTGATTATGTTAGATTACTACCTCAAAATCCGAGGGTTGTTGAAATCAACAATCGTCCCAGATTAGCTGCTGCAGCGGGAAAATAAATTCGTGATCATTCGCGGCCGGAAAACACGAGTTACGTATTTACTTTAATTACAAGAAACTCCTGGAGAAGCAATATTACAGCCCCCACACCCACCAGCTTTTCTTATTATAATTTTCTTTAAGATTTGATCTCTGCTTAAGCGTGGTTTTAATTCCTCTTCTAATTTATCAACTGCTTCTGGAAAATCCCCTGCGAATTTATTTAGAAGAGATTGTGTTATTGAAAAAATATCGTTTGCTTTATATTTCGCTTTTGCAAGCAACTTAATAGCTATAGACAAACTAGCAACACTCCCCCGAAAAGAATTACTATTAGCATCTATATTTGCTGCAGTCTGAAGAAGCTTATCAATCTGCCAATCAGAAAGTCCTACCATAACAAAGGTATGAAGATCTTCATACGGTGTACGTGATGGGGTCTTTTTGTTTGATCTTGACGCTATTACCAATAATATGTAAATTCTATCAACTTTTACTCCCGCCTTTATCAATCTGTTGGTTATTTTAGGAAGTATGGGAGGAATATGATCCTTATCTCTCCAAGGCCACCTGCCAAGTATGCCAAGTAATTTATTAATTTTCTTAGCGGGCAAACCTCGAGTAGCCAATTCAAACAATCCCTTATATTTATCCCATTCGCTACTGTATTGTTTAGAAAAAGGATCATAGAAACCATTAAATAGATAATCCATTGTTCTTGGTGATTTTGCAAAAGAACTCAAAATATTATTAGTTTTATTAGCAGGGACCCCTTTTGATTTTAACCATTTTGCAGCTTCAGCTAAATATCTATACACTTCTTCGAGCGATGAAAAATAGCCACTTTTTATTAATCCTTTTGGGGTCGCAGGTGAGCCTCGATCATTATTCATGTCTGCAGAAAACTTTGAATCAGCAGTTGATGATAAAATATCAACAATTTGGTCAGGGGGTAATCCTGCTTTATTCAAGGCTACTGCCGCCCTAGATATTGACCGCAAACGAGAAGAAAGTTCTGTTCCTTTTGTTATACGAGCAAATACTTTTAAAATTTGTTTTTCTGTTAAACCTGCCTCAAAGAATTCAGGGATAACATATTTTAGATCAACATTAAACCTTCCTGTCATCATTGCTACAGATTTTAAAAATAATAGTCTAGTTGATGGAAAAGATTTAATCCCTTTTAAATTAAGGCTCTCGATTACCTTATCAATATGCTCATATGCACACTTCCATGCTTCTATCTCTTCCGAACTATAAATAAATTTATTCTGCCCATTTACTTTTTCCAGATACTCCCATAACTCAACAACCTTATCTCTATTCTTATCATATACCCTAACTGCTTCCTTGGATTCATCTTCATTTATTCTTCCATCATCTTTCTTTGCTTTGGCAACTTTCCAAAAACCTGACACAGAATATATTTCAAATCCCATTTTAAGCCCTCCTAAAGAAACACGTTATTTCTTATAGAAACATATCACCCATATTTTTTAGAAATTTCACTCGATTTGTATTCGTGATCATTCGCGGCCTAAAAATTAGGGAGATATTGACAGAGGGAGGTGGGGAGTGGATTGGAAGGATATCCGGGGATCCGGAGATTAGGGACTGGAGATCAGGATATTAGGAGACCTGGTTCTACAAATCATTGAGATTTGGCTTATTAATATCTATTGTTGATAAATAAGCAACTAATATAGGCAACCAAATATATTCCAGACAAGTATAGATTTTAATAGTAATTAAAAAAGAGAAAGTAAAAATAGTCAGATATATCGATCTTAGCCAAAATTGATGCTTAATAACCGGACATATTAAACGCCCAATAACAAAAAATATCCACCACAACCAAATCATTTTATTTTTTGCATAATTTAAAACAAAATCTCCCAAAAAAACAAGTATGCCAAATAATCCCAAAGAATCAATCAACCCTTTTTTACTGCCCCGAATATTTTGCAATTCTCCTTTCAATCTATCTCTTCCTGTGTTAATTAATTCTACGTTTCGCACTTCTAAGAAAAAGAATCCAATAGAAACCATTGCGGCAAAAATAGAAATGTACGGAGCAAACAGACGGAAATTAAATATTTGTTCCGCATCCTTTGGTAAATTGAAAGTTGAGCAATAATAATATGCAAAAGCTAATGCGCCAATAATTATCAAGTAATAGTAAAAAGCACGTAATCGTTGATCCGCATGAAACTCAAAATATTTCCACCATAATTTTTCAATGCCATTTGACATACTTGACCTCCCTATTATCTCAATTGAAGCAGACGCTCCAATCCTAGTCGCCCCAGCATCAATCAATTGTTGTGCAAACTCACGGGTTTTTATTCCTCCAGCAGCTTTAATTCCAAGCCTGTCCCCCACCATGCCTTTCATTAATTTAACATCTTCAACAGTTGCTCCAAGTTTATTCCCCTTATTATCAACAGCAAATCCCGTAGAAGTTTTAACAAAATCTGCGCCTGCTTCTTCAGATAATTGACAGGCTTTCTTTTTTTGATCTTCATTGAGTAATCCTGCTTCAATAATAACTTTAAGAATCTTTCCCTTACATGCTTCTCTTACAGAAGAAATATCATTTTTAACAAAATCAAAATCGCCCTTCTTTAATGCTGGGACATTTATGACCATATCGAGCTCATCCGCCCCATCTTTAACTGCTTGTTTAGCCTCATTTGCTTTTTGCTCTGTTGTTTCGATTCCTTTTGGAAAACCAATAACAGTACAGACTTTCACATTAGAACCTTTTAAAAGCCTTTTGCAGAGAGGAACATATCGAAGATAAACACAAATGGCGCCAAAGCCATATTCTTTGGCTTCGTTGCAAAGCTTCTCGATATCCTTTTCGGAAGCATCAGTCTTAAGATTTGTATGATCGATTGTTTTAGGATTAATAGTCATCACGCCCGAATTCTACGCCTTATTTAACCGGAAATCAAGAATGAGTGGGAGGAACAATCAAAGCTTGTGAAAAGTTTTCCCGCCTCTGATATATTATATAATTGTAGCGGGATCCCGCAGAGCGGGACACAAGCAAAGAAAGTAAGAAAAAAGATTTAGCCTGAAATTATTAAAAAATCAATGCGATGAAATATCATGACTAGTTTACAACCAGTAGCAAAATTCTCATCTTTCAACAAAGCAGCTTCCTATATAAACCATCTATCATTAGGCCCAGAAGAAGCAGTCGTTGTAGTAACCCGTCACGGACCGACAGTGTTTAATAAAGAACACCGGCTACAGGCTTGGGTTCCAGACGCTGACCGTCTTACCGCTACTGGCAAAGAGCATGCTAGTCTTTTGCAAAACCCACTAAGCCAACTTCCCATCACTTGGGCCGCTTCCTCAGATCTTTATAGAGCTATACAGACAGCAGAACTGGCTCTTCCGGGTGAACCGATTGAACCTCTTCTCTGCTTAAGGGACTTTGATTCTGGAGATCTCGGTGGTTTGGTTTATTCGGGCCCAAACAATCCGTTTAAAACAGCTCATCCAAAGATATATCGAACATTTAAAGAAGACAGAAGAAACTATTCTGCCCCTGGTGGAGAAAACTATAGAGAATTTGAAACACGCATTAGAGAAGCCTTTATTCAAGAAGTTTTACAAAAGAGCTTAGGAAGGGTCTCATTTATAGTTACTCATTCTAGCCCTGTACGAGAAATATTGTTTTGTACGGAATTATCGGGCTACAATGTCAATGACATAAAATTACAGACCCACAATACAGGTCTTACTATTATTCATTTTGATGCAGAAGGCTCCCCAACATTATTGCTCTTTAATAATATAGACCATTTGCAAGAGTGAAATAGTACATACTACCGATTAAGCACTAAATCCGAAGCACGAAGCCCTAAACAAATTCAACAACCCATGCACCACAAAAACCGGCCAGACCATTGCTTTCAATACTCCCAAAAACCCTAGCCATACACTTGCAGCTGTTGATATATAATATATCGCAGCACCTACAAAACCTAAACAGTAAACTATATCTTTTTTGGGGGTTATTTAAAAGAGAGCGCGCTGGACTGATATCCTGATAATTTGATATACTGATAATCTGATGCCGCTGTAGCTCAACTGGCAGAGCAACGCACTTGTAATGCGTAGGTTGTCGGTTCAACTCCGACCGGCGGCTATTTTCTTAACCCCTCAAAATCTGCTGCCCATTTTACCAGTTTTTGCTGAGAATTTTTCGGCCGTTTAAATCTCAACTTGATTGTAGCAACATTATTAAATTCGCTTAATGGTATAAAATAAACTTTATCATTTTTTGGATTATAAGCAGCTACTAAATCCACATCTTTATTTGAGTACCTAAATCTACTCCAATTATTAGCACTTCTCAAAGGAACATCGATAACTCCATTCTTTGGAGTTACATATTTCACCTGAACTCTCTTAAACTTACCTTTTGACTCGCAGACCAAATCAAAACGATTATCCTCTCCCCACGGAAGAAATACTTTATACCCTTTGCTGACTAAATAAGACAAAACTTTAGCTTCTGCAATATCTCCTTTTTGTTTAGTTATGGCCATAATGAAATTATACTCTATTTTTTACATATAAATCGTAAAAATATCCAACCCAGAAGGATTTAAATAAAAAGACGCTCTTGCTTTTCTAGTAAAAGATCTAAAAAACCTATCAGCTTATTTAAAAGAATTTGTGCTTCTTTGCGCTTTTTATCCTTTAAGCCCACATAATAAGAACAAAAATATGTCAAGATTAAAAGAGACGCAAAAATAACATATCTGGAAAAAATGCCTCTCTCTTCTTGAGTAAGTTTTATTTGTGCCTCTTCGATTATTTCAGGAACAGCTTCTAACATTGAAAAAGCCCTCTGGGGAGTTCCTTCAATTAATGAAAGTATAATTGTATTAGCAATTTCTTTTATTCTCGGATGAAAAGTTGCACTATCCCAGTCAGCAACCCTTCTTCCTTTTTCTCCAACAAGTATATTTGCTTCACGTAGATCTCCATATACAATTCGGATAGGAAGTCTTTTTAATTTTTCCGCAAACTCTTCATTACTAAGAAAATCGTCAATTAAATCCATTGCTCGTCTAAATATTCTCCTTCTTTTAGGTTGAAGTTCTGCTGTGATTAATGATGGATCAAATGCTTCTCTATCTGTTCGCAAACGAGCAAGGTCATCTTCAAAAACAAAGTCATGTTCAATACCATAACTTTCTGCAAGCCCCAACATTTCAACAAGAACTTCGCGCACATCAGAGGGAATTGCTTTTCTAACCGGATGAACATATTCGTAAACATCATAAATATCCTCTTCTACTGATATTCTTCCATAATGATTAGGAGGAAGAGTTGATATTTCTGCCAGTGCCTTTTGAAGAGCAACCGGATTTCTCCTTTTATCTTTTTCTAGATCTTTAACCTTTTTCAATACCAGTTGTGTTTTTCCCTCTCTTGAGCTTAACAACCAAACACTGGCAACAAATCCTCCGGTTAATTCTTCCACCTTCATATTGTTGTCTTGGTCCTTGAGGATAAGATCTAGATTGTCCTTAATATAATCAACAACAGGAGCCATTTCTACTTTTTCTTTGATCCGTTGAGGCAAATTATAAAGTCCTTCTCTAACTATTATCTCTAATACCGATGCCGGTACCAACCAAAAAGCACCATCTATTCTTACTTGTGTTGATGAAATGGATCCTATCACCCCTTCTCCTCGCACCACAAATGCACTCGATAACATTCGCATGTCTATAGGAAAAGTAGATAAATATCCTTGTTGCGTACGTGCAGCTGCTTCAGAATTAGTTCCCGATCCAACTTGAATAAAACTGTAATTTGGAAAGCCTTGATTCATTTCCATTAATCTTAAAACATTTACTTCTCCTGGAAGATTATCTTCTAATCCTAATGGAGAACAAAGCAACAAAGGCGAAAATGCATTGACCGCAGCCTCAACCATTCTGTAACGAACATGAGCCGGTGTTATCCCTGATTTAGACGCATGAATTCCCTGAGTAATAAAGACCCCCCTATCTGCTTCATGTTGAGCAATAACTGTCAACAAAGCACCAATGTGCCCAAAAGTAATTGGGTCCGCGGTTAATGCAAGAACGGCTATTTTCCCAGTCCCTTCAGAAGATTGTCTTGAGGAAGAATTGAGATTTAATTCAATTTCCGGATTTATTAACCCTGCTCTCTGTTTGGTAGAAATTTGATCCAATATTCTTCCTATGGCATCCTGAATGGCACTAAGACTTTGTATTTGGCTTGGAGGAACACAACTCCTCATTTGCTCAAATTGTCCCTGCACCCTACCGACAATCTGCAATATTGGTCCCATTCTATATCCCCTCTATATACTTATCGTTAAAAAAGGAGTGAAATTTCTGGTTGTTTTAGACTGAGAGGAATATACATTTATCACATAAAAAGCCGACGACCAGAATTGAACTGGTGACCTGCTGTTTACGAAACAGCTGCTCTACCAACTGAGCTACGTCGGCCTACCAGCGGTGTATCAGTAGTCGAGCGTTTTTATTATGTGGTTCTACCTTTCTATTGTCAAGATCAACTTTAAAGGTAAAAATTTCAGGCTCGAGCTTTCCAAGCCTCTCTTGCTTACAAATATAAGTTACTAAAAGATTTTTTCCGGATAATCGAGTCTTCCAACCATCTTCATAAATCTTGGTTCCAAGAGATCGGGTCATTGAAACAACCGATTTTAAGGCAGAGGAGATTAAGGTACCCTTACTAGTACGACTAGCCTTTACAACTTCTATATATTCTTTCTCTCCCCTACTTGGTTTCTTATTTACAACTACCTGTTTCCTCTCAACCGCTACCTCTTCTCCAGCTAAAAGCTTATAATAATCGGTATGCAAAAACGCATGAGCATTCTTATTATCCGGATCAACTAACAATACTTGCTTCCAAGAAGAAACAGCCGCATCGCGTTTACCCATTCTCTGATAAGTGCTTCCAAGCTCCATCCAATAAGAGATAGAAGCAGGACGCAATTCAACTGCCTTATTGTAAGATGCAATCGCATCAGCAGATTTACCCATCTTCCTTAAAGCCCTTCCCTTTCTATAGTGCGAGCGAGCGATTCTGCCAGCTAACCAATTGGCCCCATCATGACTTGGATCAATCCTAAGTGTCTCCTTAAGATGTTTTGTAACCTCTACACTGTCGGAAACGCGATCAAATGATTTTGCCAACCAATAATGGGCATCAGCATCATTTGGATCAAGCATAACGATACCATTGTAATAACCGATCGCCTTATCATAATCCTTATTTAAGTAAGACTGATAAGCCTTAACAAAAATTTCGCGCTTTGGAATTTCAACCTTTGATTCTTCTACCCAGCTCTTTTTACCGTTCTTATTCTTTACCCAATAAAACGTTTGCTTATGCAGTGCCTCAACTTTTTCTCCTGATTCTTTTAGTTCTAATGGAAAACTATAGCTCTCTCTTGCATAATTATCTTTGCCCTTCACACGAAAGGCCAAAGTTCGAGTTATCTTCTTTCCTCTTTTGCCTACAATATTTACTTTTAGGAAATGCAACCCATCGCTTAAATCATCTTGAGAAGCAATTACAATATTCCAATTTGTTTTGTCCTGAGAAAAAAGATGGAAACTCTTTTTTGAATCAAGTTCTGCAACTATTTCGCGAACCGGTGAAGCCAAATTAACTTCTACAAAAAAGTCTTTCCCTGCTTCAACATTCTTTGGATAAAGGACTGCCTCAACCCAAGGAATCGATAACTCCTCACTTGGTCCAGTCGGACCAGCCTTATAGCTAACTCCAGTCGGATCAAACTCTTTAAAGGTTAGAGCAAAAATAGAAGAAGAGCAAACTATCAAAAGCAAAAATAAAACTAAAACTAATTTTTTCATATGCCCTCCTTTAATAAGTTAATAAAATATTGTCTAAACTAACGTTAACTTTGCCGACCTTTTCTTTTGAAATAAAGCCCATCTGCACTCGAACCAACCCGGCCGATCCACTTTTTGTAGTTGGATTCCATTTATCATCACCAACTCCTGGGTTTTCATCAACAAATGCAGAAAATGGAATAGAAATTCTCGTAAATCCTGGTCCTAAAATTGGGATTTCTACCGCCAGTTTATCATCATAGATCGGTTGCCAATTCTTATCCTGTTCTATTTGCGAACTGTTATTATCATCATCAAAAAGCTCTATTTTTAGTTTCCCATAATTCAAACTGCCATAAACATCCAACTGAAGACGGCTATACTGACTAGCATCAATCGATAAGTCTGTTCCCATCCCACCAACATACCAATCATTGGTAGAACCTGAAATATTCAAAACATAACTACCGCACGATTCTGCGATTAAATCTTTTGAGTTTTTAATTGGATTAGCAGCAACAGCAACCTTAATGCCTCCAAAAGAAAACCACTTACTAGCCTCGGCAGCTTCAAAATTATCTACTAGATAAAAAGTTAGATCTCCCCTACTCATTTGACCTGAAAAGATAAGAGCCAAAACCGTCAAAACCAAAACCCATTTAAGCCTTCGCATTTTTCTTCTTCCTCCTTGTGGCAACCTTCTTTTTTGATTTAGTCTTTTTCTTTTTAAACTTACTGATCTCTAAATCCTTCGAATTCAAATCCATCAACAATCGTTCTTTTTGTCCCAGCAATTTCTCAATATCTTTTTTTAGAACCATAATACTCTTGTGTAATAACTTCTCTTGCTCATCAGTATGAGAAACACGATCCTGCATATCATTTATTTTAAGATAAAATTGCTGTCTTTCTTTTTTTAGCTTTTGGTTTTTTTCAATCAACTGAACATTAAATGAATTAACTTTATGATTACTAGAGGTTAACTCAGAAACCTTTAGAGAGAGCAATTCTTTGTGGCCATCTTTTTCTTTCTTAAAAAGCTCATATCCTTTGGCAACAGATACAGAGGCCAGGGTAAAAGCTAAAACAGAAAAAATCACAATACCTTCATTTCCCACACTTACACCACTGCCCTTTAAAACAACTTCAAGATCGACCGATTTTGGATAGGCAAAGATAAACAAACTTATTATTGCAAGAAGAAACAAGAATATTCCAATTGAAAACCACACGCCCTGTCCTGGTTGCTTTAGTTTTTTCATGCAATCGATCCTCCTTGGACAAAAAAGATGGTGCCGCAGGGCGGAATTGAACCGCCGACACATAGCTTTTCAGGCTACTGCTCTACCAACTGAGCTACCGCGGCACACTCACCCTATTATTACACAAACACAAAAGCATAATCAAGTTGAAATTTCGTGCTAAATTTGACGATATATATATATAGAAATGAGTGCCAGAATAAATTTATATTCAAATGGGTCCGCTGGTTACAGATATCTATACAACCAAGACGCTTCTGCTACTAGATATTTGGCTGGATTACTAGCAAACAAGGGCTCCCTGCACCCAGAAACAAGATTAGCAGTAGAAAGGGTAGATGATGAACTTGGACCCCAATTTAGAGATCTAATTCTTCATCCAGGTCTATTGTGGAGACTAGACGATCTAATTAATTTTGCAAGAGAACATCCTGAGCTTGATCCCTATGCTCTTCCAAAAAAGTTCAACAGAAGCTTGGCTCCTTCCTATGCTAAGCATGGATATCGAGTTGTTTCGAGAGCAGTCGCAATAAAGAAAGAACAAAAAAATAGAATAATGAAAGAAGGGATGCTTTCTGCCTACGCCAGATTAGGATTTTCATACACCTCGTCAGTAAAAAGAGTGCTTGTAGAAGGACTATCATCCTTAATGCAACGTCATGTTTCAATGGACCTTGAAGAATCTCCTCTTATCTCCACTGCAGCCGATAGCGATTTGGCATGTGCTGTTTGCGAGGGTTATTTAACAAAAGAAACTAATATTCATTGCTTTGAAATCAGGGTTCCATTTACTGCCCTCATTGGAGATTCTTGGAGTAAAGAACGACTTGGATTTTACTCAGTCCATCCTTCACAAATTGCAAGGTCTTACAAAACAGAACGATCCCTATCTCCTTATCGCGGTGGCGACCCCTACTAAATAGCGTGAAATTTCTATAAATTCATACCGAAAGAAAGACAGTCAAAATAAAGGAGAAAACTATGACCTTAACAATGCATAAGATCTTACACGGAGCAGAGACCACCTGTCGACCCCCAATGCTACAACCATATTCTGGACGAGTAAACTCGATGGGACCAGGAAGCTCCCTTGACGCAATAAGTGCCGACGAATCCGGAATAACAGCCGGAAGTAAGTCTATCGATTTTAGAATAATAGAAATAAGCCCAAAGGAAATTAAACTCGAGGGAACCTTGGAAATCGATTATATCGATCTTGAAGATAGCGAACAGCATTTATCAAGACCCATCGAGGTTACGTGCCAAACAGATGATCCTGATATTTATACTATGGGCAGTCAAATTACGATAGGGGTAGAATTTGAAATAACAGAAGATGAAGGAATAGAAATTGATATTAGTTCGGTCACCCTCCCAGAGCCCGAGCCTGCCTATGGCCGAGGTTAGATAAATGCTATAATAGTATATGCATCAACGCATCAAGACTATTATAGAAGGAATCCTCAAAACTAAAAGAATTGCCAATGCCTATCTTTTTGTTGGAGCCCCACAAAGTGGTAAATTAGAGGCCGCACTCGAACTTGCAAAAAGCGCATCGAATATTGCAAAAGATAATCACCCAGACCTAGTTATTATCGAAAAAGACAAGACTACTTTAAAAATCGACCAAATTAGAAAATTAAAAGAAGCAGTCCGTTATGGCCCAAACCAAGCATCATACCTCTTTGCAATTATTAAAAACGCAGAAGCAATGACAATTGAAGCAGCCAACAGCTTCCTAAAATGCTTAGAGGAACCCCCTCAAAAGACAGTCTTCATATTATTGTCAAATAGCGAAAGTGCATTACCGCAAACTATCAGATCGCGTTGCCAAAAAATAACTTTCCCAGACAAAGAACAAAACGATATTCATGAAGAGGCAAAAGCCATTTACCAATATATTGTAAAATCAAAAGACTCTTACCAACTCCTTGAAATCTCAAAAAAGATGGACTTAAATGATGAATTACTTAACTCACTAACCCTGGCCTTTTATCAAAAGAGAGAACCTAAAAATCTTGAAAGCGTCAGAGTAATTCAGGAAGTTAGTCAGGGAATAAAAAGAAAAGGGAATAAAAAGCTGGCAGCTGATATAATGATGTTAAAGTTAGGAGATATATGGAACAAAAATTAGCAATAAAATTACGCAACGAAGAGATCTGCCCTATTACCAGCAACAAAGAAAGCACAATTAGGGTCGGGGCTCCGGTTGTTGTAAAAACAAATCGGGGAGAAGAATTTGGTCATATCGTAGCATTTAAAAAGAGCTATCCCAGAAAAATCTCAAAAGAAGTACAGCTTAAAAGAGTCTTACGCTATGCAACCGAACAAGACACTAAAAAAGTCAAAAATCTTCCAACAAAGGAACAAGAAGCACACCAAACTGCTCAAACTAAATCCCAAGAATTTGAATTACCAATAAAAATAATTGCAACAGAATATCTTTTTGATGCTTCAAAAGTATATTTTTATTACAAGGTGATAAAAGATAAAAAACTTCCAAATATTCGTGATTTTAGAAAAAATTTATCCGGAACGCTTAATGCCGAGGTTACATTAAGAAATCTTCCTCCAAGAGACGAAGCAAAAATGATTGGCGGACTTGGACCATGCGGAAGAAATCTCTGTTGTGCTAATTGGCTAACAAAGCCAAAACATATTACAGTTAAAATGGTCAAGGAACAAGGTTTTCAAATCTCTCCAACCCGCACCTCTGGAATGTGCGGCAGGTTAATGTGTTGTTTTGGCTATGAAGCAGTAAAGCCTTGCCATGGCAAGGCTAAAAAAGGAAGCAGAAAAAGTGGAAAATAGCTGCATCTTCTGTAAAATCGCAAACAAGGAGATAGAAAGTAAACTTACTTATGAAGATAATAATGTCGTAGCATTTAACGATATCAACCCACAAGCCCCTACCCATATTTTGGTTATTCCCAAAAAACATATTGAACACTTAGCCGATATTAATTTGGAATTGTCAAACGCCATTTTTTCTGCTATAAATAAACTAACCGACAATCTGCCGGGTTTTAGGGTAGTTATGAACTTTGGGGCAGAGGCTGGACAAGCCGTGGTGCATTTACATTTTCATATTCTATCAGGCAGAAAGATGGACTGGCCACCGGGATAATAATAAAGAAGGAGTTGAGGAAAAATGGCAAGGGTAGAAGTAAGAAAAAATGAACTTGAAAGAGCCTTGCGTAAGTTTAAGAGTAAAGTTAAACAAGCCGGGATTATTGACGAGATTAAAAAACGCGAATTCTACGAAAAACCGAATCAACGCAGAAGGAAAGAAAAAGCTCGCGCTGTAAGACGCGAACACCAACGTCGTCAACGTGAAGAGTGAAACTACTTGACCGATACATAGGCAAAGAGATGCTTGGGCCCTTTTTCTTAGGGATCGTCGGTTTTGTATTGGTTATGATCGTAGACCTGCTTTTTACCTTTGTTGATATGATTATCAACAGAGGAGTTCCCTTCTTTTCTGTTGTTCAATTGCTACTCTATAAATTACCGTCCATTATGATTATGACCTTTCCAGTTGCCACCCTATTTGGCGTAGCAATGGCACTTGGTCGACTTTCAAAAGATTCTGAGCTTACCGCAATAAGAACTTCAGGAATCACTTTTTATCGACTTATCGCACCAATTATTGTTTTATCTATTTTGATCTCGGTTGCTTCATTTGCAATCAATGAAAAAGTAGTTCCATACGCCAACCAATGCTCAGAACAAATCATAAGAGAGATCCTTCACAGAAAGCCGATTCCGGAAATAAAATCAGATGTCTTTTTTAAAGACGCTCACAATAGATATTTTTATGTTAAAAAACTAGATTCAAAAAAGAATAGGATCGAGGGAGTTATGATATATGAGTTAAGCAATACTTCCATTCCAAGAACCATTATTGCAGAAACTGGGACCATGGAAGGCTTAACATTGCACCTACATAAAGGTATAATACATAAATTCGACTCAAATGGCCACATGGAATACGAGGCACAATTTAATAATATGAAAGTTAATCTTTTAGAAAATCCTTTAACTTTTGGAAAAACAAAGACCACTCAAGAGATGAGTAGCCTAGAGCTAAAAAATCAAATCAACTCTTTTGAAAAAGGTGGAGTAAGAACCCACGGATTGCGCACGGACTTAAATCTAAAATATGCCATCCCCCTAACTCCGCTTATCTTTGCTTTAATTGGAATACCCCTTTGTCTTCCTGGAATTAAATCATCGCGTACCTGGGGAATGGTCTTAACAATTGTAATCATGTTTACTTTTTATGTCTTTGCATCTGTATTTAGATCTCTTGGCAGAGGAGCAATTGTAACACCATTTATTGCAGCCTGGCTCCCCCCACTCTCTGTTGCCTTGTTTGGAATTGTCTTAATTTTTAGAGAAGGTAATTACAGATGAAACAACAACTCGATGAATTAAAAAACAAACTGGCCCAAAACCCAAAAGATTCGAAAACGCTCCGACAGCTTGGATGGCTCTATTTAAACAATCATTGCTTTAAAAAAGCAAAGGAAGAGTATAACCTTGCAATTAACTTTAATCCTCGTCTTACCGCTGAAATTTTACTGGACCACGAACGCTTTATAAAACAAGAACCCCAAAATACTCCGGCCCGTCTATCTCTAATCTCTTTTTTGCTAAACTCGATGGATGTTGCCCCCGCCGTCCTTGAGCTTGAAGAGTTGATCGAAATAGACCCCATGAACGTTTCGGTCTACAACATCCTTGGCAAATTATACATATCACTAAATAAGATCGACTCGGCCCTAATCCTTTTAGAAAAAGCCCTTGAATTTGGAATAAAGGATATTGGTATTTCTCAGATGCTAGCCGGAGTATACCTGGAAAAAGGTCGACTCGTTGACGCAATCCGCTTTTATGAAGACCTGTTCAAATATAACCCACAAGATATTAACCTACTTCGAACTCTGGGAGAACTTTATAGTAGAACCAACAAATTCAACCATGCGGCAGAAAGTTATTTTAAACTTTTCTTATCTGATCTTGAATCAGCTAACGAGGTGCTCAGAAAACTAGAAGATTTATTAATAAGAGACGAATCAAACATTAGAATCAGAGAAATACTGGCAGAAATATACATGAAATCAGTGAAACCCGATTTAGCCGCAGAAAAGCTAAGAGAAATACTAGTACTCAATCCAAACAAAAGTGAATATATCGTAGAAAAATCAAAAGTAATCTTAAAGAACTATCCAAATCACCCACAAACACTTGTAACCCTAGCCTCCGTTCAAGCAGATAATGGTGATTTTTCAGAAGCAATTGAGAGCTACAAAAAACTAATAAAATCTCATCCGGTTTTTTCTGAACTTGCAATATCCGGATGCAAAGACATACTAAAAAAATATCCAGACCAATATCTAGCTCACCAGTTTTTGGCCGAGACCTGTTTGTCAAACAAGAATATCAAAGAAGCTATTAGTGAGATGAAAAAACTACTTGAGCTACATAAAGATTCTGCTGACTGGGTCATCCATAAATGCCGGGACCACACCAAAAAAGAACCAGCTCTTCATGAAATCATAGGATTGGCCTACTCAGTAAAAGGAAATAATGATAAAGCAATTACAGAAGCCGAAACATTGCTTGCTCAAAACAAAGAGAATGCCGCCGGCCATATCTTACTTGGAAAAGTATATTTAGATAAAAACTTAACTCGCAAAGCGATTGATTCTCTACAAAACGCACTAAGATTATCCCCTTATGACATTTCGCTTCATCAAATATTAAAAAACGCCCAACTAAAAGAGCTGGCACTTGAGGAAGAAGCTATTAAAAAGAGGATGAGTGAAGACGAATGGAAACTCTCACACCATCTTGATCTGGCAAAAGTTTACATAAAAATGGATCGTCGACTTGACGCAATAAAAGAACTACAATTGGCCTCTCGTGACAACACCGAGGCCTACAATTTAATGGCAGAATTATATATTGAGGAAGGAAAATTCAATCTGGCCCATTCGGTACTTAAAAAGGCACTTGAAGAAGTTCGGGATCATTTTCATCCAATCTTTCATGAGCTTCACTTTAAACTTGCGTCCTGCTATGAAGCACAGGGCAATATTAAAAAAGCCATAAAAGTATTGGAAGAGATTTTATCTTCTGATATTGATTTTCCCGGCCTTCCTGAAAAAATAAAGTATCTAAAAACATCTAGCCTAAAATCAATGCAAACAAAAACGCTGGCCATGGTTATTTTTGACCCACAGGAGAATCAATCCTATGCTTTGTGGGGACGAGAACAAAAAAGTGGTGGTCGACGTCAAAACATTACCGCATCATTTGGACAGAGCCATAACAACTCTGGATTTGATTACTTCATTAAAGGAATGTTTAAAGCCGCCTTGGAAGAATTTGATCTGGCCTCAAAGATAGATCCAGCCTTTGTCGCATCAATTAATAACCTTGGCATAAGCTATGTAAAACTAGATCGTCTAAATGAGGCTATTGAAAAATTTAAGGAAGCACTGCGACTGGACCCGGCCTCATCAATTTTATTAAATAATTTAGGAGCAGCCTATTTCTTATCACAAGACTTGAGCAATGCCAAAAAATATCTTCAAAAATCAAAAGAAATTAATCCAGAACTTGCAGCAGCAGCCCTGAATCTGGGAGACACAGACTATAAAATGGATCACCCAAAAGAAGCAATTGAATCATATCAATCTGTAGAAAAACAAAACCTACTGTATTCGCTGGCAACAAAGAGACTCACCTCCAAGGCCGCATGATCTCATCTGTACTTGCACTAATCATATCCTTACTTATACTTATAACTCCAAGCCTGGCCGAAGAAATACCAGTTAACATAAAAGCCGATACGCTAAAGTTTTCTGAAGAAAAAAATATGGTAACGGCGTCTGGATCAATCGAAATTCACCTCAAAGATTTTATTATTTATGCCGATGAGCTGGAAATGCATACTGAACTTGATATTGTAACAGCTGAGGGCAATGTAACCTTAAAGGGAGATGAATATAATGCCCTGGGTAGCAAACTTGTCTTTCACTCAAGTAACGAAGTTGCAAGCTTTTTTGATTTTAAAAGCGTCCAATCTCCATCGGCAATAAAGGGGCATATTTATCTTGGGGCCAAAGAGATAACGGACTATCATGACCAGATGGTTGGCTACGATGCCGATGTGACAACCTGCGACAATGCCGACCCTCACTATTTTGCAATAGCTAAAAAGATTCAATACTATCCAAATGACAAAATTATTGGCTGGGGGGTAACCTTTTATCAGGGCTGGGCTTTAAAATCACCGGTCATGTGGGCTCCCTATATTTATTACGACCTCAACAAAAAAAGAAAAAGAAATTGGACCATCGGATCAAACCAGGTTGAGGGAACCTTTGTTAAAACTGTTTGGGACTCCCCCCTCCCAGTTGCTGGAAGCCTAATCTTCCTAGACTGGATGGACAAAAAAGGAATTGGCTATGGTGGAGAGTATGAATATGGAGATAAATCAAAAATTTATCTCTATCACCTGGAAGAAAAAGATACCAAACAACAGGATTGGGTCTTAAAGTTGAACCATAATGAAAAGGTTTCTAAAAATATCAACTATAGTCTGCGTCACGAAACAAAAAATACATACTTGATTCCTAGTGGTCGAGTAAACAAGGTTGAAAATGAATTTCGCTGGAATCATTCGGGAAAACACAAAACTAATTTCGGATTAAAACAAATTGATGATACTCAAAACCAAAATGAATACTATTTATTTAGTGGAAACCATTATTATAAGGGTTATGACACCAAATACAGTACTACTCTAAATCAAAAGAAGAATATTCCAAGCAACATAAGATTCAACCAGCGCTTAACACACTCTCAGCCCTTTTTGTTTAAAAACACAAGAATAAATACTGACTTTAACTACAATAATAATGTATTAAACAAAGGAGATATTGGGGATCAGAGATTAGATGCCAACTATACAATAGCCCACTCAAATAGGTATTATGATTTAACTCTTTATGAAAACTTCTATTTTGATCTTGATCAAGAAGACTACACTGCCGACTCGAATGTACAATATTTAGAAAGACAACCAGAAGTAACACTTAGAACCAAACCACTAGATTTAAAATTATTAAAGCTTCGCTCAACACTTGGCTATGGATGGTACCGCGAAGTAAAATATGTTCCAACTATCGGAGGCAACCGAGACTTTAGGGCAGCAAGATATCAGGCAGGACTTTCTGCCAACAGAAATATCCCCTTGATCTTATGGACAACCCTGGGACTTTCTGCCAGCATTGATCAATATGCCTACAACCCAGGGGATGAAAGATACCAATATAAAGAAAGTGCTAGTCTAAACACCCATATGTTTAAAAAAATCAAAAATCGCATTAGTTTTAGCAGAGGTATTTCTGAAGGAAATTCCCCCTTCTTCTTTGATACAGTCAATACAGATTACAGTGGATTGAAAGAATCCTTGAGCTTTTATTACAAAAATAAATTTGATTGGACTTCATCATGTGGTTATAATTTTAAAATCAAGAAATACGACAACCTGCTAACCAAGCTTAAGCTAAGTCCAAGCAGCAAAGTAAGCTTAAATGCCCGCTCTGGATTTGATCTTAATAACAAAAAATACTTGGATTTAACAACCGGAATCGCACTAAAACCGATTAACAAACTAACTCTTTCGGTAAACGCAAACCAAGATATTAATGCTGGAATATTAAAAACAGCCAATAGCATCGTTGATTGGGAAATCGGTTCAGAAAAAGATTGGGTTAATCACTGGCATATAAAATTTGGCCATGTTTATGACAAGGCTGCTGATTTTTTCAAGCTTCGAGATGTTATGATAATAAAAGACCTTCACTGCTGGGATGTTAAATACCTGTATTCTGACTATAGAAAAGAATATAGTTTAACATTTACCATTAAGGCTTTGCCTGATGAACCATTTGGATATGCCCCGGCACGAGGATTCTTCCATGAAGGATTTGATAAAACTATGAAAGACGAATTTAAACAAGGCTCACCTAGGAGATATTGATGAAGAAGTTTGGATTTTGGATTTTGATGTTGGGATTTCTGCTCACAGCGGTGGGCTGTTCCAAAACAGTAACTCCTAAGGTAACTTATGGCACAGAGATGGTGGTTGAGGTAAAGCTTAGAGGGTCTGTTGATACAATCAATAATCGCTATTATCTGGTTTTAAGCACCAATGAATCATTTAGTGTTCCGCTACCACCACCAGATAATATTGAATATGAATTTTTAACTATTGGGGATACTCCTCAAACCGGCAGCCCAGAAACATATTACACAAATTACTACTCTACTTGGACCGGATATATTGAATTAAATAATACCGGATACTATATAAGCACTGGACCCTATGTTTACAACACAACCGCTACTCAAGACACTTTATCTGATCTAACAAGTATTTCGTCAACTCTTAATTTTAGTTTTAGACTCGATCGTATCTTTACCGGAACCATTCCAGATAATATCTATTTTGATTTTATTACAGTCGATTATCCCGTCTCTCAATTTAAAAGAACCAAAGACCTACTCTACCCTCCAACACAATCAATACAAAAATTTACTGGGGCACAGGTCAATGTAGCCGATAGTTCTGACTCGACAATTAATGCAAGTGAAGATATTCTAAGTGTGAAGGTAACAATACAGTGAGAAAAAACATAGCATTAACAATATTATCTGGAATACTTTTGGCTCTTAGCTTTCCAAAAACAAATCTGCATCTCTTGGCTTGGATTGGATTGATCCCGTTTCTATTTGCAATTAAGAAATCAAAAGACATAAGGATGGGTTTTATCTTAGGATTGACTTTCTTCTCAATTAATCTAGCTTGGATTACTACTCTATCTAATTACGTTGGCATATGGGCATATCTTAGCATTCTTGCTTTAATCATCTTTCAGTCCTTATACTTTGTAGCAGCAGCAATGCTGATCAAAACAATCTATACCAGATTCAATAAAGCATCAATTATTCTTATCCCTTTGGCCTGGATATTGGTTGAATGGATTAGAACGCTAACTCCCTTTGGAGTGGCTGCTGGAGGGCTAGGTTATAGTCAGACACAAATATTACCAATCCTACAAATTGCAGCAACATTATCTGTTTATGGCATCTCTTTTTTAATAGTACTAATAAATCTCTTAATATTCGGATTTTTAGAAAACTTAAATAAACCGAGAAAAGCCGGGTTGTTCGTACTAGTTATTATTATCTTATTTGGCGGGATATATTATTATGAATATCAAGAATTAACCAAGGAACCTGAGACTAAAAGTCTCGGTTCCATATCACCAAAAATCTCTATAATCCAACCCAATATATCCCAAACAAGAAAACTTGATTATAGCTGTAATACCTTTTCGATTAATCGCCTTATCAAACTAACAAAACAGGCAGCAAATGCAAAACCCGACATAATAATCTGGCCAGAAACAGCAATTACTACCTATTTATTAGACAATCCGGTCTTATTAAAAGATATAAAGAGCCTAGCAAAACAGGTAAATGCCCATCTTATTCTGGGGATACCATATTACCAGGATGAAAAGCATATTTATAATTCACTTATTGCAATATCTCCAGCTGGTGAAATAATTGGACCATACAATAAACAGCACCTAGTTCCCTTTGGAGAATACCTGCCATTTCGTCCGCTATTACGTCCGATTTTAGGAAGCATAAAAAACTTTTTTGATTATGATTATAGTGGAGATCCAAATCCCAAACTAATCAATATTAATGGTATAAAATTTGGTCCACTAATCTGTTTTGAATCGACCTTGCCACATCTAGCAAAACAAAGAACCAAACAGGGAGCAGAGGTATTACTTACAATAACTAATGATGCCTGGTTCAAAGATTCAACGGCATTAGATAAACACTTTAATATGGGTATTATGCGAGCGGTTGAAAACAGAAAATACTTTATTCAAGCAGCTAATACTGGTATTTCTGGGGTGGTTGATCCACTTGGCAGAGTCTTAGCAAGAAGTACGATTAATAATATTGAAATATTAACTTTTCAGATACCGACAAACTAACTAAGCTAAAAGACTTTGTAAATGCTTTCCTGAAACTTCGCAATTAATAACATTTAAATCGGCCTCACCCATTGCTCCCGATCGAACAGAAAACAAGTGAAAATCAACCAATAATTTGTCTGACCCTGGTTCTCTTTTTATCGTTATAGCGTTCACCTCACCACAAACAGTGGTTGCCTGGTAAACACGAAATTGGCTTACTGAATCCCCATCCTTTTCTGAAAAAGTCAAAGTAAAATCAATATTATTATCAGGATGTCTAATTACATTACTCTCAAAACTATTTAACTCATCCCTATCATCTTCGCGATTTGCACAGATACTAAATAGTGTTTCACACAAACAAGAAAGAAATTCTGCAACAGAATAATCAGCTAACGTATCATCCCCAAAAGTTGCAGGAGTTTGATTAGGTCTTAAAACCCCATCCTCAAATTTTATTTGGGCATTATCAGAAACCATTGTAGCTGCTTCCAAACTTAACAGAGTATTTCTCATTTTTCCGTTTATTACATGCGTAACTACATATATTTTATTTGGATTACAACAGACACTACCCAAAGTACGACGCAAACGAACTCCGGCATTTTGTTGCATAGCAACATTAATTCTTCTCGCATTTCCAAAACGATTACATACCCTATTAAACATAATATCCTCCAAAATTATTTTTCTCTTATGCTTTTTTATCGGATAGAGAGGAGAAAAATTTCAGGCTATTTTTCTAGACATTGCTGCCCAATAACCACTGCAGCATAGTCATCTATTGGGCGAGGAGGAAAAAGGAGTCCTTTGGGAATAAAACGAAGCAATCCCTTTGGTGGGTTGTCTTGCCAATATAATTTACGGGCGTAAAGAGTTGAAAAAGCCTCTTTAACTATTTTGATCGGCAAATTAAAAGCTCGTGATTGTTTTTTTATATTATCCGATGAGGTTCCATCACCAATAATAATTTCTTTGATTTTATAAGAAGCAAGCAAGGATTTAATCTCTTTTTTGATTTTTTTTGTTTTTACTATTTTTTTAAAGAGGATCTCAAATTGCCCCAAAACCGCAATTCCACACTTATCTTTGCCCGGATCAATTGCCAAAATAATCATAAATCAAAACTAACACTTAATGGTCCAATAGAATAAATTGGCCTATTCGCAACTACTTTTACCTTTACGTTTTTGCCTTTTTGTCCGCCTCGGCGAGCCCTCGGCGAGACGGGCCTTATCGCCTTTACAGTATTAAATATCTCCGCATATGGAATACTGCCTAAAGAGCCTGTCGCATCTGGAATAATCCCTTTTCTCTCAGCCAATGCCCGGGCCTCAGCCAATAAAAGCTGCAATTCTCTCTCTATTTCAGGATCAGATAAAGAAGAATTAATCTCACTCCCAATTATTTCCTCACCTTCTAAATAAACTAAACGGTTAGGTGAAAAGATAAGCTCAATTGCAATCTTCTCACCATAAATAACATTTCTTATAACTTTAACCTGTAAAACCTGATCTTCTGAACGAGAAGATAATAAATTAACCGCTCTTTTGTAATTTTTGTTCGACAAAGAGATAAGAGACTCCCCATCTTTTATACCCAAATTAGAAAGATATAAACCAAGAAGGTCTAAAACCTGTTTTATCTTTTGGTCAGCAGATACCTGATCAAGCCCCCCCGGAATAAGAGTGGTTAAAAAGACCTCTCCATTGCGAAACAATAAAGATCCTTTTTGTCTTACCTCAATCTCTTTTTCAAGTTTGTTTCTTACCTTTTCCAAAGAGATTATCTTGCCACGCAAATCTTCTAAACCAAATAAAGCTAACCGAGCTTCACGAGATAAAACAATAAAAGTACCAAAAGTAATACTTGCAATCAAAATTCCTGAAACAATAGAAACCAATATTGCAGTAAAGCGAGGACGCATTCCAAAGACAGAAAGACGGCGTCGTCCTACATAATGGCCTACTTTATCTCCAAAGTAAGAAACAAATCCAGAAACAACAATTAAGAGTAAGATTATCCAGAAGGCAAGCATTTTAAATCATACTCGCTCTGCGAATAAAATAGTAGGCAAGAATAGCCGTCAAGATATTTGGAAGCCAAGCCGAGAGGGCCGGTGAAATAAGATCAAGTTCTCCCAATGCCATTGAAAAAAACATCAAGACATAATATACAAAAACTACAATAATAGAAAGACCAAGCCCAATTGAAGAACTAGACCTGCGAGGAGACAATCCAAGCGGAGCACCGAGCAATACAAAAACCAGACTCGCAAATGGAATCGCAATCTTCATATTAAGCTGAATTTTTAAACTAGTAATCTTCTCCCCCATTCGCTCCTTTAAATTAATATATTTTCTGAGTACGGAAATACTCATCTCTTCAGGTTTTTTCTCATCAGAATAAAGATCTTGAGGGGTAAACTTGATTGCAATAGACTGTTCTTCAAACTTAATAAGATGCTTATATTCACCATCACCTGATAATATATATATAATCCCACCCCGAAATAGCCAGGATTTTTGATCCTTCTGCCATAAGGCCTCTTTGGCATTAATAATTTGGGAGAGAACACCATTTGAGAACTCCTGTACAATAACCCCCTTCATAACTTCATTTTCTAGCTTACGTGCATAGAAAACCCGCTTTAGGGATCCTCTAGAAAATTCTGGCACAAAAACGTTCTCTTCAATCGTTGGTGCTTTTTTGATAGCTGATTCAATCAATAAATTTTTCGCTGCCTTGTTCGCTTCAGGAACAACAATTTCATAAAAGAGAAGATTAACTACAGAAACCACAATACCAAAAATAATTACCGGAATCATTAAACGTTGTAAGCTAATTCCATTGGCACGAAAGGCAGTAATCTCTGAGTCTTTTGAAAGCCGAGCAAAGCCCAAAAGAGCAGCTAAGAGCGCCGCCATTGGAAAAATATAAACCACAACGCCTGGAAGTCTATAGATAAATATTTTAAGTGCTACAATTAATGGCATCCCGGACATAACCACAGCACGAACGAGTTCAAACATAACCATAGAGGCAGAAAGAATTAGTGAGAAAGAGAGTAGTCCAAAGAGAAAAGGATCAAAAAGCTCTTTAAATATATAGCGGTCAATTTGTTTTAGCATCAGAGCTCAAACTGGTCTCCAAGATAGAATTTTTTTGCGGCTTCTGATTTTGCAACTTCATCTCCAGAACCAGATATTAAAATTTCCCCCTTGTGAACAATATAAGCTCGATCTGTAATTTTTAAAGTCTCCCGCACATTGTGGTCTGTTATAACAATTCCAATTCCTTTTTTCTTTAAATGTGTCATGATTTCCTGAATATCTGTAACAGTTTTTGGATCTATCCCGGTGAACGGTTCATCCAGTAATAAGAAAGAAGGATTAGTAGCCAGGGCACGTGCAATTTCTACCCTGCGCTGCTCTCCCCCAGACAAGGTATAAGCTCTTTGTTTGCGAAGATGGGTAACACCAAACTCATCTAATAGAGATACTAATCTCTCTTCATATTCTGATTTTTTAACTTGCGGCATCAATTCCCAAAGAATTATTATATTTTCTTCAACAGTGAGTTTGCGAAAGATTGATGCTTCTTGAGGCAGATAACCAAGCCCCATTTTGGCACGACGGTGCATTGGCAAATAGGTTATTTCGTTTTCAGCTAAAAAAACATGTCCAAAATCCGGCTTTACCAAACCAACAATCATAGAAAAAGTAGTAGTCTTTCCAGCACCGTTTGGACCCAAGATTCCAACAATTTCTCCCTGATTACACTCGACACTAATTTCATCAACAACCCGTCTACCCTTATACGATTTTACTAACTTATCAGTCTTAATAAACATTAATTACCCTTTATTGCTAAACCTAACTAACTCTTTTAGCTTTCCTAAAGCTGCTCCAGAATCAATTGACTTTGTGGCTTTTAAGATGCCCTCTCTGATAGAAAAAGCTCTCCCGGATACATAAATAACAGATCCAGCATTTAATAAGACTATCTGCCGAGGAGTCCCCCGTTCTTTCCCTTTAAGAATCTTTAAAGCCATTCTCTTATTTGCCAAAAGGTCACGACAGATCAGTGAGGACTTTTTACCACGATTCAAACCAACATCCTCTGGATAGAGGGTATAATTCCTAATCTTTCCACCCTTTAATTCTGAAACACTAGTACTCTTTGAAATACACATTTCATCTAATCCAGAATTACCATGAACCACCAAGGCATGTTTTACGCCTAGATTTTTTAATACTCCTGCCATTAAGGTAGTTAATTTTGGATCATAAACCCCCAAAACCTGTGCTTTGGCATTTGCCGGATTAGTTAATGGACCAAGAATATTAAAAACAGTTCTAATTCCAATTTCTCGACGAGAAGGCATTACAAATTTCATTGCCTTGTGAAAAACTGGAGCAAAAAGAAAACCGATACCAACATGCTCAATACATCTCTTTACTTTTTTAGGTTCAAGGTCAATTTTCACCCCAAGCGCTTCTAAAATATCTGCACTACCGCACTTGGACGAGACTGAGCGATTTCCATGTTTGGCAACAGAGACTCCAGCGCCTGCAGCAACTAATGCAGAGAGAGTCGAAATATTAAAAGTATGAGATACATCCCCACCAGTTCCACAGGTATCAACCAAACCCTTCGCCTTCGCCTTAACCTTACGAGCATGTTTGCGCATCGTTTTGGCAAATCCGGTAATCTCGTCAATTGTCTCACCCTTCATTCTAAGCGCAGTTAAAAAACAAGCAATCTGGGAGGGAGTAGCCTTCCCCGTCATGATGATATTGAGAGACTTTTCCGCCTCTTTTGGGGTTAAATTCTCAAAATTAGCAACCTTCTTAATAAAATCTCGTAACATACCGAGTATTATATCACTTTATTCAACCCGATGTACATCATAAACATCGGAGAGAGAACGTATAACAGCCAACATTTTTTCGAGGTGTTTTACCTCTTTTACATCAACCACTACATTTAAAAAGGCAGAGCTTCCACGCTTGGTCGAAACAGAGGCCGACACAACATTGGTATCGGTATTAGAAATAGATGCTAAAACATCCTTAAATATGCCAACCCGATCAAAAGCCTCAACTTCTATTGCTACCGGATAATAAACATCTTGGCTTAAATCCCAAGCAACATCAACTAATTTATCTTTATTAATCTTTTGTTGTGCCAGGGTACGACAATCCGCTCGATGCACCGATATCCCTCTTCCACGGCTTACTAATCCGATTATCTTATTTCCAGGTAAAGGTTTACAACATTTTGAAATCCGAACTAATACACCAGATAAACCAGAGACCTTGATCCCAAGAACAATTTTTCTACGGCGAGGCTTGGATAACTCAACTACTTTTGATTCCTCTTCTTTTTTCTCCTGTGGTTGTTCTGGCGGTTTATGTTTTTTGAACCAGCTTCGAATTCGAGCGCGGGCACTGCCAGTCTTTACAAATTTTAACCAGTCCATGTGTGGGGCATCAATCTTTCCTGTTAATATTTCGACAATGTCTCCATTTTGAAGTTGATAGTCTAGAGGAACAATCTTTCCATTTACCTTTGCCCCTTGGATCCTATGCCCAACTTGCGTGTGGATATGATAGGCAAAATCAATCGGTGATGCAGAGACGGGTAATTGAAAAACATCTCCCTTGGGAGTATAGACAAAAACCTCTTCTGTAAAAAGATCAATTTTCAAGCTCTCCATAAAGTCTTTGGCATCTTTTAGTTCATTTTGGTTTTCAAGCAAGCGTCTAAACCAAGACATCTTAAGATCAAAGTTTTTATCTGATGTTTTCTCCTTATAAACCCAGTGGGCAGCAATCCCATATTCTGCAATCCGATGCATCAGGCGAGTCCTAATTTGTATTTCAACTGGTCTCCCCTCTGGCCCGATCACAGTCGTGTGCAAGGACTGATAGCCATTGCTCTTTGGAACAGCAATATAGTCCTTAAAACGACCTGAAATAGGCTTCCAGGCTGAGTGAATTATTCCAAGTGCCGCATAACATTCTTTAACAGTTTCAACCAAAAGACGAATTGCAGTTAAATCATAAATCTCATCAAAATCAAGATTCTGTTCAAGCATTTTACGATGAATACTATAGAAATGCTTTGGTCGCCCATAAATATCGGCTTCGATTGATACCTTTTTTAAGACTCCCGAAACCAGTTCGATAAACTCCTTAATATAACCCTCTCGGGCCTTGCGACTTTTGGCAATTTTTTTTCTAATAAACTGGAATTCTTTTTCCTCTAAAAACTGAAAGGATAAATCCTCCAATTCCCATTTAATCTTCCACATTCCCAAGCGATGTGCCAAAGGAGCAAAAATTTCTTTTGTTTCAAGAGCGGTCTCTTTTATTTTTTTCGGCGGTAAATATTCTAGGGTGCGCATATTATGCAGGCGGTCAGCAAGCTTAATAATAATAACTCGAAGGTCCCTACCCATTGCCATAAACATCTTACGAAAGTTTTCTGCCTGCTGTTCTTCTTTTGACTCATAAACTAATTGGCCAAGTTTGGTAACTCCCTCAACTAAATGGGCAATTTCTTCAGAAAAAAGGTTTTTTATCTCCTCTCTTTTAATATCAACATCTTCAATCGTATCGTGCAAAAGCGCAGCACAAATTGTTGGAACATCCTGCTCAAGATCGGCTAAGATCATTGCAACTTCATATGGATGGATTATAAATGGATCACCAGAAAGTCGTTTGTCTCCTTTATGTTTTTCTTTTGCAAAGAGGAAAGCTCTTTCAACCAATTTAAAATCAGCTGTAGGATTATAGGATTTTATTTTTAAAAGGAGCTCGTCTTTTTTCATCTCTTGCGATATGGGGCTCTTCTCCCCATGATACCAATACCCTCTGGAATAGCCGATTTCCCCCTAAAGGACCTTTGACCACTCCTTTGACCACTCCTTGGACTATTCCTCGGGCCACCTCTTTGCTGGTGCTGAGTAGAAGGTTGCGGCTTTGCAATAGATTTTTGAACTGCAATTATTTTACATGAAGAAGCAAGAACCGAAGTATATTTATATGCTTCGACTAAATCGGCTCCAACGGCAAAAGAACCATGCGCCTTAACCATTGCAGCATTATAACCGCCATTAAATATGGCAGGTAATTGTTTGATTGCATCAGGAGAATTAATTGATTCTCTGGTTCTGACCACCGGAATCGTTCGCATATTAAGACGTCCCTCAGAGTCTTGAGGATAAATCTTTTCTTCTTGAAAAGAGAGTGCAATAGCTTCGGTTGGACGAGCATGAATAATAGCCTGTACCTTAGTCTTTAAATAAATTGCGCGATGTACTGGCAATTCAACTGATGCCTCTTTATCATTTTCCCCCTCTTTATCAAGAGAAACTTCAATAATATCTTCTTCTTTTAATTCAGAGAGCATGGAGAGGGCTCTTGTAATGTAAATTTTATCTGCTTTTCTAATACTCATATGACCAGCATGAGAGGATATTAATCCCTCCTCAAACAGCTTCTTACCAACAAACTTAAATTGATCGAGCATTTTTCCCCCTTAAATATTAATCGGTTCAAACATTGAAAATCTTCTAAACTCTTCAAAACGATCAATTATCTCTTTATTAGTCAGACGTTTCATTCTCTCCGGACCAAAACCTTCTATATTAAAAGAGGCCATAACAGAGCCAATAACTACAGCCGAGCGAATATTAGTCTGATTTACCTCTTTACCAGAAGACAAATAACCCATAAAACCACCTGCAAATGAATCACCTGCTCCAGTTGGATCTTTTAGTTCTTCTTGTGGATAAGACGCTGCAGAAAAGAAATAGTCCTTTGTAAAAACCACCGCCCCATGTTCCCCTTTTTTAATTATAGCACCTTTTGCCCCTAATTCGAGCAATCTTCTACCTGCCAAAGGAAGACTGGGGGTTTCCATGAACTGACGAGCCTCTCCTTCGTTTAATATAATAAAATCAACCTTCTTTAGGAGTTTGTGTAGCGAATCCCTCTTCTGATCGATCCAAAAATTCATCGTATCGGCAGCAATAAACTTGGGATTTTTCAATTGATCGATAATTTTTAATTGTAAATCCGGATCAAGGTTTGCTAAGAATACATATTCGGCCGATGCCTCTTCTGCTGAGAGTTTTGTATCAAATTGAAGCAAAGAATTTAGGTCTGTTCTTTTGGTGTGGGCCTGATTCATATCATACTCATAATATCCTTCCCAATGAAAGGTCTTGCCAGCAACCTTTTTTAACCCTTTATGATCAATTTTTCTTGATTTAAGAAAGTCTAGATGAGAATCTGGAAAATCTTCTCCAGCAATAGAAAGAAGCGAAACTCGCCCAAAAAAACTAGCTGAGATTGCGGCATGGATAGCAGATCCACCCAAAATCCCATCTTTTTTCCCAAAAGGGGTTTCAATTGTATCTAAACCAGTAGTTCCTGCAATTAATAATGTCATTTACTTAATTCTTTCGATCGTTTAAAAGCGGCTAGAAGAGTCTCCTCAATAGCTTTTTTAAATTTATATTTTTTTAGGGTCCGAAGTCCAGCTTCGGTAGTCCCACCCTTTGATGTTACCATATCTCGCAATTGTTTGAGTGGCTTGTGAGTCTCTTTTACAACCAATGCAGATCCCTGAATCATACTCAATGCCAATCGCCTGGCAGTCTCTTTGGGTAATTTTAACGCGGAAGCTCCAGAAATTAATGCTTCTAAAAAAAGATAAACAAATGCCGGACCAGAACCCGAGAGAGCGGTAATAGAATCCATCATCTTTTCATTAACAACAACCGTCTCCCCCACTGTCTTAAAAATGGAATCGGCCACTTTTAGGTGAATTTCTTTTGCAAACTCCCCACGACAAAGTGCAGTAATGCCAGCACCAACTAAAGCAGGGTTATTGGGCATAGCACGAATAATCGGTACTTTTTTAAGTTTCTTCTGTAGTCTATCCAATGTTATTCCAGCAGCAATTGAGACTATTAATTGAAATTTGGTTACATAAGGAGCAATCTCCTTTAAAACATCATCCATATCCTGAGGTTTAACAGCCAATATTACCACAGAGGCGTAAGCAACGGCAGAAGAATTACTATCAACTGATTTTACTCGACAATGCTCATTTACTGCTTTGATTCGGGATTTTTTCTTGTCGGAAACAATAATATTATGTGGGGGTAACACATTACAACCACAGAGGCCAGCAATAATTGCTTCGGCCATTTTACCTGCACCAATGAAGGCAATCTTAGAATGGGCTAAGTTTTTCATCTATTTAGTGTTGGGAGAAAAAGCTATCTCTCTTCTCTCCTAGAGCGGACAGATCATCAGATAGCGACACTTTTTCTTCTGCATCTACAACCTTAATGGAGCCAGGAGTAAAGAGAAAAATAGTATCCCCAATCTTAATCATGTGTCCATCAATCGCATAAGCGGTACCACAAACAAAATCAATCAAACGAGTACCTTCTTGAGGCTCAAGGTGTTTAAGGTTTACCAAAACCGGAGATCCGGACCTCAAATTGGCCGATATGGCAAGGGAATCTTCATAGACCTTTGGTTCATAGATGATTATTTCATAAGCGCATTCTTCTTTCTCTTTATGCGTCTCTCTGCGATTCCTAAGAATTGAGCTAATTTCAAGCTGACTTCCTGGAACGGACAATTCATCTTGATCCTCAACATCAAGCCCCATAAACGCCTTCGCTCTTTTTAATAAATTATCGCTCATAACTATCACCTCTTGTAATTAGTATAGAATACTTATCTTAAAAGTCAACTAATTTATCACGATTGCAGATAAGTGAAATTCATGATAAAATTAAGGTTTGTAGAGAGAAAAAAAGGAGGAAACATGTCAATTGTAACAATGAAAGAATTACTTGAAGCAGGAGCACACTTTGGTCACCAGAGTGCGCGTTGGGAACCCAAAATGGGAAAATATATTTATTCATCAAGGAATGGAATCCACGTAATCGATCTTCACAAATCTATTCCTTTGATTGAAAAAGCCTATGCCTTTATTAAAGATCAAATTACTCAAAGTGGAACAATTCTTTTTGTAGGAACCAAAAAACAAGCACAAGAAGCGGTTGAAACACAGGCCAAAAGATGTGGAATGTTCTACATTAAAGACCGTTGGCTAGGTGGAACCCTAACTAACTTCAAAACTCTTCAGAAAAACATTTCTCGCATGAAAGAGATAGAAAAGATGGAAGCCGATGAATTATTCGAAAAACTTCCAAAAAAAGAGGTTGCCACACTCCGGCGCGAACATAGAAAATTAGTACGTGGATTAGATGGTATAAGAGATATGAAAAAACCTCCTTCTGTAGTTTTTATAATTGACACCAAAAAAGAGCAAACAGCTTTGGCTGAGGCTAGAAAACTAAAAATTCCAATTGTCGCCATTGTAGACACAAATTGTGATCCAGATCAGGTAGACTTCCCAATTCCAGGAAATGACGATGCAATTCGTTCTATTAAATTACTGACATCTATTATTGCAGATGCCATTTTAGCTGGACGAGAACTATTAAAACCAGAAGAAGAGAGAGCTCCAGAAATTGCCGTTCCGCTAGAAGTTGGAGCAGAAGAGCTTAAATCAGAAGAAGCAAAAGGCGAAGAAAAAACGGAAGAAAAGAAAGAAGAGAAAGCCGAAGAAATGAGCGAAGATGCAAAAATAGTAACAGAAGAAGAGAGATTGGAAGATCTTGCTCCCAAACTTCCTCAAAACGAAGAAGAAAAAGAAAGGATCGGATTCTAAAATGACAAAAATCACCAGCAAAGAAGTACAACAGTTAAGAGAAAAAACCGGTTGCGGAATGATGGACTGCAAAAAGGCCCTTCAAGAAAATAAGGGCAGTATGGAAAAAGCAGTTGAGTTCTTAAGGAAAAAAGGGTTAGCTAGTATCGCCAAAAGAGCTGGACGAACTGCTGCACAAGGAATTGTTGATGCTTATGTCCACACTGGTGGAAAAATCGGTGTTTTAGTTGAAATTAATTGCGAAACTGACTTTGTTGCAAAGAATATCGAGTTTCAGGCCTTTGCAAAGGATATTGCAATGCAAATTGCAGCACAAGCTCCTCAATACATTAGTAAAGAAGAGGTTCCGGAATCTCTCGTTCAACACGAAAAGAATATTCTATTGCAACAGGCAAAAGAAGAAAAAAAACCTGAAAAGGCAATGGAAAAGATCATTGAAGGACGTATTAAGAAGTTTTATGAAGAGATTTGTTTACTTGAACAACCTTTTATTAAAGAACCAAAAAAGAACATCAGAACCCTACTTACTGATATCACCGCAAAGATTGGTGAAAACATCGTAATTCGACGTTTTACCCGTTATCAGCTTGGGGAAAAATCTTAGAAGTGATAAAATAGCTTCATGAAAGCTATTCTAATCGACGGAAATTCCCTGGCCTACCGAGCGTTCTACGCCCTTCCCGATACTATGAAAACATCAGATGGTATTGTGTCTAATGCTATTTATGGCTTTACCTCAATGCTCTTGAAAATCCTGGAAGAAGAGCCAGATTATGTTGCAATTTCTTTTGACTTAAAGGAACCGACCTTTCGGCATAAAAAATACAAAGAGTACAAGGCTACTCGAGACAAAGCGCCCCCAACGCTTCATCAACAGATGCCACATATTAAAGAAGTTGCCAAAGCCCTTAATATTCCGATATTCGAGATGCCAGGTTTTGAGGCTGATGATGTTATTGGAACATTGGCACAAGAGGCAGAAAAAGAGGGATACAAGGTCGAACTATTTTCTGGTGATAAAGATTTACTACAACTGGTTAATAAAAACATTAAACTTGTGACACCACGCAAAGGAATGTCTGATTTAATGGTTTATGATGAAAAGGCAATCGTTGAAAAATATAGTTTAAAAGCAACCCAGATGATCGATTTAAAGGCATTAAAAGGAGATTCTTCCGACAATATACCAGGAGTAAGAGGAATTGGAGAAAAAACAGCCGTTTCACTCCTAAAAGAATTTGGATCACTGGATAATTTGCTAAAAAATACAGCCAAGATAAAAAAAGATAGAATCAGAACCCTAATTGAAACAGAAAAAGAACAGGCCCTCCTAAGTTATATGCTAGGAACTATCGTATGCGATGTACCGATAGAAATTATTATAAAGAAAGAGAAGAAATATGCAATTGACTGGGACAAAGCAATTAAAATATTTGAGAAGTTTGAGTTCAATCATCTAATTAAGAAATACTCAGATAAAAAACACTCTAAACAAACTTTAGAAGAAAAAAGGAAAGAGATCTCAAAATATGACTTCCATTGTGTTGATTCAGAAAAAAAGCTTAAAGAATTGATCAAAAAACTTGAGGAAGCAGACTCTTTTGCCTTTGACACCGAGACCGACTCTGTTAAGGCCCTTGATGCTAATTTAGTCGGGATTTCTTTCTCAATAAAACATGGCGAGGCGTTTTATCTACCCATTACTAATTACAAATTACTAGTTACTAATTTCAAATCAATCCTAGAATCCAACAAACTCAAATCCGGTCATAACATAAAATACGATATTGAGGTCTTACTTAAATACGGCATTAACGTGGCTCCACCCTACTTCGACACTATGGTTGCAGCCTACTTACTCGATCCAAATTCTAATCAGCTAAATCTAAAAATGACCGCAGCCCGCTATCTTGGTCGTCATGAGATGACTAAAATGGATGAGTTAATCGGTAAGGGTGGAGAATATGAAACATTTGCCGATGTTCCAATCGATCTTGCTACTCAATACGCCTGTTCTGATGCAGATGTAACTATTGGCTTGGCTGATAAATTTAATAATCTGCTTAAAGAGGAAAAATTGGATAAACTTTTTTATGAAGTAGAAATGCCACTAATCTCTGCCCTAGTTGAATTAGAAAAAAACGGTGTTTATGTTGACAGTAAAATTTTAAATAAGATATCAAAAGAGCTAGAGCATGAGATAAAAGATCTTGAACGAAATATCTTTGCCATAGCAGGAGAAAAATTCAATCTAAATTCTCCGAAACAGCTTAGAGAAATTCTATTTGTTAAATTAATGCTTCCAGTTATTAAAAAGACCAAAACTGGGGCATCGACCGATGCATCAGTGCTAGAGGAACTGGCAGTTAAGTATGAAATTGCACAAAAGCTTTTAGAATATCGCCAGTATTCAAAGATAAAATCAACCTATGTCGATGTTCTACCAACACTTGTAAGAAAAGATACCGGACGAATTCATGCCAACTTTAATCAGACCATAACTGCAACCGGTAGGCTTTCAAGTTCTAATCCTAATATGCAAAATATCCCTATTCGTGGAAAGCTAGGCAAGAAAGTGAGATCTGCCTTTGTCCCACAGAAAAAAGGATATAAAATTCTTGTTGCGGATTATTCTCAAGTTGAACTTCGCATCTTAGCTCATCTGAGCCAGGACAAACAATTAATTAAAGATTTTAAAGATGGAAAAGATATCCATCGAGCGACAGCTGCAGATATCTTCGGAATAACAGAAAACTTTGTAGATGATGAACAGCGCTCAGCGGCTAAAGCAATTAATTTTGGAATTATCTATGGACAATCAGCTTTTGGATTATCTAAAAGTTTAAAGATATCGAGAAAAGAGGCTGAACAGTTTATTGAAAGGTATTTTAAACGTTATAAAGGCGTTAAGAAGTTTATGGAGAAAACAATTAAAGAGGCAAAGAAAAATGGCTATGTTGAAACGATGCTTGGCCGAAAACGTCCCCTACCCGATATAAATAGCCCAAATTTTTCGCTGAAGGCCTTTGCCGAGCGTACCGCAATTAATACTCCGGTACAAGGAACAGCTGCAGACTTAATAAAAGTAGCTATGACTAAAATCAACTCACAACTTACAACTAACAACTTACAACTAATCCTCCAGGTACACGATGAACTTGTTCTTGAAGTAAAAGAGGCTGAATTAGATAAAGTTAAGAAAATAGTTAAACATGAGATGGAAAATGCAATTCCATTAGATGTTAAGGCAAAAGTTGATATTGGAGTTGGTGATAGTTGGTCTGAGGCTAAATAGATCGAAGTCCGGTAAAAGAAATTGCATCTAACAATCTTCTCACCCCGTCATTTTGGGAATCAACTCCTTCTCCTTTCAATTCTGACAAGGCTCTCATTGCTTCTCCTTTTGCTAACCTTGAATATTGCTGTCGATATCTATCTACTCTAACTGGAAGAAACTCCCCTTCACCATATCCCAAATTAATCGTCAAGTTATCTCTAGTTCTAGCATCAAAATTTTTAACTCCCCAAATAAGATAGTGGGGATCAGAAAAATCAACCTCACCCAATAGCTCTCCTCCAACTCTTGATCCCAGCGTTAAAGCATAATCATTTAAATCATTTAATTGAGCACGAATTACCCTTCTTCTTCCTTCAATGTTAACTAAGAGCGTTAGAAATTTTGCAACCCAATAATCTGGCAAAAATTCTCGCTCAGATTCAAAAGATAAACAAAAAAAAGTAGATGAACTTTCAAATATGCCATGAGAAACAACCGCTCCATTATTATTAAGAATCTTTGCAAAAGATATGTAGCCTCCTTCCGCCTTCACATCATGTATCCAAAAACCAGTTATATATTCACCGAGACAAATCGGAAAAGCAGGATGCCTAATTCCAATATATAAATCATCTTCTCTTTTATCTTCTAAAGCAATAAATATATCTGCCCTGGTTCTTATTGTTCCAGGAGAGACAACAGAAACATCTCTATGGCCCCTAAACCTAATATCATCCCTCTGCCCAAGCTCTACATCAACGGTATCAACAATCCCGGCTTGAGATAAAGGCTGGGTCATACGGGGTGCTATTTCAACAACACTGGCTTGCCCAGGTCTACGCCCTGCCGCATTTGTTAAAACTGTTTTAAAAGATTGTATTGCTACTTCTGGCATATACTATTTTTTCCTAGTCTTCTTCAATTTTCCTACGACTTTCATATTCAAGGAAAAATAAGGAATTCCCTTCTCCCCTCTTTTAATCGGTCTTCTTTTCATAATTATAATATTTGGATACGGAGGAGTATCTAAAAGATTTGCGACTGCAGAGTAGATCCAATAAACTCCTAATCTTAGCATCTCTTGATGAACCTCTTTCTTTGTTAACGGTTTTTTTACCTGTTTTAAAACAAAGTAAACCCCTTTCCAAGCTTTTGATGGTCTTGAACTTGGATTTTTCACCGGAGCCTTATAAGCAGCAAACCTCCTCGGATAGAGTCCTGTAAAGCTATACGTCCCGTCGCCAACAACGATAAAATCTTTATCTTTACGAAGAATATAACGAATTGTAAGTTCTTCTAGTCCTGTAACCTTCATAATTTCAGAAATAGGCAAAGCAGGCTTAATATCAAAATCAATTTCTCCGTCTAATGCATCCCGTAATAAATCTTGAACATATTCTTCTCCACATCTCCGAATTGCAATTGCTACTGTCTCTTTATTATCTGCCCCTCTTTGAACCTGGCAAACTTCCTCTTTCCAAATAAAAATATCTGGATGTCTTGCCAAAGCAAATCTCAACCATCCTTCATTAAATATCATTATATCTTTTGCTCTTAAATGACTAATAAAAGAGGTCCAAGAAATTGAATCTTGATCCTCACTCTCTTCAATTGCTTCAAAAAAAGCCATCCAAACAGCAAGTATTCTGCTGTTTATGTGTAGCGTCTTCTCAACTTCTCCAGTAGTCAAATTATATGTTTCAATTGGCCCTCCAATCCCTTCACGTTCACTTACAGCAATAACTGTTGGTCTTAATTTTTTAGTAAATCCTCTGTTTCTAAGGTAGGATGACAAGGTTCTATTAAACTGAGGGACATCAATTACTTCACTGGTGTCATAAGCAAGAAAAGAAACCTCCCCCGTAGCTTGATCTGGAGATATCTTCATTTTTATTAAAGGTGATCTAGGTCTTCTACCAGCAGAAAGCACCTCTTGAACCTGGCTGTTAATTGTTTGAGCTGGAACTGAAGCAACTGGTCTCCCGGTTAACAAATAACCCGCCCGAGGAAGAACCCTTCTTAATACCCCTAAAGTTGCTAAAGTTGCTTCTGATGGTCTTTTTAACATATTATTCTTGCCTTATTCATACCTCATATATATCGCCTGTATATTTAAAAAATTTCACTTTTCTTGAAAAATCTTGTATAATTTGGTTTATGCTGACCAAACCCCAAATTGAAGAAATTTTACATATTGCACTAAAAACCGGTGGAGATTTTGCCGAAATCTTTATAGAAGACTCAAATGGCTCGACAGTTGCTTGTGAAGATAGTAAAATTGAGCGAATTACATCAGGAAACTCGCACGGAGCCGGAATAAGAGTCATAAAAGATAAAACCATCTCTTACGCTTGCACCTCCAATGTCAGTCTAGCTGAACTCAAAAAGGTGGCATTACAAGCTGCCTCTGCTTTTTCCGGATCGACTACTAAAAAAGTACGTGATCTGGTGCCAAGAGTACCACCACACGCTATAGCTGTCAAGAGAAGACCAAATGAAGTAGCAATTGAGGAAAAAGTAGCCTTGGTTGAAACTTTAAACAAGACTGCCCGCTCCTATGGAGACAAAGTTAAACAGGTCACGGTACGCTACATGGACTCCAACCAAGGAATAACTGTTGCCAATTCTGACGGTATATATATAGAAGACAACCGCATCAGGACCAGGTATTTTATTAATGTAATAGTAGCTAAAGATAATATCTTACAAACCGGCTACGAAGCACCAGGTGGAACCTGTGGCTTTGAACTAATAGAAGAGTTTAGTCCAGAAGAGCGAGCAAGATCGGCGACTGAGCGTGCCTTATTGATGTTAGACGCTCCCCACGCCCCTGCCGGCCGCATGATGGTGGTTCTAGACTCAACTGCTGGTGGAACAATGGTACACGAAGCCTGTGGCCACGCCCTTGAAGCTGATTTTATATATAAAGGGACATCTATATATGGAAACAATATCGGGAAGAAAGTAGCGTCAAATCTTGTAACAGTAATTGATGATGCAACAATCCCTGGAAAATATGGCACATTTTATTTTGATGATGAAGGAAATCCTGGACAAAAGACCATATTAATAGAAAATGGAATTTTAAAAGGATTTATGGCAGATAAATACAATGCTAAATTACTTGGAATTGCCGAAACCGGAAACGGAAGACGCGAATCTTATTTGAGTAAACCAATTCCAAGAATGACCAATACTATTATTGCCCCAGGAAAAACCAATCCAAAAGAAATTGTTGCATCTATCAAAAATGGTTTACTTGTTAAACATATGGGCAGTGGAGAAGTAAACGTTACTAACGGAGATTTTGTCTTTGATGTAACAGAGGGATATTTAATAGAAAATGGAAAAGGAAAACATCCGGTTCGCGGAGCAATTATAACCGGCAACGGTCCAAAAGTATTAGAAACAATTGATATGGTTGGATCTGATTTAGGGTATCAGACCGGTGTTTGTGGAAAATATGACCATGCTCCTGTTGGGGACGCGCAGCCTACAATTAGAATTCCTATGATAGTCGTTGGAGGACGCTAGATATCGCTTTTGCTTGATTCATCACAAAGAAATGAAGCCCCGGTATATTTTTCTCTTTTAATTTCAAACAGAGCTTAACTGCCTCATCTATTCCAATCTGCTTAATAGCTTCTGGATCATCCTGGTGTTTTTCTAGTTTATCCTTAAGGGCTTTGGGAATACTGGCACCACACATCTGAGTTAATTTTGTAAGCTGCTTGAGACTTGTAATAATCATAATACCTGGAAGGATTGGAACAGTTATTCCTGACTTTTCACATCTCTCTAAAAAAGCTAAAAACATGTTTGGTTCAAAGAAGAGCTGGGAAATAACATAATCTGCTCCAGCATTAACTTTTTGTTTTAAATACTCGGTATCCTTTTCAATGCTCTCTGATTCTCTATGTTTCTCAGGATAACCCGCCACTCCAATGCAAAAATCGGGGTTCTTTTTCTTAATAAATTCAACTAATTGGTTGGCATAACGAAAACCGTTGTTTGGCGGAACAAACTTTTGATGTCCCTCTGGCGGATCACCCCTTAAAGCAAGTATATTCTTTACTCCGAGATTATATAGTTCATCAATATGTTTTTCTAAACTATCCCTGGTCTCTGCAACACAAGTTAGATGAGCAACCGGCTCAAGACCAAAGTCTTGTTTAATCTTCTTTACCCAAAATATTGTTTTATCTTTTGTCGTTCCTAACGCCCCACAAGTAATTGAAACAAAGTTTGGGTTGAATTGTTTTAACTTTTCAATAACCCCAAATAGCTTTTTTTCTTGCTCTTCTGTTTTTGGAGGAAAGAATTCAAAAGAAATTGTCTGTTTATTTTCTTTTAAGGCTTCTATGACTTTCATTATATTTTATTATACCCTAGGGAATAGGTTATAGGGAATAGGGATTATAAAACTGGGCAGGATGGGGACATGGTGGAGGGGCCTCGATGATTGATGCTTCTTAACCT